>CALAMK010000030.1:0-130865 GCA_937925735.1 uncultured Collinsella sp. | reverse complement strand
GGGGGCACGCCCGGTCCCGTTCCGAACCCGGAAGCTAAGCCCCATCGCGCCGAGAGTACTGCGGGGTCAGCCCGTGGGAGGCCAGGGCGCCGCTGACCGGTGGACGGCACCGAGCCGTCAGCGAGAATGTGGAAGGGGGAGGCCTCGCGGTCTCCCCCTTTTTTTTGCGTTTGATCGATATGAGCTAAACGCCTCTATGGCTTAATAGCCTTTTCTATTTGAAGAAAACAAAATGAATGACCAGCGCGATTGCCACGATGGCAATGATCAAGAGCGCAATTTGAAGACGGTGCTGTCTGCGCCGTCTGTTTGACGATGTAAATATCGATTTCCCCTGCTTAGGCGTCTCGAGATAGCGGGCGGAATGCGTTAGAGTTTGCTTGGGACGGGGCCCTCTACGATGTTGCTTTGTGGGTGTTTGTGTCTGCTCCTGGCTGCTTGCGCTGTTTTTGGATAAGGGGGCATCTTTTAGATACACCGGATCGCTCGAGGCGACACCCATGTGTCTGCACGCCGATTGAGATTCTTCTAGGGTTTGATATCGATTGCGAGTTACATACTCAGGCTCTGCATCGTTAATGGGCTCTTGGGAAATATGGGGACGATGGTAGCGTATGGGCTGTGAATAGGCAGAACTATCGTTCTGCAGCGACTCAAACGAATTGTCGGAGGTCTGATCGTCCATGATGCCCTTAGGTTGTCATTAACAACGTGTATGCGCTCATTGTAAGCCCTCCGCTTCGTTTTGACAGGCCGCGTATATGGTATTTAAGGCACGGTTCAAAGAACTTTAGCTTCGTTAAAACCTTAGTCGACCAGACTTAGATATGCTTATAGAAAGAGACTTAAAAAACTTTATATCAAAATGTATATATAAGAAATGGATGGGCATATATTAGAGCGTCAAAAGAAGTCCCTGCCACCTAGAAGATGGCTCGGCAGTCCCTTAAAGGAGTGGTAGTCATGGCAAGCATGGTTCCTTATCGTTCGGTTTTTGGTGTTCGTCCCTCTGCTAGCTCGTTGTTTGATCTCTTTGATGATATGAGCGACCTAGCGAACAGCTCGATTGCTTCTAAGGCGTTCCCCGTTGACGTTGAGGATAAGGGCGATGGCTATGAGGTCAAGGCTTATCTGACCGGCGTCGCCAAGGACGATATCGATGTCGAGCTCAATGAGGGTCGTCTTTCCATTAGCGTGAATGTCGAGAAAGACGAGGAGAACGAGGGTAAGAACTTCCTACAGAAGGAGTTCAGCTCGTACAGCGCGACGCGCGGTGTGTACCTGAAGGATGCTTCGAGCGAGGGCCTTTCTGCAAAGTACGCTGACGGCATCCTTACCGTTACGGTTCCTAAGATTGTCGAGAAGAAGAACGTTACGAAGATTTCCATCGATTAAGGCTATCGGCTTTTAAAATCGGTGCCTACGTTAAGGGGGCTGGGAAGTGATTCCCAGCCCCCTTTGCTGTTTACTGTATGGTCATGGGCCGATATTGCCCGGCGGGACGTATCGTGAGTTTATGCAGCCCCTCAACGCGGGTGGCGGTGCTGCCAAGCTCGTTGTCGAGTGTTGCGTCGAGGGAGCTTGCGTAGCTTTTGACGGTCAGGCTTGGGCGATTGTTGTCTTGGCTAATGTGCATCGCGATAAGTTGCTCGGTGCGATCGGTTACCAACGCGCGTGCGGCATCGGCGGCCTGATCGTTGGAGAGATGCCCTTTTACAGACAGGATACGTTCCTGAAGAAAGCGAGGATAGTCGCCTTGACGCAACATTGCTACATCGTGATTGCTTTCGAGCGCGAGAATGCGACAGTCCTTGAGCGTATCGATGGCATGCTTCGACAACTCGCCGGTGTCGGTGGCAAAGCCAATCGAATCACCCTGAGCATCAAACCGGTAGCCGACGGGGTTGACGACGTCGTGGGATGTCGAATACGTTTGAATGCGGACTCCGGCAATAGAGAGGGTGTCACCTGGGTCGAATTCCTCAACAGGCAGATGTGTGAGGCTTTCTTTTGATGTGAGCGTGCCTCTGCTGGAAAAGACCGGTCCATTCCAATGCTTGCACCACACCTCAAGCCCCTTGATGTGGTCGCTGTGTTCATGGGTGACAACAAGGGCGTACACGTCGTCTGCCGACAGTCCGAGTTCCGCCATGCGTTTGAGCGTTTCGCGGCGAGACAGTCCGTCATCGACCATAATGAGCCCCTGCGGGCTCTCGATGAGTGCGCAGTTGCCTTTAGAGCCACTGCCGAGGATATGAAGGTGCAGACGAGACATAAGATTCCAAAGGATACAATGGGTGCGGACGAATAGAGGAGGAAGCAAATGCCTACGGTATCTCAGCATTATGGACACCATGCCGTGCCTGGGGCAGTCGATGAGACCCGGACGAGGCAGCAGGCTGCTCCTGTGGTGCTCATGGTATCAGGCGGTGCGGACTCGACGGCACTGCTTCTTATGGCGTGTACATCAAAGTTGGATATCCAAGATGGACGCGGCGTTGCCCCCATTGCTCGCGAGCGCCTGCATGTGCTTCATGTAAATCACCATCTGCGAGGCGAGGCGTCCGACGGCGATGAGGCCTTTGTGCGCGGGCTTTGCGCGCAATATGGTTTACCGCTGTGTGTGGAGCACGCTTATTTTGATGGGGAGTCGGGCAATATTGAGGCCGCGGCCCGCGAGGTGCGCTATGCCGCGGCGCGGAGGTATGTTCGCGAGCTCTGCGCCCAGACGGGGGCACCGCGAACGGCGGCTCGTATCTGCACCGCGCACACGTCTTCGGATCGCGCGGAAACGTTTTTGATGAACGCGATTAAGGGTTCAGGGCCCGCTGGCCTATCGAGCATTCCTCGCCGGAGGAATATCGTGGTGCGCCCCTTGCTCGACTTAACTCATGGCGAGCTCGTGGGCTATCTACAGGTACATGGTCAGCCGTGGCGTGAGGACGAGAGCAACGAGGATGTCTCGTATCTGCGAAACTACGTGCGCCATCGGGTAATGCCAGTGGTGGCACAGCGTAATGCGAGCGTGTGCAAGACGATTGGCGCCGCCTGCGAGATCCTTGGTGACGAAGATGCGTTTCTGTCCCAGCTGTCGGCACAGGCGTTTCGAAGCTGCCTGCGCAAGGAGGCGGCGGGTGCGCTAGTGCTCGATGCCAGACGCCTTGCTGCGGCCGAGGTGGTAATCGCGCGGCGCATCGTGCGACTGGCGATCAAACGCATCGATCCGGACGCTCGTCCAGAGATGCGACATGTGGAGCGAGTCCTTTCCTGCGTTGCCGAGGGCGCAGGCTCGGTCACGCTTCCGGCAGGGATTGACGCACGCGTCGAATTTGGCATGCTGGCGTTTAAGGTTCCGGTGGCTCGCGAGGGCCTGGTCGCGGACTGGGTTACCGTACCCGGTCGTTTGCCGTTGGGCGGGGGACGTATGCTGGTCGCAGAGCCGATGGCCGTTGAACCGGGATGCGATATCGTGCGCCGCGCCCGTGAGCTTGCGGCTGCCGGGGAAGTGGCAGCTTTGGTAGACGCGGCTGCCCTGGGTTTTGCCGACAGCGATAGTGAGCGGATCCTGGCGGGCTCGCGTGGCGAGATCCCTGCCGAGGCGCGATTGGCGCGCCTGTGGGTGGACGGTCCCGCACCGGGAGACGTGATGTGCCCGTTAGGAATGAGTGGCCGAAGCAAGAAGGTATCCGACTTGCTAGGAGAGGCTCGCATTCCCGTTTCCGAGCGCGCCGGCGTGCCCGTGGTGAGGACGGCACCGGGAGGTGCCGTGGTGTGGGTCGCCGGAGTTCGCGCGGACGAACGCTTTAAGTGCACGGCGGCGACGCGTGTGGCCTATCTGCTTCGCGTGGTTGACGCGGATTAGCCCCTCGTACCAGCTTTTCTGTGCGGCGTTGACGGTATTCCCGCGCTGATGATGCGCGGGCTGGAAAATATACCCCGTGCGCTGCTAGAATGTGTAGTTCGCGTCCATACGGCGGTGTGTGGGCGATTAAGCACAAGAAAGGGTTGTTATGGCTTCTCAACATCCGGATATCGAGAAGGTTCTGTTTACGCAGGAGGATATCGAAGGTATCGTTTCTCGCCTGGGCGAGGAGATCACTCGCGACTACGCTGGTAAGGATCTGGTGTTGATCGCGGTCCTGCGCGGCGCCGTTGTCTTTATGGGCGACCTGATGCGCAAGATCGAGCTGCCGACCAACATCGATTTCATGGCTGTTTCGAGCTATGGCGATGGTGTGAAGTCTTCGGGCATCGTGCGTATCATTAAGGACCTGGATATCGACATCCGTGGTCGCGACGTGCTGATCGTCGAGGACATTCTGGACTCGGGCCTGACCCTCAAGTACCTGATGAAGAACCTTGAGAGCCGCAAGCCCGCCTCGCTGGAGGTCGCTGCCTTCCTGTGGAAGGACGTTGAGGACCGCACCTCGGCCATCACGCCCAAGTATGTTGGAACCCATTGCCCCGATGCCTTTGTGGTGGGCTACGGCCTCGACTATGCCGAGCGCTATCGCAACCTTCCGTATCTGGGCATTTTGAAATCGGAGGTTTATTCGTAAGATGCCCGACGACCGTAACGACAACAATTCCCAGACTCCCCGGGAGCCTAAGATCCCGGGGATGCCCGGAGGCAAGAAGCCCACGCGTACGGGCTGGCTGTATTTTCTTTTGGCTTGCGCGCTTCTGGGCTATGCCTTCTTTAATATGGGCTCCGGTTTTGCCAGCTCCAGCAATACCGTTAAGCTCGCGACGAGCGAGATGGTCAGCGCCATTAAGCAGGATCGCGTCGAAGATTTGACCTATACGGTTCAAGACGGAAGCGTGGCGGGTCATTACTGGAAGACAAAAAAGGACAAGGGCGATACGAGCGAGCTCAAGAGCTTTTCCTCGACCTATGTCGGCTCCGATTCGCTTGCCGAGCTTATGGCGGAGCACCCCGACACCAAGTATATCGTCAACACCAACGACCCCGATTTTTGGGGCGACTTGGCGATGAGCGTGCTGCCGACGATCGCCCTGATCGCCATCATGTTCTACTTTATGCGCCAAATGATGGGCGCCAATAATAGGAACATGCAGTTTGGCAAGACCAACGCCAAGACTAACGAGGCTACGCGTCCCAAGGTAAAGTTCGAGGACGTTGCCGGCGTGGACGAGGCCGTCGAGGAGCTCGAGGAGATCCGCGACTTCCTGAGCGATCCGGACCGCTATCGCAAACTGGGTGCCAAGATCCCGCGCGGCGTTTTGCTGGTGGGCCCTCCGGGTACCGGTAAGACGCTGCTGGCCAAGGCCGTTGCCGGCGAGGCGGGCGTGCCGTTCTTTAGCATCTCTGGTTCTGACTTTGTCGAGATGTTCGTGGGTGTCGGTGCCGGCCGCGTGCGCGACCTCTTTAAGGAGGCCAAGTCTCAGGCTCCGTCGATCATCTTTATTGACGAGATCGATGCCGTGGGACGTCAGCGCGGAGCCGGTCTGGGCGGCGGCCACGACGAGCGCGAGCAGACGCTCAACCAGCTGCTGGTCGAGATGGATGGTTTTGAGGAAAGCGAGTCGGTCATCCTGATCGCAGCAACCAATCGTCCCGATATTCTGGACCCGGCATTGCTGCGTCCCGGCCGTTTTGACCGCCAGGTTACGGTCGACCGTCCGGACGTAAAGGGCCGCGAGCAGATCTTGCGCGTGCATGCCGAGAACAAGCCGATGGACGAGGACGTTAAGTTTGAGAAGCTCGCCCAGATGACCGTTGGCTTTACCGGTGCCGATTTGGCGAACCTGCTTAACGAGTCTGCGCTGCTGGCCGCTCGCCGTCATCGTTCCGTGATCTCGATGGACGAGGTCGAGGAGTCGATGGAGCGCGTGATTGCCGGACCGCAACGCAAGGGTCGCGTGATGACCGAGGCCGAGCGCACCACGATTGCCTACCACGAGAGCGGTCACGCTTTGGTGGGCCACATCCTGGAGCACTCCGATCCGGTTCATAAGATCTCGATCGTCAGCCGCGGTCAGGCCCTGGGCTACACGCTGCAGCTTCCACAGGAGGACCACTTCCTCAAGACCAAGAACGAGATGCTCGACGAGCTCGCCGTGTTCTTGGGCGGCCGCGTTGCCGAGGAGCTCATGTGCGATGACATCACGTCGGGCGCGAGCAACGACCTGGAGCGCGCGACCAAGATGGCACGCGAGATGGTTACGCGTTTGGGCATGAGCGAGGAGCTGGGCACGCAGGTGTTTGGCGAGGCACAGCATCAGGTGTTCCTTGGTCGCGATTACGCCGATCACCAGGATTACTCCGAGGAGACGGCACGCCGCATCGATATCGAGGTTCAGCGCATCATGCGCGAAGCCCATCGCCGTGCGGTCGAGATTTTGGATGCCCGTCGCGATCAACTCGATCTGATGGCGAAGGTGCTGCTTGAGCGCGAGACCGTCGAGGGCGACGCCGTGAACGCCCTGCTCGACAACGAGTGGGATGCCTACCTTGAGCGCGAGGGCGATATCCTGGCGGCCAAGGAGGAGCGCAACGCCAAGGCGGCCGGCATGCCGACCAAAAAGCGCATGCCTCGTATGAGCGAGGAGGAGCTGGCGGCTGATGCCGCAGCTTTTGCGCAGGCGGCCATGCAGGAGGATGCCGAAGTGGCATCCGGTGACGCTGGCGATGACCGTGCCGTCAACGCCGATGCCGACGTCGGCACCGACAAATAGCCCTTGTAACAAAAGCCTCCGCGGGGAAACCTGCGGAGGCTTTTTCTTTGTTGATTGGGGACAGACTTAAATGAGCGTTTTCACGCATTTAAGTCTGTCCCCAATCAACATTGCTTTTCGATAAATTTCGATCTGCATTGCTGAGGCACTTTGCTCAGCTAAAGCGTACAATAGCGCCTATGCGAAAGGGGAACAGATGATCAACGAAACTATGTATGCTCGCGGTGCGGAAAGCTCCATCATCCGCGAGATCTTTAGCTATGGTCTTGAGCGCAAGGCACAGATTGGTGCGGAGAACGTATTCGATTTTTCGCTGGGCAACCCGAGTGTTCCGGCGCCCGCTGCTGTGGCTGAGTCCATTAAGAAGGCCCTGGAGCTGCCGAGTGACCAGCTGCACGGCTACACCCCCGCTTCGGGCCTGCCGCAATGTCGAGCAGCCGTTGCCGAATCGCTCAACCGCCGTTTTGGCACGAGCTATGAGGGCAAGGACGTCTTTATGACGGTGGGCGCCGCGGCTTCGCTCACCTGCACGCTCAACGCCGTTACGAACCCGGGCGATGAGGTTGTTGTTATCGCCCCGTACTTCCCGGAGTATCGCGTGTGGATTGAGAAGGCCGGCTGCACGTGTGTCGAGGCGCTCGCCGATGAAGACACGTTCCAGCTGAGCGTGGACAACGTGCTCAAGGCGATCAGCGATAAGACTGCGGCCGTCATCATCGACTCGCCCAATAACCCGACCGGTGCCGTATATACGCGCGACACGCTGACGCGACTGGCCAATGTTCTGCGCGAGGCCAACGCTCAGCGTGATCCTGAGAATCCGATTATGCTCATCTCGGATGAGCCGTACCGCGAGATCGTGTACGGTGCCGAGGTGCCCTGGGTGCCCTCGATCTACGAGAACACCGTGGTGTGCTACTCGTATTCTAAGTCGCTGTCGCTGCCGGGTGAGCGCGTGGGCTGGATCTTGGTTCCCAACACCAATCCGCAGGCTGCGCGTCTGATGCCGGCTGTTGCGGGTGCTGCCCGTACGCTGGGTTTTGTATGCGCACCGGCGCTCTTCCAGCGCGTGATTATCGATTGCATCGATGAGCCGAGTGATGTCGAGGCCTATGCTCGCAACCGCACGGCGCTCACCGACGCCTTGGCGGACTACGGCTATACCTATGTTGAACCGGACGGTGCTTTCTATCTGTGGGTGAAGGCACTCGAACCCGATGCGAATGCGTTTTGCGAACGCGCAAAGAAGCATGAGCTGCTTGCGGTTCCCTCGGACAGCTTTGGTATGCCGGGTTGGTTCCGCCTGGGTTATTGCGTGAGTTACGAAACGATTATCAATTCGTTGCCTGCCTGGAAGCAACTGGCCGACGAGTATCGTCGAAAGTAAAGCGCTCTGCCTACAATGTTTTACGTGAAACAGGGTTTGGTTTTAAGCCAGACCCCGTTGTCTATGCCGTTGTGTGATTGGGATGAAGCAGTTTTACGACTGCCGAAGGCTATGCGTACAATGAATATACGCGACGGCCATGCCGGATAAGGAGACCCGATGCCCTACCTGCTTTCTTGTGACATTCATACCCATACGATGTTCTCTGCGCATGCATATTCGACCATTGAGGAGAATGTGTACTGGGCGGCAGAGCGTGGCCTGCAGGTGCTCGGATCTGCCGACCATTTGAGCTCTATGGTTACGGCTTGCCCCAATGACCTGCGCAGTTTCCAGTTCTTTATCAACCAGGATATCTGGCCGCGCATTTGGAGCGGCGTGCTGGTGCTGCGTGGTGCCGAGGCTGATATCGTTTCGCTGGACGGAAGCCTGTTTGGCGAGGACATTCCCGTTTCGCTTGATATCGCCGGCGATTCGTACAGCCGCCCGCATTCGCTGTTCGATTTGGTTACGCGCAATTTGGATTATTTGGTGGCAAGCGTGCATAATCCTCAGCTCGCTGAAGGCGCGACGCTGGCCCAGACGACCGAGATGTATATCAATGCCCTTGAGCACCCCAAGGTGTTCATGCTGGGCCACGCGGGTCGCGCCGGTGTTCCCTTTGATATCGATGAGGTGCTGTTGGCGGCCAAGGCCAAGCACAAGATCATCGAGATCAACAACCACAGTCTTGAGCATGGCACGGATGCCGAGCATTGGAACGTATGCCGCAAGATCGCCGAGCGCTGCGCCGAACTGGGCGTGGGGATTGGCGTCTCGACTGATGCACATATTGGCATGGCGATTGGCAAGCTCGACCAGGCGCGTAAGATGCTCGACGAGATTCATTTCCCGCTGGACCTGATCGTGACGCGCGACCGCGAGACGCTGCTGCGCGAGATGGCTGCAGCCGGCGTGTGCGACCTGCGCAAGGGGATGTAGCGGAGTTTATAAAGCAAGCGAAGGGGGCGGTCCAGGCGGGCCGCCCCCTTTCTTGTGCCGGACAATTAGCGGCGTTCGAGGACCGCTACGGTTTCGGTGTGGTCGGTGTGGGGGAACATGTCGACGGGCGTGATCTTGAGCAAGCGATAGCCTCCGTCGAGGAGCTGGTGCAGGTCGCGCTCTTGGGTTACGGGGTTGCAGCTGATATAGGTGATGCGGCGTGGCTTTAGTGCGCAGGCAGCTTCGAGGAACTCGGGGGTGGAGCCGGCGCGCGGTGGGTCGATGGAAAGGACATCGACCCGCTCGTTGTTGTCGGCGGCATCTAGGATGTAATCGGTGGCATCGTCGGCCATAAACCAGGCGCTGCGGGTGAGGCCGTTGAGCTCGGCATTGCGGCGTGCGTCGGCAATGGCCGCCGGATTGCGCTCCACGCCGAGCAGCATGATGCCGATACCCTTGTTCTGGGCATCTTTAGCTGCGCAAAGACCGATGGTGCCGCTGCCACAGTAAGCATCCATGAGCACATCGCCCTGGTGCAGATTCATGCCGTCGATAGCGAGCTGATAGAGCAGCTCGGTCTGCTGCGGGTTGGTCTGGTAGAACGCGGTGGGGGAGATATCGAACTCGCAGCCGAGCAACTGATCGCGCATGCACTCGGCGCCATATACAATGCGGGTTTCCTCGCCGAGGATGGCGTTGCCGGGACGTCCGTTGATGTTTTGGGCGACGGTGACGATGCGCGGATCGAGTGCAGCGACGGCCTCAAAGAAATCCTGCGCATGCGGTAAGTCACGCTGGGCGGTCACGAGCGTAACCATGACCTGGTCGGTGCGCCAGCCGCAGCGAACGACGGCATAGCGAAGCAGTCCGAGATGCTTGTCCTCGTTAAAGGCGGGAATGTGCAGGCGCTCGGCCTCACGCGCGATGCCGTTGAGGATCTGTCGGGCGCCCGGTGCCTCGACGGGGCATTCAGGAACAGCAACGATTCTGTGCGTGCCACGTTCAAAAAAGCCGCAGCGGACAGCGCCCTCCTTGCCGGGAGCAAAGGGGGTGGCAGCCTTATGACGAAACCTGCGCGGCGCAGGATATTTGCCCGGGTCGCCCAGGGTGACGCCCATACCGCGAATGGGGTCGACGCTAATACCCTCGCGCTCGCAAAGAGCAGCAAAAAGCTCCTCCATAGCAGTCTGCTTGGCCGCCAGCTGCTTTTTATAAGGACGATTGAGCGCCGTGCACCCACCGCAGGCTTTCATGATGGAACAGGGAGACTTGGGATCCACAGCCTTACGCGCAGACGAAACCGAATCATTATGCGGGCGCTTGGAACGAGCCTGAGATGCCTTGTCCCCGCTCCGACGAGAGTCGGGACGCTTGGCCTTAGCCTTGCCCTTGGCCGATTTGCTTTTTGCAGCTTTAGAAGACTTGGATTTCGTAGAAGATTTCTCCTCCTTCGACCCCTCAACCGCCTCCACCAAAGCACGACGAGCCCTACGCTCCGCACGAGATTCTGCCATGAATTAACTCCACTATTAAATAAAAGAAAAGTCCAAAGTAATTGTACCGTGCATTCAACGTGCCCGATTGGAGGGGACGCCTATTTAAGGCTTCGAGCACGTTGTCTCCCGGAATGCCGGCAGCCGTCACGGTATTTAATTTGTCGCGAGTTCCGCACGAACAGGAGGCCACTTAATGTGGCCTCCGTCGTGAGCAGGACTGTAGAGCAGCAAATTAAATACCGTGACGGCTGCCGGCATTCCGGGTGCACCAACCTTGTGCTCTATCACGCTAAAGTGTATGATTCTGAACGTTACATGACTCACTTTACTTAACTAAAGTGCCATCAAGGGGGAATACCATGAATACCGATATGTCTCGTCGTCAGTTTGTTGGTCTAGCCGGCTCGCTCGCCACGGTGCTTGGCCTTGGTCTTGTCGGCTGCGGCGGTGGTGCTGGCAAAGGCTCCGCTGCTGGCTCTGCCGCGGCCAAGGATGTGAAGGGCGCTGCGGAGTCCAAGAAGCTCGTGGTGGGTTTTGATAAGTCCTATCCTCCGTACGGCTTTGTGGGCGACGACGGCGAGTACACCGGCTTTGATCTCGATCTGGCCAAGGCCGTTGCCGATAAGCAGGGCTGGGAGGTCAAATACGAGGCCATCGACTGGGACGCTAAGGACACGCTGCTCAACTCGGGCGCCATCAATTGCATCTGGAACGGCTTTACCATGGAGGGCCGCGAGGACGACTACACGTTCTCCGAGCCGTATATGCTCAACGAGCAGGTACTGGTGGTCAAGAAGGACGCGGACATCAAAAGCTGGGACGATCTTGCTGGCAAGACGGTGATCACCCAGACCGATTCCGCTGCTCAGGACGTGCTTGAGGGTGACCAGAAGGATCTGGCGGCGACGTTTGCCACGCTCGACACCATCGGCGAGTACAACACGGCCTTTATGCAGCTCGAGAGCGGCGCGGTCGATGCCGTGGCTTGCGACCTTTCGATTGCCCAGTATCAGCTTGCCGCCAAGCCCGATGCCTATACGCAGCTTGATGAGCCGCTGTCCAGCGAGCACTACGCCGTCGGCTTTAAGAAGGGCGACACCAAGTCGGCCGACGCCGTGACCGAGTCGCTCAAGGCGCTCTACGAGGACGGCACGGTCAAGGACCTGTGCGATAAGTATTCAAGCTATGGTCTATCTTTCGATAATTGGGTGCTCAAGTAATGTCTATTCAGGTCATGATGCAGATGCTTGGCCAGGGATTCTTGGTCAGTTTGCAGCTGTTTGTGCTGACGCTGCTCGGGTCGATCCCCCTGGGAATCCCCGTGGCGTTTATGCGCATGAGTAAAATCGCGCCGCTGCGTTGGATTGCGCGCATCTACATTTCGGTCATGCGCGGTACGCCGCTCATGCTGCAGATGTTTGCCATCTACTTTGCCCCGTACTACGTGTTTGGTATTTCGCTTACGCCCGATTCCAAGTGGACGGCGTGTGTTGTGGCGTTCATCATCAACTACGCTGGCTACTTTGCCGAGATCTATCGCTCGGGCCTGCAGTCCATTCCACGCGGTCAATACGAGGCCGCCGAGGTGCTGGGCTATTCGCGCATGCAGACGTTTCTGTATATCGTGATGCCGCAGGTCGCCAAGCGCATTTTGCCGGCAATGGGCAACGAGATCATCACGCTGGTCAAGGACACGTCGCTGGCGTTTGCCATCGGTGTGGGCGAGATGTTCTCGACGGCCAAGGCGCTGGTTGCCTCGCAGGTGAGCATGGTGCCGTTTGCGATTGCGGCGCTGATTTACTGGGTCTTTAACTTTGTGGTCGAGATGCTGCTTGGCGCTGCCGAAAAGCGACTTGACTACTACCACGACTAGCCTGTTCCGTCGTGCTTTTCAAACACATGGAGGTCCCCGTGTCCGGAACGGTAATGAATATATCGAACGCGCGCAAGGCGTTTGGTGGCAATGAGGTGCTCAAGGATATCTCGCTCGAGGTAAAGCGTGGCGAGGTCGTAGCGATTATCGGGCCTTCAGGCGGCGGTAAGTCCACGCTTCTGCGCTGCGCCACACTGCTCGAGACACTCGACGGTGGCTCGCTTTCGTTTGGCGACCTTGCCGTTGCGACGGACGCGGGGTCGGGTGCGGTATATGCGAAAGGCGACGTGCCCAAGCGGGCGCGTTCGCGATTTGGCCTGGTGTTTCAGAACTACAATCTGTTTCCGCACTATACGGTGATGAAAAACATCACCGATGCTCCGATTCGCGTACTCAAGCGTTCGCGCGAGCAGGCCGAAGCACGTGCGCGTGAGTTGATCGCGCAGATGGGGCTTATGGGCAACGAGAACAAGGTGCCATGTGAGCTTTCGGGTGGTCAGCAGCAGCGTGTGAGTATCGCCCGCGCCTTGGCGCTCGACCCGGAGATCTTGTTCTTTGACGAGCCGACTTCGGCGCTCGATCCCGAGCTAACGGCCGAGGTGCTGCGTGTCATTAAAGACCTTGCCGCGCAGAATATGACGATGGTGATCGTGACCCACGCGATGCAGTTTGCGCGCGATGTTGCCGACCGCGTTGTCTTTATGGACGGAGGTCGCATTGTCGAGGAGGGCCCTGCCGAGCAGGTTATCGATCACCCTCGTGAGCAACGTACCCGTGAGTTCTTGAGTCGTATCGAGGGGTAGGCTCAGCTTTTTACTCAACTATTGATTGAGGCGAAGCCGCTGCAGGTTTTACGGCCTGCGGCGGCACTTTAATTTGCATCGGCGGGGTCCAATAATTGCCTCGTATACGTTCTCCTTCCTCTCGCCGCCTGTATTCATACGTGCGCCGAAAGGTGTGCATGGACAGTCACCCGTGAGGGTAGGGTGGTGGCATAGGACATTTGGAGGGTGAGTCGGCTCGGCTGCCGACCATGCTGCTCCCGGGATGGCACCGACCGCGAACTCTCCCCGTTGGCGTCGCGCATTGCGCGCGGCCCTGCAAGGAGGTCATCATGGGTGCTCCCAAGACCGGTAATGTAAGGAACGTGGTGCTCGTAGGCCAAGGCGGGGTGGGCAAGACTTCACTCGCCGAGGCCATGCTCCACCTTTCCGGCAAGACCGCCCGCCTGGGCGGCCACGACGGCACCAAGCCCACGCTCGATTATGACCCCGAAGAGGTCAAGCGTGCGTTTTCCATCTCGACGACCATTGCGCCGATCGACTGGAAGGGCGCGCGCATCAATGTGCTCGATGCCCCGTGCTACCCCGATTTTATCGGCGACGCCTTTGCCGCGATGAGCGTCTGCGAGACGGCTCTGTTTGTGGTCGACGCCGAGGCCGGCCCGCAGCCTACGACGGTTAAGCTCTGGTATGCCGCCGAGGACCTGCGCCTGGCGCGTGCGGTGTTCGTAAACCGCCTGTCGCGCTCCGAGGCCAGCTTTGCGACCACGATGGACCTGCTGCAGGAGCGCTTTGGCACGCGCCTGGGCGCCGTGACTCTTCCCTGGGGCGAGGGCGAGGACTTTGACGGCATCATCGACCTGGTGCGCATGAAGGCGCGCCATTGCAACGGCGCCGAGGCCGTTGAGTCGGAGATTCCCGAGGAGTATCGTGCCCAGGCCGAGGAAGCCCATGACCATCTGTGCGAGCTGGTGGCCGAGGCTGACGACGATCTGATGATGAAGTACTTGGAAGGCGAGGAGACGCTGACGCAGGAGGAGCTCGAAGGCCTGCTGTCGAAGGCGATCGCCGAGCGCATCTTTGTGCCGGTCTTTGCGGGCGATTGCATTAAGGAGCAGGGCGTCAACTCGCTGATGGACGACATCGCCACGTACTTCCCGGCACCGACGGACTACGGCGAGATGCCGCTCATCGACGGCGATTCGCTTAAGATCTCGAGTGACGATGACCGCCCGGTGGCGTTTGTGTTTAAGACCCTGGCCGATCCGCAGCAGGGTCGCATCAGCTTTATCAAGGTGCTGACGGGTACGCTTGAGCCGGGCCTCGAGCTGATTAATGCGCGCACGCGCAAGGGTGAGCGTCTGGCCCACCTGTATGTGATGTGCGGCCGTGACATGACCGAGGTCGGCCACGCTTATGCCGGCGATATCATCGTGGCGCCCAAGCTGGCGGCCGAGACGGGCGATACGCTCTCGATTACCGGCAAGGTCGAGGCTGCGGCGTTTAAGTTCCCCAACTCGCAGTACCGCATCGCCATTGAGGCCGAGAATCGCGGCGACGAAGAGAAGCTCTACACGTTTATCGAGAAGGCCTGCAAGGCCGATCCGACCATGAGCATCGACCGCGACGAGGAGACCGGCCAGACCATCATTTCGGCGGTGGGCGAGGCACAGGTTTCGGTCCTGCTCAATCGCCTTGAGGACCGTACCAAGGTCGTGGCCAAGAGTGTGCCGATCCGCATTCCGTATCGTGAGACCATTCGCCGCACGGCAAGTGCCCAGGGCCGCCACAAGAAGCAGACCGGCGGCGCCGGCCAGTATGGTGACTGCTGGCTGCGCGTTGAGCCGCTCATTGGGCCCGACGGCACGAGCGATGGCTATGAGTTTGTAGACGAGGTCGTGGGCGGTCGCATTCCGCGTTCGCTCATTCCCGCCGTGGACAAGGGCGTTCAGGAGACCATGAAGGACGGCATCATTGCCGGCTACCCGCTTACGGGCATTCGCGTGGCTGTGTACGACGGTTCGTATCACAGCGTCGACTCCAACGAGATGGCGTTCCGCGCGGCGGCTCGCATCGGCCTGCGCAAGGCATGCGCCGATGCCGACCCGGTGGTGCTGGAGCCCATCGAGGAAATCACGGTGACTATCCCCGAGAGCTACGCCGGCGCCGTGATGGGCGACATCTCGGCCTCGCGTGGTCGCGTGACGGGCATGGAGACCGATGAGCGCGGTGACACCGTGGTCATTGCCCAGGCGCCTCTCGCCGAGCTGACGGATTACTCGACGCGTCTGCGCTCTATCACGCGCGGCACGGGCGACTTTACCATGAAGCCGGCGGGCTATGAGCAGGTACCCTATGACGTTCAGGCCAAGCTGGTCGAGCGCTATGAGGGGGGCCGCGCCAAGTAGCGCGTGTCGTTGCCTGTAACATACATGCCGATGAAAGGGCCGCTCTGGGCAATCCAGGGCGGCCCTTTTTGATTCCTGGGGGATGGGGGAAACGGATCATTTTTGGGTTACGGGCGGCGCGGTCGGCACTAGTCTCCGGATGCCTGGTTGCGGCCGGTGGCGTAGTCGATCTGCACATGCGGCTGCAGGTTGTAGCAATATACGTGGAAACAGAGGGTCTTGCCGTGGTCCTCGACCGATTGCGCCTCAAGGCGTACGCCACGGCAGACAAGGTCCTCTTCGTTATACATGGGCGTGACGCGATAGAGCACATGGTTACCCGTATCGCGAATATAGTTGAGAATCTGCTCTTCAAACGGTAGCATGCCCGTCTCGTTGAGATAGCGCGTGCCGGTGAGGAGATTCTTGCGGTTGGCGTTTTCGCCGCAGAGCGACCAAGCGATAAGGTGGCAGCGGTTGTAGAGACTCTGGCCCGGAATAAAGTCGTAGCGCTGTTGGTGCCATCCGGCGGGGTGGATACGCGAGATATCGCCGCGCTTGCCCTGCCCGAGCGATTCGGGGCCCACGCAGGCGAGCGCTTTACGGGTGCGGCCCAAGCTGTCGAGCTTGGAGAACTTCTTAAAGCAGCCCTCTTCTGTAGCGCGCTCGTATTCATCGAGTGTGAATGACGGCGTGCCGAGCGCGTGCGTGCTGTCGGCGCGAAGGGCAACATAGGGATTGCCGGCGTAGTCGGGAATGCTGCTGAGATATACGCCGCGGGCGCGGTCGAGATCGGGGTTTTCGACCTCGTCGATGGGGGTAGCGGTACTGTCGGCGGAGCCGTCGTCACCGGTGTCGGTTGCGGCGGAATCGGAGCCATCGCCAGAGACTTGGCTATTTTGAGAGTCCGAGGAGCTCGCTGTTCCCGATTCGAGTCGGGCAACCAGGTCTGCCTCGTCGTCGGTGCGGCTGGGACTCTCGTTTTGTTTCTCGGCCAGAGCTACCGCCTGCTCATCGCTTTGCGGCGACAGCAGCTTGGGCGCTCCGTCGAGCGACCCTGTGAACAGTGCAAACCCCAGCACCACGGCGGTGCCGATGGAAAGCACTTGCTTGTAGGCGGACTTGCGCGACATTGAGGCTCCTGGATGGACGGTTGGGAGTCTACCAGTCTAGCAGGAGCCGGCAGAGGCCGTCCCGCCGAACAAATACTCAAGATTTGGAATAGACGCTACTGATTCATTTGCCTCATATTTGACGTATGGCTAGATCGAGGTGGAGTCGAGCCAGTTAAGCTTGCACTCCGTTTTGGTTGAGAGCGGCTGACAGACAAGGGCGTCCGCATGGGTTGCGGTGCCTTTTTTAACGGGTAAACGGTCAGAAAATTCAGGTGAACGGTCAATACGGAGCATATCAAACGAAATATCATACGGACAACCGAATATACGGACGTTTGTGATAATCTAATTGTCGATCAAGGACGGCGGCCGGCACCCCCTGTGCGGTCGCCACTTGATACATCCAGTGGAGACAACAGGAGGCAAACACTATGTACGTAACCTTGCGCGAAGTCCTGGCAGAGGCTAACCAGCTCAACATGGCCGTTGGTGCTTTTAACACCCATAACCTCGAGATGTGCCCGTCGATTATCCGCGTCGCGGCTCGCCTGCACACCCCCGTGATCATCCAGACCTCCGAGGGCACCGCCAGCTATGTTGGTCACCGCAACCTGGTTGCTGTGTGCAAGTCCATGGCCGAGGAGTATGGCGTGAACGTCGTTCTTCACCTCGACCACGCCAAGAACTTCGACGAGATCCGCAAGGCTCTCGAGGCCGGCTATAGCTCGGTAATGTTTGACGGCTCTGCGCTTCCCTTCAAGGAGAACATCCTTGGTACTAAGCGCATCGTCGAGATGGCTCAGGCCCACGGCGCTTCTGTTGAGGCCGAGCTCGGCACCGTTGGCGGTACCGAGGACGGCGTCGCCGTCGCCGATGCCGACGTGCGCTATACCGATCCCGAGCAGGCTGTTGAGTTCATCGAGAAGACCGGCATCGACGCCCTTGCCGTCGCTATCGGCACCAACCATGGTCAGTACAAGTCCAAGACCAACATCTCCTTCGATCAGCTCGAGAAGATCCGCGATGCCGTGAACGGCTTCCCCCTGGTCATCCATGGTGGCACCGGTGTTAAGGACGAGGACGTTCGTCACGTCATCGACCTGGGTATCCGTAAGTTCAATGTTGGTACCGATCTGCTCGTCAACTGGAACAAGACCTCCAAGCAGTGCTATGACGAGCTCAAGGAGAACGCCTCCAACCGCAACATGGTTATGCCTGCTCAGAAGGCCGTCGAAGAGGTTGTCGAGCATCGCATCAGCCTCTTCAAGAATATCGTCGCTTAGGGACGAGGCGCACCGATGCAGATTACGGAGATGCTCAAGCGCGAAAACGTTCGCCTTGCCGATTCTGTCGATTCCTGGCAGGACGCGATCAAGCTCGCCGTCGCTCCGCTTAACGAGGGCGGTTACGTCGAGGATCGCTATGCGGATGAGATTATCCGCGCCACCAACGAGATGGGTCCCTACTATGTGCTCACCGAAGACGTCGCGCTGATTCACGGTCGCCCCGAGGATGGCTGCATTAAAGGTCAGCTTGCCGTGACGGTTCTGAAGAAGCCCGTTAGGTTCTCGGAAGACAGCTTCGATGTTCGTCTTTTGGTCACACTTGCGGCAGAGGATTCCAATTCACATATTGAGGCTATGCAGGTACTTGCTGGCATCTTTATGGATGAGGACAAGATTGCGCAGATCGTCGCTTCTGATGATGCCGACGAGATTTATCAGGCATTTACGGGTGCGGCGGCATAAAACAGTGTCGCTTGGTGCGGGCGAGCCTGTGTGTTTGCCCGCATCTACCCCGAGGTGGGGCACGTGCCCCCAAAGGAAAGGAAATGAACATGGTCAAGATTTTGTGCTGCTGCGGCAATGGTCTTGGAAGCAGCTTTGCCTGCCAGATGGCTATTGAGCAGGTCATGAAGAAGCTCGGGGTCCAGTGCAAGATGGACCACGACAGCGTTTCCAGCGCCGCGGGCGCCTCTAAGGGCTTCGACATGATCGTCGCTGCCGAGAACTTCAAGACGCAGATCGAAAGCTACAACACCGGTCTTCCCTGCGTGTTCCTCAAGCGTCTTGTCGATAAGAAGGAAATCGAGGAAAAGCTGACCCCGGTGCTCAAGGAGATGGGCGTCCTAGAGTAAGGGCCTCTTCGCCTAGATTGATAGAAATGTACATGAGAAAAAGGGGTGTACAACATGGCTGTTCTTGAGTTTATTATCAATAACATCCTGACGCAGGCCGCCGTTGTTATCGGTCTCGTCGCCTGCCTGGGCCTTGTGCTTCAGAAGAAGTCGGCCAACGATGTGTTGCTCGGCACGTTTAAGACGATGCTCGGCTTCCTTGTTCTGGCTGCCGGCTCGAGCGTCATGCAGGGCTCTCTTGCCTACTTTGGCGATATGTTCAACTCCGCCTTCGGCTTCAACGGCATGACCGCCGTCGTCGCTTCCATCGAGGGCATCAACGGTCAGGCAATGACCGACCTCGGCCTTGGCTCCGAGATCGCCATCTGCCTCGCTGGCATCTTCGTGGTGAACATCATTCTCGCTCGTTTCACCAAGTTTAAGTATGTGTTCCTGACTGGCCAGGCCCTTCTGTGGGAGTCCACGCTCTGCGTCGTGTTCGCCTTCTTCTGCGGTCTGCGCGGTATCCCCCTGATCGTCGTCAGCTCCATCGTCGGTGGCGCCTTCGCTACCCTCATGCCTGCCTTCGCTCAGCCCGTTGTCCGCAAGATCACCGAGTCCGATGACATCGCCCTGGGTCACTTCTGCACCTTTGGCTATATGTTCACCGCCCTTATCGCAAGCATCACCAAGAAGCTCGCTGGCGGCAAGGAGTCCAAGTCCACCGAGGACCTCGAGATTCCGCAGTCCCTGTCCTTCCTCCAGGATACCTACGCTGCTGTCGGCCTGGTCATGATCGTTTTCTACCTGGTCGTCGCTGCTTTCGCTGGTCCCGCTGCTGCTGCTGACTACTGCGGCGCCACCAACTTCATGGTCTACGCTTTCCTCCAGGCCATGCAGTTCGTCGTCGGTCTGTACGTCCTGCTCGCCGGCGTCCGCCTGCTGCTCGCCGAGCTCGTCCCCGCCTTCCAGGGCATCTCGATGAAGCTCGTCCCCGATGCGCGCCCCGCTCTGGACTGCCCTGTCCTGTTCACCTATGCCCCTAACGCCGTTATCTTCGGCTTTGTGTTCACCACGCTCGGCTCGCTGATCGGCATGGCTATCACCGGCCTCATGGGCACCCTCGTCATCCCCGGTGTTATGTCCAACTTCTTCGCCGGCGGCACTGCTGGTGTCTTCGGTAACGCCATCGACGGTCGTCGCGGCGCCATCATCGGCTGCATCTTCCACGGCATCTTCATCATGATCCTGCCTGCGCTCCTGTCCCCGATGCTCGCTCAGATTGGCTTCGTGAACATGACCTGCACCGACGTCGACACCGTCGTCACCGGCTTCTTCTTCATGGCCATCAAGTCCATCCTCAGCGTCTTTGGTATCGCATAAGGATTCTTGTAGCGCCTGACGAAGGTCCAAGTCTTTCTTTAAGGGGGTTGTTCCTGTGCCTGGTCCCCGGCAGGGGAACAACCCCTTTCGTTTATTACTGCTAGTGGAGGTTTCCAATGGGTTTGTTTGGATTTGGCAAGAAAAAGGAGAAGGTGGCCTCCGCTGCAGCCGAGACCGCACCCGTTCTCGATCGAGATGCCGTTCTCGACGCCGTTAAGGCAAAGCGTTCCGAGCTCGAGGGCAAGGAGGGCGTCGCTGCCGCAAACGTTCTAAACGAGATTGGCAAGCTTTATGCCGATGCCAACATGGTCGACGAGGCCGTTGAGGCATACGAGCAAAGCCTGGAAGTCAATCGCACGATGGGCAAGGCGTCTGCGGCACTGGTCAAGCTGTACAACAAGAAGCGTGCGGCTGCCGCCGAAGCGAAAGACGATGAGGCTATCAAGTATTACATGGACAAGGTTACCGAGATGCTTGCTATCTCCAAAGACCAGCTTCGTGGCAAATAATCGGGTAGTAAGAAGGGTTTCCCAGCATGGAAAAGACGCTGATTTTGCTTGCCGGACCTCCGGCTACGGGCAAAACCGATTTGGCAGATCGCATCAAGGCTCGCCATACGTCCGAGAGCTTTTTGAGCGTCTCGCTTGATGATGTTAAGGAAGAGTATTGGGATACGTACGGCTTTAACAATGCCGAGGAAAAGGCTCAGGTTGATGCGAACGCGCTTCAGGAGTGGTTTCGTCGCCTCGATGTCGCCATGGCGGATGGGCCGCAGATTATGTGCGATTATCCGTTCTCCGCCAAGCAGCACGACAGGCTCGCTGAGCTGGCGGACAAGCACGGCTACCGTGTGCTCACGATTCGTCTTGTCGCCGATCCCGTTATGATCAGCAAGCGCTACCGTGCTCGCGATCTTAAGCCGACGCGTCATCTTGCGCACATTGTGACGCATTATCACAAGGGCGATGTGCTCGAAGATCGTAGCAAGGGCGACGACCTGGTCGATTTGGATATCCTTGTCGACCGCATCAAAAACCGCGGCTATGATACGTTTGAGCTGGGTCATACCATTGAGCTTGACGTGACCAATGTCGATACCGTTGACTATCCGGGCTTTTTGGCCAAGGTCGATGAGTATCTGGACGATCCTTCGTCGGTTGCCGCCATTGCCGCCAAGGCGGGGGCAGAGTTTACTGATGAGGACCTCTGCTCGCGCATTGACTACACATTGCTTAAGCCGACGGCGACCTGGGACCAGATTGATGCCATTTGTGCCGAGGCATTCGAGTACGGTTGTGCCAGCGCATGCATCCCGCCTTCGTATATCGCCCGTGCCCACAAGGCCTATCCCGACCTTGTGCTTACCACGGTCATCGCTTTCCCGCTTGGCTATATGACGAGCGCTGCGAAAGCCGCCGAAGCGGTCGATGCCTACGCCAACGGTGCCTCCGAAATCGACATGGTGATCAATCAGGGCATGGTTAAGACCCGCGATTACCAGGCGATTGAGGACGATATTCGAGCTGTGCGCGAGGCCGTGCCCAATGCGACGCTCAAGGTCATTGTCGAAACGTGCTATCTGGCGCAGGAAACCAAAAAGCCAATCTGTCATGCCGTCGAGGCTGCCGGCGCAGACTTTATTAAGACGTCTACGGGCTTTGGTACGGCTGGTGCCCAGGTTGAGGATGTCTATCTGTTTGCTCAAGAGTTGGGCGGCCGTGTAAAGGTCAAGGCATCGGGCGGCGTTCGCACGAAAGAAGATCTTGCACTTATGTCGGGCGCCGGTGCCGATCGTATCGGCGCGAGTGCCAGCCCGCGCAAGCTTTTCGGCGCGCGCTAGAGGCAGTCTGGGGCATTCTCTGCATAAAGAATGCCCCAAGATGGTGGTGAGTCGGTGGAGTATGCTCGGCTGGAGTGGAATATACGCGGGCAGCGTTATCGATGTGTGTCTTTTGAGATTTTGCATTTAACATTTGTTAAAAGACAGCACCTGATATCAAGGATTTAGAGAATTAGTCCAGATAGGGGAGGGATGATGACCGATACGTCTGAGCTCGATTTTAGCGGCAAGGAACAGCTGTACTCTCAGCTGTACGATATCTTGTTCCAGGGAATTACGAGCGGTGCCTACAAGATCGGCGATTACATTCCCTCCGAAAGCGATCTTATGAAGCGCTATGACGTTTCGCGTGCAACGGCGCGCAAAGCGATGGAGCTGCTTTCTAATAATGGCTTGATTGAGAAGAAGCGCGGCCGCGGATCCGAGGTTATTGCCAACGTGCCACTCAGCTCGCCTAAGCGTGTCTCGAGCTATATCAAAAAGAATGTGGACGAGTTTGCAGTGCCGCAAAAACGCTTGATTGAGTCTGGCGTTGTAGCCATGCCCCAGCACGTTGCCCGCGAGCTGGGCTTGGCTGAGGGCACAAAGGCCTTCTGCCTTCGCCGTGTGCGCGTGTCGGGCGATCGTCCGTTCTATCTGGAGACGATTTATTACGAAGACGGCTATGTCCCGCATATTGCGGAGCGCGACTTTTCCAAGGAATCGCTTCGCGCTTATCTCAATAACTCGTGCGATATTCGCTGGAGCCGTGTGAGCCAAAAGATTGGAGCTTGCGTTGCTACCGACGAACAGGCCGAGCTATTGGGCATCAGCGTTGGTGCTCCGCTGCTCAACATTACGAGGGTTTCTCATGACCAGCAGAATGTGCCCCGTGAGTATGTGGAGTCGTTCTACCGCGCCGACCTCTACCGCCTCGAGATCGAACTCGATTAAGGGGCTCTCCGTTCCACTCTGATGCGGCGGCGCTTTTGACAAACAATTCAGTCCGTACATTTCTATATCATCATGTATGTAAGGAGTACATTATGGCAATCAAGGTATTTGCCGACGGTGCCAATCTCGAGGGCATGCTCGACATGGCCGAGAACGGTAACGTTCAGGGCTTTACGACTAACCCATCGCTTATGAAGGCGGGTGGCGTGACCGATTATCGCGAGTTCGCCAAGACCGTGCTCGAGCACATCACCGATGTCTCGGTTTCGTTTGAGGTCTTTGCGGACGATGAGGCGGGCATGGAGGCCGAGGCTCGCGAGATTGCGACTTGGGCTGACAATGTGTATGTCAAGATTCCCGCACTCAACACCAAGGGTGAGTCGACCGCGGCGCTCGTTAAGCGCCTTTCTGCCGACGGCATTAAGGTAAACGTTACGACGATCTTTACCCCCGAGCAGGTCGATGAGTTTGTGGACGCTGTCTCCGCTGAGACGCCGTCTATCATCTCTATCTTCGCCGGCCGTATTGCCGATACCGGTGTTGATCCGCTGCCGTTGATGGCTGAGTCTGTCAAAAAGGCCGCGGCAAAGCCGCAGTGTGAGGTGCTCTGGGCGTCTACCCGTGAGCTGCTGAATATCTATCAGGCCGAGTCCGTGGGGTGCCAGATCATTACCGTTCCCAACGGCATTCTGGCCAAGCGCAAGAACGTCGGTAAGGACCTTATGGAGTATTCGCTCGACACCGTTAAGGGTTTCGCGCGTGATATCGAAACGCTTGGATTCCACATCCTGCCGTAACCGGACAAGCCGAGTCGTCCATATCGGTTGATGGCAGAAGGAGTAAGGGTCGTCGTTGCCTGTACGGCGGCGACTCGTAATGCCCCCAAGTTGGCAAAGGCTCCTGGCTTTTGTTGACTTGGGGCTTTTATGTTTTAGGGTGAAATTTCCGTCTGGCACGCCATCTGAAAAATGAAGAACGTAGGCGTTGCCGTCTGTACCTTGGGTATCGCCTACGCGTATATGGACCAGAAGGCGATTCAGAATGAATGCGCCGCCTTAAACGAGTGAATTGCCCCGGCATCGCATCATCCAGCGCCGGGGTTGTTTTCAAGAGAGGAATTCGTATGACCAACCAGGAGCTGGCGAAGGTCGCCAATGAGGTCAGGAAGGGTGTCGTGACTGCGGTTCACGCCGCCAAGTCGGGGCATCCAGGCGGATCGCTTGGCGCCGCCGACATTATGACCTACCTCTACTTTGAGGAAATGGATGTCGATCCGGCGAATCCGAGCCGCGCTGAGCGCGATCGCTTTGTGCTCTCCAAGGGACATTGCGCTCCGGCACTCTACGCCGTGCTCGCCGAGCGCGGGTTCTTTCCCAAAGATGAGCTCGAGACACTCCGCCATATCGGCAGCCGCCTGCAGGGCCATCCCAATATGAATGACACGCCGGGCGTCGACATGTCTACCGGATCGCTCGGTCAGGGTATCTCCGCCGCGGTTGGAATGGCACTTGCCGCAAAGCACTGGGGTGACAATTACCGCGTCTACACGCTGTTAGGCGACGGCGAGTGCGAGGAAGGCCAGGTGTGGGAGGCGGCTATGTTCGCCGGCAACCACGACCTGGATAACCTCGTCGCTATCGTCGATCACAATGGCCTGCAAATTGACGGCAGTATCGACGAAGTTAACTCGGCTATGCCACTTGCCGACAAGTTCCGCGCCTTTAAGTGGCATGTGATCGAGCTCGCCGACGGTAACGACATGGCGCAGATTGCCGCCGCCTTTGCCGAGGCCCGCAAAGTGAGCGACTCGCCCGTGGCCATTATCGCCGAGACGGTGAAGGGCAAGGGCGTCTCCTTTATGGAAAACCAGGTGGGCTGGCACGGCAAGGCACCCAACGATGAACAGTTTGAGCAGGCCATGGCCGAGCTCGCAGCGGCAGGGGAGGAGCTCTAATGGCAGACGTCAAGAAAGTCGCCACGCGCGTTAGCTATGGCGAGGCACTTGTCGAGCTGGGCAATGAGCGCGATGACTTTGTGGTTCTCGATGCCGACCTGGCCGCCGCCACGCAGACCGGTAAGTTTAAGGCTGCGCACCCTGAGCGCTTCTACGACGCCGGCATTGCCGAGAGCAACCTGATGGGGCTCGCCGCCGGCATCGCGACCACGGGCCACGTCGCCTTTGCGAGCACCTTTGCGATGTTTGCCGCCGGTCGCGCGTACGAACAAGTGCGTAATTCCATTGGCTATCCGCACCTCAACGTCAAAATCGGTGCCACGCATGCGGGTATCTCGGTCGGTGAAGACGGCGCCACGCATCAGTGCTGCGAGGACATCGCGCTCATGCGCACGATCCCGGGTATGACGGTAATCGTTCCCGCCGATGACATCGAGGCTCGCGCATGCGTGCGCGCCGCCTATGAGTTTGAGGGCCCGGTTTACATGCGCTTCGGCCGCCTGGCAACACCGGTCATCAACGATCACGAGGACTATGAGTTCAAGATTGGTCGCGGCGTGGTCGTGCGCGAGGGGTCCGATGTGACCATCATCGCTTGTGGCCTTATGGTCGCCGAGGCGCTTGAGGCTGCCGAGGCGCTCGCTGCCGATGGTATCGATGCCGAGGTCATCAACATGCACACGATTAAGCCGCTTGATGAGCGCCTGGTGGTTGCCAGCGCCAAGAAGACTGGTCGCGTGGTCACCGCCGAGGAGCATTCGATTATCGGTGGTCTTGGCGAGGCCGTGGCCTCGGTGCTCGCAGAGCAGCATCCGGTGCCGATGCGACGCGTCGGCGTGCGCGATGTGTATGGCGAGTCCGGCCCTGCGGTCGATTTGCTGCACAAGTACGGTTTGGACGCCGACGGCATCGAAGCTGCGGTCAGGTCCGTGTTGTAAGGAAGGTTTCCATGGGATTTGTATCTGCCAACCAAGTGACAATCGGGTATACCGCCGCCTCGCGCGAGGACGCCCTACATTATTTGTCCGAGCAGGCCATCGAGCTCGGCTTTGCCGATGACGCATCTGCCGTAGAGGCCGCCTTCATTGCTCGCGAGAACGAGGCCGAGACCGGCCTTGTCGCCGGTTTTGCCGTTCCGCATGCCAAAAGCGACGCGATCCACACGCCGGGCGTTGCCGTGCTTAAACTGACCGAGCCCGTTGAATGGCCGAGCTTCGATGGGGTGCCCGTCGATGTTGCGCTCGCGCTGTACGTGCCCGCCGGCGAGGCCGGAACTACGCACCTGCGTCTGCTCTCCAAGGCTGCCGTGATGCTGATGGACGCCGGCTTCCGTGACAAGGTGCGCGCGAGCACCGATCCCGTTGAGATTGCGGAGCTCATCAATAGCGGACTCGAAGACTAGAACGGTCATCCCGTTCAATCAATTGATCCTTCTCCAAGGAAAAGGGCCGCGACGCCGTATGGGTGTCACGGCCCTATTTGCGTTTCCCCAGATAAAACCTGCCAAAATAAACCTGTCCCTTTTTGGTAGGTCAGTTAACGCAGTCCAGGTTGAGCATATGCGAGTGAGCGGGCTCCGGGTGCGGTAAGGTGACGTGAAACAAGCGGGCGCTGACCTTTTGGTCGCGCCCGTGAAGTTGAACGTCAGATTGCCGTGCCCGGAGCCCGTGCAGCGCCGAGCAGTTGCGCCGTTTGTAAAACGGCGCAACCTACAGGTTCATGTTGCCGTGAATGTAGGGGGTGACCTCGGGGGAGATATGGTCGCAGCCCAGTTCGCGCAGCGCGGACTCGATAACGGCGGACAGCGGGGTTTTGCCCTCGGCATCGACGGCGTTGCCACCGAGGGCAGCAATCTTGGCGACATCTGCGGGTGCGGCCTCGATATGCATGCAGCCGCCGATCAAGCGCGCGCGTACCTGTGCCAGATCAAGATCGTGTAGGTAATCCTCGCAGGCGCAGATTAAATCGACCTTCTCGCGCGTAAGCTCCTCGCCCGTGGGGACGCGGGTGGCAAGACATGCTCCCGCCGGCAGGTTCCAAACGGGATAGCCCCATGCGCGCAGCAGCTCGCGCTCTTCGTCCTTGGTAAAGCCGACCTCCATAAGGGGTGAGCGTACGCCGAGCTCTTCTGCCGCACGCATGCCGGGGCGGTAGTCACCGCGATCGCTTGCATTGCTGCCATCGATGACGGTGGGAAAGCCGAGCGACTTGGCGTGGTTGACGATGGCGGTAAAGCCGGCGTGCTTGCAGTGGTAGCAGCGATTAGCATCGTTGCAGGCTACTTGGGGGAGCTGCAGCTGATCCACCGAAAGATTGAGCACGGGGAGCTTAAAATGCGGCCCCTCATTGGCCTGCCCATCAACGGACTGCTCAAACGAAGCCTGCTCGGGCGTGCCGATGAGCGGCGTGGTGAGATGGACGAGAAGAGTATTGGTAGGCATGACGCGGGCGCATACGGCGGCCAAAAAGCTGCTGTCAACGCCGCCGGAAAACCCGATAGCCACGCGCCCGTATGCCAAAAGCAGCTGCTCGAGCGCCGATAGCTTGTCTTGAAGCTCCTCTGCGGGTGCCGTGGTGTCTAAAATCATGAAACGTTCCTTATCGTTGAGTACTCGATCGAAAACTATAATCCTAATGCGTTACTTGCCATAAGACTTCTATCTGTGTAACGAAAGTGCAATATGGTATATACGTTATATACAAGTTGCCAAATGCGGTAGAGTTGCAGCAACGCGACAGCGAGAGTCGATGGGGGACCGATATGATCAAGGCTGTTATTTTTGACATGGATGGAACGCTGGTCGATACCGAGCGTTTGGGGATTAAGGCCTGGAAGGCAGGCGCCGCTGAGCTGGGGCTCGCGATTGATGATGCGCTGATCCATCAGTTTATCGGTCGGACGCTACCCGATGTTATGGACATCCTCGATAAACATTATGGCAGCCACGAAACCACCGAGGCGATCTATCGTCGCCACAAGGAGATTCGCGACGAGATGGTCAAGACCGAACTGGAACTTAAGGCCGGCGCCGCCGAGTGTCTAGACGAGCTGCTGGCTGCGGGCTATCACGTGGGCCTTGCGACGTCGTCGCGCCACGTTACGGCGGAGCGCAACCTTAAGATGGTCGGCCTCTTTGACAAGTTTGAAACGGTGACCTGTGGCGAGGACGTCGTGCACGGCAAGCCCAACCCTGAGATGTACCTGCTTGCCTGCGAGCGCGCGGGCTTCGCTCCCGAGGAATGTGCCGTGGTCGAGGATTCGCGTAACGGTTGCGTCTCGGGCATTACGGCCGGTTGCCACGTCTTTGCCGTCCCCGATATCGTGCCGCTGCCGCAGGACGTGGTGGATGGCTGCGAGGCCGTGCTCGATACGTTGTTCAATCTGACGGCGGCGGTCAAGGCCGTGCGCTAGGCAATTGCGGAGCTGAAACGAGCAATTGGCCGTCTTTGCGCTCAAGCAAAAGAGGCCCGGCAATGGTCGGGCCTCTTTTGCTTGAGCGGCGTTTTGGCATACTGGCCGACGTGCTATAGATACGCGCCGAGGTTGATGGCGGTGGCTTCGGCTTGGCTGCTCGCCTGGGTACTGGCGCGCTCCAGTAGGAACGGACGCACCAGTTCTTGGCGGTTGATATCCTCGGCGGCGGTGACTGCGGTGACGGTGCGCGCTGCAGAGCCGACGCGGATATGCTTGGTCTTTGCCGGGGCCTTGTTCTCGATTTGCTCCATCAGCAGTTGGACACCCTTGCGGCCAATCTCATAGCCCGGGGGCGCTACCGTAGTGAGCGGGACCGCGCCGCTCCATGCAAGCGGGTTGCCGTCGCAGCCGGCCACGCGGACCTGCTCGGGGACGGGGGTGCCTTTGTCGGTCAACGCCGAGATAACGCCCGAGGCCAATACATCGGTAAGGCCGATGACAAAATCGGGGCGCTCGTCGGAAGAGCGATCGGCAATCTGAGCGCCGATGCCGTAGCCGTCGGCAGCGGTATTCCATTCGCCGGCGTCGATGACTTCGATCTTGATATCGGGGTGCAGGGCGAGCGCCTTATGAATGCCAAGGACGCGCAGGGTGAGTTGCATAAATGCTGCTCTACCCACAACGGTGATATGGCGTGCACCGCGGGTGATGGCGAGCTCGGCGATAATGCGCCCTTGCGCTTCGTTGTCGGCGGCCACGTAGTAACCGGGTTCGGAGCAGTGGATGTCCAGATGGACGATCGGCACGGGCATCTTGGTCATTGCGGGGTGCCAATCGGGGGACGCCATAGGCTGAACCATGACGCCGGACATCTGCGTGCCCATAAAATAGCGCAGGTAGTGGTCCTCGAGGATGTCGTCGTTATCGGCGTTGGCGATGAGCAGGTCATAGCCGTGCTTGCGGGCCTCGTTATGGGCGCCGCTGGCAATTTGGAGCGAGAAGCCATGGTCGAGACGGGGGAGGACCAGGCCAAAGGACTTGGTGGCGCCGCCCGCGAGCTGACGAGCACTTTGGTTGGGCAGGTAGCCAAGGCGATTGATGGTCTCGTTGATGAGCTTGAGGGTCTCGGGGCGCAGCTTTTCGGGGTGGTTGAGCGCGTTGGATACCGTGCCCAGCGAGACTCCTGCCTCGCGCGCGACGTCGCTGATTTTTACCTTTGCCATAGCGGCCCCTTTGATGCGTTTCAAGTACGAGTCAGATTGTAGCATCGCCTGTTCCCAGGGTGTCAAAACCTACCAATTAGGGGCAGGTTTATTTTGGCAGGTTTTATCTGGGCAAACACCGGAGTCCAGACCAAACCACCGCAAGGGTGGCGCAGCGCGCTGCCTCCTTTGCGGTGGTCGCGTTGCCTGGCCCTTCAATTGTCTCGATCTGTAACATCTGGACGACAAAACAAGACCTACCTGTTACAGATTGAGACAGATCACCGGGGCCGGGCGGAAAATCTCGATCTGTAACAGCAAACCCTCTTTCGGCGCCCCAGATGTTACAGATTGAGACGTTTCGGCGGAGCTTGTTGTCAGACACCCGAACCACCACAAAGGTGCCTGTCCCCCTTTGTGGTGGTTTTGGCGCGGCTGGGCTGCGCGTTAAACGGTGGAGTGTCTACAATGGAAGCCGCTTTGAACGTAGATTGAAAGGCTTTGGTATGACTTGCGCTGTTTCTCGTCGTGATTTCCTGGGTTTGATCGCCGGTGCTGCAATGGTTGCGGCGAGCGGTTGCGCTGGCAGTGGCGCTGACAAGGGCTCTGCCGCCGGTTCTGCCGCGGTTGCGGGCGACGATATCAAGGGCGCCAAGCTCACCTTTGTGGGCGACGATGCCTTTGCGCCCTATCGCTATCTGGAGACGCAGTCGGACGGCAAGCAGAAGGTTGTCGGCCTGGATATCGCCATTGCCGACGAGATGGCCTCGCGCCTGGGCTTTTCTTACGACTTTGAGCCGCAGGACTTTGCCGCCACGCTTGCATCGGTGCAGAGCGATGACAAGGCCTTTACCATGGCGATGAGCTCCAACGAAGAGCGCGAGCAGACCTATGACTTCACGCGCGGCTACTATCAGCCGCTTGTGGGCGTTCTCACGCTCGGCGGCGATCCCGTCAAGCGCGTTGAGGACCTCGCCGGCAAGTCTATCGCCTGCACCACCGGTACCGTGCAGAACAAGTTCATCGCCAAGGTCATGCCCGATGCTGATATTCACACGTACGACGGTGGCGACCAGTGCCTGCAAGAGGTGCTCGCCGGGCGCATCGATGCCTACCTGTGTGACGGCGCCGAGGGCCAGTCCATGCGCGATGCGAATGAGGGCCTGGTGCTGGGCCTGCTCGATCGCTCCGAGACGAGCGATCACGTGGGCGTGTACCGCCTGATGGCCAAGAAGGGTGCCGGATTTGTCGCGGCGCTTGACGAATGCATCGGCGAGATGCTCGAGGACGGCACCATCGATGACTGCATCAAGCAGTATGTGGGCGCCGACTTCATGTGGAACGGCGACTATTCCGCTTCCGGTACGTCGACGGTTGCCGGAAAATAGCGAGCCGGTGAGGCGCGCGCCAAGGGCATGCTGATGAAGTTTGAACTGCTAGAACCATATATACCGATGTTTATGAGCGGCCTGGTCGTGACCTGTCAGGTGACGGCCGCCGCGCTGGCCATAGCACTCGTCCTGGGCTTTCTCATTGCCGTGCTCAAGGTTTTGCCCTGTCGCCCATTGCGTGCGGTGCTCAACTTCTACACCTCTATCTTTCGCGGCGTGCCGCTCATCGTGTTACTTTTTTTGGCGTACTTTGCGACGCCGCAGCTCACGGGCTTCAAAATTTCGATGTTTGCCGCCGGTGCCATTACGCTGGGGCTCAACGGCTCAGCGACGGTGTCCGAGACGGTGCGCGGTGGTATCGAGGGCGTTGACCGGGGGCAGTACGATGCCGCTCGGGCCATCGGGCTTCGCTATGTTCCCATGATGCGCAAGATCATCGTTCCGCAGGCGATGCGCTCGATTGCCCCTGCTCTGGTCAACGAAGTGATCACGGTCCTCAAGAGCTCCTCGCTGGTGGCAACCATCGGCCTGATGGATATGATGCGCGCCGCCCAGAGCGTGCAGGCGCTCACCTATCGAGCCTTTGAACCGTTTTTAGTGGTGGCCGTGGTCTACTACGTCATTGTTATGGCACTCACGGCCCTGGGCAATCGGCTCGAACGCCGCCTGCGTCCCTAGGGGAGTGCCAACCACCGCAAAGGTGCCTGTCACCGTTGTGGTGGTAGGGTGTGTGCATCGAGTGGTATCCAGTTTAAGATACCACTTCTGGTATATCAGCTTGCGTTTGTGTGAGTACAATACTCGAACGTTATGCGTCTCAGCGCCCCATGTGCGTGGACGTTTTGCAGTCACGCGGACGAAGGGATTTATCCTATGTGCGGAATTGTCGGCTACACCGGCTCTGATATTGCAAAGAACATCCTGGTCACGGGTCTTAAACGTATGGAGTATCGCGGCTATGACTCCTCGGGCGTCGCGCTCGAGGTGGGCGAGGGCGCCGCGGCGCACCTCGATGTTATTCGCCGCGTGGGCAAAGTTGCGGGCCTGGAGAGCGAGCTTTCCAATATCGACAGCGACGCTACCTGCGGCATCGGTCACACCCGCTGGGCCACTCATGGCAAGCCTTCGGTCGTTAACGCCCATCCCCACACCAGCTGCGATGGTCGTATCGCCATCGTCCACAACGGCATCATCGAGAACTTCGCCGAGCTGCGCGAGGAGCTGGAGGGCCGCGGCCATCACTTTAAGAGCGAGACCGATACTGAGGTCTTCGCACATCTGATCGAAGAGGCCTATACCGAGACACACGACCTGATGACCTCTGTACGCGAGGCCTGCACCCACGTGGTGGGCGCCTATGGCTTGGCCGCCGTTTCCGCCGATGAGCCTGGCGTAATCGCCGTGGCCCGCAAGGATTCCCCGATCGTAGTCGGCGTGGGCGAAACCGGCTCCTATGTTGCCTCCGATGTGATCGCGCTCATCGACGCAACCCGCGACGTCGTGGTGCTCGAGGACGGCCAGTTTGCCAAGCTCACGCCCGCAGGCGTCGAGTATACCGACGAGGCAGGCAATGTGATTGAGCCCAAGGTTACCCATATCGACTGGGATCTGGACATGGCCGAAAAGGGTGGCTACCCCGACTTTATGCTCAAGGAGATTCACGAGCAGCCGCGCGTGGTGCGCGACACGCTGGTGGGCCGCATGACGCCTGCTGGCGAGCTCGATATCGACGAGCTGGGCCTTTCGCTCGAGGAGCTCAACGATATCGACCGCGTATATGTGATTGCCTGCGGCACCAGCTACCACGCCGGACTCATCGCCAAGAACCTTATTGAGGGCTGGGCTCGTATTCCTACCGAGGTTGAGGCGGCTAGCGAGTTCCGCTACCGCAACCCCATCATCACGCCGACGACGCTCGTCGTGGCCGTGTCCCAATCGGGCGAGACGGCCGACACCCTTGCCGCCATTCGCGATGCGCGCATCAAGGGCGCCAAGGTCTTTGGCATCACCAACGTGGTGGGCAGCCCGGTGGCGCGCGAAAGCGACGGCGTCATCTACACCAAGGCCAACAAGGAGATTGCAGTCGCCTCGACTAAGAGCTTCATCGGTCAGGTCGTGAGCCTCACGCTTTTGGCCTTGCTGCTGGCGCAGGTCAAGTACCGCTTGACCACCAAGCAGACGCGCATGCTGTTCCGCGAGCTTTCCGATACGGCCGAGCAGATCCAGTGGATCCTGGATACGCAGACCGAGGCCGTGCACGAGGCCGCGCTTGTGTGCAAGGACGCGCAGTCCGCGCTGTTCGTGGGTCGCGGCATGGGCGCCGCCATTTCTTATGAGGGCGCGCTTAAGCTCAAGGAGGTCAGCTACCTGCATGCCGAGGCATATGCCGCCGGCGAGATGAAGCACGGCCCCATCGCGCTGATCGATCCGGGTTTCCCTGTCATCGCGGTGGCAACCAAGAGCGCAACGTACGATAAGACGGTGTCGAACCTCATGGAGTGCAAGGCTCGCGGCGCCAAGGTCATCGTCGTTGCTACCGAGGGCGATGAGGAAATCAACAAGATTGCCGACTGCATCATTCGCGTGCCGTCCGTCCGTGACGTGTTCAGCCCCATCACGGCGAGCGTTCCGCTGCAGCTGCTCGCCCGCGAGGTGGCCATCCTGCGCGGTTGCGACGTTGACCAACCTCGTAACCTGGCGAAAAGCGTTACTGTCGAGTAATTGTTGTTCCGCCGTTCTGCCGACCAAGGCCCGGCTCCGTTGCGGCGGAGCCGGGCCTTGTTGCATTTGCCCAGATAAAACCTGCCGAAATAAACCTGTCCCTTTTTGGCAGGTTAGCGGAGCTTGCTGGTCTCGAAGTACTTGGGATATTGGTCCAGGACCTCGGTCTGGTTGCGGAACATCATATGCAGGTGCTTGCTGACCAAAAAGCTCGCCTCGATGGGGTCGCGGCCGGCGATGGCGCGGCGGATTTGCTTGTGCTCGTTAACAATCTCCTGATTGTCGAGCCTCTGCGTGGCGGCGCGCAGCCAGCGGAAGCGCTCCAGGTCGGCATTGGTCGCCTCGAGCCACGACCACACGGTGCTGCGGCACGCGATGCTAAAGATCATGCGGTGCATGAGGTTGTCGCTTAAAAAGAATCCGATGCGATCCTCTTCGGCCATGGCCTTTTCCTGCAGCGCGATGGCTTGGTCGAGCTGCTCGATGCCTGCCGAGGTGGCACGGGCGCAGCACTCCACAATCACCTGTTTTTCCAGGTGTTCGCGAATGTAGCAGGCGCTCTCGGCAAAGGTGAGGTTGATGGGCGAGACATAGGTGCCGCTTTGGGGCACGGTGCGCACCAGGCCCTCTTGCGCCAGGCGCACCAGTGCCTCGCGCACAGGGGTGCGCCCCATATCCAGGTCGTCGCAAAGCTGCTTGACGCCTAGCTTTTCGCCCGGCTTGTAGTCCAGGTAGACGATTTTGCGTCGAATGGTGTGGTAGGACTGGTCCTGTAGGCTCGTTTCCTGCTCGCCGACGTGCATCGATTCTTCCATAGTGCCTCACAACCGTTCTATCACACTCATATATCAGCTGTTAATTATGCCGCGAATCAGCTCTCCGCGGTGGGTAATTCGGCTGTTGCCTAAGAACTATTGCGGCTTCTTAGTCTTTGTTTGCGCAGAGCTGTGCCCAATGTTGCCGTATCATAAGCCGTCGCAAACGTGAAATAGAAAGAAGGAATCCCATATGCAACTGGCAAATATCGTACGCGAGCGCTGGAAGGGTGTCTTGTTCTGCCTGATTATCGCCATCCCCGCGACGTTGCTCGGCAAACAGATTGAGGTGGTCGGCGGGCCGGTATTTGCCATCCTCTTTGGCATGGTCCTGGCGCTCGTCTTTCCCAAGAATCGCCGCGAGCAGCTCGCCGCCGGTGTCACCTATACGTCTAAAATAGTCTTGCAATACGCGGTTATCCTGCTTGGCTTTGGCATGAACCTCTCCCAGATTCTGTCCAAGGGCGCCCAGTCGCTGCCGATTATCGTGGCGACGATCTCGACCTCGCTTGTCATCGCCTTCGTGCTCTGCCGCGTTATGAACGTGCCGGGCAAGATTGCGACGCTTGTGGGTGTGGGCTCGTCGATTTGCGGCGGTTCGGCCATCGCTGCGACCGCGCCCGTCATCGATGCCGACGATCGCGAGATTGCCCAAGCCATTTCGGTCATCTTCCTGTTTAACGTTATCGCGGCGCTCGTGTTTCCGACACTCGGCGGCATGCTCGGGCTGACCAACGAGGGCTTTGGCCTGTTTGCCGGCACCGCCATCAACGACACCTCGTCGGTAACGGCTGCGGCGAGCGCCTGGGACAGCATGCATCCCGGCGCCAGTGTGCTCGAGAGCGCCACGGTGGTTAAGCTCACCAGGACGCTGGCCATTATTCCCATTACGTTGGTTCTCGCATGCTGGCAGATGCATCTGGCGCGCAAGGCCGGCGGCGACGCCAAAAGCACGTTCTCGCTTAAACGAGCGTTTCCCATGTTCGTGCTGTTCTTTGTGCTGGCGAGCGTGATCACCACGGTGCTTCAGCTTCCCGCGTCCATTACGGCGCCCATCAAGGAGCTGTCGAAGTTCTTTATTGTGATGGCCATGGCGGCTATTGGCTTTAATACCGATATCGTCGAGCTGGTCAAAAAGGGCGGAAAGCCTATCGCGTTGGGCTTTTGCTGCTGGATTGGCATTGCATGCATGAGTTTGGGAATGCAGCACGTGCTGGGAATCTGGTAGAGAAGTAGCTGATTTGCGTGTTGCGTGCTGGCGAGCGCATTCTCACGGTGGAGCGATAGGAGCTCTTGCGGGTATGGCTTGTCCGCAGGTTGATAGGTCCCGAAGAGCTCTTATCGCCCCCCCAGGATGGCGATGCGGGGCAATTCATATACTCGCAAGAAGGCACCGCAGGCCCTATAGTGTTTAGTGAACATTATCGTTCAATTTTGAAACACTTGAGATGCCGGGTCTCAGATGGGGCCGCGGTTGGAGACGGGGCGAACCATGGACAGCGATGCCAAGCTGCAGATTCTGATTGAGGCATTGTCCGCAGCCGGAGCATCGGCGCTGGCAATCGACGGGCGCGGTGGCGTTGTAATCTCGACTATGAGTGACGCGGCGCTCGAGCAGGATATCGCTGCTTTTGTTTCCGAGCGTCTCGCTCGCGTGGGCGATGGGGCACGCCTGGTGATGGGCCACGAGGGCGTGCGGTTGAGCTTGACGGTGCGCCCGACGGCCAAGGAGCGCGGAGCGCTTTGGGTAGTCGTGGCGCATGAGGTGCGCGCCGCTGCGACGCATGCGGGCATCGAGTGGCTCAATGCCGACGAAGTCGAGGCTCGCTACGAGTCGAGCACGTACGGCATCGTCGAAGATGCGGCAGCGGTCGCTGCCCCCGTACGGGAGAGCTACGCACGCGGGGTGCCCCTTATGCTCGAGGGTGAACTGGGCGCGGGGCAGGACCAGATTGCAAAACGCCTGTACCTGGATGGGCCCTATGCCGATCAGCCCTTTGTGTCCATTGCGCTCGATGAGCTTACGGATCGCGGTTGGCGCCATCTGCTCAAAAGTTCCGAATCGCCGCTATTCCAAACGGGGCTGACGCTATGCGTGAGCGGCTGGCATGCCGTTGGGCCCCAGCGCCTGCGCGAGCTCGTGTCCGCAATGATCGACACGGCGCTCGCAACTCGTTGCCATGTGGTGTTGACGGCAAACGATATGCCGGGTGGTGGCGAAAGCGACCAGGCTGCCTTTGTGACCGAGCGCTTGGCATGTGCAGTGAGCGTGGCGCCTGCGATTGCCGAGCAGGGCGGCGCGTCGAAAAAGACTGCGTGCTACCTGAAGTATCTGGCAGATATGTTTAAGACGGGTGCCCCCATGTTGTCCGCCGCCGCGGTAGAGACGCTCGATGCGTACCGTTGGCCCCGCAACTACTTGCAGCTGCGTGAAGTCTCTGAACGACTCTATATATTAGTGGGGGCGGGAACGGTGGAGCGTGCCGTGGCGAAAGAGGTGCTCGCCCAGGAGGACGTTATCAAGACCGCGACCTTTGGTGCCCCGACGCTCGATAGCGATCTGTATATCTTGCGTCCACTGGCCGATACCGAGCGCGATATCGCGCGGTTGGTCCTGCAGCACCTTCACGGCAACAGGACACGTGCGGCAGAGGTGCTCGGTATAAGCCGCACGACTTTATGGCGCCTGCTGAAGGACAACGACCGCTGAGCGAGGCGCCGTGACCGCGTGCGTCGCATGTGCTACAGTCCAAAGAAGCATTGTTTCGATTGTGTTACGGCGTGCGGGGGAGTATGGCGGAGACTTCAAAACCGAACCGAACAAAGCGAAGTGCGGCGCCGGTCAGCCGACGTACGACTTCGCGGACGTGGGGCAAAAGCGCCTCGGGGTTCGACGGCTCGTTCAAGCGCACAAAATATGGCTATCCTTCGGCAAGCGCTCGCTTGGCCATGCAGGCCGAATCCTCGTTATGGGGACGAAGGCGCGTGGTGGGCTCAAAGCTCAAGCACGATGGCACGCTTGGCTACATTAGCCGCGGTGCTGCCCGCCGCAGCGGCCTCAATCCTGCAGGCTGGCATCGCTACGTTCCGATCGCGGTCGTTGTTGCGGTGATTGTCATCGCGCTCGCGGCGCTTGGCTATGCCGGCGGCGGCGCGAGCCCGGGCACGATGTTCAAATCGCCCGAGCTCGCGCATGTTGGCACGGAGCTTGTTGAAGGCGCACGAGACCAGACGGGTGTGGCGCCCCAGCGCGGTATGGTCGCAGCTGCTGCCACCATTGCCGATGCTCAAAAGGACGAAGGCGAGCAAGACGACGGCGCCAAAACGACTCACACGAACGAAACGACGACAACTCCATCGGCAAGATAAGTTGCGAGTGGGGCAGCAAATTTGGGACGGGGCCTTTCAGCGGGTCCGCCGTTCGGTAGAACGGCGGAACTGTCTACCTGACGTACACCACGTTGTCGCGGCGAGGCTTGGCCTTGGGGAGTGCGTCCTCGGCGTAGCCCAGAATGCAGTTGCCCACACCGCGCAAGCTTCCGTCGGCGGGCAGACCCCACTTGGTCAGCAGTTCCAGTCCCTCGGGTGAGTCAAAGACCTCGTGGGCGCGATGGATCCAACACGAATCGACGCCCAGCGCATAGGCCGCGTTGAGCAGGTTGCCCATGGCGAGCGAGCCGTCTTCCAGGTGCGTGGGTACGCTGCGGTCGACGAGCACCACCACAACGGTCTTGGCGCCGTAGAAGGGATCTCCCTCGCTGCCCATAACTTGGGCGTTGAGCTGCGAGAGACGCTCGACGGTTGCGGGGTCGGTGACGGCGACGAACGTGACCGGCTGGCGTCCCATGCCGCTCGGCGCGTACTGGCCGGCTTCGATAATGCGTGCGAGCTTCTCGGCCTCGACAGGGCGCTCGCTGTATTTGCGGCAGCTGCGGCGGTGGATGAGCGCTTCGATGGTCTCCATGGGTCCTCCTGACGTTGGTTTCGATGCCTCGTTCTTACCCGCCGAACCAAAACCGTAATCGCGCAGTCGGCCCCAAACAATGCAAGCTACCAAGTGGAAAAGTTGGTTTGCATAAAACTTCAGCCAGAATGTGACAAACCGGTGGGATGGTTAAACGTTTTATCCCGTCTACCCTGCGGTTTTTTACCACTTGCCTAAATGATGCGCGCATAAGCTCTGATAAAGGTTTTACTAAAGGAGCACCAACGTTTATCAACGCGCCATGGTGGCGCCGGGCCAGGAGGTAACATCATGTTCCAGGCTGGAGATGTCGTCGAGACCGACTTCGAAGGATTTCTGAAGCTGCTGCGTTCCAAGACGCGCGCTTTCGTGTCGATCAACGATCATGAGTACTACATCACGCACACCGATGGCTATTGGCGTGTTCAGGATTGCGAGGCCCTCAACGATAAGGGCCACTTTACTGACTGCTCCGAGCTGGTCAACACGGTCTGCGAGGTCGTCGAGCTGCCTTGGATCTGCGGCAAGAGCCTGCACGACAGCTTTGCGGGCGCTACGGTCTACGAGGCCGTCGCTGCTTAACAGCCAACAATCGATATTCTCTCGCAACCGCCGGCGCCGCCCCCGCGCCGGCGGTCTTTTTTGTCGATATGCTTATGTGGAGCCGACCATAAGCAACGAGCTTATTGACGATAGTCAAAACTCGGACTAATGTAGAGATATCGACGATAGTCAAAACTCGGACTAATGTAGAGATATAAATTGGTCAAAACTCGGACAATCGAATGGTGGGAGAGATGAATAGTGCAGTTAGCTTGGTCGATTTCGACCGGATGCTCAACGGGCTTGACCGTATCTATTCGGAGTTCGCACGCACCTGCGGTCTTTCGGACTGCGCCTTCTGGATGCTCGTCGACACGAGTGCAGCGGGCGGAAGCGTTGCCGTGAGTCGGCTGACGAGTGAATGGTTCTACAGCAAACAGACCATCAATTCGGCGATTAAGACGCTTAGGGCGCGAGGGCTTGCGACATTGGAGTTTGCCGAGGGCAGTCGTAAGAACAAGGTTGTGCGACTGACCGAAGAAGGCGTGCAGTTTGCCAAGCGCTACGCATTGCCGGCGCAAAAAGCCGAACAACAGGCATTCGAGGCGCTCGAGCCGTGGGAACAGCGCGAGATCATGCGCTTGGTCGGTAAGTTCTCCCATGTTCTTAACGAAGAGTGCGAGGCATTTAAACGGCAAGTGGCCGCCGAGAACGAGGCTGACGATAAGGGCGAGGGGGACACATGCGACTCTTAATGAGGTTTATGAGGCCGTACCGCGGTCTGATTGCGGTGACGCTGTTTGCGGTGCTGATAGATAACGTCGGTACGCTGTTGGTTCCCACGATGCTGGCGAACATGGTCAACACCGGAATTACCACGGGCGATGTCGACTACATTTTACGTAACGGCCTATACATGTTTATCGCGACCAGCATGGCTAGCGGCGGCACGGTGCTGGGCTGCTATCTTTCGGCGCGCCTGGCCGCCAACGTGGCCTGCGATATCCGCAATGCCGTGTACGACAAATCGCTCGAGCTCGCGGCCAGCGACTTTGAGCGCTTTGGTACCGGATCGATGATCACACGCTCACTCAACGACATCAACGTGATTCAGCAGGCAATCCTTCAGACGATTCAGTTGGTGCTGCCGGTGCCATTCCTGGCCGTCGCGGGCATCATATTTGCTTGGTTCATCGATCCCGCCATGGGAACGCTGCTGGGCGTGGTGGTTGCGATCGTGCTGGTGGCGGCGGTCTTTACGGTGGCTAACGCCGCGCCGATTTTTATGCGCCTTCAGAGCTTTATCGATCGTATGAACGTGGTGCTGCGCGAGAACATCGTGGGCGTTCGCGTCATCCGCGCTTTCAATAAGGAGCACCACGAGGAGCAACGCCTGGACGAGGTATTTAGCGATTACGCGGACAACGCCATTAAGGTCAACCACCTGTTTGTGGGGCTCGACAGCTCCAGCTTCTTTTTGATGAACATCGCCGAGGTGGCGGTGCTGTGGGTTGGCGGCAACCGCGTGGGCGCCCACGCCATGCAAATCGGCAGCATCTCGGCCGTACTGGAATACGCGATCCTGATCCTTTTCTTTGTGATGATGGCGCAGATGGTGATTCTGACGCTTCCGCGCGCTGCGGCGTGCCTCAACCGCGCGCAACAGGTGTTGGAGATTGAGCCGAGCATTGTGGACGGCAAGCGCACGCTGGATACGTGCGCGGCGGAGCCTGTTGACAGTGCCGACGTGGTCGCTGTGTTCGATCATATGTCGTTTCGTTTTGACGACGCCGACGAGGACACGCTGCGCGATCTGAACTTTACCTGTCGCCGCGGTCAGACGACCGCGATCGTCGGCTCGACGGGTTCGGGCAAGTCGACGGTGGCCAAGCTCCTGCTGCGCTTTCACGACGCCACCAAGGGCGCCATTCGCCTGGACGGCGTCGACCTGCGCGAGCTTTCGCAAGGCGAGATTCGCGGGCGCATTGCCTATGTGCCGCAAAAGGCATGGCTGTTCTCGGGCACCGTGGCAAGCAATCTGCGCTTTGGCAATGAGGGCGCGACCGAGGCCGACATGCTTCACGCGCTTGAGGTTGCCCAGAGCACCTTTGTACTCGATCAGCCGCAGGGGCTCGACACTCCGGTGGCGCAGGGCGGCACGAACTTTTCGGGCGGTCAGCGCCAGCGTCTGGCAATCGCCCGTGCGCTCATGAAGCATGCCGATCTATATATCTTCGACGACAGCTTTTCGGCCCTGGACTTTAAGACCGATGCCGCCCTGCGCCATGCGTTGCAAAACGAGACGCGTGACGCTGCGGTGCTCATTATCGCGCAGCGCATCTCGACGATCTTGCACGCCGACCAGATCGTCGTGCTCAAGGACGGCGAGGTTGTGGGCCTGGGCACGCATGGCGAGCTTATGGAAACCTGCGAGGTGTACCGAGCCATCGCGGAATCGCAAATGAAGGGAGGTGAGTAGCATGACCGAGGAGCTCAGGAAGCAGGCCAGCGTTGATGACGCCGTTGCCACGGGGCTTGTTGAGGAAACAGCTGCCGTAGCACCCGAGCTGGACGAGGCCGCCAAGGCTGCAGCCGAGCGCGAGGCTCGCCGCCAAGCGCTCTACGAGGAAAACGAACGCGCCGAGGACGAGCGCGCCCGCGCTGAGGCAGAGCGCATGCGCGATGTGGACGACGAGGACGAGGACGAGAAACCCCGCGACACCTGGGCGACGGTGCGCCGCCTGTGGAGCGAGGATGCCGGTGACCATTGGCGCTTCTATATCGTGTTCGCGAGCATCGTGTTCTATGCCATCTTTAACACCGCTGCGCCGGCATATAGCGCCCGCGTGATCGATGAGCTGTGGGGCCACATTCAGGTGGCGTTTGCCAACGACACCTCCTTCAACATCACCTGGGAGAACTGCGGCAGGACCATCTTCATCTACTTTATGATCTGGACGGCCGCTGCCTCGTTCTACGCGCTCCAGAGCTTTTTGATGTCGAGCGTGGCCGAACGCCTCAACCTGCGTCTGCGCAACCGCATCGCTCAAAAGCTCAATCGTCTGCCGCTCGCCTATTTTGACGCACATCGTCCCGGCGAGGTCGTCAGCCGCGCGACCAATGACTTGGACAAGATGTCCGAGAGCATGCAGCGCGGCTTGCTGCAGCTGCTGGTGTCGATTGGTACGGTAGTGGGCGCTGTGGGCGTGATGTTTGTGTTCAGTGTGCCACTTACGCTGGTCTTTTTGTTCTTTACGGCGTTGTCGCTGCTGGTGACCAAGGTGGTCTCGCGCCGTACGCATGACGTAACCGGCGAGCGCCAGGAGTGGGTGTCCAAGATTACGAGTGCAGTCGAGGAAGGCTACTCGGGTCGTCTGGTGATTCGCGCGTTTAACCGCGAGCGTCAGAGTTCTGCCGAGGTGCACCAGGCCTCGGGCGAGCTGGCACGCGTGAGTGCCAAGGCCGACTTTATGATTAACGCCGTCGGCCCCGCGGTGCGCTTTATCGGCCGCCTGGCACAGATCGTGATTGCGATTGTGGGCTGCAGCATGCTGGTTGCCGGCCACATGACCGTCGGCGTGTTCCAGGCGTTCTTCCAGTTTATCTACGAGGCATCCGAGCCCATGACGCAGCTGTCGTTTACCTTCAACTCGCTGCAGAGCGCGCTGGCGAGTGCGGAGCGCGTGTTCGACCTGCTCGATGAGCCCGAGATGGAGGCTGATCCGCAGCCGGGCGAGGCCGCCAAGCTACCGGGTCGCGTGGAGGGCCGCGTTGCCTTTGAGCATGTGCGCTTTGGCTACGCGCCCGACAAGCCGCTCATGCGCGACGTGTCGTTTACCGCCGAGCCGGGCCAGAAGATCGCCGTGGTGGGAACCACGGGCGCGGGCAAAACCACGCTCATCAACCTGCTCATGCGCTTCTACGAGATTGACGGCGGGCGTATTACGCTCGACGGCGTGGATACGAGCCGCATGGATCGCGGCGAGCTGCGGCAGCAGTTTGGCATGGTGCTGCAGGACGCCTGGCTGTTCGATGGCACGATTGCCGAAAACATCGCATACGGCTGCCCCGAGGCAACGCGCGACGAGATCGTGGCTGCCGCCCGCGCCGCGCAGGTCGACTTCTTTGTGCGCACCATGCCGCAGGGCTACGACACGCATGTGGCCAACGATGCCGAAAGCATCAGCCAAGGTCAGCGCCAGCTGCTGACCATCGCACGCGTGCTGCTCAACAACCCGGCGATTCTCATCTTGGACGAGGCGACGTCGAGCGTGGACACGCGTACCGAGCTTGCCATCGGCCGTGCCATGGACGCGCTTATGCGCGGGCGCACGAGCTTTGTGATCGCGCATCGCCTGTCGACAATTGTGGATGCCGACCTGATCTTGGTCATGGATCATGGCAACATTATCGAGCAGGGTACGCACAAGGAGCTGCTGGCTGCCGAGGGCGCTTACGCCGACCTCTATCTGAGCCAGTTCGCATAATTTGACAAAGGGGCAGCCCCTTTGTCACATCACAAATAAGGCGCGCCGGGGATGAATTCCCTGGCGCGCCTTTGCGTTGACGTCAATGTTGTCGGTAGCCGTCCGCTTCTAGCGTTCGTCCATGAGCTTCGTGACGAGGGCTTTGAGCTCGGCCACCTCTCGCTCGAGTTCCTTGACGCGGCGGGCATTCTCGGTGATGCCTTGGCGGTTGAGCGCGGACTGCTCGGCGGCGTCATCGGGCATGTACTCGCGATGCTGCTTGGCATCGAAGCTCTCCTCGAACACGCGGCAGCCGTTGCGTTTGATGATGCGTCCCGGCACGCCCACGACGGTGCAGTTGTCGGGCACGTCCTTGACGACAACCGAGTTGCCGCCGATCTTGACGTTGTTGCCGATGCGAATGTTGCCGAGTACCTTGGCGCCCGTGCCCACGGTAACGTTGTTGCCCAGGGTGGGGTGGCGCTTGCCGGTCTCGTTGCCGGTGCCGCCGAGCGTAACGCCCTGGTAGAGCACGCAGTTGTCGCCCACGACGGTGGTTTCGCCGATGACGACGCCCATGGCGTGGTCGATAAAGAAATGCTTGCCGATCTGTGCGGCAGGGTGAATTTCGACGCCGGTAATATGGCGCGTGATTTGCGAGAGCACGCGGGCAAGCGAGCGATGGCCATGTTCCCACAGCCAGTGCTCGGGCACATGGTTCCACTTGGCGTGCAGGCCGGGGTAGGACAGGAAGATGACCAGACCGTTTTGCGCAGCGGGGTCTTGCGCCTGGACGGTTTTGATGTCCTCGCGAATGGTATTGATAAAGCTCACCGGCCGCCCTCCCTTAGCGCCATGGCAATGCGATTCAATAAAGTATAGCGATTCGCTAGGGATTAGGAAGGACAATCTTGGCGGCATTGCGCGACAGGTGTCAGTTATGCAAACTTGCTGGTAATGAAGTAAGACTTTTGAGGGGTTTGACCCGTGCTCGTGCCGCAACCGTATACTGGTCAACTTGGACGTGTCCGCGCCCACAACTGAGAGGTTTTACTTCATGGGTTTCATCAATTTCATTGCCGAGCTGCTTAAGGATCCGCGCACCGCGATCGCCAGTTGGATTGCCGCCGGCCCGCTTATGGCCTACGGCTGCGTGTTCCTGATCATCTTCATCGAGACGGGCGTGGTATTCTTCCCGTTCCTTCCCGGCGATTCGCTGCTGTTCGCCTCGGGTTTCTTTGCCCATAACGGCGGCTTTAACATCGTGGCTCTGTTGGCCGTCGCATGGTCTGCTGCCATCTTGGGCGATCAGTGCAACTTTATGATTGGCCATTTCTTTGGCAAAAAGATTATCGCTTCGGGCAAGGTGAAGGCCATGACGCCCGAGCGCATCAAAAAGTCCGAGGACTTCTTGGACAAGTGGGGTCACCTGGCCATCTTCCTGGGTCGCTTCTTCCCGTTTATCCGCACCTTTGTGCCCTTTATCGCCGGCATGGGCGGCATGCACTGGCGCAACTTCGTTATCTTTAACGTGCTGGGCGGCATTACCTGGTCGACGGTCTTTACGCTGCTGGGCTACTTCTTTGGCGGCATTCCCTTTGTGCAGGAGCACTTTGAGCTGCTGATTATCGGCATCGTCGCCGTGTCGATCATTCCGACCGTGGTCGGCTTGGTTAAGGCTAAGCTGGGCAAAAAGAACGCATAGCTCGAGGCAGCGCACAAACTGTGTCGTTGAGGCCCGCCACTGCTTGCGGTGGCGGGCCTCTTTAGCTTCGGTTGAATGAAAATACTTTACTTAGTTAAAGAAAAGCGTTTTGTCAGGCGTGTGCGGGGAGTACAATCTCGTGCATGCGAATCGACGTGCCATGGGCTTTGGTGTTGTCCGCGTGTCCCGTCCGGCTCTACGCTCCGGGCGTGCGACGTTGCGACGCGGTCGGCCTCGGTCCTTGCGTGCGAGTTCGCGAGTATGCAACTGTGTATGTAAGGAGCGACACATGACTGTCGAGAAGAAGGATATCGATTGGGGTAGCCTCGGCTTTGGCTACATGAAGACCGATTACAGCTACGAGGCCCATTGGAAGGATGGCGAGTGGGACGAGGGCGGCCTGACCACCGACCACACCCTGCATGTCTCCGAGTGCGGCGGCATCTTCCATTACTGCCAGGAGGTCTTTGAGGGCCTGAAAGCCTACACCGCCGAGGACGGCAGCATCGTCTGCTTCCGCCCCGATATGAACGCCGAGCGTATGTACAACTCTGCCCAGCGCCTCGAGATGCCCCCGTTCCCCAAGGACAAGTTTGTTGAGGCCGTCAAGCAGGTTGTTTCTGCCAACGCCGCCTGGGTTCCGCCCTTCGGCTCCGGTGCGACCCTGTACGTGCGCCCGTTTATGATCGGCTCCGGTGACGTGATTGGCGTGGCTCCCGCTCCTGAGTACACGTTCCGCATTCTCGTGACTCCGGTCGGTCCGTACTTTAAGGGCGGCCTTAAGCCCGTTAAGCTGCGCGTTTCCGAGTACGACCGCGCGGCCCCGCATGGCACCGGCAACATCAAGGCCGGCCTGAACTACGCCATGTCCCTCAAGCCCACGATGGAAGCACACCGCGAGGGTTATGCCGAGAACCTGTATCTTGACTCCGAGTCCCGCACCTATGTCGAGGAGACCGGTGGCGCCAACGTCCTGTTCGTGAAGGAGGATGGCACCCTCGTCGTTCCTCAGTCGCACACCGACTCCATCCTGCCCTCCATCACCCGTCGTTCGCTCGTTCAGGTTGCCGAGGATCTGGGTATGACCGTCGATCAGCGTCCCGTCGAGTGGGCCGAGGTCAAGGCCGGTACCTTTGTGGAGTGCGGCCTGTGCGGCACCGCTGCCGTCATCTCCCCGGTGGGCGAGATCGACAACAAGGTCTATGGTGCCGATGAGACCGTGACCTTCCCGGCTGGCTGCACCGAGATCGGCCCCGTGATGAAGAAGCTTCGCGAGACCCTGACTGGTATCCAGTCCGGTGCTGTCGAGGATAAGCACAACTGGGTTTACACCGTCGCGTAAGCTGCCTTGTATGTCCGGCCCGAGGGCAACCTGCCTTTCCGGCGCGTCCTCGGACATGAAAGAACCTCCGCTGCGCACTTCGTGCGGCGGAGGTTCTTTCGTCCTGCGGAGTGCGCCGGAAAGGCAGGTTGCCCTCGGGCCTGCGTTACCTCGGTGCTGCCGTTACGGGCAATATAGATCTGAAGTAAAGATGGTGCGCGGCCTATTGGCCGCGCGTTGTGCGTGGATAAGAAAAGGGCCCAAGGTTTGTGCCTTGGGCCCCAAAGGGTTGATGAGCTGGCTTAAGACTCGGCCGTGATTGTTAGAACTTGACGGTCGGTGCCTGGCGGGCGGCCTCGGCGGCCTCGAAGCCCTGGCGCTCCTTAAACTGGAAGATGCCGGCAAAGATAACGGCCGGGAACGTCTGGATGGCGTTGTTGTAGCTGAGCACGCAATCGTTGTAGCTCTGGCGCGCGTAGCTCACCTTGTTCTCGGTGTCCTCGAGCGTGGACTGGAGCTGCGTAAAGTTGGTATTTGCCTTAAGGTCGGGGTAGGCCTCGGCGACGGCAAAGAGCTGGCGCAGCGCACCGGTCAGCACGTTGTCCGCTTCCATCTTGGCCTCGGGGGTGGTGGCGCTCACGGCGGCGTTGCGCGCGTTGACTACGGCGGCGAGCGTGTCCTGCTCGTGCTTGGCGTAGCCCTTGACGGTCTCGACCAGGTTAGGGATCAGGTCGTTGCGGCGCTGCAGCTGCGTGTCGATGTTCTGCCAGGCATTATCGATGCGATTGCGCTTGGTGACCATGTTGTTGTAGATGCCGGCGATGGCGCTGGCGATCACAACGACAACAACGATACCGATGATGACGGGAAGCATGATGTCTCCGTTTCGAATGGCAGCGGCGTTTTGCGCCGGCTGCCGTTGGTGTAACGCTACTAGTATACCCGCAACCTTTGGCGATACCGAACTTTCCGGTAAGCGTTATGTTTCCGCCAAGGAGGGGGCGCCAACATGGAATGGGTGGTACAGGTGTAAGATATGCGACAAATTAAGGAATGCTGTCTACACCTTGAGGATGGCGATATGGATGGACCTTCGCATCAAGAAAACCTATCGTGCCCTGTTCGATGCTTTTACCGAGCTCTTGGAAGAGCATCGGTTTGAGGATTTGACGGTTGCCATGCTTTGCGACCGGGCCCTGATTCGCCGCACGACGTTCTATAAGCATTTTCGCGATAAAAACGATTACTTTGCCTTCTATATCGATGAGCTTATGACAGGTCTGCCGCAAAACCGGACCGATGCAGCGGACGCGGAGCCGCTTGATGACGTACAGGCGCTTCGCCACGAGGTCTTTGACGATGCCATGAATATGATTCTGGCGCATGAGCAGCTCATGGATAACCTTTTGGCCAGCAGCATGTCGGGCATGCTGACCGGCATGATTTGCGACCGCATTGCGCGTTCCATCCGCGAGCGTGTGATGAGCTCGCTTGCCGAAGATGCCCTGGCGCCCGTTTCGCTCGAGACGACATCGGAGTTTATCGCCGGTGGCATTATTCGATTGTTCACAAATTGGTGGGAATCGGGCCACGATCTTGAGCGTCGACCCGAGATGGCCGACGTGGTCGATGCGCTGTTTGAGCGCACCATGACGCCGGTGAATCACTAAGGTGGCGGAGAGAGGGGGATTCGAACCCCCGGAACGCTCTCGCGCTCAACGGTTTTCAAGACCGCCGCATTCAACCGCTCTGCCATCTCTCCGTGAGTCGTAATGATAGCATCGTTTTGGATTTCCAACAGGGAGGGCGGACGATGACGAGCACCGGAATCGATGAGAAGTTCATGCGCGAGGCGCTGGCCGAGGCGCGTGCCGCCGCGGCGGTGGGCGAGGTGCCCATCGGAGCCGTAGTGGTGCGCGCGGGCGAGATTGTCGCGAGGGCCCATAATCGCCGCGAGCTCGACCAGGATCCTGCGGCGCATGCCGAGTTTGCGGCACTGTGCGCCGCCGCTCAGACGCTTGGCCGCTGGCGTCTTTCCGACTGCACCGTCTATGTGACACTCGAGCCCTGCTGCATGTGCGCGGGGCTTATGGTCAACGCGCGCGTGGGGCGCTGCGTGTATGGCGCGACCGATGCCAAGGCGGGCGCCTTGGGTTCGCTGTATGACCTGAATGCCGATTCGCGCCTGAACCATCGGTTTAATGTGACCGCCGGCGTGCTGGCAGGCGAATGTCGCGAGGTGCTGAGCAGCTATTTTGCTGGCCTGCGCGGTGTTGACGGTGTCGGTTGCGGTTTGAACCTTGAGGCGCATGCGGCTCACGCCGAGGCGCTTGCGGGTGTTGGAGATCTCGCCGGCGAGACGTTCAACTATGGCCCCGTGCAGCGCCGGCCCCGCCGTGTGCTGCTGGCGATCGATTCCTTTAAGGGCAGCGTTTCGAGCGCGCAGGCGGAGAAGGCCGTTGCCGAAGGCGTGTGCCGTGTGTGGCCCGATGCCGAGCTGGGCGCTTTGCCGCTGGCAGATGGTGGCGAGGGAACGCTCGACGCCATCGCCGCGCGCGCCGGCGTGCTTTCGACCTGTGAGGTTGCAGGCCCCTTGGATGATCGCGTGGCTGCCCGGATGCTGGTGGACGACGAGCACGACTCGGCTGTAATTGAGATGGCCGAGGCGGCGGGTATTGGGTATTCACCCTGCACGGAATCGGCGGCGCTTGCGGCTTCGACCTATGGCGTGGGCGAGCTCATACTTCGCGCGGTCCGTGCGGGGGCAAAGACTATCTATATTGGTTTGGGCGGCAGCGCCACCGACGATGGCGGCGCCGGCATGCTGCAAGCGCTGGGCGCGCATCTTGTCGATGAGTGTGGCTGCAATATTGCCCCCGGCCTGGCGGGCCTTGAACACGTGGCGGGTATCGATTTGGCACCAGCGCTTCGGGTACTGAATGGCACGCGTGTCGTGGTGCTTTCCGATGTCGAGAATCCGCTCGTGGGGCGTCGAGGCGCACTGGCGGTGTTTGGCGGGCAGAAGGGTCTGCCGACGGATGATGCCGAGGCGCTGCGCAGGTACGACAGCTGGATGGTCGGCTATGGTCGCCTGCTCGATGCGGCGATTACCGGGGCGCGGGCTCAGGGGTTGTTGCGCGTGCCCGAGGGTGCACGGACATTTGGCTCGGTGTTCGGTGTGCCCGGTGCCGGCGCCGCCGGCGGCCTGGGCGCCGCGTTGCTAGCGCTCGGTGCGGAGCTGCGTTCGGGCGTGGAGACGGTGCTCGATCTGATTGGGTTTGACGAGTGCGTGCGCGATGCCGACCTGGTCATAACGGGCGAGGGCAATATGGACGAGCAATCCGCTGCCGGCAAGGCACCGGTGGGCGTGGCTCGTCGTGCGAAGCGATATGGCAAGCCGGTTGTTGCCGTCGTGGGCGGTCGTGCCGACAACCTGGATGCGGTGTATGGGCAGGGTGTCGACTTAGTTCTGCCGGTCTGTCGCAGACCCATGCCCCTTGACCAAGCGCTCGACCCCCAGGAAGCCACAATCAACCTCATCTGCGCCGGTGAAGCCGCCGCCCGATCCTACGACCTCGCCCGCCTCTAAAACCCAACTCCCTATAAGTTGCGGTGGAATAGTTCCTGTTTGGCGGCTCAGGCGGCAAAAACAGGAACTATTCCACCGCAACTCAAAAGTGGTCTTTTGGCCCTGTCCCAAATTAGCTACCTTGCCCCATCGGGCGGGAGCGGGTAAGATATACCGAGCGCCTAGCGCGTTCGATGGGTTCGGATGACGACATGTTCCGAATCTGGTCAGGTCCGGAAGGAAGCAGCCATAAGGAGCCTCTGTCGGGCATCCGAATCCATCGAGCGCACGGGCGCTTTTTTGGTGCCGCGATGTGGTCCCGGTGCCGGCGGGCTGTTTGGTGTCTCGCTGGTCCTCGGCTTTGCCTGCGGAATCGCTCGACTACCAAACAGCCCGCCGGCACCGGGACCACATCGTCCAAAATGCGCCCGTAGAGGCGCGTTAATCTGAACAATTAATCCCTTGTCTAGTGCTGCTCGTTGGCTTTGCCAAAACATGTTCGGGTGCTTTGTCTCTGTGCCTAGTTTCCTGATTGTTTCGGGGGCTTGTTCTGTGACGAGTTGATTACATATCTCCAAGGCTCGCCGTACTATCATGAATCAGATTGAAGAGAGATGATGATAGGGAGCGCCTATTTATGATTGAGCTGCTCAGGCGTTTTGGTGGTAAGTTTCGCCGGTATATGGTGATTGGTCCTGCGTGCAAGCTGATCGAAGTGATCTTTGACCTGCTGACGCCGCTGGTGATTGCCCAGATGATCGATAAGGGCATTGGCTCGCACGACGTGAACGCCGTTATCCACTACGGCATGGTACTTGGCGCCATGGCTGTGATCGGCATCTCGTTTACGCTCGTCTGCCAAAAGATGGCGGCGCTGACTTCGCAGGGCATGGGTACCGACATTCGCGGTGCACTCTACCAGCACATCAACGAACTGAGCTATGTCGAACTCGATTGCTTTGGAACGCCGTCGCTCATCACGCGCATTACCAACGATGTCAACCAGGTGCAGCTCGCTGTGGCGCTGGGCGTGCGCATGCTCATCCGCTGGCCCTTCTTGGCGGTGGGTTCTATGTGCGCGGCCCTTGCCATCGACCTTAAGCTCGGCATCATCTTTTTGATTTGCACGCCCGCCATCGGCTTGGTGTTTTGGTTTGTCATGGCGCGCTGCATTCCGTACTACAAGCAGCTGCAGGCAAAGCTCGACCGCATCGCGCTTGTCTGCCGCGAGGGGCTTTCGGGTGCCCGCGTGGTCCGCGCGTTTGTGCGCGAAGACCACGAGCGCGAGCGTTTTGCTCGTGCGGCCGACGACCAGGCGCATGTCGCCATCGCGGTGGGTAAGCTCTCGTCGGTCCTTAACCCCGTCACGTTTTTGGTGATGAATCTGGGCGTGTGCGCCATCCTGTGGGTGGGCGGCATCCAGGTCAACGTGGGTGAGCTTACGCAGGGCCAGGTCATGGCGTTCGTCAACTACATGACGCAGACCCTGACCTCCATCGTGTATGTCGCCAACCTGGTCGTGGTCTTTACCAAGGCGAGCGCCAGTGCGTCGCGTCTCAACGAGGTGCTCAATTGCGTGCCGAGCATTACCGACGAGGGCAACCAGACGGTTGCGCTGCCCGAGCCGAGCGCAGTGGGCAACGCTGTTCCGGTCCCCGCGCTGAGCTTGAGCCATGCGAGCTTCTCCTTTGGCGCGGGCGCCGCCAACGCCGTCAATGACGTGACCCTGGAGCTGCCGGTGGGCAAAACCCTCGGCATTATCGGCGGCACGGGCAGCGGTAAGTCGACGCTCGTCTCGCTCATCCCGCGCCTATACGACGCAGGCGTCGGCAGCGTGAGCGTAATGGGTGCCGACGTGCGCGCCTGGCCGCTCGATCAGCTGCGTCATGTGGTCGCGACCGTTCCGCAACGCGCGTCGCTGGTGAGCGGTACGATCCGCAGCAACCTAACCTGGCGCGACGAGTCGGCAACCGATGAGGAACTGTGGGCGGCGCTCGATATAGCGCAGGCCAGCGAGTTCGTGCGCAACAAGCCGCAGGGGCTCGACGCCCCGGTCGAGGCGGGCGGCAAGAACTTTAGCGGTGGCCAACGCCAGCGCCTGACCATCGCGCGCGCCCTGGTGGGCTCTCCGCAGGTCCTAATCATGGACGACTCCGCCTCGGCGCTCGACTTTAAGACCGATGCAGCGCTTCGCCATGCCATTCGCGAACGAAGCATGCGCGGTGCCGCCGAGGGCGGGCTGCCGCTGACCACGGTGATTGTGAGCCAGCGCGTCTCGACCGTGCGCGACGCCGATATGATCTGCGTTCTCGACCACGGCTCGGTCGCGGGCCTGGGCACGCATGACGAGCTGTACGCGACCTGCCAGCTCTACCGCGAGATTTGCCAGTCGCAGCTTCGCCGCGAGGAACTCGAGGGCCAGCGGGGGAGCACGGCGCCCGCGTCCGCACCGATCGCCTCCGCATCCGTCTGCGCAAAGGAGGGCTGCTAAATGAATCCGTACACTTCTTCCGGTTCGGTCGCCACGATGACGGCCAACGTGTCCGGTAACGATAACCTCAACGACCTGGGCGACGGTCCGCGCCAGCCCGGCGACCCCGAGCGCTATCCCGTGGGTGCGGTGACCCGCCGCCTGCTGGGCTATGTTCGCCCGCACCGCGCCTCGTTTACGGCGTCGTTTGTGAGCGCCGCCATCTCGGTGATCTTGCAACTCTATACGCCCATCCTTATCGGCGAGGGCATCGACCTCATCGTCGCCACCGGGCAGGTGGACTTCGATGCGCTGCTGCCGCTCGTTACCAAGCTCGCGATTGTCGTGGTGGGCGCGGCGGCCTTCCAGTGGCTACAGGGCTATTGCGTCAACCGCCTGTCCTACGAGACGGTGCGCGACATGCGCGTGGAGGCGAGCGATAAGCTCAGCCGCATGCCGCTCAGCTTTATCGACAGCCATGCCCACGGCGACCTTATGAGCCGCGTGGTCAACGACGTCGATCAGGTGGGCGACGGCCTGCTGCAGGGTTTTACGCAGCTCTTTACCGGCGTCATCACCATCGTAGGCACGCTCGCGTTTATGCTCTCCATTAACCTGGCCATGACGCTCGTGGTGGTGCTCGTTACACCGCTCTCCATCTTTGCGGCCGGCGCCATCGCCAAGCTCTCCAACAAAAGCTTTACGGCCCAGCAGCGCATCCAGGGCCAGCTCGGTGGTCATATCGAGGAGTACGTAGGTGAGCAGAAGCTTGTCGACGCTTTTGCCTATGGCCCCAACGCCCAGCAGCGCTTCGATGCCCTCAATGCCGAGCTCTACACCGCGGGCGAGCGCGCGCAGTTTATGGGTTCGCTCTCCAACCCCGGCACGCGCTTTATCAATAACATCATCTATGCCGTGGTCGCTGTGATCGGCTGCGTGGGCGTGATCACGGGCGTGCCTGCGGCGCTCACGGTGGGAGGCGTGCAGGTTTTCCTGTCCTACGCCAACCAGTACACCAAGCCGTTCAACGAGGTCACCAACGTCATTACGCAGATCCAGACGGCGTATGCCTCGGCGCGCCGCATGTTTGCACTGCTCGACGCCCGCGAGCAGGAGCCCGATGCGTCAGATGCCGTGGAGCTTGCCGTCCCGCGTGGCGAGGTGACCTTTGAACACGTGGACTTTAGCTATGTGCCCGACCGCAAGTTGCTGCAGGATATCTGCATCGAGGCCAAGCCCGGCATGCGTTTTGCCCTGGTCGGCCCCACGGGCTGCGGTAAGACAACGCTCATCAATCTGCTGCTGCGTTTTTACGATATCGATGCCGGCCGCATCATGGTCGATGGCCGGTCTTCGCGTGACTACACGCGTGCAAGCCTGCGCCGCGCCTTTGGCATGGTGCTGCAGGATACGTGGCTGTTCGAGGGCACGGTGGCGGACAACATCGCTTACGGTTGCCCAGGAGCTACGCGCGAGCTGGTCATCGAAGCCGCCAAGCGCGCGCACGCGCACAAGTTTATCGTGCAGCTGCCAGGCGGCTACGACACGGTGATTGGCGAGGACGGCGGCACGTTTAGTCAGGGCCAAAAGCAGCTGCTGTGCATCGCGCGCGTCATGCTCACCGACCCGGCGATTCTGCTACTGGACGAGGCGACCTCGAGCATCGATACCCGCACCGAGCTGCAGGTTCAGGCGGCATTCGACGAGCTCATGGCCGGCCGCACAAGCTTTGTCGTGGCGCACCGCCTGAGCACCATCCGCAACGCCGATTGCATTCTGGTCATGCGCGACGGCCAGATTATCGAGCGCGGCACGCACGACGAGCTGCTAGCGGCAGGCGGCTTCTACGCCGAACTCTACCGCAGCCAGTTTGCCCAGTGAGCAAGCCCGTGGTGCAAATTAATCAATCGACAGACGGTGGTTTACATCTGTCACGTAAGTACTAAGATATTCATCTAATAAATTGCATTAGTGGCTTTAGTTTTGGGGGAAACGAGGCAACGTGACTATGACGTGCTCTTTGGTGGTTAACAGCAAGAGCGGTAATACCAGGATGGTTTCGGGCGCGATCAAGCGCGCTCTGCAGGCTGCGGGTGTTGAGTTTGTTCATGCCGCGGCGTTGAGCGACGATGCGGATGCGGATCAGGTTGCGCTCGAGGCGCAGGGCGCCTGCGCGGCCGACACGGTGCTCGTCGGTTTTTGGTGCGACAAGGGCGCGTGCACGCCTTCGGTCGCGACGTTGCTCTCAGCCTTGCACGGCAAGCGCGTCTTCCTGTTTGGCACCTGCGGCTTTGGGGCCAGCGAGGAGTACTTTAGGCAGATTATCGATCGCGTGACCTCCAATTTGGCCAATGATGCCGAGCTTGTAGGCTGGGCGATGTGCCAGGGCAAGATGGGTCCCGCGGTCAAGCAGCGCTACGAGGCCATGCTCGAGCAAGATCCCGACAATGTCCGCGCTAAGTTGCTGCTCGACAACTGGGTTGCCGCAAAGGATCATCCCACCAAGGATGATCTGGACCATATGGCGGCGGCGGCCAAGAAGGCCGTGCTGGGCGAGTAGCTCTCTGCTCGCGGTCCTTCGTGCAAAACAATACAAATGTGAAAGCCTCGAAACTTTCGAGGCTTTTTTCTTGCCACTTGTGGGCGCAACCGTGGCAAGCGTTTGTGGTGACATTTTCCATCACCCCGATGACGAGACCGTTCTGGACAACACGCTCGCATGCGTTCGCTGGATGTATTCAGAGTGGGACGGGCTTTCCGGATGGACACGGTTTCCAGAAGGTATGGGCTAAGAGCTACGCGGGGTAGCCGTAGAGGCATGAATAAGGGGGTTGAAAATAAACGATACTAAATGCAGTATATATTTAATGTGGGGGGGGGGTACGATATCTGAGCCGTACAAAATATCAGACCCTCTATTGAAAAGTTGTGTAGGGGTTAGCCGCAGTTGTTGGATAAAGCAGACAAGTGTGGGGACAAATAACCACTTACGGCAAAAATAGTAGCATTTGGCGGAAAGACGTTGATAAAAACGCGGAAGCAGCTACGGTGATTGTTAGAAATAGATTTCAGATTGGCTTTTTCGAACTCATCTATTAAACGTCTTAGAAAAGTGGCTAATCCTTGATGGGATCGAATATAGCCTTGATGGGGATGAAATAATCACGTTGGCAACGCGCGGATTCAGACGATTTATTTCACTTCTTAGTGGCATGGCGCTTGCGCTTGTCATAGCCCTTGCCGTTGTTTCTTTTGCTCCCCGCGCATTTGGTTACATGCCCTTTGCCGTGCTCTCGGGATCTATGGAACCCGAGCTTCCCGTCGGCTCCATGGTGTTTGTTCACCAGGTTGACCCAACGAATATCGCCGTGGGCGACAATGCAACTTTTTACCGGTCGGACGGCGCCGTAGTGACCCACCAGGTGTACGAGGTCGACCCTGTGGCGCAGACGATCAGCACGCAGGGAATCGCAAACAAAAATGCAGATGGAACCATCGTGCACGACGCCGAGCAGACGCCTTTTTCACGCGTGATCGGCGTCGTTTCTTTTTGTGTCCCTTACCTGGGCTTCGTTAACGCATATTGCACGACGATGCCCGGTTTGCTTGTTGTGGTGGCCGTTCTGGCGCTGCTGGTCGCGGCGTCGATAGTGCTCGATCGGATGGTTTCCGACGAGCCTGCGGACAAGCATGCTCGCGCGCATGCGAGGGGGCGGCGTCCATAGCGGCAGGGGAGAGGTGTCGGCAACGGCAAGGGCCGTTGCCGGGGAAAACGATTCTCGAAAGGAAGAGAACGATGGAGAACAAGAGGAAAAAGCGCTACGGCATCATTGCCGCCTTGCTGCTGCTGGTACTGGCTGCCGGCGTGGGCACCTACGCCTGGCTGACGGCGCAGTCGAGCCTGACCAACAACTTCACCACTGCGGGCATCAACAAGCCCACTACCGATCCCGACCATCCGAATCAGCCGCTTCCGGATGATAACACTAAGGTCAACGGCAACCTGACCGAGACCAAATGGGTTAAGGACTCTAAGCTCGCCCCTGGCGTGTCTGTACCCAAGAATCCTAATGTCGGTATCGGCAAGGGATCCGAGGATGCATATGTGTACGTTTTTGTGAACAACAAGACGGCGCCTGCCGGGGCCGCTGATTCCAAGACGACTTACTTCACCATTAACTCTGGCTGGAAGGCCGTTGATGCGACCGCCGTTGAGGGCGAGCCGACTCATTATCTCGGCGGCCTTTTCGTTTATGTTGGCGAAGGAACCGAGGCTACCCCGCTTATTGCCAGCAAGACTGAGGATAAGTGGACTGGCGAGCTGTTCAGCCAGGTGACTACGCCCAAGGACACCGAGCAAAAGGATTTCGCCAATCCTGCCACGATGGATGTCAACTGCTTCATTTACGCAGCAGACAATACCGCTGAGGGTTCGTCTGCGTCTGCCTTGACTGCTGCCACGGATTGGGCTAACGGCCTGAAGTAATCCCATCCCCCCACCGAGATCCCGGCCCGCTCCCCATCCCCATTTTCGGGTCGGGATCTCGGTCCCCCTTTGATCGACGATTGGCGAACGTAATGCTCAACAATCTTTCCGACAATCAGAAACGCACCTTGGCGCTTGCCGCGATGGCGCTGTTGGCCCTGGCGTGCCTGTGCGGCACGCTGGCTTTTACCGTTGATATGGTTCCGGCGAACAACGTCCTATCGTTTGGCAGCGTGAAGGTACGAGTCTGCGAATACACCCTAAACGAGCAAGGCGAAGAGATTCCGTTTGAGGCCAACGAGCACGGGGACTATCCCGACACCAAGGCCACGGGCTCTGACATTAGCCGCATCGTGCGCGTGGAGAATGCCGGCGCACAGCCCGAGTATGTTCGCGCCCGTCTGCGCATGACGTCGGTGGCGTCTGACGGCTCGACCGCGGATGCCTCGGACAACGTCGCCTTTAACGTGAGCGCGGGCGATGGCTCCCCGTGGGTCGATGGTGGCGATGGGTGGTTTTACTATCGCGGCCTTGCCGGACGCGGGGGTGTGCTCGATCCCGGCGTCATGACGGAGAGCCTTATGGACTCGCTGCGATTTGTGGGCGACTACCACGATGCCGCGCGCGGCGGCTCATTCAAACTCGATATCGACGTTCAGGCCGTGCAGGCCAAAAACCAGCAGACAAACGATTCTGTCCTCGACGTGCTTGACGTCGCGGGCTGGCCGGAGGCGAACTAGCCCATGAAGATTAAGATCGTGAACCGAGGTGTGCTCAACAGGCTGATTGCCGTCGCGGCGATTGCCCTTTGCTGCGTTATGGCGCTGCCGGCGGCAGCGCATGCCGAGGATCAGACCGAATTCCATATCACAAACAGGAACGACTTCCTGGCGTGCGTCGCGCTGTCGCGTCAACGCGACACGTCGCAGTGGCGCGTCTATCTCGATAACGATATCGTTCTTAACGATGATGATATGAAAGCCATTGTTGAGGATACGGTCAAGCACCTCTCCTTTGGCAACAAGGAACATCCCTTTAAGGGCGTCTTTGACGGTCAAAACCATACCGTGAAGGGCCTGAACTACGAGAATAAGGTCTTGGACCCAGAGCGCGACACGGGCTTCTTTGCCGAGACCGATGGTGCCACCATCAAGAACTTCCTTGTCGAGGACGCCAACATCTGGGCGGACTTCCGCGGCGGCATCATCGTGGGCAAGGCCGTCAACACCAGCTTCGAAAACGTCATGGTCATGGAGAGCACCCTGCACGTTACGTGCGCCAACAACATGCTCAACGTTATCACGAACGCCGGCTTCGAAGGCGGCATGATCGCAGGCGAGCTGGAGGGCTGCAATCTGTACAACTGCGAGGTGCGCGGCGGTCGAGCCGTCCATAACACCACTGCAGGTGTGCAGGCGATCGGTGGCGAGGGCCTGTACATGGCGGCATTTGCCGGCTACGTCAAGAACTCGACCATCGAGTACTGCCGCGTTACGCCCACGCGAAGCGAGGATGGCTCCTCGATGGACATGACCGACGTTACCAATAAGTACGATGTGGCCATCGGCGCCCTGGGCGGCAACAACGTGTACGCTTCGGGCTTCGTCGGTTGCATGGCGGAAGGCGCTAAAGTCATCGATTGCTTTTCAACGGCGAAATGCTATAGCTATGCTGCTTCTTACGTGGGCGTTGTCTCTGTAACGCGCGCTTGGACGGGCGGTCTTGCAGGCCGCATCTTGTCTAAGAGCGGTAATGAAATCACTCGCAGCCATTTCGCCGGCGATTTGAGCTCGCGTCAGTACAATCCCATCGCCGTGATCCCCATTATTCAAAACGACGTGAACTTGGGCGGTATTGCCGCGCGCGCCAACAAGGGCGACGCCACGGTCACCGAGTGCTACTTTAAGCCGAGCGTGAGCCTGTCTGGCAATAGCCAGGGCAATCCTGCCAAAAAGAAGATCCCCTCGTTTGGCGGTGACGGTACCACCAAGGGCGACGGCTACGGCCCGTGGGATGACGAGCGCTACACCACGCGCGAGCTGTGGGAAGAGCACGACTATGACTTTTGCGCCGGCACCAAGCGCTCGACTGATAACGACAAGGCTCTGGGTGGTCAGCACACCAATGAGTGGGCGATGGATTACAAGCTGAATATCCCCGTGCATGGCCAGAGCGTTAAGGCGACGATTGATTTTCCCGGTGCGGGCACGGCAACTGTTCTGGCAACCATGTTGGGCAAAGAGCAGTCCACCAGCGATCCGTACACCTTTGCGGTGAGCGCCGTGCTAGCCGGAACGGCACAGGGCTTGGCCCAAGGCGATACGTCGGTAACGTTTAAGCAGGAGACCTCTGCAAAGCCTGAGGGGCTGAGCGAGGCGAACGACGGTTACCGCTTTATGGGTTGGTTCCGCGAACCCGATGTGCGTGTGAACCACATTGGCCAAGACAACAGCTGGTTTGACGGCAAGACCGATGGTGCTGCTGTGAGGGATGGCAAGCGCGTTCAGGACAACACGAAGCACGAGGCGACCTCTATCTACACTGCCGACAACGGCAAGGATCATGCCGAGAGTGAGGGCTTCAAGGGCAATGACCTCTTTATCGCTTCATACGAGGCGCAGGTGCTGCTCTATAACGTTAAGGGCGAGACGCTTGATTGGAAAGACGGCAAGGCACACGATCCGTCCACGGACTGGTACCGCTATGGCGTCGGTTTGACGCCGGCTGCCCCCGCGGATCGCGGCGGCTTGCCGCCTACCGCGACGTTTATTGGATGGACCACGCAGCCGAACGCCGATAAGAGCATGAATGGCGCCTATGCTGCCATTACCTCAGATCAGCTGGCTGATCTGAAAAACAAGGGAGCATTCTATCCCGTGGGCAGCGAGATTGCCGTGGTCGGCCCCACCGATTTCTATCCCGTGTACAGCGACTATGTTTCGAACATCATGACGGTGTTCGAAGGCAATGAGCAGGATGAACTCGGTGATGTGACCCAGCGCGTTGGCGTGGGTAATACTCATGTGGACGTGCAGCCGGGCGAGAATGGAACGAGCTCCTATACCGTGCAGGTACGAGATAAGGACAATAAGCCTCTGTCCGAGGACGGCAAGCTGCCCGATGGCTATCGCTTCTTGGGTTGGTATGAAAACAAGGGGACCGAAGATGCCCCGCTAGAGGTGCGCGTAAGCCGCGACCCCAGCTATACACTCCCTGCCGATGTCGATCTAACCGTGCGACACACCTACATCGCCCGCTTTGAGTACCGAGTGGATTATTACGTTCGGGCTTATACCAACCATGAGTTTACGGACAGCAAGCTACTTTGTTCCGTTTGGAATCGCTATCGAACGCCCTTTGAGGAAAACGTCGGTAGTACCTTCGTGCGTGAAAACGTCGTCCACTGGGGTCCGGAGCATGTTGACCACGGTATAAAGAAGGATAGGTATGACGAAACGTGTGGCACGCGCTTCACGGCGAATACCCTTGTCGTGAGTCCCCTTAATGCGTACTCGCACAACGTTAAAAACGATACGGGAGCCGATACTCTGAAAAACCTCTATGCCGATACCGATTTTCCAGGCGCTGCAACGCTAAGCGATACTTGGACTTCGGCTTCGCTGAACGTAACGGTCAAACCGGTGAATGATCGCTATCGCCTGAATTTCTGGACGCTTGAGCGCGATGGTGAATATTGGACATATGTGAAAAATCCCATCGAGAGCATGGTGCGTACAGATAAGAAGTACTACGTTCGCGCGATGATTACCACGGACGTTAATTTCTACAACAAGGGCGATAAGGTCGTGAGGACTGCCACGCGGCGCTATGAGAGTAACTTGCTGCAGGCCAAGGTGAACGGGGTTGATCCGACGTTCACGTATTACTACCCGCATGTTAATACGTCGGTTAAAGTGGCAGAAAAGCCAGAAGATGGTGAGAAGGGATCGTATGAGAGTCCCCTGACCCTCGAAGCTTCCCCGACCGATGCGGAGATGGCGGTGCCGGGCTATAAGTTCCTGGGCTGGATTTCGACCGCCGAGGTCCAGCAGGATTCTCCCGTCTGGAAATATATCTATGATGTTGCCGGCGACCCCTATGTGACGAGTGATCCGGAGAAGGCGACGCCATACTTGGCGACACCTGACTCCAAGGTCACCCAGTGCCAGGATGCCTATCCGGTGTACGCGAAGTACGACGTCAACTACACCACCAACCTGTATCGCGCCGGTTTTAAGGGCACGGACAAGGTCAATGTGCCTAGGTACGACATCGATCCCGTTATCAACGCGGACACCGATCCTGCTACGGCAACGGTGACCCCTGACGTCACGACGCCGGTTTATAAAGCAGGCGGTGAGCTGTATAAGTTGCAGAAGGTTGAGATCGAGCTTCCGAATGGCGAAGTTCAAGAGCTCAAACCTAACGGCGATAACTCGTATTCCCATCAGGTGAAACCCGGCGGGGCCTATACATTTGTTGCGTACTATTCGCCGTTGGCGGTCGTGTATCATCTCAATGCCTCGAAAGTGGATGGCAAAGTTGCTCAGCAAGGCGATATGCTCGGCAACCTTGATGGCGGCATCCCGAAGCCTACTTATGACGTCCGCACTATCGATGCGGATACAGGTGCGTTTAACGTCTTCGTGGGCTGGACGGAAGCCCAGCCGGCACCTGGCAAGGGCTATGTCGCTTGGTCGGAGGGCATCCGTATGGTGAGTGCTTCTACCGTGGTCAAGGCCCCCATGGAGCTGTACCCGGTCTACCGTCCCAGCCTGGTTACCGTTCAATCGAGCATCGACTCAAATCTCGCGAATCCTGCTCTTGTCCGCGGTCTCGGCCGTACTGATTCCGGCGACCAGATTTCTCTTGAGGTCAAGGCTGTCAAGGAGGTTGTGGGCATTGACGGCACCAAGTACGACTTTGTCGGCTGGTCGCGCGACTACGAACCCGATGGCAAATACACCCTGTTGACCGATGACGAGAAGTATCCCCTCGAGGGCAGCGAGCCCTTTGAGAGCGTGACCTACACCGCGGTGTACAAGATCGCGCCGTATAAGGTTCGCTATCACGGTGTCGATGGGTCGGTCGTCTTTACGGCGACGGTCGACTCGGACGGCGAGCGCGCGACGGGCGCCGGCTTTGTCCATAACGTCGATGTTCCCAAGGTGGATGAGAGCGGCAACCCGGTCTATGACAAAAACGGCAATCCCGAGATGGAGAAAAAGTCCGTGGCATACGACCCGGACGCCCACTCCAAGATCGCCGCGCTGCTCGATGAACAGACGGCTACTAGCGGTGGCGTGCGCGAACTCTTCCTGGAGTGGCGATATGTGCCTGCCGTTGGCGCTCCGAAGTCTTGGGATGAGTTTAAGGGCGAGCCGGTCAAGGGAGACATGGACCTGTATCCCGTGACGTATCGAGTGGCCGCCAACGATACGTCCGATACCGAGAGACCCGTAGCCATGACCGCGCAGCTTAAGTGGCTGCTCGATCCCACCGCTGGCAACACAGTCGACAACAACGCCGATGAGGCGCCGTTTAAGGCCTGCTTCGCCGAGCCGTTTATGGGGACGCAGCTGACTGTTACCGTTAAGCGGGCGAGCTACGGTCCTGGTGCGTCCATGTCGGAGGAACCCGTTAACGACCAGTATGTCTCGCTCTACAGCTTGGGCTCGGGTAACGGTTCGTTCGACTTGACCAACCGCCTGGAGTCCAAGAAGACGGGCGAAGGGGGGCAGACTCCTGGCAATGCCGTGTTCGACTTCGCCAAGACCCATGCGCTGACGATCGTCAAAAAGGCCACCGATGCCAGCGCCATGGGACAGACGTTCCGCTTTAAGGTGACGAAGACGGCGGGGGGAGCCTCTCCCGAGACGCGCGTGGCCGAGGTGAAGGTCGATAAGCGGCAGCAGGAAAACGGTGAGACCTGGTATGTCGGCAGCGTGCAGCTCGCCGCTCCGGCGGGCATCTATACCGTCGAGGAAGACACGGCTTGGGCATGGCGCTACGAGGGCGAGCTGAGTACGCCGGGCAAGGCGCTCGGCAAATCTGCCGAGCTGACGATTTCGTCTGCATCGAGCGCGAACGATGCCACGTTCACCTGCACGAACACGCGTGTGAACGACAAATGGATCGACGGCAGCGATCGTGCCCATAACGTTTGGAGCAACGGCAACGTAGCAAAGAAGGAGGATTAGCATGTCCAAGCGCAAGCGCATCATCGCCTTGCTGGTGGGGGTTATCCTCTTGGCCGGTACGGCAGGCACGCTGGCCTGGCTTTCGGTTACGGGCGTGCTGGTCAACCAGTTCGGCATCGGATCGGTGACGCCATCGGTTCAGGAAACGCTCAACGGCAAAGTGAAAAGCGATGTCAAGGCGAAGAACACGGGTACTGCGCCCGCCTATATTCGTGCTGCAGTGGATATCTACTGGCAAGATGCGACGAGCGGCGCTCGCCTGTGGGATGAGCCGCAAGCTGACTCGGACTACGAGATTGCGTGGAGCGTGGCTGATGCCTCGGGCGCGAACTCGGCTTCTAGCTGGGTTAAGTCGAGCGACGGGTTCTATTACTGGACGTCGCCCGTTGCTCCCGGCGGTGAAACCGGCATGCTCATTAATAGAGTAACCGAGCTCAAGGCAACCGAAGGTCGCGATCTTGTCGTGGATATCTCCACTCAGGCGGTCCAGGCGACGCCCGATGAGGCCGTGCACGATGCATGGGGTTGCTCGGTTAAGAATGGCGTGCTGGTGCCGCCGCATGGAGGTGCGTAAGTATGGCGTTCCCAATTCGCAAAGGTGTTGCGCGCTCCTTGCGTTGCATGGTCGCGGCCATTTTCTGCGTGGTCACGCTCGCTGTTCCCGCCCGTGCGTTTGCCGATACTCCCGCGATTGCCTATGACGGAAATGCGCGCCAGCTGACGGTCTCGGGGGCGACGGGCTCCTCGGGGGAGCCCGATCTGTTTCCCGCCTTTAAAGGTCTAATGCCCGGCGATGTGCGCGAGCAGCAGATTGAGGTTCGTGCCACGGGTGTAAAGTCCCAGGTACGCGTGTTTGTGCGGGCCGTTGTCGATTACGAGACGGCACGCCAGCTGTCGCCCATTACCTTAACGGCGTCGGCGGGCGATGCGTCTGCCGGTTGGCTCCAGACGGGAACGCCGGGCAGCGTGTTCGCCTATCCCACGCAGGTCGCAGCGTTTACGAGCGATGACAGCACGGTGCTCAATTTGCAACTAAGTGTCCCGACGTCGGTGGGCAACGAGCTTGCCGACGCAAGCAAGACCATCCGCTGGGAAATCACCGCCGAGGACGATGGCGAGAAGATTCCCGTACAACCTGTTGGCAGTAAGAGCCCCGGTCTGTTTGGCCTGGTGGCAACCGGCGACAGCACGCTCGCATTGCTCTTGGTGTTGCTGACGCTTGCAATCATTGCTTTCATGGCCGCGCTGCTTTTATCCCGGAGGGATAAGCGCTAGGTCCATCTTCTAAATGCTTCGCCCTCCCGGGCGGCGGGCACGAAGTTCCCTGCTCTACAGTCCTGCGCAAAGGAAGCCACATTAAGTGGCCTTCTTTGCGTGCGGAACTCGCGATGAACTTCGTGCCCGCCGCCCGGGAGGGCGCCCCTTTATTGATGGAAGGCCTAATAAGCGGATATTCCATGCCCGGATGTATTCAGAGCGGGACGGGCTTTCCGAATACAAAGAAGGCCACTTAATGTGGCCTTCAACTTACATATGTTGCGGATGCTCTCATGACAAGCCGCGCCTCAACACCGAGGCGTCTGCTCGGTGGCGCGGAACGTAAGGTTCATCGCGAGTTCCGCACGAGCCGGAGAGCACTTAATGCGCTCTCCATGCGAGCAGGACTGTCCGAGCAGGGAACCTTACGTTCCGCGCCGCCCGGGCGGACGAACCAGGTCGATAGACCCGCTACTTGATCTTGGTCGTGCCCGGTGCCAGGTTGGGGTCGGTCTCGTTGGCCTCGGTCTGGAAGTGCTCGGTGTACACGTTCTTGCCGTCGCGGAACATCTCGTAATACTGCATCTTGGCGTAATCCTCGCGTGCCTTGGTGGCGGCTGCGGCAGCGGCGTCGTCACCGGTGACGTTGGAGGAGAGCGCCCAGCGCAGACTGGCGTCCTCGTAGCCCACGGAGTTGATGGCGGGTAGCGACTCGCGCAGCGTCAAGTGCGCCTTCTGGTAGTCGGTCAGCGGTGCGCCGATCAGCTGCATCAGCTGAGTGGACAGGTAGTTGGTGGACAGGTCGTCAACCTCGCTCGTCTGGTCGCAGCCGGCAACGTCGTAGTTGGCCCAGATGATGTAGTCGGTCTGCCACAGACGCTCCTGATGCGTAGCGTCGTCCTCGCCGGTAAACCACTTGTCATTGAACTTGGACGGGAAGAACGGCTGATGGTCGCCCCAGAACACCACGACCACCTTGCGGTCGAGCTTGCTCAAGGCGTTGAGGAAGTAGCGCAGCGCCTGGTCGGACTGCTCGATGCACGAGACGTACTCGTCGACATCGGACAGCGTGCCATCCTCGACGGTCTTGGCGTCCAGGTCGGTCGTGTCGATGTTCAGGTGCATCTGCTTGTCGACCGGCAGCAGGCCCGTGTCGTAGCCCGAGTGGTTCTGCATGGTCACGTCGAAGATGAACTGCGGGTCGGCGTTCTGGTCGAGCAACTCAAGAATCTTGTCGTAGGTTGCCTGGTCGGTCACCATGCCGCGCAGGGTATCGGCGCCCTGGAAATCGTTGATGGACAGGAACTGGTCAAAGCCAAAGTCCTTATAGACGTTCTCGCGGTTCCAGTTGGTCGCGTGGTTGGGGTGCATGGCCGTGGTGGAATAGCCGAGCGATTTGAACTGCTCTGCCAGGTTCCCGGTCGTTTCCATGTTGTAGATGGTGTAGGGGTACACGCCCGAGCCCAGGTTGGCCATGGAGTTGCCGGTCATAAACTCAAACTCGGTATTGGCCGTGCCGCCGCCGTAGGCGCTCACGTAGAGCTTTCCGCGGCTGAGGCAGTTGGACAGGTTCTTAAAGTACTGCGGACCTTCGTAGCCGGCGCGCATGTTCTGGTAGATCGACAGATCCGAGAACGTCTCGTTCATGATGGCGATGACCGTGGGCTTCTCGCTGTCGAACTGCTCCTTTGCGGCGGCGCGCTCGTCGCTCTTGGCCGCGTCGGACTTGTCGTAGGCCTTGGCGTACTTTTTGAGCGTGGCCTTGGCATCGTCGACGGAGTAGTCGGCGGGTTTGGGCGGCTTGATGGACTGTGCCGCACTAATAAAGGCAGGCAGGTAGCCCTCGCGCCAGTAGCTCTCGAGCGGGCGCCAGGTGTAGACGGTGATGCCGAGGGTGTTGTAGTAGTCGATGAGCGTGACATGCGCGGTCACGCCGCCCAGGCACAGCACCGCCACGAGCAGGTTGGTGAGCAGGATGCGCTTGGCGTTGGCGGCGCCCTTCTGGCGATGCGGCGCCACGATGCCAGCGTACTCGCACAGCAGCATGGCGATGGCGGTAAAGCCCATGGACAGCACGCAGAACAGCGAGATCGAGAAGGTGTAGCCGTTGCCGGCGACCGCGGCGGCGGTGGAGATGGCCGAAAGGTCGCCCGGCTGGATGGGCATGGATTTAAACGTGATGACGAAGAACTCGGCAATGCCCAGGACAAAGAGGGCGAAGGCCAGGACGGCGGGAGCTGCGCCGTGGCGCTGGAATAGGAAGAACAGGCCGACCATGAGCGTGGTGATGATGGCCCACTCGAGCAGGATGCACAGGGGGTAGACCCAGGTAAAGTCGTGGTTGGACGAGACCTCCATGCCTAGCAGCGCAAAGACGCCGGCGAGCAGCAGGCACAGGACGGCGGCGACGAGCGGTTTGCCCACAAAGGCGCCGCGCAGGCGGGCGAGCTTGCCGGTGGGGGCGGGGGCGTCGGGCTCGGCGAATGCAAAGACGCGCGGAGCGATGCGGTCGCGGGCGATGCTGGCCCAGGCGCAACCGGTGAGAATGGCATTGGTCAGGATGAGCATCACAAAGGCGAGCGGCTCGTTTTGGGCGACGAGGCCCACGGCGCCCCAAATGGTCAAAAAGACCTGGAACAGACCGAAGGCGACGCTCCAGGCGATGGCGCTCTTGGCAATGGTGCCCGACTGCGCCTTGACGGTCTTGGTCTCACGTAACACAAAGTGGACGGTCGCCGCAAGACCGACGAGCGAGATAGCGGCTGCGAACATGCTCAGACTCCTCACAAACTTAAAACCTACGAAAGCGGGGGTTTACCCGATTGTTACCAAGATATGCGCTGCAATTGGTGACTGCGCACAACAACCAGCCATATTAACGCGCACGTGTGGCGGTGTGGCGCAATGTAGTGGCGACCTGCGCGATAATGGACGGGAATTACACGGAAACGTAAAGGCTTCTTAAAGAATTAGCGAGGATGAGGCGATGAACGAGCAGGTTTGCACCAAGGCTGTGGATACGTGCGGCTATCCGGTCGAGACGACGGGCAATGCGGTGCTGGACACGTTGGAGCACCGTTCCTCCACGCGTGCCTTCGCGCGTGATGACGATGACCGTCCCGTGGCGGTGACCGACGAGCAGCGGGCGGCGATTCTGCATGCGGCGAGTCGTGCGCCGTCGGCGGGCGCCATGATGATGTATTCCATCGTGAGCATCCGCGAGCAGGCAACGCTCGACCGCCTGGCCGACCTGTGCGACCACCAGCCCATGATCGCCAAGGCGCCCTGGGCACTAATATTTGTGGTCGATTATGCCAAGTGGATCGATCTGTTTGAGCACGTGGGCTGCTTTGAGCCCGAGTTTGTAGAGCGCACGGGTAAGGCGCCCCGCCGCGCGCCGGGTTTGGGCGACTTTGCCATCGCGGCCCAGGACGCCGTGATCGCCGCGCAAAACGCCGTGGTTGCCGCCGAGGCTCTGGGCCTGGGGAGCTGCTATATCGGTGATATCGTCGAGAATGCCGAGGAAGTTGCCGAGCTGCTCGATCTGCCGCCCTATACCATGCCGCTGTCGATGCTCATCATCGGCACGCCCCGCAAGGAGCGCCCGGCTATTGCGCATCCCGTGGTGAACCTGGTGCACGAGGAGCGCTACTGCCGCGCCGATGCTGCGACCATGGACGCGCAGGTGGCCGAGATGGACGCGATGTTCCGTCCGCATGCCCGCGAGGTAGGCGAGCGCGTGGTGGATATCTACACCCGCAAGCACACGAGCCCCTTTATGGCCGAGATGAGCCGTTCCATGGAGTGGTGGTTCAAAAACTGGCTCGGCAAGTAACGAATGCGGCGATGTGACAAAGGGACAGTCCCTTTGTCACATTCCATATCGCCGCGGTAGCCTAAAGACTGTATAAATCTTTATCTAGCTGGGAAAACAGTGCATTAAAACATGGGCCGATTACCTATAATCCCTTCGAACATTAAAGTTGGGAGGAAACCGGCTTATGGAACAAAAGGCCAAGGAGGCAGCCTCGCACGCTGCGATTCCTGTGAGCATCTCGGCGATGCTCGTCACGCTGGGCGTGGTGTACGGCGATATCGGCACCAGCCCTATGTATGTAACCAAGGCGCTCGTCGCCGGCAACGGCGGCATCGGAAGCGTCACGGAGGAGTTCGTGCTCGGCGCGCTCTCCCTTGTCGTGTGGACGGTCACGTTGCTGACCACCATCAAGTATGTGCTCATCTCGCTGCGCGCCGATAACCATGGTGAGGGCGGCATCTTTGCCCTGTACAGCCTGGTCAAGCGCTGCGGCAAGTGGCTTATCATCCCCGCCATGCTGGGTGGCGCCGCGCTTCTCGCCGACGGCATCCTGACGCCGGCCGTTACCGTTACCACGGCCATCGAGGGCCTGCGCACCATCCCGGCGGTCCATGCCGTGCTGGGCGATGACCAGGGTCGCGTCGTCGCCATTACGCTCGCCATCATCATCGCGCTCTTTTTGGTGCAGCGCATCGGTACGGCCAAGATCGGTCACGCCTTTGGCCCCATCATGACGCTGTGGTTCCTGTTCCTGGGCGGCACGGGTCTGTTTTTTGTATTCCAGCACCCCGCCGTGCTGCTGTGCCTCAACCCGCTGCGCGGCATCGCCTTTTTGCTGAGCCCCAACAACCACGCGGGCATCATGATTCTGGGCAGCTGCTTCCTCGCCACCACCGGTGCCGAGGCGCTCTACTCCGACATGGGCCACGTCGGCCGCGGCAACATCTACGCTACCTGGCCATTCGTTAAGTGCTGCCTGCTGCTGTCCTATATGGGTCAGGGCGCTTGGCTTATGAACAACGCTGCCAACCCCGAGCTCATGGGCATTGCCGACCTCAACCCGTTCTACCAGATGCTCGCCCCGGGCCTGCGCCCGTTTGCCGTAGGCCTTTCCACCGTCGCGGCCATCATTGCCTCGCAGGCGCTCATCACCGGCGCGTTTTCGCTGGTGTCCGAGGCCAGCCGCCTGGACCTTATGCCGCACATGCAGGTCTTCTACCCTGCCGAGACCAAGGGCCAGCTCTACATCCCCATGGTCAACAACGTCATGCTTGTCGGCTGCGTCATCGTGGTGCTGCTGTTCCAGAGCTCGGCGCATATGGAAGCCGCCTACGGCCTTGCCATTACGCTGACTATGATGTGCACCACGCTGCTGCTCTTCTTCTACCTGCACGAGGAGCGCAAGCTCAAGGTTGCTCCGTGGATCTTCGCGGCCTTCTTCCTTTTGCTCGAAGGCTTCTTCTTTGTGAGCTCGCTCACCAAGTTCTTCCACGGCGGCTACTTCACCATCCTCATGGCTGCACTCATCATGGGCATTATGGTGTGCTGGTACAACGGCACGGCGGTCGAGCAGCGCCAGTTTACGCTGCTGCCGCTGCGTAGCTACCTGCCGCAGCTCAAGCGTCTGCGCGACGACGACCGTTACGAGCGCATGAGCGACAACATCGTGTACCTGACCAAGGACACCCATACCGACTACATCGACCGCGATATCGTCTATTCGATCTTGGACAAGCATCCCAAGCGCGCCCGCGCCTGGTGGTTTGTGAATGTCGAGACCATGGACGAACCGCACACCTTTGCCTATTCGGTCGAGACGTTCGGCACCGATTACGTGTTCCGCGTGCATCTGTACCTGGGCTACAAGATCAACCAGCGCGTCAATGCCTACCTGCGTCAGGTCGTTCAGGACCTGGCTGCCACCGGCGAGCTGCCGCCGCAGACGCATGACTACTCGGTCTACAAGGATCCGGGTAACATCGGCACGTTCAAGTTCGTCCTGATCCGTAAGCTTCTGGCGCCCGAAAGCGATGTGGAGCCGAGCGAGCGTACGGCCATCACGCTCAAGTACATCATCCGCCGCGCCGCCGGCACGCCTGCGCGTTGGTACGGCCTGGAGAACTCCAACGTGAGCTTTGAGTACGTGCCGCTGTTCACCAAGTTCAAGGCCGTGAACAAGATGCAGCGCCTGGCCCCCAACGAGCGGCCGTAGACGTCGGCGGCTACACGGAGTTGGTTTTTGATGGATAAGCATGAGGCCGGGGAGGTAAACATGGATACAAAGGCGCTCGATGGCCGTGAGGCGGTGGTCGAAATGGTGCGTGAGGCGCGCGTCGACGCCGCCGAAGATCGGTTCTTTACGAATCGTGCCAACATGGATATGGCCGATCGCGTAATTTCGATCGTGGCACTGGTATTTGGAGCGGTGTGCGTGTGTGCCCTGCTCGCGCACGTGCTGTTTGTCTAGCGACCGCAGGTTGCAAAGGCTATACACTTGGAACCACCACAAGGGAAACCACCACAAAGGTGCCTGTCCCTTTGTGGTGGTTTTTGTTTTTGAGAGAGGGGCGGGGCGCTGATGGACGTCCGTGCGGACGGTGATATTGCCGAGAACTTTTGGTGGCGGCGCACTACGATGACGCGTCGCGGCCCCCTGTACGATATCTGCGTGTCGGTGGGGCTGCTGGTCGCGGCGACGATTGTGGGCGCGCTGCTCGACCATCCGGGTCTCGCGCCGAGCATCATGATCGTCTATGTGTTCGCCGTTCAGCTGTGCGCATTCTTTACCTGGAGTCGCCTGTATTGCTTGCTGAGCTCGGCTGCCGCCGTGGCGCTCTACAACTTCTTGTTTGTCGACCCGCGCTACTCGCTGTCGCTTATCGACCGCGGCTATCCCGGCATGTTCTTCATCATGTTCGTGGTCTCGCTTGTGTCGAGCTCGATTGCGTTGGCCCTGCGCCGCGCCTTGGCACAGGCTGCCGCCAGCGACCGCCGCACGCATATGGTGCTCGAGACCAATCGCATGTTGCAGCGCTGCGCCGACGAGCAGCAGATCGTTCACGCCATGGCCACGCAGCTGGCGCGTCTTTCGGGCTGTCCGGTCGTGTGGTACAGCGCCGACGCCGAGGGCGATGACCTGCTGCCGCGTGCGACATACACGGCCGTGGGCGATGCCGCGCCGGTGCACGAGCTGGCGCCGCAGATGCCACCGCGGCTCTCGGCGTCCGCCTATGTGGGAACGCCGCTCGATGCTACGTTCGGCGGCTCGGCGTTTTATGGCATCTACCTGACGGTTCGCACAGGCGACGGCTTCGCGCGCTCGGGCGACCCCGCCTCGGTGGTGGGCGTGCTGGCTATCGTTGCCGAGCCCGACGTGCTGACGCACGAGGAGCGGACACTTGCCGATGCTATCGTGAGCGAAGGCGAGCTGGCGCTCGATCGCGCCCGCGCCATGGAGGCCCGCGAGGAGGCGGCGGTGCTTGCCAAAAATGAGCAGCTGCGCGCCAACCTGCTGCGCTCCATCTCGCACGACCTGCGCACGCCGCTCACCAGTATTTCGGGTAATGCCGATGTGCTGCTCGACCAGGGCTCGACCGGCACCGCCGTGCTCGATAGCCAGACGCGCCGCGGCATGCTTCTGTCCATTCGCTCGGATGCGCAATGGCTCAACGCCACCGTCGAGAACCTGCTCGCCATCACCAAGCTCGAGGGCGGCGGTATGCGCCTGTCGACCACGCTCGAGCTCATGGACGATATCGTGGAGGAGGCGCTGCGCCACGTGAACCCTGCCGTGCGCGAGCACGACCTTAAGGTGGTGGCGTGCGATGAGCCGGCGCTCGTCAACGTCGATGCGCGCCTGATGGTGCAGCTGGTGGTCAATCTGGTGAACAACGCCATCACCTATACGCCCGCAGGCTCGCATATCATGATTTCGATTAGCGTCGACGATGGACGCGTGGCGTGCTCGGTGGCCGATGATGGTCCAGGCATCGCACCCGAGGATCGCGAGCGGATCTTTGAGTCGTTCTATACCGCCAACCATGGTCTGGCCGACAGCCACCGCAGCGTGGGCCTGGGTCTTTCGCTCTGCCGTTCCATTGCGTTGGCGCATGGCGGTAGCATAGAGGTTGCCGCGGCGGACCCGCACGGTTCGGTCTTTACGATTGAGCTTCCCGCCGCCGACGTTTCGTTTGATAAGGAGTAGCGCTGTGTCGAACTCTGCCGTAAAACCGCTCATCTTGGTCGTTGAGGACGACCCAGCTGTTCGCAACCTTATCGTTGCCGCGCTCGAGGCGCACGGCTTGCGCCATATGGCCGTGGAGACCGCCCATGCCGCCATCGCCGCCGCCTCGTCGCAGGCGCCGAGCATTGTGCTGATCGATCTGGGCCTGCCCGATATGGACGGCGTCAAGGTGGTGGAGTCGGTGCGCGCATGGTCGGGCATGCCGATCATTGTGGTCTCGGCACGCAGCGAGGATGCGGACAAGATTCGCGCACTCGATGCCGGCGCCGACGACTATCTGACCAAGCCGTTTTCGGTCGAGGAACTGCTCGCGCGCATTCGCACGACGCTTAGGCGTCTTTCGTATGCGCAAACGGGTGGCGTTGCCTCCGAGGGCTCGTTCGATACCGGTGAGCTGCATATCGATTTTGATGCCGGCATCGCCACGATGGATGGCGAGGAGCTGCATCTGACGCCGATCGAGTACAAGCTCCTGTGCCTGCTGGCGCATAACGCCGACAAGGTGCTGACGCACCAGTTTATCCTGCACGAGATTTGGGGCACGGCAACTAAGAGCGATCTGGCGAGCTTGCGTGTCTTTATGGGCACGCTGCGCAAGAAGATCGAGTCCGACCCCGCGCATCCGCGCTATATCCAAACGCATGTGGGTATCGGTTACCGATTGGTCACCCAGGGATAGGCTGGCATCCGCCATCCCACTATAAGTTGCGGTGAAATAGTTCCTGTTTGGGCTTTTACCAGGCTTTTTAGGAACTATTCCACCGCAACTTTGTTTACTTGCCCTTGGGCTTGCTGGCGTAGAACTTCTTCTTTTTGGGCTTACCTGCACAGACGGGCTTGCCGTCGCCGCGCGGCCCTCGGTCGCCGGCCTGCGCGTGCGCGGGCGCCGTTGCGCGAGGCTTGTGGGTTTCGGGGTTGCGCAGCTCCTCGGTTCGCTCGGCAATCTCCTCGGCGCTAAAGCCGACCTCGGCCATGGCGTCCTCGATGGGCAGGCGGCGCACGATATAGCAATGGTGCACCTTCTGGTTGCGTGCGAAATCCTCGGGGATGGTCTGCGCCGTAATGTCCTCCAGCACGACGCCCGCGCGTGCGAGCTTGCGCGTCTCGGGGCGGAAGCCGCGCAGGTTGCAGCTAAAGATGGCATGTCCGCCCTGTGCGAGCAGGCGAGATACGCCGGCTAAAAGCTCCACATGGTCGCGCTGGACATCCCAGGTGCGACGGCCCATCTTGGACGAGTTCGAAAACGTGGGCGGGTCGACAAAGATCAGGTCCCAGCGGTTGCGCGTCTGGCGCTGGTCGCGAATCCAGGCAAGCACGTCGTCGCGCACAAAGTGATGCTGCGGGCCCACAAAGCCGTTCTGTCGCATGTTGCGCTCGGCCCAGTCCAGGTAGGTGTTGGAAAGGTCGACCGTCACGGTCTCCTCGACGCCGCCGTCTGCCGCATAGCAGGTGGCGGTGCCGGTGTAGGCGAACAGATTGAGGAAGCGGCGCGCCTGTTTGGCGTGCTCGCGCACCAGGCTGCGGGTGACGCGGTGGTCCAGGAAGATGCCAACATCCAGGTAGTCGTCAAAGTTGACGGCAAAGGTGAGTCCGCCCTCTTCGATGAGCGGCAGGCGACGGCGCGCGATGTTGGCGCGCTCGCCCGATGCGCCCTTGCCGGCGCCCTGCTTGCCGTACTGCGAGCCGCCGCGCGAACGCATGCGGGCCTTGGCGTGCACATGCTCGGCGGGAACATCTAGGATGCGCGGTGCGATGGCCAGAATGTCGAGCATGCGGGCCTGGGCCAGTGCGGGGTCGATGGTCTTTGGCGCGGCGTATTCGGCGATGACGAGCCAGCGGCCCGGCGTCTGCGGGCAGCCCTCGTACAGGTCGATGGCGGCGGAGTAATCGGGCAGGTCGGCATCGTAGACGCGGTAGCAGCTCACGCCCTCGCGCTTGGCCCACTTGCGGCGCAGACGGGCATTCTTGCGCAGGCGGTTGGCGAACTGCTCGGACTCCGGGATGAGCACGGGCAGCGGCTTGCCGTCGCCCAGGTCGAGCGTGGCGGCAGGTTCGGGCATGGGGGTGTTGGCGGCTTCGTCTACGGCGTCCGTGGTCTGTTTCTCGGCGTTTGCGCTGGTCGCAGCTTCGAATGCCGCGGCGGCGTGGTCGAGCGAGGGCCAAACCTCAAGAGCCGCCTCCTCGTTATTGGGCATGACGGCGATGGAGCGCGCAGGCTCGGCATGGAGCGCGCGGGCCATAAGTCCATCGCGGGTGAGCGCGGCGACCGGCGCGGCGGTAAGCTCGGGCGCGCGGCGCAGCTCGCCGATCAGCGTCATGGCGTCGTGCATGAGCGAAAGCGGGGTCTCGGTGGTGTCTGCGACTACGGCGGCGCCGGCGACGGCACCCACATGGTCCAGCACGGTGGCTGGTTTGGCAGCGCAGAAGTCGACGAAACGCTTGTAGCCGGCGCACTTAACCATGCGCTCGGCAGTCTTGCGGGCGGCGGGGTCAACATCCACGGCAACGATGCGCGCCTGGCGCTCGCGTGCCGTCGTCTCGCGCTCGTGCGCTTCGGCACGCAGCTGCTCCCACAGGGCGGCGTCGTGCAGCTGCCAGCCCTCAAAGCCCCAGCGCTCGCGTGCGGCGCCCGGGGCGCGGTCGGTCAGAATATTCACGGCCTCCAGCAGCAGACCGCCGCCGGCGCACGAGGCATCGATCAGCGTGGGCAGGGCTTCATTCTCGTAATCATCGGCCGTCAGCTCGCGCTCGCACAGTGCGGTCCAGCCGACCTGCGCCAGCACCAGAGCGGCGTAGTCGGGGCGCAGCACGTGCGCGCCCTCGCCGGCACGGGTCGCCGCGGGCGGCAGGCGCTTGAACAGCGGGTCGCCCGAAAGGTCTAGGCTTATGCTCGCGCGGCGCTGGCGCAACGAAAGCAGTAGGTGAACATCGGGGTCGGCGGCATCGACGTCGGCGCGACGGCCCGTGGTCTCGGCCAGGCGGTCGCACAATGCGTCCTTGGCGCGCAGGGCCGAGAAGCGCGTGTTGCGCAGCTGCTCGGTCACGCCGCGGGCGGTAATGGCGATGGTGGCGCCGGGGCGGACGATGCTCTCCCAGGCGATGTCGTAAACGCCATCGTACAGCTCGTCGGCATCCTGCGCCTCAAAGCGCCCGAGTACCACGAACACGCGGCTCGCCAGGCGCGACCGCAGACAGGCGCGGTAGCCTTCTTCGAGCTCGCCCTCAAACGTGGCGCGGCCCCTCAGCCGGCGAACATGCGAAAGCCCGAGGCGTTTAAGCTCATCGGCGAGTGCGGACTCAAAGCCCTCGGGGCAGCTTGCGTAAAATTCCATGGGTGACCTCTCTGGTTGCGTCGCTCCATTATATGATGGATGCTTCGTTTGCCCTTATCCTCGAAAGGAACCCATATGATTGATGCGTGTCCCGAACCCGCTGTGCTCTTTTTTGACGTGGACGGCACGCTGACGTCGTTCGATCCCGACGATATGACCGATAAGGACTTTTCGGCGGTTCGCCCCTCGCAGACGGTGGTTGAGGCGTTTCATGCACTGCGTGATGCGGGGCACAAGGCATTTATCTGCACGGGCCGCCCCCTGTGGCTTATCGCCGATAGCCTGCGTGCGCTTGACCCCGCGGGCATCGTTGCCATGGCGGGTGCCACGCTCGAGGTCGAGGGCCGTGTGGTACACGAGGACTGCTTTGACGAAGACGTTATCGCGGAGCTCGCGCGTCGCGTTGTGGATGCCGGCATCGAGGTTTTTTTCGAGTCCAATGCTGCGACCTTTGCGCTGGAGCCTGTGGGCGTTGAGCAGTCGTCTCTGATCGGCACTTCTGTGGTGCACAGCGCCGAGGAGATGCGCGTCGACGGCAGTCTGCGCGTGGGCAAGGTATGCCTCAGTGTGCCCAGTTTGGCTCGCGTAGCCGGCGATGACGGCTTTATCGATCGCGAGTTTGAGCTGTGCAACACCGGTGGTCAAAATCGCGAGCTGAGCCCCAAGGGCATTGACAAGGGCGTGGGCGTGGCGCGAGCACTGGCGTATCTGGGCCGCGAGGGAAATGCGCGCACCTTTGGCTTTGGCGATTCGGGTAACGACCTGGGCATGCTCGCTGCGGTCGAGACGGCCGTGGCCATGGGCAACGCCATGCCCGAGGTCAAGGCACTCGCCGACTACGTGACCGACGATGTCGCACACGACGGTACCGTCACAGCGATGCGTCACTTTGGGTTGATCTAGCGGGAACCGCCAATTGCCGTTCACCCGCGGCGGGCGGTTCAAATCGGCCCGCCCTGCAAAATCGTTTTGCCGCTGGAGGGTGTGCTCAAAAACGCTAAAGCGTTTATACCGTTCGCCGAGAAGATAAAAACCCGCAGCTCACGCCTTGATAAACATAGGTAAAGTGTTTAGCAGTTTAACGCCCATGTGCAAGCGAAAGGAATCAGGCAGATGGCAATCAAGGTGTTCGCTGACGGTGCAAACCTCGAGGGCATGCTCGACATGTACGAGTACGGCAACGTTCAGGGTTTCACGACCAACCCGTCCCTTATGAAGAAGGGCGGCGTGACGGATTACCGCGCGTTTGCCAAGGAGGTCCTGGCCCACATCACCGATGTGTCTGTGTCGTTTGAGGTCTTTGCCGACGACGTCGAGACCATGGAGGTCGAGGCTCGCGAGATCGCCACCTGGGCCGAGAACGTCTACGTCAAGATTCCGTGCGTGACCACCAAGGGCGAGTCCACCGCCGAGCTGGTCCGCAAGCTTTCGGCCGACGGCATCAAGGTTAACGTCACCACCATCTTTACGCCCGAGCAGGTCGACGAGATGGTCGAGGCCGTTGACGCCGAGACGCCGTCCATCATCTCGCTCTTTGCCGGCCGTATCGCCGATACCGGCGTCGACCCCATTCCGTTTATGACGGAGTCGGTCAAGAAGGCCGCCGCCAAGCCCAACTGCGAGGTCCTGTGGGCGTCCACGCGTGAGCTCATCAACATCTACCAGGCCGAAGCCTGCGGTTGCCAGATCATCACGGTGCCCAACAGCATCCTGGCCAAGCGCAAGAACATCGGCCGTGATCCGTACGAGGTCTCGCTCGACACCGTGCGCGGCTTTGCCAAGGATATCGCCTCGCTCGGTTTCCATATCCTGCCGTAACGCGAACACTGGCTGCGCCGCGGGTTGTTCGCCCCGGCCTTTCCTTTCCCTATCGCTCACGCGCTTCGCGAGGGTCGCGCTAGGCAAAGGAAAGGCCGGGGCTGCCGACACGAGCTTACAAGTAGGTTGGTGATTGGCTTCCATATCCTGCCGTGGACAAAGGTACCCCCGCCTGCGCCGTGCAAAATTGAGAATATTCAGCAAGGTAAAGGTTTTTACCAACTGGTTGAAGCACGGAACAGCCCCCGTTTTGGCTCTGATGATGCTAAAACGGGGGCTGTTTTTGACTATATTGCCTCTGAGGGGCGTTCGGAGCGGCAGAAATTGCAGAATACTCGCGATTTTGCACGCCGCTGTAGGGGGTACCCTTGCTTTAGGTGGTCTACTTCCCCTGCACCATGGTGAGCGAGATCTTCTTGCGGTCGCGATCGACCTTTTCCACCCACACCTTTACCGTGTCGCCGACGCGCACCACGTCGCTCGGGTGCTTGACGAAGCGGTTGGCCAGCTTGGAGATGTGCACGAGGCCGTCCTGGTGCACGCCCACGTCGACGAAGGCGCCAAAGTCCACAACGTTGCGCACCGTGCCCTTGAGCTCCATGCCGGGCTCTAGGTCGTCGATGGAAAGTGCCGAGCGGCTAAAGACCACCTCGGGCGCGTCGTCGCGCGGGTCGCGACCGGGCTTCTTGAGCTCGTTGACAATGTCGATGAGCGTGAGGGTGCCGCAGTCCAGGTCGCTTGCCAGCGCCGAGATGCTGCCCAGGCGGCGCTCGATGTCGGGCACGCCGCCGCGGCTGAGCTCGCTTGCTTTAACGCCGGCGCGTTCCAAGACGGACGTGGCCACCTCGTAGCTTTCGGGGTGGACGCTCGTTGCGTCGAGCGGGTTCTTACCGCCGCTAATTCGCAAAAAGCCTGCAGCGTTGAGATATGCCTTGGGTCCCAGCTTGGGGACCTTCTTGAGCTGGCGGCGATCGGTGAAGGCACCGTTTTCCTCGCGGTAGGCCACGATGTTCTTGGCCACGCTCGGCGTGATGCCCGATACGTATCCCAGCAGGCTCGCACTCGCAGTGTTGACGTCGACACCCACGCGGTTGACGACGTCCTCCACCACGTGGCCCAGGGTGCGCGAGAGCTCAGCCTGGTCAAGGTCGTGCTGGTACTGGCCCACGCCGATGGACTGGGGCGGAATCTTGACGAGCTCTGCCAACGGGTCCTGCAGGCGGCGGCCCAGGCTCATGGCGCCGCGCACGGTGACGTCCAGGTCGGGATATTCCTGGCTGGCGAGCTCGGAGGCGGAGTACACCGACGCGCCGGCCTCGTTGACGATGGTGTATCGCAGTCCGGGTGCCTGCTCGGCAATGAACTCCGAGACGACTTCCTCGGTCTCGCGGCTGGCGGTGCCGTTGCCGATGACGATGGTGTTGACGCCGTCCTTCTTGACGAGGCGGGCGAGCTCGCGCTTGGTGCCGGCGACGTCGTGGCGCGGCTTGGTGGGGTAGACCACGCCGTGGTCGAGCAGCTTGCCGGTCTCGTCCATGACGGCGACCTTGCAGCCCGTGCGGTAGCCCGGGTCGAGCGCGAGCACGCGGGCGCCGCGCACGGGGCGTGCCGAGAGCAAGCCTTCGAGATTCTTGGCAAAGACGTTGATGGCCTCGGTCTGGGCGCGAACGGTGAGTTTGGCGCGGGCCTCGCGCTCCAGCGAGGGGGCCATGAGGCGCTTGTAGCCGTCGGCGATAGCGGCGTCAAAGACAGGAGCGAAGACGCCCTGGCGTCGGGGCCAACGGCTGCCGAGGCGCGCCGTGGCGGCGGCGCCGTCGACGTTCACGTGCACGCGGAGTTTGCCCTCGCGCTCACCGCGGTCGATAGCCAGCACGCGGTGGTTGGGCATACGGCGCAGCGGCTCGTCAAAGTTGTAGTAGGGCTCGTAGGGGGTCTTCTCGGCGGGGTCGGTGGCCTCGACGACGATGTCGGCGGTGTTTTGCGTAAAGGCACGCAGGTCGGCGACGTTCTCAGGGTCTTCGGCCACCGTCTCGGCCACGATGTCGGCGGCGCCGGCGAGCGCCTTCTCGGGCGTGTCGAAGCCGGCCTCCTCGTTGACGTATGCCGCGGCGGCGTCGAGTGCGCTGCCCTTGGCCGAGGCCTGCATGATGATCATGTTGGCGAGCGGCTCCAGGCCGGCCTCGCGGGCCTTTTGCGCGCGGGTCATGCGCTTTTTGCGGTAGGGCTTGTAGAGGTCCTCGACACGCTGGAGCTGCGTGGCCTCGCGAATTTGCTGTTCGAGTTCGGGCGTGAGCTTGCCCTGGGCGTCGATGAGCAGAATGACGTCCTCTTTGCGCTGCTCAAGATTGCGCAGGTAGGACAGGCGCTCGTCGAGGGCGCGCAGGGCGACGTCGTCCATGCCGCCCGTGGCTTCCTTGCGGTAGCGCGAGATAAAGGGGATGGTGTTGCCCTCGTCGATGAGCTTGACGGCTGCCTCGATGTTGTCAGCCTTAAGGTTGAGCTCGCGGGCGAGCTGGGCGATAAGATCCATGGGACTCCTTGCGTTTGAGGTGCGTTTGCAGCACAGGGCTACCAAGGATACCACCCGTCCCAAAAGACTGTTTTGGGGCTGCGCCATGAAAACGGCCCATCTACTACGTTTGAACCGTATAGGTCGACCATGCCTGGGTTTTCCGAAAATCGGCAAGCCGTCTACCTGCAGTTTTTATTTCGCGAAATTTGGCATGGTTGAGGGCGATCGGTTAAACGTAGTAGATAGGTGCGTTTCGTGGCGAACGAATCAAGCCGAGGTGCAAAATAGCCCCCGTCTCAGAAAAATCGTCAGCGAAGTAGCAAAAAGCCCCGCGGGCATGAGGCTGCTCGCGGGGCAAAGAAGAGGGGCTTATTGGTGGCGGACCGAGGGGCTCGGCATGGGGCTTCTGCCGCGGCCGCTCTTAAGGCATTACAGCTCGACGAGCTGGCCGGTCTCGGCGGCCTCCTTGATGGCGTTAAGCAGCGTGAGCGTCTTAACGTTGTCGGCGGGGGTCACGACGGGCTCGACCTCGCGGCGGACGACCTTCACAAAGTGCCTGAGCTGCATCTTGTGCGGCAGCGCCGGGTCCACAGCCGGGATCTCCATCTGCAGCGGCTTGTGCCAGTTGGAGGCACCGTCGTAGGAGAACTGGTGCAGGCGGGGCAGCGAAAGGGCGCCCTTGGTGCCACCGATAAAATAGGCGTCGGCGTCGAAGGGGCGGTACTGCGGATCCTCGCGAGCGGTGGCCTCCCAGTTCCAGGGGCTGGCGGTGGCGTCAGAGATGGTCATGCTTGCGAGCGCGCCATCGGCAAAACGGACGTTGACCACGGCGGAGTCCTCGGTCTCAAAACCGCGGGCGGCGCTGGACTGCATGCCCTGGACGGCAACGGGCTCGCCCAGCAGGTAGCGGAGCAGGTCGACGTCGTGCACCAGGTTGACCAGGATCGGGCCGGCACCCTTCTTGCGGCGCCACTCGACATCGAAGTACTCGTCATTCTTATAGATCATGTAGTGAAAGCTCGACACGGTGAGCTTGCCCAGCTCGCCGGACTCGATGATCTCCTTGGCCTTGTTGACGAAGGGGTTGTGGCGACGGTGCTGACCCACGAGCACGGGCACGCCGGCGGTCTCGGCCTCGGCGGCGAAGGCCTGAGCATCCTCGAGGTCGTTGGAGATCGGCTTTTCGACCAGCGGCACGATGTTGCGCTTGATGGCCTCGCGGGCAACGCCCAGGTGCAGGTCGTTGGGGGTGGCGATAATGACGGCCTCGGGCTTGACCTCGTCCATCATCTGGGCGGGATCGGTATAAAACGGCACGCCGGCGGCCTCGGCCGTGGCGCGGGCGCCCTCAAAGGCGTCAGCGATGGCGACGAGCTCGGCCTCGGGCTCCTCGGTGACAAAGCGGATGTGGTTGCGGCCCATGGCGCCGGCGCCGATAACGGCAATGCGGACGGGGTTGAGCTCAGACATTTCGACTCCTTAATACTGGTGACCGGTGGAATGCGACAAAGGGGGCTGTCCCTTTGTCGCATCGGTAAAACTAGGCGGACTTCTTCTTGCTGTCGGAGACCATCATGTAGACGGTGAGCACGACGGCGATGGCGGCGATCACAATGGCGCCGTAGAAGGACTGCTGGTAGGCGGCGCTGCCGGCCTCGGCGTGATACAGCACGGCGGTGATGGGCTGGCTGATCCAGGTGGAAGCGGCGTAGCCCAAAAACATGATGCCGTAGTTGACGCCGATGTTGCTGGTGCCAAAGGCGCCACCGGTGAGCGGCGGGTAGATGACGAGCAGAGCGCCAAAGCTAAAGCCGAGCAGGGCGAGCGCCACGAAGAACATGCTCTGCGTAAAGCTCATCGACATGATGACGAGTGCGATGATGGTGACGACAAGGCTGATGAGCAGCGACTTATAGGCGCCGAGCTTGTCGATGATCTGGCCAAAGGAGAGGCGACCGACCAGGTTGGCGCAGGTGTTGACGGAGACCACCACGCCGCCGAGGGCGACGGCAGCGGCGCTCGTGGGGTCGGCGAAGAGCTGGACGGCGGCGATGGAGGCAACCTTGCCCACGAGCAGGGTGCCCGCGGTGGCGGCAAAGGCGAAGGTGACGATGAGGACCCAGAAGCGCGGGGTCTTGACCATCTCGCCCGGGGTGAGGTCACCGAAGGTGCCGGCGTGCGCGCCGCCCTTGGGGGCCTCGAAGCCCTCGGGCAGCCAACCGGCCTCGGGGGCCTTCAGGAACAGGGCGGAGGCGGCGATCGTCACAAAGAAGATGACGCCGAGTGCCTTGAGGGCGCCAAAGATGCCCAGGCTCGGGATGAGCAGCGAGGCGAGCACCGGGGACAGCACGGCGGGGCCGGCGGTCGAAGCGGCCAGGGTGATGCCGGAGGCAAGGCCCTTCTTGTCGATGAACCACTTTTGGCCGGTGGTGAGCGCCGGGTTGTAGCCCAGGCCGTTGCCGATGGCGGCGACGAGCGAGAACCACAGGTAGAACTGCCACGGCTCGGTGACGGTGCCGGACATGAACCAGCCCACGCCGTAGCACACGGCGGCGGCGATCACGACGTTGCGCGGGCCGATCTTGTCGGAGATGCGGCCGGCGAAGATGCCCGTCACGGCCATGATGGTCTGAAAGACCGGGAAGGCCCAGGTAAGAGCGCTGGACCACTCGGGGTAGACGGCGAGCAGGTTCTTGCTCACGACGGAATACAGCGCAATGGAGCTGATGAAGAACATGGTGACGCACGCGGCGGAAAGCACGACGGCGCGACCCTTGTTGGAGTTGGTGGAAGCCATTGGACTCTTTCTAATCGATACGGGGGAGGAACGGGCGTGTCCGCGGGTCCTCCCTGTCAGGTTGGTTTACTGGTCAGTCGGCTTGGCAACGCCGGACTCATCGGACCAGAGTTCGACACCCTTGTTCTTAAGGTAGTTGTCGGCATAGACGCGACGGCCGCCGGGCTTGGCGGTGAGGTCGCCCATCATGTTGGAGAAGCCGCCGTCGACCTTGATGGCGTCGCCGGTGGTAAAGTCCGAGCGCTTGGATGCCAGGAACATGACAGCGTTGGCGATATCGCTGACCTCGCCGATGCGGCGCGTGGCGATCAGGCGGCTGCGGCTCTTTTCGACCTCGGGGTCGGCGTAGAAGTTGGCCGACATCGGGGTCTTAACGAAGCAAGGCTCGACGCAGTTGGAGCGCACGCCGTAGGGGCCCCACTCGGCGGCGAGCATCTTGGACATCATGTTGACGCCGGCCTTGGTGGAGCTGTATACGCCCGAGAACGTCTCGGGGGAGTGGCTGGCGACGGTCGAGATGTGCACCAGGCGGCCCTGGCCGGCCTTGATCATCTCGCGACCAAAGCGCTGCGAGGTGATGAAGTAACCGGTGAGGTTGACGTTGATGACCTCGTTCCAGTCGGAGAGCGGCAGGTCTTCCATAGCTGCGAAGCGCAGGATGCCGGCGGTGTTGACGAGAACGTCGACGCGGCCGAAGTTGGCGATGGTGGCGTCGACGGCAGCCTGAACCTCGGCCTCGTCGGTGGCGTTCATCTTGTAACCCTCGGCGTGGATGCCAAACTCGGCAGCGAGGTCGGCGGCAGCGGCCTTGACCTTTTCCTCGTCCAGATCGAGCAGGACGACGTTGGCGCCATTGCGGGCGAACTCGCGGCAGATCTCGACGCCCATGCCGCCGAGTGCGCCGGTCACGGCGCAGACATCGCCCTCGAGCTTAAGCCAGTTGCTCATAGGAACTTCCCTTCTTGTGCCTCCCTGTGGGTCGCTCCCATTAATCGACCCACGTGGTTTTCGCAGGTTATCGTATGCTTTGCATTTGCGCAGGTGAATTGCATAATTGTTAGAATGGCGTTAACCGTAGGTTTACACTGTGCGATGCAGTCTATGCTCAATTGAGCGCGTGACCTGCGAAAACAACCCCTCTGTGGCACCATGTGGCCACGGACGTGAAAACAGGAGATTGACGTGTACGATCGACGACTTGAGGCCATATCGGCCGCCGCGGAGCTGGGAAGCTTCTCGCGTGCGGCGGCAAAATTGCGCGTGTCGACTCCGGCGCTCGTCAAGCAGGTGTCGGGCTTCGAGGCCGAGTTCGGCATCACACTGTTCGAACGTTCGCACTCAGGCGTCAAGGTGACGCCGGCGGGTGCTCTGCTGGTGGATGACGCGCGCTCGATCATGCGGCAGTCCGAGGACGCGCTGCGCCGTGCCCGACGCGCGGCGGGCGATGGCGGTGCCGTGCGCCTGGGCGTGTCGATGATGTGCCCGGGACGCCAGACGCTGTCGATGTGGACGGGTGTGCACGAGCTGGAGCCATCGCTGCGATTTGAGATCGTGCCGGTAAGCGACCTCTACGACGAGCGCGAATCCGTCATGCGCAGCTTGGGCCGCGAGGTCGATGTGGTGCAGTCGAGTTTTTCGACCCCACGCTGGGGCGATGCCTGCCAAAAGCTCCGCATTGTCAACGTGCCGTTTTATATCGACGTGCCGCGCATGAGCCCGCTGGCGCGTAAGACGCGCATCACGGTTGCCGACCTGGAGGGCATGCGCCTGCGCGTGCTCCGCCACGGCAACGACGCCATGGACAGCCTGCGTATCGACCTTTTGGCCGACGGCGGCGTGGACGTGATCGATGTGGATAGCTTTGACTTTGCGCTCTTTAACGAGGCAGAGGAAAAGGGCGACGCGGTGCTCACCTGCGGCGCATGGTCGGGCGTGCACCCGGTCTTTGTGGGCGTGCCGTTCCTCTGCGGGCGAGAGGTGCCGGTCTTTCTGCACTACCCGCTCGAGCCAACCCTCCAAGTACAAAAATTCGTCAACGCCATGGCCCAACTTCTCAACTAGCTCATTTGGGACGGGTTTTTTGACTCCTTACAAAATGAGGCCCTGGCCAAATGGCCAGGGCCTCACCACTTCTTTTCAGGCTGCGAGAAAAGACTGTGTGCGTAGGACCTCCCCGAGGGAGACGGGGTGTTTGCTCCGCGCGCAGTTTCGCAGCGAAGCGAGAATGTTTGAGCACGGAGTAAACACCCCGTCTCCCTCGGGGAGGTCCGTTGGGAGCGTAGGGGCTGTTTTGAGCTACTCCAGCTCAAACGCTCCGGTATAGAGCTGGTAGTAATACCCGCGCTTGGCGATCAGCTCGTCGTGGTTGCCGCGCTCGATAATGCGGCCGTGGTCCAGGCAGATGATCGCGTCGGAGTTGCGCACGGTGGACAGGCGGTGCGCGATGACAAACGTCGTGCGGCCTTCCATGAGCTTGTCCATGCCGGCCTGCACGATAGCCTCGGTGCGGGTGTCGATGCTCGATGTGGCCTCGTCCAGGATCATCGCCGGCGGATCGGCAACAGCGGCGCGTGCGATCGAAATCAGCTGGCGCTGCCCCTGCGACAGCTGGGCGCCGTTGCCGGTGAGCATGGTGTCGTAGCCGTCAGGCAGGCGGGTGATAAAGTCGTCCGCGCCCGCGAGCTTGGCCGCCGCGATGCACTCCTCGTCGGTAGCGTCCAGGTTGCCGTAGCGGATGTTATCCATCACGGAGCCGGTGAACAGGTTCACGTCCTGCAGCACGACGCCCAGCGAGTGGCGCAGATCGGCCTTGCGAATCTTGTTGACGTTGATGCCGTCGTAGCGGATCTTGCCATCGGCGATGTCATAGAAGCGGTTGATGAGGTTGGTGATGGTCGTCTTGCCGGCACCGGTGGCGCCGACAAACGCGACCTTCTGGCCCGGCTTGGCAAACACGGACACGCCGTGCAGCACCTCGTGGTCGGGCGTGTAGCCAAAGTCGACGTTGTCCATGACCAGGTCGCCGCGCAGCGGTACGTACTCGATCTCGCCGGTTGCGCGGTGCGGATGTTTCCACGCCCACATGCCGGTGTGGTGGTCGGCCTCCTCGAGCTGCCAGGTATCGGGGTTGACCTGCGCGTTGACGAGCGTCACATAGCCTTCGTCGGTCTCGGGCTTCTCGTCGATGAGCTCAAAGATGCGGTCGGCGCCGGCGAGGCCCATGACCACGGCGTTGATCTGCTGCGAGATCTGGCCGATCTGTCCGCAGAACTGCTTGGTCATGTTGAGGAACGGCACCACGACGGCGATGGACAGCGCCATGCCCGAGATGCTCAGATTGGGCACGCCCAGCGCCAGGAAAATGCCGCCTGCCAGTGCGACCAGCACGTAGAGCAGGTTGCCCAGGTTCATAAGGATAGGCATGAGGATGTTGGCGTACATGTTGGCCTTCTGCGAGACCTCGAAGAGCTTTTCGTTGCGCTCGTCAAAATCGGCCTCGGCGGCAGACTCGTGGCAGAATGCCTTGACGACCTTCTGGCCGTTCATGACTTCCTCGATATGGCCCTCGACCACGCCGAGTTCGGTCTGCTGCGCAATGAAGAAGCGCGCGGAGTTGGAGCCGAGCAGCTTGGTCATAAAGGTCATAAAGACGACGCCGGCCACAATGACCAGGCACATCCACACACTGTAGTACAGCATGATAAAGAACACCGTGACGATGACGATGGTCGTCATGAGCAGGTTGGGCAGCGACTGGCTGATCATCTGGCGCAGCGTGTCGATGTCGTTGGTGTAGTGGCTCATGATGTCGCCGCGCTGGTGCGTGTCGAAGTAGCGAATCGGCAGGTCCTGCATACGGTTGAACATCTTCTCGCGCAGCTTCTCGAGCGAGCCCTGCGTGACGATGGCCATGGCGCGGTTCCAGAAGAGCGAAGACAGGATGCCGACGCCGTAGATGCAGGCGAGGGTGGTCACAAGCTGTGCGATCTTGGGCTGTGCGGCTTCCCAATCGCCCGACTGCCACGATTCGCTAATAATCTGCAGGGCGCTCTGAAGGAAGGTCGCGCCGATGGAGTTGATGATGGCGCAGAGCACCACGCCGACGACGACGAGGGGCAAAAGCACGGGGTAGAAGCCAAAGAGCGTCTTGATGAGGCGCGACATGGTGCCGCCCTTGCGGTTGAGCGCGCGCTCGGCGGTCGTTGCCTTACTCATGTGCCTCGCCTCCTTCCTGGGTCTGGGCTTGCGTTACGGATGCCTCGGCGTCGGCCTCGACGGCCCCTTCGCCCTCGGCAGACATCTTGTTTTGCGAGGTAAAGGTCTCGCGGTAGATCTCGCTCGTCTTGAGTAGCTCGTCATGGCTGCCGATCTGCGCGATGCGGCCGCCTTCCATGACGATGATGCGGTCTGCGTCCTGCACGGAGCTGATGCGCTGGGCGATGATGAGCTTGGTCGTGTTGGGCAGATAGCTTGCCAGTCCTGCGCGGATCTTGGCGTCGGTCTTGGTGTCGACGGCGCTGGTGGAGTCGTCCAGGATCAAGATCTTGGGACGACGGAGCAGGGCACGCGCGATGCACAGGCGCTGCTTCTGACCGCCGGAAACATTGGAGCCGCCCTGTTCGATCCAGGTGTCATAGCCCTTGGGGAAGCCGTTGACAAACTCGTCGGCGCAGGCCAGATGCGCTGCCTCGCGGACCTCCTCGTCGGTGGCGTTCGGGTCGCCCCAGCGCAGGTTCTCGGCAATGGTGCCGCTAAACAGCACGTTTTTCTGCAGCACCATGGCGACCTGGTGGCGCAGCGCGTCCAAGTCGTAGTCGCGCACGTCCATGCCGCCCACGCGCACAGTGCCCTCGGTGGTGTCGTACAGACGGGCGATGAGGTTTACGAGCGTGGACTTGGCCGAGCCGGTGCCGCCGATGATGCCGATGGTCTCGCCGCTCTTAATGTGCAGGTCGATATCGTCGAGCGCCTGGCGCTTCGCATGCGCGGAATACTTAAAGCTCACGTGGTCAAAGTCGATGGAGCCGTCGGCGACCTCGAGTACGGGCTCGGCGGGATCGGCGATCGTGGGCTCGGCGGCCAGCACCTCGGTAATGCGGTGCGCCGATTCGTCGGCCATGGTCACCATGGCAAAGATCATCGACAGCTGCATCAGGCTCATAAGGATCTGGAAGCCATAGGTAAAGATCGAGGAGAGCTGGCCCACGTCGAACAGCGTGCCCTGGCTCGTGATGATGAGCTTAGAGCCCAGGTAGATGATGACGACAAACGCGCCGTTGACGCAGATGTTCATCATGGGGTTGTTAAAGGCGAGCAGCTTCTCGGCGCGGGTGAAGTCCATCTGGACGTCGCGCGCGGCGGTCGCGAACTTCTCCTTCTCAAAGTCTTCGCGTACGTAGCTCTTGACCACGCGCATGCCGGTGACGTTTTCCTCGACGGACTCGTTAAGGGCATCGTACTTGTGGAACACGCGCGAGAAGATGGGGCGCACCTTAAAGATGATAAAGAACAGCCCAAAGCCCAGCAGCGGAATGATGACCAGGTAGACCATGGCGACGCTGCCGCCCATGATAAACGCCATAGTAAAGGCGAAGATCAATACCAGCGGCGCGCGCACGGCGATGCGGATGATCATCATAAAGGCCTGCTGCACGTTGTTGATATCGGTGGTCAGGCGCGTGACGAGCGAGGAGCTCGAGAACTCATCGATGTTGGCAAAGCTGAACGTCTGGATCTTGTAGAACAGGTCGTGGCGCAGGTTCTTGGCGAAGCCGCAACTCGCATGGCTGCAGGTGACGCCGGCAGCGGCGCCAAAAGCAAGGGATGTTAGCGCGATGAGCACCAAAAAGCCTGCGGTGGGAAGCATCTCGGCTACGGTGGCGCCGTCTTTGATGGCGTCGATCAGGTTGGCGGTGATAAATGGAATCAGCATCTCGCAGAGCACCTCGCCAAGCACGAGCAACGGCGTGGCAACGGTGACTTTCATATAGTCGCGGATGCTGCCCATGAGGGTTTTAATCATCCAGTTCCTCCCAGGTTACACGGATTTTCTCGAGCATTTCGGCGAGGTCCTCGCGCTCGTCGTGGGTGAGCGCGCTAAAGGCCTGCTCTCTAAAGCGAATGCGGGCTGCCTGCTCAACGCGGGCCTTTTCCCATCCCGCTTCGGTCAGGCGGATGGTGAGCTGCCGACGGTCTTTGGGATTGCGGTTGCGCTCGATAAGACCGCCCATTTCGAGCTTGGACAGAATCTCGGAAAGTGACCCCGGCTTGAGGTCGAAGTGCATGCCGAGTTCCTGTTGGGAAAGCTCGCCGGTGGGCTGCTTAGCGAGCAGGCAGACGATGGGCGCCTTGCCAGATATGCCGCCGCCGTGAAAATGCATGTAATGGCCGCAAAACCCCAGCCCATGGAGGATTCTCTTGGCGAGACGGTCCTCCTTGGATTGGGTCTCGGGCTCGTCTGCCGGCCGTGAGGGGTCGCCGCCGGGTTCATGCGGATAGGCGAGTGGTTCAACACACATATCTAAGCTTCGCTCCTTTCTTTAGTTAGGTAGAGGAATTGTTTTGTGCCTAACTAATTTAGGAGCGCCATACAGGAATGTCAAGGTACCAAACTAGTGGTTATGCGGTTTTGCCAAACCGCGTAACGGCTCGACGCTGCAAACGCTCCTAAGCGGCAATCTGGCGTTCAATCGTCGGGCATGGACACAAGGCCTATGCCCTCCTCTTTCACGCTACCTTGCTCGCTTGGGAACGCTTTCGCTGTCCGTCCTCAAATCTGTGATTCCGTCACGGTCCGCTTCGGTGCATGTGATCCCTTGGGGACGGAGGAAAAGGGATCATTTTGGGCTGCGGTGACATCCTTCCAAAGTTGCTTTGCCCAAAACTATGCCGGATTACTACGATGAATTCGAAATCTCAGACCTCGGCATTGTTTTTCGGAAAATCACAAGCTGTCTACCTGCGGTTTTGCTGGAGTGCAATTCGTTGTGGTTGGAGACTGGCGGTTTATCGTAGTAATCCGGCATAGTTTTGGAATGGTAGTAAATAGATGGCAGCTACCGTGCCGCTACCGCCGCGATTTGCCTCCCATTTCCGAAACCTATCCGCAACAATTTGCCCTCCACGGCGCCAGCGCCCGCCCGCCGTGCCTCCTGCGCTACACTTAGTCGCACTGTGGCGCCGTCGCGCCGCGCCCGACCCAAGGGGGACACTCATGAAGAACACTCAGCTGCTGCTGATCAACGATATGTGCGGTTACGGCAAGGTCGCGCTTTCTGCCATGCTGCCGGTGCTGTCGCACATGGGCTATCGCATCCACAACCTGCCAACGGCGCTCGTTTCCGATACGCTCAACTACCCCAAGTTCTACATCCACGACACCACGGAGTATGTCCGCCAGAGCCTCGCCATCTGGGAGGAACTCGGCTTTGAATTCGACGCCATCTCGACCGGCTTTATCGTGACCGAGGAAGAGGCGCGCATCATCTCGGACTTTTGCCACCGCCGCGCGCAAAAGGGCACCAAGGTGTTCGTCGACCCCATCATGGCCGACAACGGCAGGCTCTACGCTGGCGTGCCCGAGTCGACCATCGGCCTTATGCGCAGCCTGGTCGAGTGCGCCGACTACGCGGTGCCCAACTATACCGAGGCGTGTCTGCTCACCGATACGCCTATGGCCGAGCAGATTACGGCCGACGAGGCTCGTACGCTCGTGGATGCCATGCTCGCGCTGGGCGCCAAGTCGGTGGTCATCACGAGCGCAAAGGTCGACGGGGCGAGTGCCGTCATCGGCTACGACCATGTGGCGGGAGAGTACTTTACGATTCCCTTTGAGCTGATTCCGGTGTATTTCCCGGGCACGGGCGATACGTTCTCGTCGGTGCTCGTGGGTCGCGTTATGGCCGGCTGGAGCCTGCAACGTGCGACGACCGACGCTATGCGTGTGGTGGCCGAGCTTATCGAGCGCAATGCCGACCAAGAGGACAAGTCGGCCGGCCTTCCCATCGAGGCCTGCCTGGATGTGATCGACCATGAGTAACGCTGGCGAGGGCGGTGCCAAGCCCGCGGGCGGGGACAAGCCGCTCGGCGCGTCGCGGGGCAAGCGTCCGCGTATCCGCGTGAACTGCGTGGATCAGCTGGGTGTGTGTCGCTGCCACCATGGTCATAAGCCGGGCGACGTCTTTGACTTCGACCGAGACCGCGGCAAGATGTGCGCCATGGCCTGCCACGTGGGCTTTCCCTATATCGATATCCTGCGCTACGGCGGAACCGTGCCTGGCAACGAGCCCGGTACGGCAAAGTTCTGCTGCCCCGAGGTCGATACGTTGAACGTCTGGCTTGCCGAGATCGTCGACGAGTAACCGAGCGTGGATAATCTTCCACCGAGATAATGAGCGTGGATTTTCTCCCGTTTAGGGCGCCCTTGAACGCTCAAAGTGGGAGATTATCCACGCTCAATTTGTATGCGGGAGAAAATCCACGCTCGTTTTATACCGATGGCGTGGCCCGTATATCCGCGCCGCCCGAGCGCCTACAGCTGCTCGAGCATAGCGGTGCAACCGGCGAGCACATCGCGGTAGGTGGCATCGAAATTGCCGGTGTGCCAGGGGTCGGCCACGTCGCCGGGGCGATCGGTCCAATCGAGCAGGCGCGAGATCTTGCCATCGGGGTCCTTGCCAAAGATACGGTGCAGGCCGCGGGCGTTCTCGTCGTCCATATAGACAATGTGGTCCCAGTCGCCATACTCCGCGCGACGCACCTGACGTGCACGATGTGCGACGACGGGAATCCCGACCTCGCGCAGCTTGGCAACGGTACCGTGGTGTGGCGGGTTGCCGATCTCCTCGGTCGAGGTCGCAGCGGAGTCAATGACAAACTCGCCCGCGCGCCCGGCGCGCCGCACCAGCTCGGTAAACACCGACTCGGCCATCGTCGAGCGGCAGATGTTCCCATGACAGATAAACAGTACGCGTTGCATATGCGGTTTCCTTTCGATCGCCATCATCGAGCTCGAGTATCGCATCTACGCCCCGATGTGATGTGACAAAGGGACAGGGTCAAATAGTTATCTCTACCTGCGATAATAACAAGATAAGACCTTTAATCCCAACGCCTCTACTGTGTTCAAAGAGTTGAATGGCTCTACAAATCAGTTTCCAATATAGGGAAGGAAATCCACTTTATTAAGGCCAGAAATCAGTCAAAAGTAGAAGCAAAAGTAGTAAAAACGTAGTACGGCTCAAATTTTTACTACCAATGTCTACCTGCGGTTTTGTTCAATAGCAAGCATCTCGTCTTGAATATCTTCAAGCCCAAGATGGGTGTAAACGTTGTAGGTGGTGTTGATATCCGAGTGCCCCATAATGTATCTGAGCTTTGCTGGACTCATACCAGCGCGTGCCATTCGGCTACAGAAAGTGTGCCTGAGCTGGTGAGGAGTTATATGAGGCAGCTCTTCCTTATAGATGCGGTTGTGCTTAATGATGGCGCGTTTGAGCCTATGCTCCCAATGCAGAGCAACGCATGGCATCTCATTCTTGTCTAGGCAGATGAAGCCCCTTACCCCATCAATAACAGGCTCTTCTTTTGGTTGCGCCCTCTGTCCGATGAGACTGTGGAAGGCCTTTTCGACAGAAGCGGTCATAGGGATATACCTCATACCAGATTTCGTCTTGGGCTCTTCAACGTAATACTGCATATCTCTCGCACGATGGAGTTGCTTTTGAACGCGTATGCAGTGATTTTCGAAGTCAATGTCATCAAAGGTCAGGCCGCAGTATTCAGAAATTCTGAGTCCAGTATTCAGCAAGATAAAGTAAGTTTCAAAGTAGCGCGAGAAGTGATGATCCGAGCGCATAAATTCAAGGAATAGCCGTTCCTGTCTAACGCTTAACGATTCTCTGGATACCGTATCGTTGACCAGAACATTGATAAGTTCGAAGTTAAAAGGGTTGCGTCTTATAATTCCGCATTCTTCGGCCAGTTGGAAAGCTGGTCTGAGTACGCCTCGGATGCTACAGACGCTGCTATATCCCTTTCCAACATCTTGCTGAAGGTGGATGAGCCATTTCTTTGCATCCAACACCGTAATGTTTGATATTTGGGCTTTGCTGAAGCTGTCTGTTTTCAGGTAATTGGTGACGGTTTTATAGGCGCTAACAGTTGTCTTTCGTACCGCAACCTTGGTCGCAAGGTAGTTCTCAACCAGAGTCATGACGTTCATGTTCTCAGGTGCAATGTGGTCGAAGAGGTCTTTTTGAATCTGCTGTTCTTTCTGCCTTAAGCAGAGGTCTCTCTTTTTGCCGTGTGGCGTTTGGTCGTGAATTGTCAAAGTCCACGAATAGGCAAAGCAGGTTTTTCCCATCCAATTGGTGTATTTGAACGAGTAACGACCGTCTGGGCGCTGGCCTTCTCCGCGATGGAGAACTCGACCCTTGTTATCTTTCCTATTCGACATAGCTTGGATCTCCTTTCAGAGACTCAAGCACGACAACATGATTGTAACTATGGGGTTGTCTATGCCATGGTAAAAGGGTTCGTTTATTGGGCTAAATCAAAGGAAATGAGGCCTATTTGCCCCGTTGGGGCTGGGGTTGGAGTAAGTGCCCATCGGTGCAATTCCAAGCCTTAATTTCGCTCTCAGTGTGCATTTTTGCTATAGGCTGAGCGGACATCAATTGAAATCGCAGTTCGAAAGAAAGGGCACCGTGGCGAAGTACGCTACGGTGCCAGACATTGCACAGTGTGGATTGAGGAGCCTATGCGACTGTTGCCCTAAGCATGACTTTCTCACCGTCGCTGGCAAAAAGATATGTAATCCCGTTTTTGCTTGTAGACCCACTGAAGTCTTCGACACTGTTTGCAAGATTTGTAACGACTTCCTGAGCATCGGTTTTTGAGAGCGAGGAATCACAGGCCATTATGAATCCACGTGCAACAATCGCTGAGTCGCATTTTGTGGTGTCAATCATAAGGATGGGGGACGGGTTGCAGGAGCTGTCATACCTGCTGCTCTTTGTCAGATTGCTCTGCCCGTCCATTGTTGTAAAAGAGAGCATTGCGTACATATCGGGGTTCTTTATGTCATCAACGAACACATAGGAAATAAGCTCATCGGTGCTCTTGTCGATAACGTCTGCGTCTAGATTGCTTTTGAGCTTTTTGTTGAAGGTGCTAGGGGAAAAGGAAAATGCGGAAGGGGCGGTCTCCTCTGTCGCGGTCTGGCTGTTGTCTTCAGATGACTGGCTAGTTGCGGTTGAAGGGCTATCGCCTTCCGCTTCATCGGTGCTATTTGGGGCTGGAATTATCTTTCCGCAGCGCGTACAGACCTTTGAACCATCGCTTCTGTCCTCGAAGCAATGATTGTCTGGGTTTTTCTCTCCGACGGTTTCCCCACAGTTGACACAAGTTTTCGGTTCGGTGCACGTTGCGGAGTTCCAGTCGTGTGCATCGGGGTCAATCTTTCCATTGGGATCGACTTTTCCGCATTTATAGCAATGATTGACTTGGCAACAGTTGTTTCCGCTCCATTTGTGTATGCAGATGATGTTCGATGCAAGCATAGCCCCAACGGCAATTTCTGCGACTGCGACTATGCCGAGTACTGCTGCTGCCAATTTTATTTTGCCTGAAACGACTCGCTTCTTTTTCTTTTGCCCCTCTTGCGCTGGCTTTTTCGTTTGCGTATCGGGGAGCCTGTTATTGTCCTGCGCTTCATTCGAGGAACCATCTTTTTGCTTCTCGGTCACAGATTCTGGCTGATCGCCTTGAGTGTCTTCTGTACCGCTGGTTGCTTCGTTGCTGGAGATGCTGTTCAGCGGAAAGCCACAATTTGGGCAGGTTGGGGCTTTGTCCGAAACCTGCTTTCCGCATTCTGGGCAGTTGATAAGGGGCATGACCTCTCCTTCCAAAGGAATTCCGACAAAGTGGAAGGGGAGAAGCACATCAACCAAATGAAGCGATGTGGAGGACACCTACCACAGTTACCACACCGCAAGGCTTCACATGCATATGCGAACAGACCTTGAAAGGCGGGTGCCCTCCAATTCGCCTGTTTGCATACGCAAAGCGGCAGCTATGCCATTGTGAAGCTCCATCCAAATATATGGATGTTGCGGTGTGGTAGATGAGATTGTATCAAGGACACGGGCTTTCATTTTGAGTAAAAGGGCGAACGGTGCCGCTTCCTGCTGGCATTTCTCAGGGCGCGAAGATTCAAGGCGTTTTAGGCAGCTAGCGGTCTTCTCGATAGCATTGGCGATTATGCCTTGGTAATACGCTATTTACAGTGAAGGTAGACGGTCGGAGGAATTTATTCTTCCTGTCATGTTGATATCAACTACATAGATGGGGTCTGCCAAGTAGAAGTTGAGGCAAAAGTGTAAAACGCCCCGTATGCGCTAAAACAGACTGGGGCAGGGGCTTACGAGGTAACGCGCCTTCTGCAAGCTGGGAGTGCGCAAGAGAGTTAAGCCGCGTCACGGTGTATCCCAAAATTCATAACATTTGAGACATGAGAAATACCACTCCCCAAGTGAGGCTTTTGAATCAAATAGTGTCCTAAAAGATATTCCAAAAGTATATGTCTCAATATAAAATACTAATAGGACTTTTGAGACATATAGGAATTGGAGGCACGCGATGAAGTTTCTCTACGCTCGCTGCTCAACAAAGGAACAGAACGAGGCAAGGCAGCTTGAATATGCGCATGAGCTTGGCTTAAAGGATAACCAGATATTTATCGATAAGGCTTCGGGCAAGAACGCCAATCGTCCTGCTCTGAAAGATATGCTCTCTCGTCTGCGCGAGGGCGATGAAGTCTATATCACTGAGTTGTCTCGACTTGGCAGGAGTACTAAAGACCTAATTGACCTTATGGAGACCTTCGAACAGATGCATGTCGAGGTTCATAGCAAGAAAGAGGCTATCGATACAACCACTCCAGCAGGCAAGTTGATATTTCATATGCTGTCAGCGATTGCTGAGTTCCAGAGGCAGATCATCCTTGAGAATGCTGCCGAGGGCAGGGAGGCCGCTATGAAGCAAGGTGTGAAGTTCGGCAGACCTAATGTTGATGAAGACGCTCTCAACATGGCTCTCTATCTATTTGAAAACGACGGCACGAAGTCGGTTAAAGAGATATGTGAAAAGACTGGTATCAGCAGGAGCACTCTATATAGAGAAGCTGGCAACAAAAATGTATGTCGTGGTAAATAAAAATCAAATATATAAACTCGATAGCTCAAAACTATATCGCGAAATAGGGAATTGATATTGATGGTTTGGCGTATAGCCGTTACATGCTAGGGGATACTTTCACTGTACCTAAATAGCGGAGTTGGTAATCTTAATTCAGGGAGGTGAGTTTGTATCCGCTACTTACTAACGTATCTACCTGATGTTTAACAATATCAATCTCGCATTACTTATAGTTTGCTACATCTCTTCGAGACGTAGCAAATGATTATATTTGTCACCTTTCAAGTCCCTAAATAAATAATAATTATATATGGTAGTTGATTAGTGACAAATTATGCGAGATGAAATCGAGCATCTATAAGTTAATAAAATAATTATAGTGACAAATTAAATTCGTGCAGGAAGGTAATTCAGTTGGATTGATAGGAGGTTTATTTGGATTTAGAACTAAAAGTTGGAGAGTACAGCTACAAGGAAATGTGTGAGCTATTTCACGAGAAGCAAAAAACAGGCAAGTCGAAGCAACTGCAACTGAAGCATTGGGAACTGTATTGCCGCTATGAGAGGCCGACCAATCGATTGTTCGTTGTAAATGAGGTTTACAAAACGCCGTTGGAGAGGATTGATGGGAGAAAGACGAACGGGAGAAAATCGGAAATCGAGGAAGAGTTCGCCATCCTATTCGATTCGCTGTTCGTTCGGGAATTCACGCGAAATATGTACCATATAGCAAATGGACAGTGGCAGACAGCAAGACTGACCAATGGCGAGCTTTCAAAATATTTTGGACTGTATGGGGATCGCCTTTATTATGCAAAAAAAGACAAGAAGATAGACGATGACCTATTTCAAGAGCTGACATCCAAGCTGAGTGGCAAAAGAAGGAGTCTTATTGTCGACCGCGCTGCAAAGATAGATTGGGTTGAAGTGAGAAAGGAGGTGATCGTATATTGGGGAGACCATCCTGCTTACTATGGCGAAGAGTATCGAGAGTCTTTTGATTCGTATCGCATCGAGTATGTTCGCAAACATAGATATAAATCTCTTGCGGATGTAATAAAACACGGCGAGTGGTCTGATATGTCTGAGTATGTACTTGGGCGATTTAAGGCAACGTGGGAGAGTTCCCTTGCTGAGAAAAGTCCCTGGGTATTGTCGGACTATGGTTCAATAAATAGGATCGAATCGTGCATCTCGTTCGGAATTAAAGAAGGGGCGGAGAGGCCGCCGTTTCATTATTCTCTTGAAGAGGTTGATTCTGCTAGATATAGCTTCAACCTGAAAACAGTGGCATCGCTGGTCAAACTCTTCGAAAAACAAGTGCCAACAAAGGGTTGGGATATGGAACAGGTTCGCTATCTCCTTAGGAAATATGTTTTGTTGCCCAACTGGCAAGACTATAGGAAACGTTCCAGGGCTGCATAGCTCTTGTTTTGGCCTAAAACTGAAAGGCAATAGAATGTGCCGTAGAGGCCATGGAGTATGACTTGGAGGAAGGGCATCATGCACCCTCCTCCAAGTTTAATTATCATTATGCAGCTATTTCACTGTTATCCGCAGACCTTGCAACAGCGGCTTTTACCGCTTGCGGAGATGCTTCCGCTGTGAATTCCAGATGAGCGTTTCAGCGTTGGGCAGTCTGGCGTGGTGTGGTAGACGTTGCCGCCCGAGACCCAGTACACGGTTTGGCCCTGCGTGGCCTGAGCTTCACTTTGGATGCGGTTTTGTTCAGCCTCCCGTTGGGCGCGCTCTTGCTCCAGTTTCTTTGCATCAACCTGTTTTTGGAGTTCATCGCGCTCGCTTTGAAGAGCATCAAACTGGGAGTGGAGTTCTTCGAGCTTCGCTTTCTCATCGTCGATAGTTGCCTGCTGGTCTTTATAGAGCGTAAGCTCTCGACTTAAATCTGCTTTTTCGTTCTGTATCTTTTCGATGTGGCTCCGCAGCTTGTTGTTGTTATCTTGCAAAAGAGTTGCCTTGTCGAACGCATCATCATAGTCATCTGAAAGAGAATCGTACTTAGCGGAAAGTGCGTTATAGCTCTCAACCTGCTCGCTATATGAATGGACTCCAATAGCCGTGCTGGCGATAAGTAATGCGAACAATACGGCGAAGGCTATAACGGATCTCTTACGAGCCCTGAGGTGCCGTGAGATGCGACGTGCTTCAGAACGGATTTTGATGCACGTGCTTGGTGCGCTGTCGTTGGGCTGATCGACTTTTCCTTTGGATTGGTTGGTCTCTGCGGTTCGCTCAATAGCAACGCAGAGACGGGCTAGGGTTTCATGGGCTAATTTGCGCCCTTCAGGGTTTTCTTCATCGGCGCAGAGGTCGATGAGCTTGCAATTCAATGGTTCCATGGTCACTCTATTAATTAATGGTTATTGAAAGATGGCCTTAATAGACAATATCCGTGTAGTAGTTATTCCATTCGCATCCACCATAACCGCTATCGGGATTGGAGAAGTAGAACGTCACCGTATATCTAGAATGAGGCTTAATGTTATCAACTTGGCATGTTGAATTTTCAGTCACGGTGCCCGACTCATTTTTTAGCGAACATTCCCAAGCCGAATCAAATTGATAGTCGGTGTTGTTGTCGACCTCGAAGCTGGCAGAATAGTCAGTCCATGTTACCTCGTTGTCGATTCGGTCGGTCTGGCTGTCGATATCGGCCTCAATGGCTTCGAGAGCTGTTAGCAGCTTCTTCTGTTTGTCTAGTCCTGCGATGTAATTAGAGACAAAGTCATCGTCCGTGGCAAGGAATCCTATCTCCTCATAAAGCTCGTTGAGCGCTTCGTAACGAAGAACCATGCCCTTTTGCCATTCAATTTGCTCGTCCGATTTAAGGGCTTCGCCGAGGGCGGCTTTTTGGGTGTCGAGTCCTTCCAAATACTTGGTGCAAGAGTTCTTAACCGCGTCGCTGGAGAAATCTGCGGAACGGTATTTTTCTAGCTTTGCTAGCTCAGCATCTACTAAAACACCCTGATCCGTATCGTCCGCGTGTTTTTGTCGCCAATGGATCGACTTTTTCAAATCTTTGCTAAATTGCTGGTCGGTTCTGAGCTTCGAGCATTCTACGAGGGCGCTTTCCAAGTTTTTGTAGTGTTTAACATCCCGCTTCCCGCTAGCATCAAGTTCTTTATATTGGCTATTAAGAGACTGAAGCTCGTCCCAAGAGTCGGCGGTAATTTTTCCGATTGAGGCAATCTGCTGGTCGAGTTTTGTCCCCTGACTTGCGCAGCCGCTCAGCAGGATACATGAAGCCAACAATGGGATGAGCAATGCTTGTTTGCGCATTTGTTCCTCCAAGAAAACGTGAAGATGTGGCTGAAGGCTCTGTTTGTGGTTTGCCGCAAACAAAAGTCAGAATGCTGGCATCGCTCATCGTGGCAGTGCCATTTTCAAGATTGATCATGAACGCTTCGTCAGATGGTCGGGCTTGTTGCGTAAAGCGGCTGATAGGCTGATGGGGCGCAATCGTTGATTGCAGTGGAAATCAGAGACGGGACGAGTTCTGCCGTAACAGCAATCGGGCGGTTCTTTTGGCTCATTGGGCTTTCCTTCCTCCGACACTTGGTAAACGCTGTGTTTGGTTGGCTGATACGCCTGATAATCAGCGCTTATCTAGCCGAGCGATAGATATTGCCGTGTCATTCGAGACTGTTCCAAGTTTTTCCATTATCGGTTGAATAGGAATCGAGTTTTCCGTCTCCATCGTTATCCACGGCTTTGTTGCCATTGCCGTCAGCAATTGCTCCAGTTCCATCAGCATTTTTATGAATGGCGTACTCCCCATCGGTGTCGATATAGTCTGTGCCACCGTCTTCCGAGTCAGACTTTAGATACGTTTTGCCGTCATCCGTATCAACCCAATCGTCCTCATCTAATAATGTGCTCGATGATGAGCTGGAGTGAGAAGAATAATCATCATCGTCATCGTAGCCCTCATCGTCTTCGTCATAGGCGGCAGAAGAAGAAGGGCTTGACGAATCATTGAAAGAATTCAATATGCAAGCACAGCTGGTGATGTATAGGGCACAAAGAAGGCAGACGGCAAGCATAGCCAGCAATGTCTTTTTAAAGCGCGTCGCAAACTTTGCGCTTTCACTTTCGGCGTCAGTGTTTTCGTCCGTCATGGGTGTCATCCCTTACGCATCGTAGTCTTCGCGGAATCCGCAGTTCTGGCAGTAATACGTCTTTTTCTTCTTGCCAAGTGCTCCGCCCACGAGGCCAATGGGGCCTAAAAGCAGACCTCCAGCAGCGGCTTTTCCCACACTGAAGCCTTTATTAGATTCACCTGTGCATTTCCAACCTGTGCGCTCTCCGCAAGATGGGCATTGTGCTGGTGCTTTGTTTGCCATAAAAATCATCCTTTCTCTGGCGATCGGCGCATCAACGTCTTTATGACTTCAAGTATTTCTTTTCAAGACGTCTGTGAATTAAATGCTATCGGTGTGAGCTGACACCGATTTCGCAGCTTGGGGTTAACGGACGAGGGTCACGTTTTATTCATCGTGATAACGGAATTGTTGTGCAGCAAATCGAGCTTTTTGAGAGATGAAAGCTATGCGTTTGTGCACGATGCGTTCTCCTTCCATTGGCGTGACGGAAACTGCGGAAGGAGGCTCATCCGAAGTGCGGAATGTGTAGCACGAAAAGGAGGAGTATCCACCCACAGTTGCTACACAGCTCCAAGCGCTTCGCGGTGGCACGAGTCAGCAAGGAGAAAGGGCAAATACCCCTCCTTGTCACTGACTTGAGTGTCTTCAGTTGTGAAGCGCGAGCATTAAAAAATGCTAGAGCTGTGTAGCAGGTACAACTCTAGCATGCTGATAAGCTATTTAATCTACTGACCTGTTGAACGGTCGAAAAAGTAGGCTGTTGTGAAAAGCGGAACCATCTGGCCTGTCGTGCCTGAGCCTCTATGAGTAGTAAAAAGGTAGTAGGTCAGATGATTTGAATGGTTGATATGCCTGATAATCAGCGGTTACCTCGTCGAGCGACAGATGTTCCCATGACAGATAAACAGTACACGTTGCATATGCGATTTTCGTTCGATCGCCATCATCGAGCTCGAGTATCGCATCTACGCCTACGCCCTTGCCCGCTTGCGCTCCCAGCGGGCGAGCTTAATCGTCACCAGCGTGAGCGCCCAGGCCACAAGCGAGAACGCGGCACCCACTGCGCCCACGTACGCAATGCCAACGCCGCTTACCACGGCACCGCCCACTGCGGTGCCAAACGAGATGCCGACGTTAAACGCCATGGGCTCAACCGAACTTGCGAGTACCATCGACTTGGGGTGGCGGCTGCGTGCCACGTCCATAAAGTGTGTGATGCACGACACTGAGAACAGGTACATGAGCAGCGCCAAGCTAAAGACAAAGACCAGCGCGAGCGGCATGGTGCCGCCCACAGCAAACAGCCCGAGCAACGCCGCAGCCTGCAGCACAAACGTCACAAGCAGCGCCTTCATGCCAAAGCGCGCATCAATCCATCCGCCCAGGATGTTCGAGATCAGGCAGAACACGCCGTAGGCCATGAGCGTGGTGCTCGCCTGAACGGTGCCCATACCCAGCACCTGTTCTAGATAAGGCGTCACATAGCCGTAAAACACGTAGACCGACCCCACGCCAAACAAGAAGATGAGCATGCCGGTGATGATGCTCGGCTCGCGTAGCAGCCCCGCCTGCTCGCGGAAGGTGGCAGGCTCGTCGGTTTGCCCAGCGCGCGGCATAAACGCCACGAGCGCTCCGCAGGTCAGAACGGCAAAGGTCAGCGTGCCGTACATGGCCACGTGCCAATCGAGCGTGTCGGCCACAAACTTGCCGATCGAAGTGACAAAGACCATTGCCACGGAAAACGCACCGTACACGACCGAGATGGCGAGTGAGGTTTGCTGCGGGGACAGCAGCTCGGGGATGTACGTCACACCCACGGCGAGCAGTGCGCCCGAGACGGAGCCCAGGACAATGCGCGAGATAAAGAGCGCTTGGAAGTTAGGTGCTAGCGCCATAACCAAATTGCCGAGCACAAAGACGATGCTGTAGCACACGAGCAGCTGGTAGCGGCGGAACCGCCCCGTGCCAAGCGCAAGCACCGGCGTAGCGATAGCGTAGACGAGCGCGAACACGCTGATGAGCTGGCCCGCAGTGGCAAGTGATACGCCGAGTTCCGTTGCCAAGTCGCTCTCGATACCGATGACCACGAACTCGGAGCAGCCGAGCGAGAATCCCAACAGCACGAGCAGCGCCAGGCAGAGCTTGGTGCGCGCGGGGGAGAGCGCGGCGGCGGTTGGCTTACTTTTAGGCGTGGTTGCGGCGGTCAAGGTTGTCACTCCAATGTCGCATGAATAGGCGGGATTCAATCCCTGCAACTCTAGCAGAATGTGACAAAGGGGCAGCTCCTTTGTCACATTGCTCTGCCAGCCAGTCGCCCAAGCCGTCACAACTTTCGGCGAAAATCTCGAAAACGAGGAAAAGCGCCGAATGTTGTGACGGTTTTCCTGTCTGTGTCGGCGAGCTCCGGCGCCGTCTGCGGGTATAAGACTAGCAAGTGTTTATTTGCGAGGCCTAAGGGGCGCCCCGTATGGATATCGATAATTTTGAATGGTGGTATAGCGAGGGCGAGGCTCCGGACGAGGAGTGGGACGAGCCGTCGCCGCGTGACGTGTCGAGCGACGAGGACGAGACCGGTAACGATGCCGTCGAGACGGACGTCGCCCCCGATGCCGCCGAGCCCCTGACTTTTGAACGGGCCTGGGCTCAGGCCGAGGCCGACGAGGCAAAGGCCGATGCCACGGCCACGCTGGGTGAGCCAGCCGACATGTCCATCTCGCCGGCCAAGACCCCGCAGCCGCGCCACACCATCGACCCCGGCAGTACGGCATCTTTCAGCATTCTCGACGTGCCCGCGCAGGGTGCTCAGGCGCCTGCGCCAACGCATCGCCCCGACCTGGCTCATGAGGAAGACGCGGGACGCCGCTCTCCGCTCGGCCCCATCCTCATCGCCTTCATGGCCGGCGTTATCGCCTGCTCGGCAATCGGCAGCATCTGGGGCCATGTCGAGCAGCAGCGCCAAGACGCCGCCAAGGTTGAGATGTCCGTCGAGCAATCGCTCAGCCGCACGCGCTCGGTGCATGTGTCGGTCGAGGTTAAGGACGGTGCGACGTGGGATACCGCGCGCGGCGATAGCCAAATGCTCGTCCATATCGTGGGCCGCACACTCAAGGGACAAGCAATCGACGAGTATCAATACGTCAATTCCGAAGGTGACGGTATCGAGCTCAAGCCCGGCGATTACGAGCTCACGGTCGATGAGCCGCCCGTCGCCACCGACGGCACGCGTTACCGCGCCTCAAAGCGCATGGTCCCGGTGAGTTTTAATTCGCAAGCACCCGATACGGTCGATAGCACGCCGCAGGGTGGGTTTGACCTTTACGCTATTGCTCAATAACTGCGCCTGCCGCTCAACCCCGCCGCCAAGAGTGGGACAATAACCATCGACACCGTTGTTTACCATTGGAGGAAGTAGTATGTCCACCGTCACTACCATCAAGCGCGGCGGCCTCACCGCGGCCATCGATTCCATGGGCGCCCAGCTCACGAGCCTTGCTCTCAACGGCAATGAGTATCTGTGGCGGGGCGACCCGGCCTTTTGGGGCAAGCACGCGCCCATCTTGTTCCCCATCGTGGGATCGCTGCACAACAACACGGCGACGTCTGCAGCCGGCACCTGCGAGATGGCGCGCCACGGCATCGCGCGCATTGTCGAGCACAAGATCGTCGAGGTGTCGGAGGATGGTTCGTCCGTTACCTACGAGCTCACCGACACGCCCGAGTCGCTCAAGGCGTTCCCGTTCCACTTTAAGCTCAATATGACCTATGCCCTGACCGGCGACGCCACCCTCACGCAGACCTTTGCCGTCACCAACACCGGCGACGTGGACCTGCCGTTCTCGGTGGGCGGCCACCCCGCATTTAACGTGCCCGCCCCCGGCGCCGAGGACGAGGCGTTCGAGGATTACGAGTTGGCGTTTACCGAGGCTTGGACTAACGAGGCCCCCGTCATTACGCCCGACGGTCTTATGACGTTCGAGGGTAGCTACAAGGCTCCCGATAACTCGGACGTGCTGCCCATCACGCACCGCAGCTTCGATAACGACGCCATCATGTTCACCGATACCCCGGGCTCCACGCTCACGCTGCGCGGTCGCAAGTCGGGCCACGGCGTCAAGATCGACTTTGAGGGCTTTAAGTACATCGGCGTGTGGTCTGCCGCCAACGACGCTCCGTTTGTGGCGCTCGAGCCTTGGACCGGTCACACCACCATGGACACCGAGGACGACGTCTTTGAGCATAAGGTCAACACCATCACCTTGGCCCCCGGCGAGACGGACAAGCGCAGCTTTAGCGTTACCTTGCTCTAGAGGTTCCGCCGTTCTGACGAACGGCGGGCCGGTCGACGCTGCGCGCCACCCAGAGCGACAATTTGTCATTCAAAAGGCAAGGCATGACCAGAAGGTCTATGCCTTGCCTTTTTCATGCCTAGTCGTTGGGGACGTTCTTGTTTGACTAGTCGTTTAAGAACGTCCCCAACGACTACCAATCGTTTTCAGTTCGTAAACTTGTATATATGCATCTTATATATGCATCTGCTGGAAGTAACGCTGAGCGGTATCCTGTTAAGTCGTTAGCGTACGATTCAACAGGGAAGGCAGATTATGCATTCTCCCCATCAACGCGACGCGCATCCACAGCCGGTGTGCAGCCGTCGTATCTTCTTGGGTAGCGCCCTCGCTGCGAGCGCTTCTGTCGTCGCCGGCGCACTTGCCGGTTGCCAGCGCCCCTCCACGCTGGAAGTAGTTCAGCCCACGACGGGTGGCTGTCGCGACGACCTGTCCGATTCCGTGATCGGCAAGGACAAGATCCGCATCGGTATGGAGGCAGCCTACGCCCCGTACAACTGGCAGGTCTCCGAGGCCAGCGAGTACACCATCCCCATCGACAACGTGCAGGGCGCCTATGCCGACGGCTACGACGTGCAGATCGCCAAGATCGTCTGCAAGGCCCTCGGCGGCGAGCCCGTTGCCGTCAAGCAGAGCTTCTCGGGCCTTATCGATTCGCTCAACAACGGCCAGATCGACCTCATCATCGCCGGCATGAGCGCCACGCCCGAGCGCGAGGAGTCCGTCGGCTTCTCCGACCCGTACTTTATCGGCTACTTTGGCCTGTTCGTAAAAGAGGGCTCGCCTTACCAGAACGCCACCAAGCTCAGCGACTTCAGTGGTGCCACGGTCCTCGGCCAAAAGGACACCATGCTCGATACCGTTATCGACGAGATCCCGGGCGTTGTGCACAAGAACCCGGTCGATTCGGTTCCCACGGTGTTCTCGAACCTGCTGCAGGGTACCTGCGACGCCGTGACCTACAACACCGAGAACGAGAAGGGCTATATGGCCCAAAACCCGGGCATTGTCCCCATTCATTTTGCCGAGGGCGAGGGCTTTAAGCAGGAGGTCGCGGCAAACGTCGGCTGCCGCAAGGGCTCGGACAAGCTGCTTAAGCTCATCGACAAGACACTCAAGGGTGTCAGCCAGGAGGAGCGCGACCAAATGTGGGACGCGTGCCTCGACCGTCAGCCGGCATAGGGAGGCAGCATGAAAACCATCAATCGCCTGGCCTCCTTTATCAAGGCCGACCACCGTTATGTGTACCTGGGCACGAGCGTTATCGCGGCGCTCGGCCTGGCGTTTAGCCAACGCAACCCCACGCCGCTGAGCTTCTTGGCGCCTACGGGCGTGTTCCAAGACTGCCTCTGGGCAATCCTTTGGGCCTGGCTCGTCGTGTCGGCGGCGGCGCTCGTCACCAAACTCATGCATTGGAACGACTATCGCGAAACGTCGCCGTTCGCATCCGATCGCTTCCGTCGTGGCGCACGCTTAGGCAGCTACGTCGTGGTCGCCATCGCGGCGATCTTTTTCGTGGACCGTTGCGTCATGTCGTTTATCGATCTGGTGCGGGTGAGCATTGTCTCGGACTCCAACCCCAGCGACTTTTTGTCGAGCCTGGTCTACATGACCTACAAGAGCGGGGACTTCTTTATCCGCGGTATCGAGATCACCATCGCGCTTGCCACCTTCGGCACCGTCATCGCATTCTTCCTGGCGCTGCTCTTTGTGTTCCTGCGTATTCAGACCTTCGATCGCGTGGACAACGACCTGGTGCGCTTCTTTAAGAGTATCGGCCGCGGCTTTGCGACCATCTACTCCACCATCGTGCGCGGCACGCCCATGATGGTCCAGGGCCTGCTCATCTATTACGCGGGCTTCACCGTTTTGCGCGGCATGGGCTTCGAGACCGCCCAGGCCAACCAGATCTGGAGTACCTTCACCGCCGGCCTCGTCACCATCTCGCTCAACTCCACCGCCTACATGATGGAGGTCCTGCGCGGCGGCATCGAGTCCATCGATCCCGGCCAGGCCGAGGCAGCGCGCTCGCTGGGTCTTTCGCAGTGGCAGGCTATGCGCAAGGTCGTGTTCCCCCAGGGCATTAAAAACGCGATTCCGGCGCTCACCAACGAGCTCATCATCAACATCAAGGATTCGTCGGTGCTTTCGGTCATCGGCGTGTTCGACCTCATGTACGCCACCACCACTGTCGCCGGCGTGTACTACCGCCAGATGGAGGTCTACTGCGTGGCGCTCGTGGTCTACCTGATCCTGACGCTCGTGGCGAGCCGCCTGCTCGAGGCCTTTGGCAAAAAGCTCGGCGCCGAGGCTCCGGCCACGTTGCCCAGCTCCAACTAGGCTTAAGACGAGGAGAATCATCATGGCAGATACCGCCACTACCGGCACCGCGGCCGCCGCACAGACCAATGAGCCGCTCATCCGCGTCGAGGGCCTGCGCAAGAGCTTCGGCTCGCTCGAGGTACTCAAGGGCATCGACCTGTCCGTCAAATCAGGCGAGGTCGTCACCATTATCGGCGCCTCGGGTTCGGGCAAGTCGACCTTCCTGCGCTGCCTCAACCTGCTCGAGACCCCGGACGCGGGCCACATCTGGTTCCATGGCCAGGACCTCACGGCCGAGCGTTGCAACATTAACAAGCTGCGTGAGGACATCGGCATGGTGTTCCAGGGCTTCAACCTGTTCAACAACATGGATGTGCTCGACAACTGCACGCTCGCGCCCGTCACGCTCAAAAAGATGAGCAAGGCCGAGGCCGAGAAGGTCGCGATGGAACATCTGACGAGCGTGGGACTCGAAAAGTTTGCGCACGCCGCCGTGGGCCGCCTGTCCGGTGGTCAAAAACAGCGCGTGGCCATCGCTCGTGCCCTATGCATGAATCCGCAGATCATGCTGTTCGACGAGCCGACCTCCGCGCTCGACCCCGAGATCGTGGGAGAGGTGCTCGAGGTCATGCGCAAGCTCGCTGCCGACGGCATGACCATGGTCGTCGTCACGCACGAGATGGCCTTTGCCCGAACCGTGTCCGACCGCGTGGTCTTTATGGACAAGGGCGTGGTGCTCGAGGACGCCGCGCCGGCGGAGCTCTTTGGCAACCCCAAGCACCAGCGTACCCGCGAGTTCCTCTCGCGTTATCTCGAGGACAAATAACCGACCGCAAACGCTTATGTGGCAGGGCCGCTCCGGTGGGGCGGCCCTCGTCATCACAATCGAAAGGATGCCATGGCCGAGGTTTGGCGCTTCTTTGCGCATGAGGATGATTTTGCCGATTTGGACGAAGCTGGCGCGTGCGAGCGCTTGGGCCGCGTGCTGTCGTTTCCGACTGTCTCGAGCATGGATGCCGAGGCGGTGGACTGGCAGCCCTTCGACGACCTGCGCGTCTATATGCAGCAGGCCTGGCCGCGCGTGTTTGCGGCGGGCGAGGTCGAGCTTATCGACCATTCGCTATTGGTGACGCTTAGCGGTTCCGACCCCGCCCTCAAACCCGTCATGCTCATGGGCCACATGGACGTGGTCCCCGTGGTGCCCGGCACCGAGGCTGACTGGACGCATGCCCCCTTTAGTGGCCACGTGGACGACACCTACATTTGGGGTCGCGGCGCTATCGACATGAAAGACCAGGTCGCAGGCATTCTCGAGGCGGTTGAGTATGCGCTGGCGCACGGCTGGGAGCACGAGCGCACCCTGCTGCTCGCCTTTGGCCAGGACGAGGAAACCACGCAGTACGGCGCGGGAGCGATCGGTCGTGTGCTCGAGGAGCGCGGTATTGAACTTGAATACCTGATCGACGAGGGCGACTACCGCATCGTTTCGGATGCCGAGTATGGCGCGGGCGAGGGCTGGCTTATGCATGCCGACCTCGCGGAGAAGGGCTATGCCGATATCGTGCTCAAGACGAAGAGTGAAGGCGGGCATTCGTCTAACCCCTACGGCGGCACTTCGCTCGAGGTGCTGAGCCGTGCCATCACCGCAATCTGCGATATCGAGTGGCCGCCGCGCGTGACCGACTTGCTTGCCGCCCAACTCGTCGAGTTGGGGCTCTACACGGCCGATGAAATTGCCGCCAACGGGGATGCCATTGTCTGCGATTGCCTCGCCAGCAAAAAGCTCTATCCGCTGGTGACGACCACCTGCGCACCCACGCAGATCGAGGGTGGCAGCACCGGCGCCAACGTAATGCCGCAGGATATGTGGGCCAACATCAACTTCCGCATGCTCGAGGGCACGAGCGTGGCCGACGTTGTGGCGCGCTGCCGTGAGGCGGTTGCCGGGGCGGACCTTGCCGGTCGTGTCGAAGTGGAGCTGGGCCCCGGTAGCTCCGAACCCTCGCCGTGCCCGCGCATCGGTGGTCCCGGCCTCGAGGCGGTTCGCTCCATTGCCGCCCGCTATTTCCGTGATCCAAAGGGGACGGAGGAAAACGGATCATTCGAGCCGGTAGCAATTGTGCCCTCGACCGTAATCGGTGCGACCGACGCTGCCAACTACCAGCACATTTGCCCTGAGTGCATTCGCTTCTCGGCCTTTGTGGTTGATGACGACGAGTGTGAGTGCGGTGTCCACGGCACTAACGAGCGCATTACCCGCCGTGCCTACCTCCAGGGTGTTCGCTTCCTCATCGCCCTGCTTCAAACGCTCTAGCCAAAAAGCAAGCCCTTGATGCAATGGGGTCAGGTTTGTTTGCACCAATCATTCCGTGCGGGTTATATGCAGGTTTGTCTGCGCACGCTATCATGTATGGGTTAGACCGCAACTATGTACCCCACACGCGAAGGGATGCGCATGTATCTGAAGATCGACATGTTCTAGCTGGGCTTACCCCCGCAGTGGCGCCATGCGCCCCATCAACTCTGCCGATTTTCACCTTCACGCATATAAAGGAGTCCCGCCATGCGCGACAAGCTCGAAAAGATCATCAAGGCCTACGAGGAGCTCGAGAAGAAGCTGTCCGACCCGGCCGTCGCCTCCGACATCAAGGAGTTCACGCGTCTCAACAAGGAGTACGCGCACCAGTCCGACCTCATTGCCGCTTCGCGCGAGTACATCGGCGCGCTCGACGACATCGAGGCTGCCAAGGAAATGCTCCACGATACCACCGACGCCGATGAGAAGGAGATGCTCCAGATGGACATCTCCGAAAACGAGGCCAAGCTTCCCCAGCTCGAGGAAGACATTAAGTACATGCTCATCCCGAGCGACCCCAACGACGACAAGAACACCATCGTCGAGATCCGTTCCGCCGCCGGTGGCGACGAGGCGGCCATCTTTGCCGGCGATCTGTACAAGATGTACCAGCGCTTCTGCGAGTCGCGCGGCTGGAAGACCACCGTGCTCGATTCCAGCCCCAGCGAGGCCGGCGGCTTTAAGTCCATCGAGTTCAAGGTCGAGGGCGACCGCGTCTACTCCGTCATGAAGTACGAGTCCGGCGTGCATCGCGTCCAGCGCGTCCCCAAGACCGAGTCCCAGGGTCGCATCCAGACCTCCACGGCAACCGTCGCCGTGCTTCCCGAGGCCGAGGAGATCGACGTTCAGATCAACCAGTCCGACCTGCGCATCGATACTTACTGCGCTTCGGGCCCTGGCGGTCAGTGCGTTAACACCACCTACTCCGCCGTGCGCATCACCCACCTGCCCACCAACACCGTGGTGCAGTCGCAGGAGCAGCGCTCCCAGATCCAGAACCGCGAGGTCTGCATGCAGATGCTGCGCGCCCGTCTGTACGAGATGGAGCTCGAGAAGCAGCAGGCAGAGCTTGGTGCCGAGCGCCAAAGCCAGATCGGCCACGGTAACCGTTCCGAGAAGATCCGTACCTACAACCAGCCCCAGGACCGCGTGACCGATCACCGCATCGGCTTCAACTCCACCTACAACGGCGTTCTTCTGGGCGACCAGCTCGGCACCGTGATCGAGGCACTCGCCGCCGCCGAGCGAGCCGAGAAGCTGGCACAGGCCGTGTAGTGGGTTACGCGGTTTTACCAAACCGCGTAACGGCTCGACGCTGCAAACGCCCCTAAGCGGCAATCTGACGTTCAATCGTCGGTCGCGTACCGAGGTACGCTTCCCTCCTCTTTCACGTCACCTTGCTCGCTTAGGGGCGTTTTCGCTGACTTATGCTCAACCTGCGGCGCCTTAGAGGTAGTCATTGGGGACGTTCTTAAATGACTAGGTTGGGCTTATTGCTTTGAGATGTTATTCAATCGTCTTTGATAGACTTTAAGCTGTCTACCTGCTGAAAGCAATTAACGGTATGCATCTGCAATTGAAAATATTGCTCGAAAAATCGTCCAAGAAGTCGTGGGGCGATTTTTGACGCGTCGCGCGTCAAGCGATGTGGCAAGCGTTTGGTTAGATATTGGTTAGTTTTGGGGCAACCTTGCCAAAAGCTTGACGGATGCAGATATGAACGTCGACGAATGAGCACTTTGGACGGGGTCAAACCAAAAATCTGGGCTGATTCTCGATAATCGCTTTCAATCGTCTCTTGCCAAGCGCTGGCCTCGCGTACAATCTGCTCCGACATTCGCGCGCCGCCTGGCGCTTAAGAGGGGAGGACCCCATGGCAAACGAGATCTGGACCATCAAGCGTTGTCTCGAGTGGACCAAGGAGTACCTGGCCGAGCGCGGCGAGGAACACCCCCGACTTTCTGCCGAGTGGCTGCTCTGCGCTGCCACGGGTCTGGCGCGCATCGACTTATATATGCGTATGGACGAGACGCTCGATGCGGCGCAGCTCGAGACCATGCACGCGGCGGTCGTCCGCCGCGCCAAGGGCGAGCCGCTGCAGTACATCACCGGCAGCACGCAGTTCCGCATGATCGACGTCGCGTGCGCCCCCGGCGTACTCATTCCGCGTCCCGAGACCGAGATGCTCGTCGAGGAAGTCCTCAATTATCTGGATGCCGAGGTGCTGAGCCCCGAGGCTGCCGCCCGTCAGCGCGTTGAGCTGCCCTGGAACGACGAGGTCGAGCAAGCGCGCAAAGCCGAAGCCGCGTTGGCCGACGAGCGAGCGACGGCCGAGCGCCGTGCCGCTAACCTCACAGCTGCCGATGAGGCGGCGCTAGGCAGCGACGTACTGGGCAGCCGTGCCTATGCCGAGGAACTGGCCGACCGCGAGGCCGAGGAAGCCGCCGCGCAGGCAGCAGATGCCGAGGCCGAGGAGGCCGCCGAGCCCGAGCTCGACGAATACGGCATCGCCATCGAAGGCGCCGACCACGAGGCGTCTCTGACGGAGGATGCCGCCGCGCCCGCTCCGGTCGAGCCCCGTATCGCCCGCGTTCTCGAGGTCGGCTGCGGCACGGGCTGCATCTCGCTTTCCCTTGCCTGGGAGCGCCGCGGCCATGTCACCTGCACCGCTACCGATATCGAACCGCGTGCCATTGACCTGGCCAACAAAAACCGCGACGCGCTCGGGCTTACGTCCGATGAGGTCGCCTTCAGCCTCACAAACCTGGTGAGCTCTATCCCCCGCGAGGAATGGGGCACCTTCGACGTGCTCGTCTCCAACCCGCCTTACATTCCGACTGACGTCATGCGCTCGCTGCCGCACGAGGTCAAGGACTTCGAGCCCGATTTAGCGCTCGAGGGCGGCGCCGACGGCCTCGATATCTTCCGCCGCCTGCTCAATGCGGCGCCCTATATGCTGCGCGCCGGCGGCCTGTTTGCCTGCGAGCTCTACGAGGGCGCCCTCGATGCCGCGGCCGAGCTCTGTCGCCAGGCGGGTCTCTCGGACGTGCGCATCGTCCGCGACCTCACCGATCGTCCCCGCATCGTCCGAGCCATCGTCACCGAGCCCAAACAGCGCCAGTAATATTTATTAACTGGTTAGCAAAAATTATAAATTAGTTTATAATTAGGACGGCTGAAAGAGGTCGGCCCATGCAACCTCCTACCTTTCGGGAAATCATTGCCCTACTCAAGCACGATGGATTCGTGGAGGTCGCGCAAGTCGGTAGTCATGCTAAGCATGTTTCTGGTGACCGTGTTGTCACCGCGAACGGCTCTGGTGGTGATCGACCAAAGAAGGGCACGTGGGCAAGTATTCGTCGCCAAGCTGGATGGTAGCTGGAGGCAAAATGAGGCAGCGATTTACCTATGACTGCGTTCTCATAAAAGAAGACGACGGTTACTGCGCTAGCTTCCCGCAGATTCCTGGCACCTTTGCCGATGGCGACACGCGCGAAGAAGCGATTGCCCATGCCACCGAGGCACTGATGGCGTTTTTGGCCGACGACCTCAACAACGGTTTGACTCCGGCAGGGTACGAACGCTCGGCCGAGGTCGTGGCCCTTTCAGTCGAAATCGACCACGATGACGCTCGGGAAGCGGCGTGCCGAACATTTAAAGACGCAGCGCTGGACCTCAAAGTCTCCGCTTCGCGGATTACCGCGCTGGTCAAAGCAGGAAAGCTCGATGTTGAACTCGTCGACGGCCGTCGGATGATAACGATAGACAGCATCGAGCGCTACGCCGCCCAAGAACGCCACGCCGGCAGGCCAAAGAAGTTCGTCGCAGTCCAATAACCCCCTCACTTTCACCGACTACTAGAGCCGCTCACCAAACCAACATGCGCTCTGGGCAAATAGGTTGAACGTTTCGTGCGAGAATGCCCCACAGTAAACAAACTTGCACCAGAGCGTAAGGGGCTGGCATACACATGCAAACGGTCTATCGGGTATACGAGGGAGCGCGCGAGCCGCATCGGCTTGCAGTCGAGCGCACGGCCGAGCTACTCGGTCGCGGCGGCCTGGCGCTTATTCCAACCGAGACGGTCTACGGTGTTGCCGTGGCGGTCAACGCTTTCTCGGATGCCGTTCCACAAGATACAAGTGAGCCTCTGCCGTGGCCGCGCGATCCGCAGGCCACCGTCAACGGCGCTGCGGTCCCTGCACTCGGTACCGGCTATCGTCGCATCTTTACCCTCAAGCAGCGCGAGCTCACCCAAACGGTTGCCTGGCTGGTCGATGATGCCGAGGCACTCGACCGCTATGGCGTGGATATCCCTAACGAGGCCCGCGTGCTCGCCCGACGATGCTGGCCGGGCGCCCTGACTATCGTGGTTAAGGCGGCCCCCTGCGTGCCGACCTTTATGCGCGCCGCTGACAACACGGTGGCACTTCGCGCTTCGGCCTCGCCCGTGGTGCAAGCGCTCATCCGCGCCTGCGGCAGCCCTCTTGCCTGTACCAGCGCCAACACGCATGGCGCGCCCGCGCCGGCAAGTTTTGTCACGGTGGAGGAGCGCATCCTGGAGGGGGTCGATGTGGCCGTCGACGCCGGTGAGACCCCGTGTCGCGACGCCTCAACCATCGTGTCGTTTCAGCACGGCGAGCTCCAGATCCTGCGCCAAGGCGCGCTTCCCGCATCAGAGATCGAACGGGTCCTGTCCGACCCGATGCAATAGAAAGGTGTAAGCGATGTCGTTGAATCTGGGCAGCCTGGGCATGGAAGATGCCTCGTTTAACTTTGGCGGTTCCTACATCATGGCACTCGACTGCGGCACTACCTCGGTACTCGCGACCATCGTCGACGAGTACGGCTGCATCGTCGCCCAGGCGCGTCGTAGCGTCAAAACCAGCTTCCCGCGCCCCGGCTGGGTGGAGCAGGATCCCACGGAGGTGCTTGCGAGCCAGATCGGCGTGATGATGGAGGTTCAGTTTAAGAGCGGCATCCATTCTGACCGCATCGCCGCCATCGGTATCTCCAACCAGCGCGAGACCACGGTAGTGTGGGACCGCATAAGCGGCCAGCCCATCTATAACGCCATCGTGTGGCAATGCCGTCGCACCGCGCCTCTGATCGACGAGCTGGTTGAGCAGGGCGCAGAAGAGCTGGTGCGCTCCCGCACGGGGCTTACGCTCGATCCGTATTTCTCGGCTTCCAAGGTGCAGTGGATCCTCGACAACGTCGATGGTGCGCGTGAGAGCGCGGCGGCGGGCGACCTCATGTTCGGCACCATCGACACCTGGCTCATCTACAACCTCACCGGCGGTCAGGTCTTTGCCACCGACTACACCAATGCCAGCCGCACCGCGCTCTTCAATATCCATACGCTTGATTGGGACGACGATCTGCTGGCGCTTTTCGACGTCCCGCGTTCCATGATGCCCGAGGTTCGTTGGAGCTCGGGCGACTACGGCCGCGTCGCGAGCGACATCATGACCAACATGCCACCCATCATGGGCGTGGCGGGCGACCAGCAGGCGTCGCTATTCGGCCACTGCTGCTTCCATCCCGGCCAGACCAAAAACACCTATGGCACGGGCTGCTTTATGCTCATGAATACCGGCGACGAGATCGTCGAATCCAAGAATGGCCTGGTCTCCACCATCGGTATCGCTGCGGACGGCAAGGTCAGCTATGCGCTCGAGGGTTCTATTTTTGCCGCCGGCTCAACGATGAACTGGCTGCGCGACAACATGGGCGTTATCTCCAACGTATCCGAATCGGCACGGCTCGCCTCCTCGATCAGCGACAACGAGGGATGCTACTTTGTCCCCGCTTTTGCGGGCTTGGGTGCACCTTGGTGGGACGCGCACGCCCGCGGCATCGTATGCGGTCTGACCGGCGCCTCGAGTCGCGCGACCATCGTGCGTGCCGCTTGCGAGTCCATGGCCTATCAGAGCTATGACGTGCTGCGTGCCATGGAGCAGGACGTGGGTCTTTCGATCGAGCGCCTGTCCGTCGATGGCGGCGCCTCGCGCAACGAGTTCATCATGCAGTTCCAGGCAGACTTGCTGGATATCCCCGTGCTGCAATGTGAGTCGGTGGAGACCACGGCAATCGGTGCCGCGTACTTGGCGGGTCTTGCGGTTGGGTATTGGGAGGATCTGGAGGAGCTGGAGCAAAACGCCCAGATCGTTAAGACGTTCCACCCCCATATGTCCGTTGAGCGTCGCGAGCACAACCTGGACGGTTGGCACGATGCGGTCAGGCGTTCGCTCAGCACCACTCAGTAGGGTTGTGACGGAGCGTTCGATACAACAAACCGCTAAACTTATGCATGGCGGGCGGCGGCAACATCGCTGTGCGTCATGTCAGCAAGGTCGTTTTGCGGCCGCAACGAAAGGGGCATCAACCCATGACCGTTACCTACGATGCGTCCCGCGTGACGCTTGTCGACCATCCGCTCGTCCAGCACAAGTTGTCGATCCTGCGTGATAAGTCGACCGGCACCAACCAGTTCCGCCAACTCGTACGCGAGCTCGCGCTTTTTGACGGCTACGAGGCCATGCGCGACCTGCCCATGGAGGATGTCGAAGTCGAGACTCCCATCACCACTGCCACGTTTAAGCAGCTTGCCGGCAAGAAGCTCGCCATCGTCCCCATTTTGCGCGCGGGCCTTGGAATGGTCGATGGCATCCTCGACCTGGTGCCCTCTGCCCGCGTGGGCCACATTGGCATGGAGCGCGACGAGGTCACCCACGAGCCGCATGAGTATTACTGCAAGATGCCCAAGGATATCGACCAGCGTATCTGCCTGGTCGTCGATCCCATGCTCGCCACGGGCGGTTCTGCCGAGATGGCTATCAGCTATCTGCGCGAGCGCGGTGTCAAGGACATCCGCATGCTGTGCATCGTCGCGGCCCCCGAGGGCCTCAAGTCGCTGACCGAGAAAGACCCCGACGTGCATATCTATACCTGCGCCATCGACGACCACCTCAACGAGGCCGCCTACATCGTCCCCGGCTTGGGCGATGCCGGCGACCGCATCTACGGCACGCTGTAGTCTCTGGGCCAAACCGGCTAACGTCGAAAATACGAAGAAACGGTGCGCGCGGACAAATAAAAGGCGACCGCGCTCGCCCCTGTTAGCGGACGTTTAGCCCAGAGGGGTTCGCGAAAAAACGTATTACCTACCTGCGGCATAAAGAAGGTCTTAAGAAAACGAACAGGTGCGTATTAACCGATGCTTTTTCGGTTGTACTTTAGCGATTGGCTCGTACAATAGTCACCAATGTTTGGCGGGAACTGTTCTGGGAAGCGTTAAAAAAGGAAAGTGAGGACGCCAGTGTTTCAGATAGCCGATCTGCTCGCTATCGTTGCAGGCGCCATCGCGGGCGCAATCGCCTTTCTTCCCTTTGTCTTTACGCTCAAGCCGGTTCTTGACGATAAGCAGAATGCGGACATGCTCAAGGGCATGGCGAGTCTGGCGGTCTCGGCGGTCGCCCTGCTCGTCTTTACCTTGGTTGTGTTTGCGTTGTTCGGAGAGGCATTTCGCATGTTCCTCCTGGGCGAGGCGATCGGCTTCGTGGTCTTTATGGCCGCCTGCGCGGTTCGCGTCGCCAAGGCGCTGCGAGATCCTCATGAGGTCGAAAGGTAAGTCGTGGAAATTTTTGAAAAGCTGCCTGATGAGATTAATCATCTGGTCAGCGAGTTCAGCTCCACCCCCGTCGTGGGCGATCTGAGCTGCGGCATCACGCAGTACTCGTTTTGGCTGATCGTCTCCACGATCGTGCTCCTGATCGTCCTGGCCGTGTTCAAGAAGAAGCAGACCCTGGTTCCCAAGGGCTTCTTCGTCAACGGTTTCGAGTACATCATCGAGTACGTCGAGAACGATATCGGCAAGGGCGTCGTGGGTGAGAACTGGAAGAAGCACTTCCCGTTCCTGTGCTCGCTTTTCCTGTTCATCCTGATCAATAACATGATCGGCCTGATCCCGGGAATGAAGCCCGGCACCGGCGCAATCGGCTCCACCGCCGCGCTCGCCATCTTCGCCTTCGTGTACTTCATCTACTACGGATGCAAGGCTCACGGCGTGATCGGCTACATCAAGAGCCTCGCCCCGCAGGGCGTGAGCTTCCCGATGAACGTGCTCGTGTGGGTCGTCGAGCTCTTCTCGACCTTCCTGCGCCTCATCACGCTCGCCGTTCGTCTGTTCTGCAACATGTTCGCAGGACACGTGGTCATGGGCTCGTTCGCCATCATGGCGAGCATGTTCATGCAGCCGCTGCTTCAGCAGGTTTCCGCGGCCCACGCCATCGGCGCCCTGCCTTCGCTGGCCTGGCTCGCCATCCTCATCCTGATTTATACGATTGAGCTTGTGGTCGGCGCCATCCAGGCTTACGTCTTCACGGTCCTTACCGCCGTGTATGTCTCCGAGGCAGAGGAGGTCGCGGAGGAGGAGTAGTCTTCCGTTCGCGCCTTAAAGGTAAGGCAATTCGTTAAACCGCTGGTGCCCGTACCCATGGAGCCCGGCAGTTATAAATAAGGTTATCCTGCGTGAAATAAGACACGCACGACAAAGGAGGAATCGTGGGAGTTATCGGTTACGGTCTCGGTGTTATCGGCGCTGGTCTTGCTATCGGCCTGTCTGCTCTGGGTGCTACGGGTGCTATGGCCCGTCAGCCTGAGGTCCAGGGCCGCGTGTTCACCGTCTTCATCATGGGCTCCGCCTTCGGCGAGGCTCTGGCTCTGATCGGCTTCGTTGTCGCGCTGATCGTTAAATAGCACGGAGCGTCAAGTATGAATCTTTCATCCCAGAAGAGCGCGATCGCACTCTCCGCGTCCGCGGCCGCGCTGCTCATGCCGGTTTCCGCGTTCGCCGAGGACGGCGCTGCCGGTGCGGACATCCTCATCCCTAAGATGGCGGAGTTCATCCCGGCGCTTATCGCCTTCCTGATTATCTGGATCGTGCTGGCCAAGGTCGCCCTGCCGGGCATCATGAAAACCATGGAGGAGCGCGGCAAGAAGATCGAGGAGAGCCTCGACGAGGCCGAGAAGACCAAGCAGGAGGCTATCGCCAAGCGCGCTGAGTCCGACTCGATCGTCACCGACGCCCGTCGTCAGGCTGCCGACATCGTTCTCGAGGCCCGTAAGGACGCCGAGTCCGAGCGCGCCCGTATCATCGAGGCTGCTCACAAGGAGGCCGAGGAGATCATCGCCAAGGCCCATACGACCGTCGAGGACGAGCGCAAGTCCATCTACGCCGGTGCCGCGAGCTCCATCGCCGACCTGTCCGTTGCCGTCGCCACCAAGATCGTGGGCGAGGCACTCGAGGACGAGGCCGGGCAGAAGAAGCTCATCGAGCGCTACATCCAGGAAGCAGGTAGCCTGAATGCCGACTAGCCGCTATCAGGACAAGGTGCTCGAGACATACGCGCGCTCCCTTCTGGAAGCCGCTAAGGCCGAGAACCATGTGTTCGAGGACCTCGAGATGATCGAGCGCCTGGCTTCTGCCAGCCCCGAGATCATCGCCGTGCTCGACACCATGTCCAAGCGCGACCAGCTCGACCTTCTTCCCAAGGTGGCAGCTGCCTTTAAGTATGTTGCCGAGGAAGACGAGGATGTAGTGGGCGTGACCGTCACCACGGCGATCCCGCTCGACGACGAGCTGCGTCAAACCATCACTAAGAAATGCGAGCAGGACTTCGGTCGCAAGGTATTCCTTATCGAGCAGGTCGACCCGTCTATCGTGGGCGGCCTGGTGCTCGAGGCCCGCGGCGAGCGTCGTGACATTTCCGTCAAGACGCAGCTGCGCGTCGCGCAGGAGACCCTCGCAAACTCTGCTAATTCGTACGGAGGTGAAGCCTAATGTCCGAAACCCTCAATGCCCAGGATATCGCCAAGAAACTGCAGGAGCAGCTCACGAGCCTCTCCGCGACGGTCGATACGCATGAGGTTTCAACGGTCGACGAGGTAGGCGACGGCATCGCGCGCGTCACCGGCCTCAAGAGCGCCATGGCAGGCGAGCTTCTGGAGTTCAAGAGCTCCGATACCGGTGAGACCGTCTTCGGCCTTGCCCAGAACCTTGACCGTGACGAGGTCGGCGCCGTTCTGTTTGGTGCCGTCGACTCCATCAAGGAAGGCGACGAGTGCCGCACCACTGGCCGCATTATGGATATCCCCATGAGCCGTGCCATGCTCGGCCGCGTCGTCAATCCGCTCGGCCAGCCTATCGACGGTTTGGGTGACATTGTCGCCACGCACCGTCGTCCTATCGAGTTTAAGGCCCCCGGCGTCATCGACCGTACCCCGGTGTGCGAGCCGGTTCAGACCGGTCTGTTGGCCATCGACTCCATGGTGCCTATCGGCCGTGGTCAGCGTGAGCTCATCATCGGCGACCGTAAGACCGGTAAGACCGCCATTGCCATCGACGCTATCCTCAATCAGCGCGGCAAGGGCATGGTCTGCATCTATGTCGCCATCGGCCAGAAGGCCTCCACGGTTGCCAACATCCGTGAGACCCTCGCCCAGCACGGTGCACTCGACTACACCATCATCGTTTCGGCAACCGCTGCCGATTCCGCCCCTATGCAGTACATCGCGCCTATGGCCGGTGCCGCTATCGGCGAGTTCTTCATGTACAACGGCGAGGACGGTAAGCCCGCCAGCGAGACCAACCCCGGCGGCCACGTGCTCGTCATCTACGACGACCTGTCCAAGCAGGCCGTGGCCTACCGTCAGATGTCGTTGACGCTGCATCGTCCGCCCGGACGCGAGGCCTATCCTGGCGACATCTTCTACCTGCACTCTCGTCTGCTCGAGCGTGCCGTCAAGATGTCCAAGAAGAACGGTTACGGCTCCATGACGGCCCTGCCGATCATCGAGACCCAGGACGGCGACGTCTCGGCCTACATTCCGACCAACGTCATTTCCATTACCGATGGTCAGATCTACCTGCAGTCCGAGCTCTTCTTCCAGGGTCAGCGCCCGGCAGTCGACGTGGGCATCTCCGTGTCCCGCGTCGGTGGCGACGCTCAGACCAAGGCCATGAAGCAGGTTGCCGGCAACCTTCGTCTGGACCTCGCTTCGTACCAGGAGCTCGCTGGCTTTACCCAGTTCGGCTCCGACCTTGACGAGGCTACTCAGAAGCAGCTGACCCATGGTGCCCGCATGACCGAGCTCCTGAAGCAGCCGCGCTACAAGCCATTTGAGGTTGGCGAGCAGATTGCAGTTCTGTTTGCAGGCAACGAGGGCTTCCTCGACGATCTCGAGATTGCCGACGTGCTGCCTTTCCGCGCTGAGCTTATCGAGTACCTGGACAACGGCTTTGGCTCGCTGCTCGACAAGGTTCGCGCCAAGAAGATCGACGACGATACCAAGGCTGAGCTCTTGCGCGTCATCGGCGACTTCAAGCAGCAGTTCATGGCCAAGCACCATGCCGATACGACTGGATCAGAGGAGAACTAAGCCCTATGGCCAATCTTCGCGACATTAAGAAGCGAATCTCCTCGGTTACCACGACCAAGCAGATCACGCGCACGATGGAAATGGTCTCTACGGCCAAGATCCGTCGTGCCCTCGATCGCTCCAAGCAGGCCGAGCCCTATAAGGAGGCGCTGACCGACGTCATGTTGACGGTCGCCGGCGACGCCTCCTGTTCGGGCACCGATCCCATGCTGCAGAAGCATGAGAGCGTCAAGCATGGCCTGATTGTCGTTATTGCCTCGGACCGCGGCCTTGCCGGCGGTTTCAATACGACGGTGGAGCGCACGGCCGAAAAGCTCGCCGCTTCTTGGGCGAACGATGGCATCGAGTGCGAGATCATCGCGTGTGGGCGCAAACCGGCCACGTATTTCCGCGACCGCGCAAACGTCGTCATGCATTTTGAGGGCAATTCCTCCGAGCCCGATTTTAATCAGGCTCGCATGATTTCCTCTCATATCTGCGATGCGTATCGTGCCGGCGAGCTTGACCGCGTCGAGCTTGTCTACCACCACGCCAAGAACCGCGTGGATCAGGAGCTTCGCGTCGAGCACTTGCTGCCGCTCGATCCCGAGATGATCGCTATGGCCCACGGTCCGCGTAAGAACGAGACCGACGCCCCTAAGCGCATCTCGTCCACGTTCGAGTTCGTGCCCTCTCCCGAGCATGTTCTCGGCAAGCTTGTGCCGTCTTATATCCTGACGGTCATCTACCAGGCCCTGATCGATTCGGCGGCTGCCGAGCAGGGTGCACGCCGCAAGGCCATGCACTCCGCGACGGAAAACGCCACCGCGATCATCTCGACCCTTACCCGCACGTATAGTCGCGTGCGCCAGGCTTCGATCACGACCGAGATTAACGAGATCGTCGGCGGAGCCTCAGCATTGGAGGAACAGTAATGGCTAATAACACCGTAAAGCTTGCGGTCGAGGAAGCCACCAAGAAGACGACTGCCGGTGATGGTCGCATCGTGCGAATCATCGGCCCTGTCGTCGACGTCAAGTTTGACGGCGCGGTGCCCCCGATCTACAACGCGCTCACGGTCGAGGCCGAGACCCCGATCGGTCATCTGAGCACGATCCTCGAGGTCGAGAGCCAGCTTCCGGGCGGCGTCGTCCGCACGGTCGCCATGTCCTCGACCGACGGCCTGCAGCGCGGCCTCATCGCCACCGATACCGGTGAGCCCATGAAGATGCCCGTTGGCCCCAAGACACTCGGCCGCATTTGGAACGTCATGGGCAAGCCCGTCGACGGCAAGCCTATGCCCGAGGTGGAGGAGTTCTATCCCATCCACCATGCGGCACCTCGTTTTGACGAGCTCACCACCAAGACCGAGATCTTCGAGACCGGCATCAAGGCCGTCGACCTGCTTGAGCCCTACATCCGTGGCGGCAAGACAGGCCTGTTCGGCGGCGCCGGCGTCGGCAAGACCGTTCTGATTCAGGAGCTCATCAACAACCTCGCCCAGGAGCATGGCGGCACTTCGGTGTTCACCGGCGTCGGCGAGCGCACCCGTGAGGGTACCGACCTTTATCTCGAGATGAGCGAGTCTGGCGTTATCGACAAGACCTGCTTGGTCTACGGTCAGATGAACGAGCCGCCTGGAGCGCGTCTGCGCATCGGTCTGGCCGGCCTTACCACCGCTGAGTACTTCCGCGATCGCGGCCAGGACGTTCTGCTGTTCATCGACAACATTTTCCGCTTCTCCCAGGCAGGTTCCGAGGTTTCCGCACTGCTGGGCCGTATGCCGTCCGCCGTTGGTTACCAGCCCACGCTGGCAACCGAGATGGGCGACCTCCAGGAGCGCATTACCTCGACCAAGACGGGCTCCATTACCTCCGTCCAGGCTGTCTACGTCCCCGCAGACGACCTGACCGACCCGGCGCCTGCCACGACGTTCACCCACCTCGACGCTACCACGGTTCTTTCGCGTAGCATTTCGTCGCTCGGCCTGTTCCCGGCCATCGACCCGCTCGCGTCTTCTTCCGACGCCCTCGATCCCTCGATCGTCGGCGAGGAGCACTACCGTGTCGCCGTCAAGGTCCAGGAGCTCCTGCAGGAGTACTCCGACCTTCAGGACATCATTGCCATTCTGGGTATGGACGAGCTGTCCGAGGAGCAGCGCCTTACGGTCAACCGTGCCCGTAAGATTCAGCAGTTCCTCTCGCAGTCCTTCCATGTCGCCGAGAAGTTCACAGGCAACCCCGGCGTCTACGTTCGTGTCGAGGATACCGTCCGCTCCTTCGCCGAGATTGTCGACGGCAAGGCCGATGACCTGCCTGAGCAGGCATTCCGCTATGCCTCCACGATTGAGGACGTGCGTGAGCGCGCCCGCAAGATGGGGGAGAAGTAGGTTATGCGTATCCGCATCGTGTGCCCCGTGAGCCTCGCCTATGAGGGTGACGCTGCGTTTGTGTCGATTCCGTCTACGGATGGCGAGTTTGGCGTCCTGCCTGCTCACTCCAGCGAAATCTGCACAATCGACCGCGGTTACGTTCGCGTTTCCGATAAGGCCATGGGCACTGTCGACCACACGTTTGCCGTGGCCGGCGGCTATGCCCAGGTTGCGGACGATGTCGTGACCGTCCTCGCCGAGCGCGCTTGCGATTTGGCGACCGTCGACGCCGACAAGGTTAAAGCTGATATTCAAGGTTTTGAAGAGAAGCTGGGTAATTTGTCGGAGGATGATGCACGCCGCGCCTACCTCTATAATGAAATCGCATGGTGTAAGCTCAAGCTTGCCCAATAGTCAAACGCTTTAGCGTTCGACCATTTGCGAACACATCATGCCCGGGATGGCCCAGCCACCCCGGGCATGCTTTTTGAAAGGGTAGACCTTGGATATTATCCGCGTTGAGGGTGGCCACGCCATCGGAGGTTCCGTGCCTGTTTCGGGTGCTAAGAACTCCGCGCTCAAACTTATGGCGGCAACGCTTCTGGCGCCGGGCAAGACGACGCTGCGGAACGTGCCCGATATTTCCGATGTCCACGTGATGGGCAAGGTGCTCAAGGGCATGGGCGCTACGATCGATGTTCTCGACGAGCACACGCTCGAGATCGATACCTCCCAGGTCGATTCTTGGGAGGCGCCCTACGAGCTTGTCGCCAAGATGCGCGCCTCCACGGCTGTGATGGGCCCCCTGCTGGGTCGTTTCCATCGCGCCAAGATCGCCATGCCGGGCGGCTGCAACCTGGGTGCTCGCAAGATCGATATGCATATCTTGGGTCTCGAGGCTCTGGGCGTCGAGTTCGACACCGCCCACGGCTACATCAACGCCAGTGCTCCCCAGGGTCTGCACGGCACCACCGTCACGCTCGAATTCGCGAGCGTGGGCGCCACCGAGAACCTCATCATGGCTGCCGTGCGCGCACAGGGCACCACGGTTATCGACAACGCTGCCCGCGAGCCCGAGATCGTCGACCTTGCCAACATGCTCAACGAGATGGGTGCCAAGATCGTCGGCGCAGGCACGCCCGTCGTGACCATCGAGGGCGTGGAGGAGCTGCATCCCGTTACCCATTGCGTGGTGGGTGACCGCATCGAGGCCGGCACCTTTATCGTCGCCGGCGCCCTCATGGCCGATGAGCGCGGCGTCGATGTTACGGGCTTCTGCCCCATCCACCTGGGAATGGTGCTCAAAAAGATGGAACTTATGGGCATCGAGTGCGAGCGTATCGAGAACGGCGTCCACGTCAATCGCGTCGAGCGCATCAGGCCGGTCGATATCCAGACGCTTCCGTTCCCGGGTTTCCCGACTGACATGCAGACGCAGATCATGGTGCTTTCGGCCCTTGCCGACGGAAGCTCCGTAATTACCGAGAACATCTTCGAGAACCGCTTCATGTTCGCCTCCGAGCTCGTGCGTATGGGTGCCGATATTCGTATCGAGAGCCATCACGCCATGATTCACGGCGTCAAGGCCTTCTCGGGCGCACAGGTCACCTCACCCGACCTGCGTGGCGGCGCGGCGCTTGTGGTTGCCGGTCTTATCGCCGATGGCGTTACCGAGGTCTCGGCCATCCATCACATCAAACGTGGCTACGAGCAGTTTGTCGAAAAGCTGCAGGCGCTTGGCGCGCATGTCGAACATGCCACCGTTCCCGATCCCGTCATCTACTAATGCAGGTTGCCTATGTTTAACAAGAAACCCCTAGCGGATAACACCCGAAGACCCTCGACTGGTGCGCAGGCCAAGATCTACAGCCGCGACAATGTCGCACGCTATTCCGAGCGCGCCCGTCAGCGCCGTCGCGGCCGCACGGTTCGCCGCGTAGCTCTCATCGCCGTACTCGGCGTGCTGCTGAGCGCCACGACTGCTGCGGGTCTGTGGTTTGCCACTATCATGGGCAAGCTTGGCGACTCCAATGTCATTACCAACAACCTGCGCCAGATTCTGGTCGATACCAATGAGGCAAAAGATCCGTTCTACGTGTTGCTTCTTGGTACCGACGGTCGTCCGGGCGAGGATACGTATCGTGCCGACTCGATTATCCTGGCACGCATCGACCCCACGCAAAAGCAGGCGACGCTCATTTCCGTTCCGCGCGACACCAAGGTCGTGTACAAGGGCGAGACCATGAAGATCAACGCCTGCCACACCGTTGGCGGCGCCGAGGCCATGGTCCAGGCGGTCAACGAGCTGTGCGGCGTGCAGATTTCTCACTATGCCGAGGTCAGCTTTGACGGCATGCAGTCGCTTATTGATTCGGTTGGCGGTATCGACATCAACGCGACCGACGACGTCGACGATCCCGAGCACCTGGATATTAAGATTACCGCTGGTCAGCAGCATATGGACGGCGCTACTGCCCTTACCTATGCCCGCTGCCGCTACACCTATGCCGACGGCGATTACACGCGCATGCGCCATCAGCGTCAGGTGCTTGGCGCCCTTGCCAACCAGATTCTCAATAACTTCGATGCCACGAAGATCTTTGGCCTGGTTAATTCGCTGTCCGATATGCTCGTAACCGATATGAGCGTTCAGGATATCGTCTCCACGGTTAATGCCATGCGCGGCATGGATGTCGAGGGCATCTACTCGGCCAACCTGCCTTCGTATGCTGACGACAGTACTATGATCGACGGCGTGAGCTATGTCTTTGTCTACGAAGACGAGCTTAAGGAAATGATGGCCCGCGTCGACGCTGGTGAGGATCCCAAGGGCCCCAACACCATGGGCCTTTCAGACGGCTCCAGCTCCACGATCGGTGACCTCAACAACAATACGTCCGAGGACTACGCATATGGCACCGCGACCTCGTCGGGTGGCTCGGACGATTCCGACGATTCGAGCGACGGCTCCGATTACTACGAAGAGCCCACCGGTGACGGCAACGGCTACGAAGCCAACTACTAGGGTTACGCGGGCTTACCAGCCCGCGTAACGGCTCGACGCTGCGCGCCGCCCAGAACGACAATTTGTCATTCAAAAGGCAGGGCATGACCAGAAGGTCAATGCCCCGCCTTTTTCATGCCAACTTGTTCGTTCTGGACGTCGCTCGCTGACGTTGATTCAACCAGCGATGCCGACTACACCCCTTGCATCAAAAAATCGCCCCGTTCTCGGTTGAGGACGGGGCGATTCGTCTTTTGGGCTCATGCAGCCAGTCTTATGCGAAACGGGCGACGAGCTCCTGCAGGACGTCGGTCATCTTGACGAGCGAGCTGACCGGGACAAACTCGTTGACGCCGTGGTAACAGTAGCCGCCTGTCGAGAGGTTGGGGCAGGGCAGGCCGCGGAACGACAGCTGTGCGCCGTCGGTGCCGCCGCGAATCGGCAGTACTTGGGGCTCAACGCCGCAGGCAAGGTAGGCTTCCTTGGCAACATCAATAAGCTCGGGATAGTCACGAACGATCTCGGCCATATTTCGATACTGCTGCTTAATCTCGACCGTTACGCGCTCCTCGCCCAGTCGCTGGTTGAGCAGTGCGGCGGCGGCATTCATCAGCTCGAGTTTCTGCTGGAACTTGGCGGCATCGTGATCACGGACGATATAGCGCGCCGTGGCATGGTCGACCGCTGCCGAGACGCCCTCAAGGTGATAGAAACCCTCGTAGCCCTCGGTGTATTCCGGGCGCTGCGCGTAGGGGAGCAGGGCGTTGAAGTCGCAGAACAGGTTGCCCGCGTTGACCATGCGCCCCTTGGCGTCGCCGGGGTGAATGGACTGGCCCTCAAAGCGAACGGTTGCCTCGGCGGCGTTGAAGCACTCCCACTCAAGCTCGCCAACCGGACCGCCGTCGACCGTGTAAGCGTACTTGCAGCCGAAGGCCTCGATATCCAACAGCTCGGCACCGTGACCGATTTCCTCGTCCGGGCAGAAGCAAATGCCGAGCGCGGGATGGGGCAGGGAGGGATCCTGCGCGATGCGTGCGACAAGCGCCATGATTTCGGCGACACCCGCCTTGTCGTCGGCGCCCAGCAGCGTAGTTCCGTCGGTGCAGACAAGGTCCTCACCCACCAGGTTGTTGAGGGCAGGAAGTTTGGCGGTGCTCATGGACACGGGCTTGCCGTCGACGATGCCGCAAACCAGATCGCCGCCCTCGTAGTGCACGATGTGCGGCGCTACGCCGGCGCCCGGCGCGACCTCGGTGGTATCAAGGTGCGCGATCAGGCCCAGGGTGGGCTTATTCTCGGAACCGGCGCTAGCGGGAATGTGCGCGCAGACATAGGCGTTTTCGGTTACATGGGCATCGGTTGCACCCAGCTCGCGCAGTTCTTCGGCAAGCACGTTGGCAAGGTCAAACTGTACGGTGCTCGACGGCACCTGGTCGCAGTTGGCATCCTCGGACTGCGTGTTGATCTGGACATAGCGCAAAAAACGCTCGAGGACGTCGGGGTCCGTGGTGGTGTTTTCCATAAAGATCGCTCCAATCTTGGTCGTCGTGTGCAACAAGAACTCTAGCACGGTATGCCGCGGCATACCGCGACGCTTGGATGGGGTAGAATCAGCCATTGAGTGCAGAAGGGACGGATGTTCATGGATACGACAAATAGCTCGCGCGAGCTACACCTAACGGTGGCGAACGAAGACTACTTGGAGTGCATGGTTCGCATCGAAAGCGAAGATGGGGAGACCGGTGGCGTGCGGTCGGTCGATATCGCACAGCGCCTTGGCGTCTCGAAGGCATCGGTCAACAAGGCGGTTTCGGCTCTCAAGGCATCTGAACTTGTCGAACAGTCTCACTACGGCAAAGTTATCCTGACTGACCGTGGGCGCGAGGTCGGCTCGGCTATCTGGTATCGCCATCGTCTGGTCCGCACGTTTTTGGTTCAGGAGCTCGGTGTCGAATTTGAGCGAGCCGATTCCGAGGCCTGCATGATGGAGCATGCTCTATCCGAGGACACGATGAACCGCTGGCTCGCCTATCTCGAAAAGCAGGGAATCAGCGTCGAGGAATAGCGGGATATATATGGATACGAGTTATTACAACCGCTTTGGTGCCGAGGAACTTACGCGCCGCTTGTCGAGCGAGACCTTGTTGGCGCAGGGCCCCATGGGCAGTGTTCTGTTGAGTGAGTACGATGCCGCCGACATTCCACCGGCGTTTTGGAATCTGGCAGAGCCGCAGACCGTTTCTCGTATCCATCGCTTGTATGTCGCCGCCGGCGCGCAGGTGCTCATTACCAACACCTTTCAGGCATCAAGCTATGCCCTCAAGCACGACCAGATTGCGCCGTCCGTGGCGGAGGTCAATCGCGGGGCCGTCGATGATGCTCGCCAGGCGCACCCACAGCTGCTGCTGGGCTCGATGGGCCCGATTTGTATTGAGTGGTTTGCCGAGGACTCTGCCGAGTATCGTGAAATCCGAGGCATTGCGCGCGAACAAGCGCACGCCTTGCTCAATGCTGGTGTTGACGGTCTGCTGATCGAGACGGTGACGTCTATCCGTAATTTGCAGCCCATGCTTGCCGGCGCCCGAGATGCCGCCGACGGTATGCCTGTCCTGGTGAGTTTTGTCGTTGACGATAAAGGCGACCTGTTGGGCGATGGCCTCAACATCGAGGCAGCCGTTTTGTACGCCGAAAAACACGGCGCAAACTCGGTTGGTGTTAATTGCTGTTCGCTTGCGGCCGCGAACGCGGCGGTGCCCAGGATGGTTGCATCGGCGACTACTCCCGTCACGGTGCGTCCCAACGCGGGAAATCCGGTTCAGACACAGGATGGTCCCGTGTGGCATGAGGACCCCGAAGCCTTCGCTCGCGCATGCGTCGAGTGGAAGCGGGCGGGCGCCGCAATGGTAGGCAGCTGCTGCGGAACCACGGCGGTTACGACAGCCGCTATGGCAGATGCGCTCAATATATAGAACCCGAAAATGGGAGTATCGAATCACCGCCCCCGCTGGGGCGGTTTTTTGTTGGCGGTGCGCACCTCGACGCTTTTGCCTAAACGGTGAACGAGCGTGCCGGCGGCTTGCCGGATGCCCGTTGCGGGTATACCTCATGCGTACCATGATCCAAACACTGCGAGGTGTCTGCGCGTGTGCGCGATAATTCACTTTGGAACTGACGGTTGGCGAGCTCGCGTCGACGGAGACTTTACTATCAACAACGTCGCTCGTGTCACTGATGCTATCGGCAGGCTATGGCAAAAGACGAATCCCGGTAAAACGGTATATGTAGGATTTGATACTCGGCCGCAAGCGCGCGAGTTCGCCGAGCTCGCGGCGGGCGTGATTGCCGCCCACGGGCTCGATGCCGTGCTCGTGTCTCGACCGGTGCCGACTCCCGCTCTTACGTGGGCGGCTGCGTATGACGGCGAGGCATGCGGCGCGCTTATGGTGACGGGCTCACATCATCCGCAGGGCTATCTATGCCTCAAGCTGCGGATGGGTGATGGCTCGACGGCCAACCAGGATGTCATCGAAGAGCTCGAGGAGACGATGGCCGCCGAGCCGCTGGGGCTTGAGGGGCAATACCGCGCGGCAGATATCATTCCCGACTATATGCGAGCGGTGGCATCGTTTGTCGACGCGGATGCCATTCGCGCCGCGCACATGCGTGTGGTGGTTGACCCCATGGGCGGAGCTGCGCAGGGATATCTTGCCGACTTGCTTCGAGAGCTTGGCGTCGAAGTCCATGAGATTCACGCCGACGAGACGACCGATAGGGGAGATATCTGCCCCGACCCGGTCGAGCCGTGGGTGGATGCTTGTGAGCGCGCAGTTGTCGAAGACGGGGCGTGCGCCGGTCTGGTGACTGATGGCGACGCCGATCGTATCGGCGCGGTTGATGAGCGCGGCAGATATATACATCCACATCAGATCATGGCGCTCGTTTTGGGCGATTTGGTCCAGTATCGCAATCTGAAGGGACGCGTCGTCGTCAACCTTTCATGCTCCACGCTTGTGCGTCGCATTGCCGAGGCACTCGGCTGCCGCGTGGTCATCAAGCCCGTCGGTTTTAAATATATAGCCGCCGAGATGAAGAAGGGCGGCGTTCTCGTGGGCGGTGAAGAGGCCGGTGGTATCGGTATCGCCGCGCACATGCCCGAGCGCGACGGCATCCTTGCCTGCCTGATTTTGTGCGAGCTCATGGCCAAGACCGGCGCGCCCTTGGGCGTGCTTATCGATCAGCTCGAGGCGAGCTTTGGCAAGACGAGTTACGGACGTCGAGATTTGCGCCTTGAGGCCGAGGATGCCGAGACGTTGCGCACGCTGCTTCCCGGCGTGAATCCCAAGTCGATATGCGGCAAGGCGCCGCAGAGCGTAAGCCATATGGACGGCTTGCGTCTGGCATTTGAGGATGACACCTGGCTGCTGATCCGTCCCAGCGGGACCGAACCGGTGGTGCGCGTGTACGCCGAGGGCTTTTCGGTGGAGGAGCGCGATGAGCTGCTAGATGCCGGCTGCGCTTTGGCCAGGGGCGCATATCGGCTATAGCCAAGGGGCCACTCTATATAAAGATGTGCTCGGCAAGCGGTAGCTATCAACTGGCAAGCGTCAGTTGAGGGCACAGTTGTGTAGGAAATGTGTGCGCCCAGATTCCCGCCCCCGGGGCCCCTCCGGTCTGGCAATATATCTCCTTGCCGCGCGGCCCGGTCGAACCGGGAACCGGCGCAGGCGTGCACCTTGAG
>CALAMK010000029.1:0-6417 GCA_937925735.1 uncultured Collinsella sp. | reverse complement strand
GGCCTCGCTCGAAGAGCCCGATCGCCGCCTTCCTGGCCTCGATGTCGTGCTTCACCCTCAAGTCGACACGCATAAAAAGCCTCCCATTTCTCATGTCCAAGAAATGGGAGGCAGTTCAGCTCTTTCAATCAATGGTGCGGGCGAAAGGACGTCCGCGTATCCGCTTCGCGGATCCGCACCGGCTTCGCCCGCCTGCCGGCGTCCTCGCCAGCTCGCTAAAAACGCTCCGCGTTTTCTTTACGCTCGCTCCTTCACAGGTTCAAGTCCCCGCGATGGGCCTATAACAAAAAAGCTCCCATTGCTGGGAGCTCTTTCATTTAATGGTGCGGGCGAAAGGACTTGAACCTTCATGGGGTTGCCCCCATACGGACCTGAACCGTACGCGTCTGCCAATTCCGCCACGCCCGCGTGCAGGAATTAGAATAACGGAGCGCCACCGCGAACGCAAGAACTATTTTTGAAAAAGTTGGCGAGCATTTTCCCAAGCGGCCTGCGCAATCGCCTCAGCATCCTCACCGGTACGATCGACACGGTCGTTGACCAGCGTGTTTGCCGTGATAGAAATCATTGCCGGCTCGCACTCAAGACCACGAATGGGCTCCGGCGCCATATACGGACAATCCGTCTCGAACAAAATGCGATCGAGCGGGGTCGCCGCAAATGCCTCGCGCACGTCGTCGTTGCGCTTAAAGGTGGCCGCGCCGCCATAGGCGATATAGCAGCCCAAACCCACAAAGCGCTCCATCGTGGCTCGATCCTCGCCAAAGCAGTGCAGCACGCAACCGGCCTGAGGCACACCTACCTCGCGCAGCACGTTGTAGGCATCAGCGTGCGAGGTACGCTCCCCATCCGAGTCCTCGTGCCGCAAGTGCAGCTCTACCGGCACGTTACGGCGCACGGCAACTTCGAGCTGACGCGCCATGCAGTCAATCTGCACGTCATGAGGCGCCGGCGCGACATCGTCGTCATAGTCCATGTGGTAGTCCAGACCGATCTCGCCGATACCGGCGCACAAAGGGTCATCGAGCGCGGCAACGACCTGTGCGTGAATGTCGTCGGTATAATCCGGCGCGCCATAGGGGTGAACGCCAGCGAGATACTTGACCTGCGGAATATCCCGCATCGGCAGAATTTCGCGCACGAGCCAGTCACTATAGTCCGTCACGCTGCGCTTGTCGGCGATGGGGTCGAGCATCGTCACCAACAGGCCGACGCCCGCGGCTTTGGCGCGCATGAGCGTCTCGGGCACTTCTTTGCCCCAAAACGAAAGCAGATGCGCATGAGTATCGGCAAGCGGTGCCAAGGGCACGGGACAAGCAACCGTCTTCTTTTTCTTGGTAAACGTCACGCGTTCGGCATTAGGCATCATGGATTAGCTCCTGGGCCAGGCGGACAAAGTTGGCAACGTCAAGCGTTTCGGCGCGCGTGGTGGGTGCGATACCGCAAGCCTCAAAGGCGGCATCGAGCACGTCCTTGGCAAAGCCGTTGGCGCTCATGGAATTACGGATGGTCTTGCGACGCTGAGCAAATGCGGCGTCAATCACGCGAGCCACAAACTCGCGATCGAGCCCCTCGGGCACCACGCCGTCAACACGGTCGATGCGCACGACGGCCGAGTCCACATGCGGCGCCGGCATAAAGCAGCGCGGCGGCACCTCAAAACGACCCGTCACCTGCGCATACAGGCCGAGCTTTGCCGTATAGCCGCCATAGGTCTTGTTGCCCGGCGTTGCGGCAATGCGATCGGCAACCTCCTTTTGAACCATGACGACGGCGCGCTTGAGCGCGGGCATCGTCTGGAAGAACTGCAGGATGATCGTCGCCGCCACGTTATAGGGCAGGTTCGCAACAAATACCGTTGGCTCACCGCCCGCAGCCTGCTCAATCTGCCCCGGCGTCACCTTGAGCGCGTCGCCCATGATAAAGCGGAAGTTGGCATAGTCGGCGGCGTGGGCATCGAGCACCGGGTCGAGCTCGGGATCGGCCTCGATCGACGTGACACACGCCGCCTCCTGCAGCAGCGCAAGTGTAAGCGTACCAACGCCCGGGCCAACCTCGAGCACGCGCTCATCGCCCGCAAGCTCGGAAAGCTCGCAAATGCGTTCAATTACATGGTTGTCGATCAGGAAGTTCTGGCCCAGGCGATGCTTGGTCGCAAGGCCAAACTCCTCCAGCAGCTCCCTTGTTGCCGTGGGGTTTGCCAAAGGCGAAGTTGTCATAGTTGCCTCCTCAGCATGGTGGCGGCGTCTTGAAACAAAAGGGCATGGACCGTTGCGGCCATGCCCTTACATCTAAACAGCGAATTGCCGATATGGCGCGCGGCGTCTTAGCCCAGACGTGGGAACAGCGGCTCGCCCTTCTCGACGGGCTGACCACCGGCAAGCAAGCCCCAAGCGCAAATGCCCTTGAGGTCGTCGCTCGCGGCCTCGTCCTCGCACGACAGGCGGCGCAGGGCCTCGGCAGAAGTCTGGGGCATGAGCGGCATCAGCAGGTGAGCGGCAATGCGGATAGCCTCGAGCAGGTTGTAGATCACAAATGCCAGCTCGTCAGCCTTGGTCTCGTCCTTGGCAAGCGCCCAGGGCTCGGAGTCCTCGATGTAGTGGTTGGCGGCATGGATGAGCTCCATGACCTCGTCCTTAGCTCCACCGTAATCGAGCACGTCCATCTTGGCCATGTAGCGCTCGACCAGGCCATCGGCGATCTTTGCCAGCGGGTTTTCGAACGCATCGAACGACGCGGGCTTGGCGGGCGCGCAACCGTCAAAGTACTTGCCGCTCATGTTGAGCGAACGCGAGATAAGGTTGCCCCAGCTGTTGGCCAGGTCGGCGTTGTAGACCTGCTCCATGCGATCGAAGCTGATGGCACCGTCGGTGCCGGGGACGACGTCGGTCATGAAGTAATAGCGATAGCCCTCGACGCCCAGCATGTCGATAACGTCCTGCGGAGCGATGGCGTTGCCGCGGCTCTTGGACATCTTCTCGGCCTTGCCGGTCTCGGCATTGCGCACGGTCAGGAAGCCGTGGGCAAAGACGTGCTCGGGCAGGGCCTCACCGATGGCCATGAGCATGGCGGGCCAAATGACGCAGTGGAAGCGGATGATGTCCTTACCCACGATGTGGAACTGCGCGGGCCAACGATAGGCCAGCTCGGCACGCGCCTCGTCGGTGTCGACGCCGTAGCCGACGGCCGTCATATAGTTGAGCAGCGCATCGAACCACACGTAGGTCACGTGGCCCTCGTCAAACGGGACCTGAATGCCCCAGTCAAAGCTCGTGCGGCTCACGGAAAGGTCGTTAAGGCCGCCCTCGACAAAGCTGCGCACCTCGTTCATGCGGAACGCAGGCTCGACAAAGTCGGGGTGCTCGTCGTAAAGCTTGAGCAGCTTGTCCTGGAAGGCGGAAAGCTTAAAGAAGTAGGACTCCTCCTGCACGCGCTCAAGCGGACGGTGGCAGTCGGGGCACAGGTGCTGGCCGACGCTGCCGTACTCCTCGTCGCCCTTCTGGACCTGCGTATCGGTGAAGTAGGTCTCGTCAGGCACGCAATACCAGCCGTCGTAGCTGCCCTTATACAGGTAACCGGACTCCTTCATGCGCTCCCACAGGTACTGCACGGCATGATGCTGGCGCGGCTCGGTGGTGCGAATGAAGTCATCGTTGGAAATCTCGAGCTTGCTCCAAAGCTCCTTGAAGTGCGGAGCCTGGCTGTCGGTCCACTCCTGCGGCGTCATGCCATGCTTGGCTGCGGCCTCGGCGACCTTCTCGCCGTGCTCGTCCATGCCGGTCAGGAACTTAACGTTGTAGCCAGCGGAGCGGCGATAGCGAGCCTGAACGTCGGCGATGATGGTGGAATAAGCCGTGCCCAGGTGCGGATCGGCGTTGACGTAGTAGATGGGCGTCGTGATAAAGAACGAAGGCTTGCTTTGATCCATGGGGTTTGTCCTCCAGAAAAACGTTGCATACAGGGGATGATTCTAGCGCAAGGGCTGGATATCCTCCATCTATTGCATATCGAGCACCATGGCATAGACATCGCGCTTGCGGCGCGAATACTTCTGAGACAGGCGCTTGGCCACCGCAGAGGCGGGCTCCCCCTCCTCGAGCGCGGCGCGGATATCCTCGCGCAGGGCCTCATCGGAATCCGCTGCCGCGGCGCCAACCGGCACGATACCGGCCTCCTCGTCCTCGCTCGGCGGCGCGATGACCAGCGCAATCTCGCCCTTTACCTCGCCGCGAGCACGCAGCTCCTCGGCGAGCTGGGCAGCGGGCCCGCGCAAGACCTCCTCGTGCAGCTTGGTGAGTTCGCGGCAGACGGCAACCTCACGCTGGGGAAAGACCTCCGCCACGGCCTCGAGCGTCGCCACGATGCGATGTGGAGACTCGTAGAAGATGAGCGCGCCGGGCACTACGGCAAGGCGCTGCAAACGGCGCACGCGGTCGCCGTGCTTTCGGCCCAAAAAGCCCTCGAAGAAAAAATGCTCGCAGGGAATGCCGGACGAAACGAGCGCCGTGACGCAAGCGGAGGGCCCGGGAATAACTTCTACGGGCACATCGGCCTCACGCGCCGCCTCGACCAGCGCCTGGCCGGGATCGGACACACTCGGCATGCCGGCGTCCGAGGCAAAGGCGAGGGTCTCCCCCGCCAGCAGACGGTCGACCAGGCCGGCGGCGCGGCTGGCGATCACATTCTCGTCGCAACGGACAAGCGGCTTGGAAATGCCCAGGTGCATCAGCAGCTTCGACGTCACACGCGTGTCTTCGCAGCAAATGGCATCGGCGGCGGCAAAGGCCTCGCCAACGCGCGGGGACAGGTCGCCCAGGTTGCCGATGGGCGTGCCGACCACATAGAGTTTGCCCGTATGGGCGCTGTTTTGCGTCATATCAACCTATTCAATCATGCCGCGCTCGAGCGTGCCGAGCGCCGCGCGGGCGTCCCACGCTGCAATGCGCTTCTCGGTCTTCCACGTTTGGAAGAACCAACCGGCAGCCGGCGCAAACGAAGCCAGCTGGTTGGCGATAAACACGCGCTCGTAGGCATTGCGCCCCTCGGGCGTAACCGACGAGTTGGCAAAGATCGCCGCACCCGACCATTCGCCCACCAGCACGGGGAACCCAGTCGAGATCGCTTCTTTAAGCTCGCGCTTGTTACGCGAAATCGCCGTCGTCAGCCCGCGGAGACTCGTGATGTCGAGCGCATACTCGTCGCGGTAATGGTACAGGTGAAGGTCCATGTAGACGTTCTTGTACTTGGCGCCGCGCATAAAATGCTTCCACTCGCCGGGATGCCCCGACGACGAGAAGACGACGATCTTATCCTCGGGCATATACGAACGGACAAGCTCGTAGGCATCGCGATAGAAGTTGCGCAGGTAGTGGGCAGGAATACCATCCGTCATGGTAAAGAGACTCTTGCGGACGCTCATCTGTGGCGTGTCCAGCAGCTCAATGCCCAGCAGGCTCTCGGCCTCGCCATAGCGATCGGCCAAGCGCTCGAGCACATCGAGCGCGACATGACGGCCGTTGGTGGACGAATGCCACTCGGCAACAGCCTCCGGCGTGGTGGGCGAATCATTGGAATCGCCCTGGCCACCGGGCACCGTCGCCAGATCGAGCAGCACGCGGATGTCGTACTTGGCAGCCCACTCAATTGCACGGTCGATGTAGTCGACAACCGAGATGTAGGACGCGTCGGACTCCTGCGAACCAAAGGCATACCAGGGCACCGGCAGACGCACGGCATTGAGACCGATCTGCGCCATGCGGCGAAAATCGTCCTCACTCACAAACGTCTCGTAATGACGGCGCATGCGCTCATTATAGGCGGCGGTGCCCATGGCCTCCTGCAGCTCGGCCGCGTTGGATGCACCGGTCGCCGCGTATAGCGACGGGGTCACCCAAGGCTCGGGAATAAACCAGCCAGAGAGATTAACGCCGAGTATCCTCTCCATCACTGCCCCCTTCGGATCGTGCAGGCCAAACCTGCATCGTATTGCATAGGAAAAGTATCGTTTTGAGTATACCCGCGCGTGAGGACAGACGACCGAACGGTCTGTAAAGTGGCGCAAAAGCGGGAGGAATGTCTGGGGCGGGCACGCTGAGATGCGCACGCACGTCGGAAGTAAGCGCCGGAAAGCGCATCCCGCCTTCTCGTTCAATAACGGGATGCATTTTCCGCGGGTCCACATAAAAGAAAAGGACCCCTTTGCAGAGGTCCTAGTCAATTCAAGGTGGCGGGGAAGGGAATCGCGTCCGCGCGCTGCGCGGACGGACCGCCGCGGCGCTTGCGCGCCTTGCGAGCTACGCTGGAAAACGCTTGCGCGTTTCCTCAGCTCCGCGCCCTCACGGGGTTCGATTCCATGCATGGTCCACATAAAAGAAAAGGACCCCTTTGCAGAGGTCCTAGTCAATTCAAGGTGGCGGG
>CALAMK010000028.1:0-5772 GCA_937925735.1 uncultured Collinsella sp. | reverse complement strand
GGCGGTGGGCCCCATGCCGTCCTCCGTCGCCAGGAGGAAGAGCTCGACCTTCTCCCTGCTGTACATGCGAACCTCCAGTCCGGACCGCTTCACGGTCCAACTTTCTGTCCGCACCCCCGTCTTGGCCCCCATGCCTGCCCCAAAATATGCCGTGACCCTTCCGTCTGCGAAGGCTCGGCATCGGCGTGCTACCATAGCTACGTCCAAGTACACATATCAAGTGGAGGATATCCATGGCAAACGTTCTTGTCTTTGGTCACCAGAACCCCGATAACGACGCCATCATGAGCGCCGTCGTCCTGTCCCAGCTGCTCAACCAGGTTGAGTATGCCGGCAACACCTACGAGGCCTGCGCCCTTGGTCAGCTTCCGGCCGAGTCCGCCAAGCTGCTCGCCGACGCCGGCATCGCCGAGCCCCGCGTGATCGAGTCCGTCGAGGCCGGTCAGCTCGTCGTCCTCACCGACCACAACGAGTCTGCCCAGTCCGTCGCCGGCCTTAAGGACGCCACGGTCTTTGGCGTTGTCGATCATCACCGCATCGGCGACTTCGAGACCGCCGGCCCGCTGCACTACATCTGCCTGCCCTGGGGCTCCAGCTGCACCATCGTCACCAAGCTCGCCGGCGTGCTCGGCGTTGAGCTTTCCGACGTCCAGGCTAAGCTGCTGCTCTCGGCCATGATGACCGACACGCTCATGCTCAAGAGCCCCACCACCACCGCTGTCGACCGCGTCGTCGCCGCCAAGCTCGGCGAGCAGGTGGGCGTCGACCCGGTCAAGTTTGGCATGGAGGTCTTCCTCACCCGTCCGTCCGGCTCCTTCACCGCTGCCGAGATGGTCGGCAACGACATCAAGATGTTCGAGCCCGCCGGTAAGAAGCTGCTCATCGGCCAGTACGAGACCGTCGACAAGAGCCGCGCGCTCGGCATGATCGACGAGATCCGTGAGGCCATGCGCGCCTACGCCGCCGAGAAGGGTGCCGACGGCATTGTCCTGTGCATCACCGACATCATGGAGGAGGGCTCGCAGGTTCTGCTCGAGGGCGAGACCGAGGCCGCTCAGAAGGGCTTGGGCATTGCCGACGAGCACGACGGCGTTTGGATGCCGGGCGTCCTCTCCCGTAAGAAGCAGGTCGCTGCCCCCATCATGGCCGCCTGCTAGGTTTAGTTGACCAAACGCCACGACCGGATCGCGGACGCCCCGCGCTCCGGTCGTTTTTTGTGCATGCGCCGCGTCGTCTCTTGGACAGGCGTGCCCGTGCCGTTGAGCAAATAATGTTCAACCTGTGGTTCCGCTTTTCGGCCGCGCCTGCGTGCTTGTCGTGCAGGGTAGGCTAGATGCAAGCGTAATACGTTAGAGCGCGGCGCCGCCACTTGGGCGGGCCGTGCTTTTTTAAGACGGGAGCTTTCCCGTGAAAGGAGCCGCCCATGGCAGCAACTGAGCAGCTGTTCAACGTCCGTGAGCGCAAGCGCTTTGAACGCCACGACATTTGGGAGCGCATCGCCGAGAACGGCACGATTTCCGCCGCCGTCATGGTCATCGCCGCCATCGCCGCCGTCATTTGCGCCAATACCGATGCCTACGAGGCCATCCATCACTTTTTGGAGACCCCGCTGTATGTGGGTCTGGGCAACCTTACGGCCGGTCTTACCGTTGAGCTTTTCGTCAACGACTTCCTCATGGCGATTTTCTTTTTGTTGGTGGGCATTGAGCTTAAGTACGAGATGACGGTCGGCGAGCTCAAGAATCCGCGTCAGGCCATGCTTCCCATGCTGGCGGCCGTGGGCGGCGTCGTCGTTCCTGCCTGCATCTACCTGATCTTTAACCATGCCGGCGCCCGCAACGGTTGGGCCATCCCCATGGCAACCGATATTGCCTTTGCGCTGGGCGTGCTGTCGCTTTTGGGCAACCGCGTGCCCAACGGCGTGCGCGTGTTCTTCTCGACGCTCGCCATCGCCGATGACCTCATCTCCATCGCCGCCATCGCCATCTTCTACGGTCAGAGCCCCAATCCGTTTTGGTTGGGCGCCGCCGCGCTGGTGACCTGCGCGCTCGTGTGGCTCAACAAGACGCAGCATTACCGCCTCGCCCCGTATTCGGTACTGGGCCTGCTGTTGTGGTTCTGCATGTTCAAGAGCGGTGTACATGCCACGCTCGCCGGCGTCATCCTGGCCTTTACCATTCCGGCCAAGTGCGGCGTCAAGCTCGATAGCCTCACCGATTGGTTGGGCGAGTGCCTGCCGCTGCTTGATGACCGCTACGACGACGAGGCACACATCCTGGGCCAGCATGACTTTACCGTCTCGACCACCAGGGTCGAGCGCGTCATGCACCGCGTGACCCCGCCGCTCATCCGCATGGAGCGTCTGATCTCCACGCCGGTCAACTTTGTGATTCTGCCGATCTTTGCGTTCGTGAACGCACAGGTTCGCCTAGTGGGTGTGGATATGAGCACGCTGCTCACCGACCCGGTGACGCTCGGCGTGTACTTTGGCATGCTGCTGGGCAAGCCGATCGGCATCTTTGGCATGACGTTTGCCCTGGTTAAGTTTAGGGTCTGCGAGCTGCCGCATAACGTTAACTGGCACATGATTGCCGGTGTGGGCATTCTGGGCGGCATCGGCTTCACCATGTCGATCCTCATCAGCGGCCTTGCCTTCCCGACGGCCCAGTTTGAGGTTCTGGCTGCCAAGGCCGCCATCCTTGCCGGTTCGGTCACCGCTGCCGTGCTCGGTATGATCTACATGAGCGTGGTCTGCAAACACCCCGCGCCCAAGGACGAGTAAGAGCACATACAAGTTTGAAAACGCCGCCTGTGAACACCATCACAAGCGGCGTTTTAGTCATTGGGGACGTTCTTAAACGACTAGGTTTATTCCACCGTTCCGTAGACGGCGCCCCAGCCGTGGGCGGCAAGGGCGGAGTTGAGCTGGTCGCAAAGCGATTGGCGGTCGTAGTAGCCGGGCGGCAATAGGTTCACGATTTCCATGAGATCGGGCGCCAGGTCCAAGATCTCGGCCTGTACGATGAGATCCAGGCGGTCGATGGCGCGGCGGTCGTAAAACAGCCCGTCGACCAGGCGCTGCAGGTCGCCGAATTCCTCGGCCTGGAACGATCCGTATTCCATAGTGCCTCCTTGGGCGCCCCACGCCGGCATGCGCGGCGATTCATAATTCATTGCGATGAACTTAATCTATCACGGCTTCATGCCGTTGCGGCGGTGGCGGTCTATACTTAGACGAACTGCAACGTCCCGCTTCGCGAAAGGTCGCACCCATGCAGACGATCTACCAGAAGATGGAAACCACCGAACTCGATGCCGCCATCGAGGCGCTCAAAGCCGAGGTCGCCGAGGTCAAGGCCACGGGCCTGGCGCTCGACATGGCCCGCGGCAAGCCGTCGCCCTCCCAGGTGGACATCTCTCGACCCATGCTCGATATCCTCAATGCCGATGCCGATCTGCACGACGGCAACGTCGACTGCTCAAACTACGGTTGCTTTGAGGGCATTCCCTCGGCACGCAAGCTGGCGGGGGAGTTCCTGGGTTGCCCTGCCGAGCAGACGCTCGTACTGGGTTCGTCGAGCCTTCTGATCGAGCACGATATCGCCGGCATGTTTTGGCGCTGCGGTTCGTGCGACAGCGAGCCTTGGGAGGCTTACGAGGCCGCGCACGACGGCAAGAAAGTCAAGTTCCTGTGCCCTGTTCCCGGCTACGACCGTCACTTTGGCATCACCGCCGACCTGGGTATCGAGAATGTCCCCGTCGCGATGACCGACAACGGCCCCGACATGGACGAGGTCGAGCGTCTGGTTGCCGCCGACGACTCCATCAAGGGCATCTGGTGCGTGCCCAAGTATTCCAACCCCACGGGCATCACCTTTAGCGAGGACACCGTGCGTCGCCTGGTCGAGATGCCCACGGCCGCGCCCGATTTTCGCATCTTCTGGGACAACGCCTACTGCGTGCACGACCTGTACGACGAGACCGACGAGCTCGCCAATATCTTCGACCTCGCTCGCGCGGCGGGCACCGAGGACCGCGTGGTGGCTTTTGCCTCGACGTCCAAGATTACCTTCCCGGGCGCCGGCATCGGCTTCATCGGTGCGAGCCCCGCGGTCATCGCCGAGTTCTCCAAGCGCCTGAAGGCCGGCCTTATCAGCGCCGATAAGCTCAACCAGCTGCGCCACGTGCGCTTCCTTCCCACCATCGAGGCGGTCAAGGAGCACATGAAAAAGCATGCCGAGTTCCTGCGTCCGCGCTTTGAGGCCGTTGAGCGCAAGCTCACCGAGGGCCTGGGCGATACGGGCTGTGCCACCTGGACGCACCCCCGCGGCGGCTACTTTGTAAGCTTCGATGGTCCCGAGGGCTCGGCCCAGAAGGTCGCCGCGCTTTGCGCCGACCTGGGCGTCAAGCTCACGCCGGCCGGTGCCACCTGGCCCTATGGCAAGGATCCGCGCGATACCAACATCCGTATTGCGCCGAGCTATCCCACGGTCGAGGACCTGGAGGCCGCGCTCGACGTGCTGGTGCTGGCCGTTAAGCTTGTCGCTGCCGAGCTTGCTCGTGCCGAGCGCGCCTAACGCCTAGGGCCCCGCAAGTCCGCGCCCAGTACTATCCGCACTTTCGATACGTAAAGGAGCGTATACATGGATTTGGGTATTTCCACCAACCCCACGCCGGAGACCTACACCATTAAGGTAACCGGCGAGATCGATATCTCTAACGCCGATAGCCTGCGCAATGCCATCGACCTGGCGCTCGAGCAGCCCACTGAGGCCGTTGAGCTCGATTTTGCCCAGGTGAGCTACATCGACTCGACGGGCATTGGCGTGCTCGTGGGCGCCGCGCACCACGCGGTCGACCACGGCAAGCGCTTTAGCTGCACCAATGTGCAGCCCCCGGTGATGCGCGTGGTTCAGCTGTTGGGTGTCGACCAGGAGATTTCGATCACCGCTGCATAATCTTTGCCCCCAAAAGGGCATGCCGTTTGGCATATGTTTGTGATGCGCTCGGACGTTTTGGCGTCCGGGCGCTATACTTGACCGAATGAATAGACGAGTTCCGGCCGAATGGCGCGGTGCGGGCTCGACTCACATCGAGCCTTGGAGGTATGTGTGTTTGGTATTGGAGAGGGTGAGCTCGCGATCATCGTGGTCTTCGGCTTTTTGCTGTTTGGCCCGGATAAGCTCCCGCAGATGGGCCGTACGATCGGCCGTGCCATCCGTCAGTTCCGCGAGACGCAGGAAAAGATGACGGCCGTTGTTCAGTCCGAGATCATCGACCCGGTAAGCGAGGCCGCGTCGGCCCCGGTCAAGCCCAAGAAGGCTGCCGTCGATGATGATTCCGATGCGGACGAGGATGCCGTCGAGACGGCTGCGCCCGCAAAGAAGGAGACCTTTGCCGAGCGCCGTGCCCGCCTTGCCGCCGAGAAGGCCGCAAGCGAGGGTGCCACCGAGGGCGAAGGCGCTGCTGATGAGGCCGAGCCCGCCAAGGCCGAGCCTGCCGCTGCCACCGTCGATCTCGAACCTGCTGCAGAGCCGGAGCCCGAGCCCGAGCCGGCAGAGCCCACGACGGCCGATCTCTACGCCCGTCGTCCCCGCAAGCGCAAGGCCGTCGTCGACCAGCTCGCTCGCGAGCTCGAGGCCGAGGACGACGCTGCCGCCGCCGACGCCTCGAAGGGAGGCGATGAGTAATGCCTATCGGACCTGCGCGTATGCCGCTCTTCGATCACCTGGGAGAACTCCGTCGCCGCCTGACCATCGTGGTCGTGTCGGT
>CALAMK010000027.1:0-118042 GCA_937925735.1 uncultured Collinsella sp. | reverse complement strand
TACCTCGTGTACTATCGGGATGGGCGCATCAAGAAGTCCCTCGGGTGGCTGAGCCCGATGGAGTACCGCAGGAAGCTTGGATACGCCTAGGCGCGGTCCAAGAAATCGTCCGCACCCCCTTTTGAGCCGTTAGATGTTACAGATTTAGACAAAAGGTCGGCCGGACTCACGACAGACAGGATCGGCTAACAGCAGCCGTGATCCCTTGGGGACGGAGGAAAAGGACCCCGGCCGGGATATCCGACCGGGGTCCTTGGACAGAGCTATGTTCGGCTTTCGCCGTGTGCCTGCGAGTTACTCCTCGACGAGCTCAAACTGATCGGGGCCGACGCCGCACACCGGGCACACGTAATCCTCGGGCAGCTCGGGCGTATCGACCTCAACCTCGTAACCACAAACGACGCAAACGAACTTATACGTCTTCTTCTCCTCAGCCATGATGTTCTCCTCTCGAACGTGACTGCTGGTGTACTTGCTTATTAGTATATATTCTCAATAATATTATGCAAGTAGTTTTGCAGCATTTCTACCCTTGGTACGAAGACGCCTTGGGCGGCGTCTTGCCCTTCAGCACCTTGTGGTAGTAGTCATAGGTCAACGGAGTCTCGCCGCTCAGACGCTCGGCATCTTCGACCTCGCCAATAAAGAGCAGATGTGTACCCACGTCAACAGTGTCGATCAAACGGCAGCTAAACAAGGCCGCCGCATGCTCGGGAACATAGGGCATGCCCAGTGCAGTCTCACGCGTCTCGTACTTAGCAAATTTGTCATAGTCGCTGCTGGTACGGAATCCAAAGTTGCCAATGTAGAGCATATCGGCCGTCTGATCGATCACGGTCAGCGCAAAGGCCTTGGCAGACGAGATAACACCAGACGTGACATTTTCCTTGTTCACGGCAACCGAAATGCGCGGCGGCATGGACGTCACCTGCACCGCGGTGTTGATGATGCAGCCGGTACGCAGCCCGTCGGCCGCAGCACTCACCACATACAGGCCGCTCGGCATCGTAAAGAACGCAGTTTTGTCCATAACGACCACTCCCCTAACCCGGGTTGGAACCTCACGGAAGTATGTACCCACAAAAAGGCGGCGCCCATACCGGACGCCGCCTTTGAGACATAGGTATCATAACCGTGAGGAACATGAGACGCCCGCAGTTGCGGTGAAATAGGGACTGAATAGCCCATCAAACAGGCAAAACAGTCCGTATACCACCGCAACTTATACAGAGCGCCTAGCGGTTACGCTCCTTAAGCGCGCGGTCAATCTCGCGCTGAACGTCGCGCTTGGCCATGTCTTCGCGCTTGTCGTAGAGCTTTTTGCCGCGGCCCAGGCCCAACAGCAACTTTACGCGACCATCGGTATTAAAGTAGAGCTCCAACGGCACCAGCGCATAGCCGCGGTTGCGCAGTTTGCCGTCAAGAAAATCAATCTCCTTGCGATGCAGCAACAGACGGCGACGGCGATCGGGGTCACGGTTCCACACGCCACCGTGGCTGTAAGGGTGAATGTGCAGGCCCACTAGCCAGCACTCGCCGCCGCGAATCAGCGCAAAGGTGTCAGTGATCTGACAGGCGCGCTCGCGAATCGACTTGACCTCGGTACCGCTCAGCTCAATGCCGCATTCGAACGTCTCGTCGATAAAGTACTCGTGATGCGCCGAACGATTCTTGGAAATGAGCTTGCGTTCGCGCTTACTGGGCATCGCCGGCCTCCTTGACGCCGTCGGCTCCCTTGTCGGCACCTGCGCGCTTTGCCTTGCGCTCGGCGTTGAGCTCGGCATCGCTCTCGCGCACCAGCTTAATGATCGCCGCGCATGCCTCCTCGCCCACCAGGTCGCGGGCGCGGACCGTCAGGCGCGTCGCCTCCTGCTTGTCACCGTCGCTCGCAGCGTCGGTCGCACACATGATCAGGCAAATGGCAATCTCGGCCGAAGGCGAGGTCGGTACGCCCTGCAGGGCCAGTTCACCCATCACGTGGTCATCGCTCTCGTCGGTGGCATCGGGATAGGCAGTATGGATCTTGTTGAGCAGGCGCGTCGTATGCGAATCGCCAGGGGCCAAGCGCAGCGCCAGGCGCGCGCAACCCACAGCCGCCGAGACGTTCTCGGTCTCGGGCTCAAGGAAATACTGGCCCAAGTTGGCGTAGGCGCGGGCGGCGCACTTGCCGTCGCTCGCACGCTCCAGCACCGAAAACGAAAGCGAAGCCCACTCCTGCTTGTCCTCGAGTGCGCGGAACAGCTCGGCCAGATCCAGACGATAGTTGCAGTTCATAGGATCCCAGCGCACGGCCTGCATCAGAGCATTACGAGCACTCACATAATCCTGTTGGCGAATGTAGGCGAATGCCATGTCGGAGTACAGACGGTCAAACGGTACCTCGACCTGAACCAGCTCGCGCGGATCCTTTTCCACACGACGGTAGGCCAGGCGCTCAAACTTGCTATCAAAGCTAAAGTACTGACGGTTCTCCTCCGTCTTGCACTCGGCATCGATATACTCCTCGGCGAGCTCAACCAGACGCTCCAACAGCGGCGTCGCCGTGGCCAAGTCTCCCTGCGCCAGGTAATTCTCGGCATACGTAATGTCTTGTAGGCTGATGGGCAGGTCCATGGCTACTCCTCGATCTGAGCGAAACACGGCAGACGCCGCATATACGGTCAATACACAAAACCCGGGTCTCTTGCGAGGCCCGGGCGTTCATTTTGTGGTAGCCCGTACCAGATTCGAACTGGTGATCTCCGCCTTGAGAGGGCGGCGTCCTAAACCGCTAGACGAACGGGCCATATGTAGCAAATGCAATGGCTGGGATGGAGGGAGTCGAACCCCCATTGACGGAACCAGAATCCGCTGTCCTGCCATTAGACGACATCCCAATGACTGCATCGCTGCGCTCGGCTGTGCCTTTGCGCAAGAAAGAAATATACGGGAAGTTCTACGGCGGCGCAAGCCCCATTTTTAACTTTTTTGAAAATCGGCCAATTTGCTCCGACCCATGAAGGACCTGTGAAGCCAGACCGCATGCAAGGGGCAAAATGCCGTAAGCACACCGTAATTACCGTTGGCAGATTGCTGCATTCTGGTCGCCGTCAATAGTGACACAATCAGGATGCCAATTATCGCGCGGACATCGAGGCGACATGGATGAAGAGCTTGATTACCTATGGGAGACCCTGGGCCTCGAGATATCCGCCAGACCTTGGCCCGACCGGGACAAAATCCACCCCACGCTCCGTCCCGCCATCACGGTGATGCAAGCGGAATACCGTCACGCCTCGTTTTTAATTATACGGACGTCATGGCACGCGGCGCTCCCCGACCTCAAGCGCATCCAGGCGAGCCTCGTCAAGTTATCAGGCATGCCGACCGTCATATCCGAGACGCATCTGGGGCGACGACAGCGCGAACGCCTGCAGCGACAGCGGATTCCGTTCATCTGCCCCGGCATTCAGGCATATCTGCCCTTTATGGACGAAGAGTACTGGAGCGGCAAGCCCAACAAACAGGTAAAGATCTACGACCCGCATAAGTGGGCACAGTTCGAGGACTGACCGGAGCGAACCCGCCGACGGAAAGCGCATCCCGGAATCTGCACTCAGAACGGGACGCACTTTCCGCAGTTGCTACAACAGCGCCTCAGCCCAGGCTGCTTCCTTAAAGCCTGGAATCGCAAAGTCATCGCCCACCAGCAGCGGACGCTTAACCAGCATACCGTCGGTCGCCAGCAGCTCATAGCATTCCTGATCCGTCATCCCCGCGTCCAGGCGCGCCTTCAAACCAAGCTCTCGATACTTCATGCCCGACGAATTAAAGAAGCGGCGCACCGGCAGCCCCGAACGCGCAATCCAGGTCGCAAGTTCCTCAGCCGAAGGATTGTCTGTAACAATATCGCGATCGACATACTCAACCCCATGCTCGTCCAGCCAGGCCTTGGCCTTTTTACACGTCGAGCATTTGGGATATTCAACAAACAGCACGGTCATGAGAATCCTCCATATATAGATCGGCCAATGCGAGCACGCGACAAACGTGGTGCATTCGCGCAATGGGGCAATTGTAGTCCATGCGCCACACGCTAAACGAACCGCACCCCAAAGCCTCGCTTAACAAACGGCAGCAACTCCATCGCCTCGGGCGCTATATGGCCTACAACGTTCATGCGCTCGTCACCGGGAAGATCGACCCGCGCAATCTCAAGCTCGCCTTCGTAGCGCCCATAGCCGCTATTGCTCACAGCGATCGACCCCGCTTTTCGCGGCAGACCTGCACCGGCATCCGTCGGCACGGAATCCGGCTTAAGCGACGTACGCGACTCCTGAGACCTAAAAATAAGGGCGCTCGAGTCAGGCCGATCGTGATGGACTTGACCCAACAAATAGGAGTATCCGGGGTCGAGCTGGCACGGCATGTCAACATACCCCGCGGAAATCTGGGCAAACTGCGCCCAACCCGCTTCGGAAAGATCGGGGTCGCCGACCAAAACAATGTCGCAATCGGCGCCATGTGCGAGCTCAAGCATGTTGAGGGCAACCTTTGACGCGCGACCGCGTTGCGCCTCAACCGTCGGCAATCCCTCGAATACCGGCCCACGAACGTTGGCATCGCCCGGCACAAAAGCCATGATTTCAAAGCCGAGCGCCGCAAGACGAAGATTCGTCCGAGCAACATCCTCAAGAGCTAAACCGGTATAAGGCTTGGGGTAAAAATTGTGGCAGGCGGCGAAACGAGTCACGTCGGCGCCGGCTTCTCGCCACGATGCGATTTCATCAGGACTCACCGTCGACGCATTGACCACAATGCGAAATACACCGGACAGCTCCGCGACCCGCTGGGCACTAAAGCCGTAATCCAGGCGCAGGTATTCCAGTCCCAGATCGCGCAAATCCTCCATGCGTTCAAGACCCAGCAAATCGCACGTGCGCGGCCCCACATCGGCAATGAGCGCAATACCGCGAGCGGAAAGCAGCGACAGCACCTGGCGAACCTTATCGGCATATGCCGCTCCCCCATCCTCGGGAATATGCAGCGAGGTAAACGCATAGCGCGCACCCGCCGCGGCACCATGTTCAATCGTCCGCTCGATATCCTGCAGGGGACTGGAAAGATAGACAGAAATACCCGTTCTCACGCTTCGATTCTCCTTTAAAAAAGGCCGGCGGAGCAGTTAGCCCCGCCGGCACAACCATAGCATCAAGAGACCTGCGGCACGTCATGACGCTCGAATGACATAGCGCGCAGCATCAGGCTACTCGCCAAAGAACTCGTTGATCTTCTGCTCGTCGACGCCGAAGAACCACGTCAGGACAAAGCCGGCGGCATAGGCAAGCAGCATAGCGGCAACGTAGCCGAGCTGCTGGCCGGGAACGACAATCAGCAGGCCAAACAGACCGGAAACGCCCTGAGAAACCGTGCCGATGTGAAGCAGTGCCGCGAGCGCACCGCCAAATCCGGCACCCAGGCAGGCCGTCACAAACGGGCGGACAAGCGGCAGCGTAACGGCATACATCAGAGGCTCGCCAACGCCCAGGATGCCAACGGGAATGGACTCTGCGACATACTTCTTAAGCTTGGCGTTCTTGGTCTTAAAGTACAGCGCCAGACCGGCACCGACCTGGCCGCCGCCAGCCATCATAAGGATGGGCAGCAGGTAGTTGATGCCCTTGGTAGCGCCGTCGGGATCGTTGAGCATAGCGTGGATCGGCGTAAGTGCCTGATGCAGGCCAACGGACACCAGCGGCAAGAAGCCTGCCGACAGGATATAGCCGCCCAGAACGCCCAGCTTCTCAAAGATAAAGGTGAGGACGCTAAAGATCGCGGTCGTCAGCCAAGCGCCAACCGGCTGGATGACGAGCATCAGGGCAAAGGCACCGATGATGAGCACCAGCAGCGGAGACAGGAACGTATCGAGCGCGTTGGGCATGACCTTGCGAATCTGACGCTCCATCCAGGCGAAAAACGCACCAGCGATGAGAGCCGCAATCATACCGCCCGCTGCGGGGTTGTACTGCGCATTGGTGAGTGGCAGCAGAATAGCGGTGCTGGGATCGGCGGCGCCAGGCGCGAGCAGAGGCATAGCACTGTTAGCGATGCACATCATGCCGGCAATACCGCCCAACGCAGCGGAGCCACCAAACTCGCGCGCCGCGTTATAGCCCACCAAAATGGGCAGATAGGCAAAGAGGGCCCAGCCCATGGAGCGAATGCCCTGATACCACCACTCACCTGCAAGCGCACCGGCCGTCGAGACATTAATGACGTTGCAGATACCGTTGATAAGGCCAGCCGCAATAATGCCGGGAAGCAGGGCAACAAAGACATTGGAAATCTTCTTGAGGAAGGCCTGAACCGGCTTGGACTCGTACTTGGCCTTCTGCGCGGCCTTGTTTGTGGCCGCAGCGTCAACCACACTCTCGTCGGCAACGCCCTTCGCAAGGCCGGTAAGCCCGGAGAACTCCTCGAGCACCTTATTCACCTTGCCCGGACCCAGCACGATCTGCATCGTGTCGTCCTCGACCAGGCCCATTACGCCATCGAGTGCCTTAATACCCTCCGTGTCGACGTTGCCCGTATCTTTGACGGTCACGCGCAGACGCGTCATGCACGCCGCGTTTGCCAGCACGTTGTCTTTACCGCCCAAAAGGTCCAGCAGCTTTTGAGCCAGCTCTTTGTTCGTCATAACTCCTCCTTGTATTGGGTATCTCTTCTTGATGTCATATCTGCTCACGCCGTGCACCTATTGGGCATCGGCATTGCTCTTCTCATGGCCACTCACCGCAGCACGGACATGGCCGCGCGCCCGCTCAAGAGCTACCGCAGCCTGCTCGGCATCGCAGCCCAGCAGCACCGAGACAATAGCGGTTTTAACGTGGCCGCCGGCATCTGCAAGTGCCCGAACAGCGCGCTCGCGTGTACAGCCGGTTGCTTCCATCACGATGTTCTGGCCGCGCACCACCAGCTTTTCGTTCGTTTGCTGCACATCGACCATCAAGTTTTGGTACACCTTGCCAATCTTGACCATGGCACCGGTCGAAATCATATTGAGAATGAGCTTTTGGACCGTTCCCGCCTTGAGCCTCGTTGAGCCGGTAAGCACCTCGGGGCCGGGCACGGGCTCTATGGCAAGATCTGCGTCCTCCCCGATCCTCGACCCCTGGTTGCAGGCGATAGCAATGGTCTTGCACCCGGTTGCCTTGGCGTACGCGAGGCCGCCCACCACATAGGGGGTACGACCGCTTGCCGCCAAACCAACGACGAGATCCTTGGAGGAGAGCCCATGTTCCCGCAGGTCACTCGCGCCAAGTTCCTCGCTATCCTCGGCACCTTCGACAGCCTTGATAAACGCCCTCTCGCCTCCGGCAATGAGTCCGACAATCAGATCGGGCGATACGCCAAACGTAGGTGGGCACTCCGACGCGTCGAGCACGCCCAAACGACCGCTCGTGCCCGCGCCCATATAAAAGACGCGTCCGCCGCGCTCGAGCGCCTCGGCAGCCCAGTCGATTGCCGTGGCAACCTGGGGCAACACTTTCGTGACCGATTGGACGGCGCGAAGATCCTCATCGTTCATCGTCGTGACGATTTGCAGCGATGTCATCGTGTCGAGGTCCATTGACTTTTGATTTCGCTGTTCTGTCGTGAATTTTGTTAAATCGAGCATTTTGTTCACCTCATCTTTCCTGTTTCTCGATGTAGTTTTGCTTGATGACATGCGTCGCCCGTTCGTAATCGCTCGCAACGTAAGCAGCGTAGAGGGCATCGACAACCATAAGCTGAGCCATACGCGAGGCCATGGCACCGCTGCGGACCAAGGGCTCGCTTGCAGCAACGCCGAGCACGGCATCGGCCATGGTGGCAAGCTTGGACGATCCATCTACTTTGGTCACGGCCACAACGGGACAGTTGTGGCGTTGGGCCTCGGCGGTGCAGTCCAGTACTTCTTGCGTTAAGCCCGAGTAGCTAAAAGCAATGCCGATATCGCCTTCGTGCATGTTCTTGGCGCACAAGAGTTGGTCGTGCCAGTCATCGTACAGATGGCATTCCTTGTCGACACGCATGAGTTTTTGTGCCAGATCGTGTGCAACCAAGCGAGAAGCACCAATACCGAACAGATTGACCATGCGCGCCCGCTTAAGATAGGCTGCACATCGTTCCAAAACGGTGTAATCGAGTGTTCGCGCCGTCGCCTCGATCGTGCGCACGTTGCTTTTCATCACCTTCCCCACGATACGTTCGACGCTGTCATCAACGGAGATGTCCTCGAGGGCAACGTCCTTTCTGTCGCCCAGGAGCGCAAGTTCGGCAATCAGTTCGCGCTGGAACTCCTTGTAGCCCGCAAAACCCAAGCGCTTGCAAAAGCGCAAAATGCTCGAGGGCGAGGAGAACGTGGCATCGGCAAGACCGCGGACGGACAGCCCGACCACCTCATGCGGATGAGCACTCACGTATGCGATGGCATTGCGCTCCGCCGGACTTGCGCTGAGCTCACGCTCGCGAAGCCTTAAAAGCAATCCGTTTGCCATCTCAAACACCTCCGTTGAGAAGAATTAAAGACCAACGAACGATTCGTACCGGATATAAACAGCTTTTACGGTACATTGTGCCGCATCATGGCGCACAAAGGGCGGGCATTCTACCACTCGCCCCTCAAATCCGACCGCTCGGAAATACGCGCGACACAAAATGATTCATCAAGGTCGCATTATTCGTAACAGGGTTGTTAACAGCGTCTCGCGTGGGCGCCAATGGGACAGGTCGTGCGCTTATCCAAGCACACCGCCGCCAACGAGACAAACAGCCCAACAAAGAAGAACTCTACGGTATGGGCGACACGACGGATGTTGGTGCCCATCCATATGCGAACGGGGGCAAGCGGGTCGGGATGGGCGGCGGTAGTCGCTGAGTCCGCATCCCCGGCTCCCCTACTCCGTCTCGCGCATCCAGCGATCGAAGGTCCCCACGCACACACCTAGGCGCTTTGCCGCCTGACTCCGGGTAATATTGCCCGCCTCATAGATATCGCGCACTCGTTCAAATTGCGGAGGGCACGGCTTGCGGGGTCGACCAAAACGCACGCCGCGCGCCTGCGCCGCCGCGATTCCCTCCGCCTGACGACGGTGGATGTTCTCTCGTTCCACCTGCGCCACATAGCTCAACAACTGTAAAACGATATCGGCGATCAGCGTGCTGGTCACATCCGATCCGCCGCAATCTCTCGCACGCGTATCGAGCAACGGCATGTCCAGCACAACGATGGCCGCACCAAGTTCCTTGGTTATACGACGCCATTCCTCGAGTATCTCGCTGTAGTTTCGGCCCAGCCGATCGATGGAAAGCACCACCAACACGTCGCCGGAAGCCAAGGCATGAAGCAATTCCCGATACTGTGGGCGATCAAAGTCCTTACCGCTCGCACGGTCGGCAAAGACATTCGCCGGCTCCACGCCATAGGCGCTCAGCGCATCCAACTGGCGATTCAAATTTTGATCGCGCGAGCTCACTCGCGCATACCCATATACCGTTGCCACAACATCCCCGCTCTCTCGTAAACCTGCCAAATAGGGACAGGTTTGTTTTGGTAGGTCCTATCTCCCAAAAGCATATGAAGAAGAGGCCGAGCTCATGGCAGGGTAATCAAGAGACACGCAAAGAGGGCGGCCCCGAAAGACCGCCCTCTACGCTCTGCCGATACTCACTCCGTGCCGGTTAATGAATGAGCTTAAAGTCCAAATGTCCGCGAGTAGTGTTGACGCGCGAGACCTCGATAATCACGCGCTGCCCCAACTCAAAACGACGCCCCGTGTCGGCACCCGTCAACGTGAGCGCGTCCTCGTCAAACTCAAACCACTCGTTACCCAAACTCTTAATGGAAACCAGTCCCTCGACCTGCGTTAGATCAAGGCGCACAAATAGCCCCATGCTGCTGACCCATGAGACCGTTCCGGCATAGCGCTCGCCCAGGCGATCCTCGTAGTACTGCGCAATCTTGATTTTTTGCGTCGCATGGCTGGCAGCGTCGGCCGCACGCTCGGCATCGCTGCACGCGCGGCAGATTTGCGGCAGGATGCGCGGAAGCGACTCTCGGCCTTTTCCGATCAGCCTCGGTGTACGCACCAAGGCGTCTTTTCCACCCAGCTGCTCGTATGCCAGCTGCAGCTTGAGTACGCGATGCACCACCAGATCGGGATAACGGCGAATGGGGCTTGTAAAGTGGCAGTAGCACGGCGCAGCGAGCGCAAAGTGGCCCTCGTTGCGAGGCTTATACAACGCACGCTGCATACTGCGCAAAAGGAGCGTGTTGACGAGTGGCGCGTTAGCCGTACCGGCAGCGGCGTCAACCGTCGCCTGTAACTCGTCGGGACTTCCCAGGGCAATGCCCGCCGCACGGCGATCATCGATGATACCGAGCTGCGCCAGCGCCACAGCAGCACCGTGCAGACTGTCGGGGCTGGGGTCATCGTGCACGCGATAGCACGCCTCGATATCGCGGTCGGCCAGCCACTCGGCAACGCACTCGTTAGCCAGCAGCATTGCCTCCTCGATAAGCGAGGTTGCGCAGGAGCGCTCGCGTGCCACAATCTGCACGGGCACGCCGTCCTCATCCAGCAGCGCGCGAATCTCGGCCGTATCAAAGTCGACCGAACCGCGTGCGCGACGTATGCGACGCCGAAGCTCCGCGAGTTCGTTTGCGGCGACCAGGAAATCGGCCAGGTCAACGTTACAGCTGTGAGCAGTGTCCTCGCACGCAAGCCCGCGCTCAAGCGCTTTCTCGCGCGAGGCTTCGGCCACAGCGACATCCTCCGCAGCGCCCTCCAACACGGAATACTCAACTGCGCCGGCACGCACCAGCAGCGCCTCGGCACCGTCATAGTCCATACGCACACGCGAGCGAATCACACTGGGATAGGGATCATAATGACGCACACGGCCCTGCGCGTCGAGCTCGATGTCGACGGTAAACGCCAGGCGATCCTCATCGGGGCGCAGGGAACACAGGTCATTAGACAGGCGCTCGGGCAGCATGGGAAGCACGCGATCGGCAAGGTACACCGACGTCGTGCGATGGCGGGCCTCCAGGTCGATATGCCCGTCCCAGGCAACATAGTGCGAAACGTCGGCGATATGCACGCCCAGCTTATAGCCGCCCTCGAGCGTGCGCTCGAGCGAGATGGCATCGTCAAAGTCGCGCGCATCAACCGGGTCGATGGTGATGACAAAGCGATCGCGCAGGTCACGGCGAAGCGGGTCTTTAAGCGCTGCAGCCACATCGAGCGAAAGCGCCTCTGCCTCTACCAGAGCCGCCTCGGGATAGCCGTCGGTATAGCCATAGCGCGCCATAACATATTGGACGCCCAGATCGGGCGCATCGTCGCCGCCAATGCGGCGATCGATCGTCACCGTGCCCGACTCCAAGCGCGTCGGGTAGGTCAGAATACGCGCGACGACGACATCGCCAGGGCGCACGCCCAGGCGCTCCGCCGAAGTGTCCTCAGGCAAAATAAAGAAATCGGCTTTGAGACGCGAATCGAGCGGTTCGATCACACCAAGCGGGCCGGCCGTCTGATACGTACCCACCACGCTGATGGCGGCACGCTCGATGACGCCCTCGATCACGGCGCGACGATCCCCGCGCGGTCCCGCCTTGATGCTTACGGCCACGGTATCGCCGTCCATAATCTCACGCTTACCGCGACCCATGACCTTGTAATCGCCGTTGTCGGTCACGACATAAGCGCTGTGCTCATGGAGCTGCACGCGGCCAGTCATGCTCGGACGACGTTCGCTGCGCACCGGCCCGCGTTTATTGCGTGCGCTACGCTTATGTTTGTTATTGCGCCCCATGGCGCCTCCTTACTATCGATAGCCGTTTACACCCCAAAAGTCTACCCAAATGATCCCTAGGGGACGGAGGAAAACGGATCATATAGATAGACCAGCGCCGCTATGATCCGTTTTCCTCCGTCCCCTAGGGATCAAAAAACGGGCCGTCCCCAAAAGGGACGACCCGTTGCAGACGGCATATCCGCAGCGCCTACACGCGCAGATAACGGCGCATGGCGATGGCAGAGCCAAAGAGACCGATGAGCACGCCGACAAGAATCAGTGCGGCGTAGGTCACCAGATAGTACTGCATCGGCAGCGCAAACGACATCCAGCCGACGCTCGCCTGCAGGCGCGGAATCATCAGATTGCGCAGCAGCTCCAAAACACCGATGGAAAGCAGCGAGCCAAGAATGGCCTGCAGCACACCCTCGGTAATGAACGGCCCGCGAATGAAGCCGTTGCTGGCGCCCACCAGGCGCATAATCGCAATCTCGCGACGACGCGCCGTGATGGACAGGCGAATCGTGTTGTTGATAAAAATGAACGCGATAAAGGTCAGCAGGCCGACGAGCACCACGGCGGCAATACGGATGTAGTTGGTCACCTGGAACAGGAGGCTTACTTCCTCCTGGCCATACAGCACGCTCGCGTTGACGTCGCCGTCGTCCACGATCTTTTGGAAGTCGGCGTTCTTCTTGAGCTTCTTGGCCGTGCTCTCGACCTGAGACGGATCGTCCATCTCAATCGCAAACGAGGCGGGAAACGGGTTCTGGCCGTCGAGCGCGCTCATGGTGGCGTCGGCGTTGCCCGACATCTTGCTCGTGTACTCGGCCAGCGCGTCGTCCTTATCCTTATAGGTCACGGACTTGACGTTGCTCCACGTCTTGAGCTCGGCCTCAAAGGCCTGGACGTCTGCCTGATCGGCGTCATCGCTAATAAAGGCATTGATGACAACCTGATCCTCGACGGTACCGATCACGGAGTTCAGCATCGCGGAACCCATAATGAACAGGCCGATGATAAACAGCGAAAGGAAGATCGTGATGACGGCGCCGAGCGAGGTGGTCCAGTTACGGAAGAAGTGGCTGATAGCCTCTTTGAGCGAATAGCCCACGTTAGTTGGTGCCATAGTTGCCGTAACCTCCCCTCTCCTGGTCGCGGATTACGTGACCGCCCTCGAGGGCGATCACGCGACGGTGCATGCTATCGACCATCTCGCGGTCGTGCGTGGCGACGATCACGGTGGTGCCGGTACGGTTAATGCGCTCGAGCAGCTTCATAATACCCAACGAAATCGCGGGGTCGAGGTTGCCCGTGGGCTCGTCGCAAATAAGCAGCGGCGGACGGTTGACCATAGCGCGGGCAACGGCGACACGCTGCTGCTCGCCACCGGAAAGCTGGTCGGGCAAAGAGTCCATCTGATCGGCCAGACCGACCAGGCGAAGCACCTCGGGCACCTGGCTACGAATGACGCCCTTGGGCTTGCCGATGCACTGCAGGGCAAACGCCACGTTTTCGTAGGCGGTCTTCTGCGGCAGGAGCTTAAAGTCCTGGAACACGGCACCGATCTGGCGACGCAAGAACGGAACTTTGCGGTTCTTGATCTTCATGAGGTCCTGGCCGGCGACCAAAATGCGGCCGCTCGTCGGCTTGACGTCGCGGTTGAGCGTCGAAAGCAGCGTGGTCTTACCCGAGCCGGAGTGACCGACCAGGAAGACAAACTCGCCAGGATAGATCTCGATGTTGATGTCGTCGAGCGCGGGCTTGTTGGGCTGTGCCGGGTAGATTTTGGTGACGTGCTCCATGAGGATGACGGGCTCGACACCGGCCTGCTTGGCCATCTTCTTGCGGCTGGCCTGCGGATCGATGGGCGCAAACACCGACGTAAAGTCGGGATTGTTGAGCGCATTGTCGAGGCTTGCGACCTCGGCGGCCTGATCACTCTCGACTACGGGAGCCGCGGGCTGCGTAGGATCGGGAATACCGGCAAAAAGACCGGACTGCGCAGGCTGTGGCGCCGGAGTCGCAGGAGCCATGGGGTCGGGAATACCGGCCATGACAGGTTGCGGCGCGACAGCGTCCGCCTGGGGCTGATCCACGCGAGCGGTCACCTTCTGCACGGGCTCAAAACCCGCGGCCTCGGAAAGCTCGACATCATTGGTGGGATTGTAGGCAAAGGGATCTGACGCCGGCTGTGCCTGATCTGCCGGCTGTGCGGGGATCGGGCTAAACAGCTGATCCTCTGAATCCGGGGTGGCGAAACGAGTGCCCGCGGCGCCTGGCTGCGTCTTGGGGGCGTCATCGCCCGCACCGGAGGTACGGAAGTGGTTACCCACTGGTGCTCCTTATCGTCGTGCGTTTAAACTACATGAGCGCTTTGTATTTTAGCAGCATTAGCTTCGCTGCACATAAGAAGCATGGCGGGGTTTTGGTCCCACCGGCCGCGCGCAGGGTTACCTCCCAAATCGTCCTCGGACATGTCGGAGCCCCCGCTGTGCGCTTCGCGCTGCGGGGACTCCTCCGTCCTGCGGAAAGATTTGGGAGGTAACCCTGTGCGCGGCCTGCGGCTACTAAGGAGTCGCCGCGTTTATCTTAGGGTGCCACATCACCATGCTGGGTGGGCTGAGTGGCACTTTGCTGATATGGGCCCTTTTCCCGGTAGAGACTTTTGCTTGACGCGTTTTTGATTTGATTGTTGCGCAACTTGGATTTGGATTGTCGATTTACAGTGGCCTCGATGGGAACGCCTATGGTTGTGGGGGCCAGTATGAATTGTCCTTATTGTGGAGCTGAGTTGCGCGATGGCGTGAGGTACTGCACAGCGTGCGGGGCTGCCGTCAATGGCGTCTCTGCTGATTCTGAGCTTCGGGTAAAGCCTCGGAACCACGTTGCGGTCATCCTTACCTGCATGCTGGTAATTGGCATTGTCGGCGGTGGCTGCATGGGCCTTCATCTGCGGCAGGTGTTGTCGCACTTCGTATCCGCCCATTCGGAGCACGCCATTGTGCTGGATGTCGCGGCTGCGGGCTGGGACACCGATAACGGGGCATCGCGCGTTCCGATACATATTACGGGCAAGACCATCGACGGAATAACGGTCGACAGGATTGAGTTCGTCGCCTCCGATGGCTCTGGCATCAATCTCATACAAGGTGTCTACACGCTCGAGGCAGCAGGTTCCCCTATCGCTGCGGATGGCACGATCTATCAAATTCCATGCACGAGTGCCACACTCGTCCTCGATGATGCCTTTGCCATGGGTGAAACGATCGATCTGGCCGAGCTTGCAGAACAGGATTCGATTCTCGCCTTCTGCCCCATTGATGCCGCCGATGTGACCAATGATGAAATCTATGATGCCGCTTTGCTCGCCATGACATACCGAGGCAGCGATGCCCCCGATGTCGCCGCACTGTGCCAAGCCGCAATCAATCGTCGCGACGAAGCCAGCACAAGCGGGAACGCCTTCGAAAGTTGCGGTGAAATGCGGATTAATTGAGCCTTTAGGCTGGCAAAACAGTCCTTATTTCACCGCAACTGAAACAGGGGCGCCCTCCAAGAGAGCGCCCCTGCCGGGTTTCCATAGTACTGGCGAAGCAGTCTTTGAAATCCGCCTTGCCTTATGCCAAGAACTCCTTGGTGGTCGCCACGATGTTGGCGGCGTCCAGGCCGTACCTGTGCAGGAGCTCGGCACCCGGGCCGGACTCGCCGAACGTGTCGTTGACGCCGATCTTCTTGAGCGGCGTCGGGCACTGCTCGCACAGGACATCGGCAACGGCGCTGCCCAGGCCACCGATCACGGAGTGCTCCTCGACGGTCACGACGTGACCGGTCTTGGTGGCGCTCTTGACGATCAGGTCGGAGTCGATGGGCTTAATGGTGTGCATGTTGATGACCTCGGCGTCGATACCCTCGGCAGCAAGCTGCTCGGCAGCCTCGAGGGCCTCGCCGACCATCAGACCGCAGGCAATGATGGTAACGTCGGCGCCCTCGCGCATGATGATGCCCTTGCCCAGTTCAAACTTGTAGGTCTCGGGGTCATTAATGACCGGCGAGGCCAGACGGGCAAAGCGCATGTACACAGGGCCGTCGCACTCGTAGGCGGCGCGCGTCACGGCGCGGGCCTCTACGTCGTCAGCGGGAACGATCACGGTCATGCCGGGGATAACGCGCATAAGGGCGATATCCTCGCAGCACTGATGCGTGGCGCCATCCTCGCCCACCGAGATACCGGCGTGTGTGGCGCCGATCTTGACGTTGAGGTGCGGGTAACCGATGGAATTGCGGACCTGCTCAAAGGCGCGGCCGGCGGCAAACATGGCAAAGGTGCTCGCGAAGGCAACGCGGCCGGTGGTTGCGATACCGGCGGCAACACCCATCAGGTTGCTCTCGGCAATGCCCACATCGAAAAAGCGGTCGGGGCGGGCTGCCTTGAACTTGCCGGTCTGCGTGGCGGCGGCCAGGTCGGCGTCGAGGACCACAAAGTCATCGTGCTCGTTGGCGAGCTCGACGAGGGCCTCGCCGTAGCTTACGCGCGTGGCGATTTTCTTGACATCTGCCATCCTAGAGCTCCTCTCCGGCGGCCGTGAGCTCTGCCATGGCCTGCTCAAACTGTTCATCGTTGGGGGCCTTACCGTGCCAACCCACCTGGTTCTCCATAAAGGAGACGCCCTTGCCCTTTGTGGTCTCGGCGATAATGGCGGTCGGCTGACCCTTGGTGGAGCGGGCCTCGGCAAAGGCGGCGCGGATCTGATCGAAGTCGTTGCCGTCGGCAAGCTCCACTACGTGGAACTTAAAGGCGCGGAACTTGTCTGCCAGCGGCATGGGGTCGTTGACCTCCTCGACGGGGCCATCGATCTGCAGACCGTTGTGGTCGACGATCACGCAGAGGTTGTCGAGCTGCTGGTTGCCGGCAAACATGGCGGCCTCCCAGACCTGGCCTTCCTCGCTCTCGCCATCGCCCAGCAGGGCGTACGTGCGGTAAGTATCGCCCCAGTGCTTAGCGGCAACGGCCATGCCCACGGCGGCGGAGATGCCCTGGCCGAGCGAACCGGTGGACATGTCGACGCCCGGGGTGTCGTTCATGTTGGGGTGACCCTGCAGGTGGCTGCCGATGTGGCGCAGCGTCTCGAGATCCTCCTTGGGGAAGAACCCGCGCTCGGCGAGCACGGCGTACAGGCCCGGAGCGCAATGGCCCTTGGAAAGCACAAAGCGGTCGCGATCGGCCTTGCGGGGATCGGCCGGGTCGACGTTCATTTCCTCAAAGTACAAATAGGTCATGATGTCGGCAGCGCCGAGCGAACCGCCCGGATGGCCAGACTTGGCAGCGTGCACGCCGGTGACGATGCCCTTCCTTACCTCGTTGGCAACCTTTTTGAGCTCTTCGTCGCTCATTGTGCCTTCCTTTCATCCTCTTAAGACAAGATGCGCACGGCACCGAAGGTAATCCCAACACAGCCGCAATGCACGTACGTCATTCATTATGCTGGAAACCGATGGCTTTACCAGAGTTTTTATCATTATTTGAACAATTTAGCAGGCAGAACCGCTGATGAAACGGTTTATCAATGTGAACGTCTTTTGGATGCGGTGGCTACCTCTCGCCCCGGCACAAAAATGATCCGCAAACCGAAATTCAGCCTACGCGTTAATGTCCTTGAAACCCTCACCGAAGGCTTCCGTAACGTCGGCGACCGTCACAATGGCGTGAGGATCGCGCTCGCGCACGATCGTTTTGAGGGTGTTGAGCTCTCGACGGCTAACGATCACCATGATCACCGGCTTCTCGACGCCCGAATACATACCGGTCGCCTTTAATTTGGTGCAGCCGCGGCCCAGACCATACATGATGTCGGCCGCGATATCGGGAAAGTTATCCGAGATGATGAGCACCATACGACGCTTATTGCCGCCATCGACCACAGCATCGATCACATAGCCGCTAATCACCATCGAAAGTCCTGCGTACAGAGCATTTTCGAGCGAGAATACCGGAGCAGATGCCGCACATACGGCAACGTCGATTGCCATGACGGTCGAGCCCACCGGCAGCGAGGTGTTACGCGAGATGATTTGGCCAATCGTGTCCGAGCCGCCGGTGTTGGCGCCGGCGCGCAACACCATGCCGTAACCAATGCCCGTGATAATGCCGCCCCACATAGCGGGAAGCATCAGGTCCGCATGTGCCAAAGGCGCTACAAACGGGGCAAACAGATCGGTAAAGAAGCCCAGCAGCACAAAGCCCGTCGCCGTCTGCACTACATAGAACATGCCGCCCTCGCGCATAACGATCAGCAACAGCAGGGCATTCATCACGATGGTCTGGATACCGACGGGAAGCGACACGCCTCGCGCTGCGCCGACCGCCTGGATAATCGTCGCAAGGCCTGTAACGCCACCGGCTGCAAGACCGTTGGGAATCAAAAACAGGTCGGTCGCGATGGCGGCCAAGGCGCACCCCAACATAATCTGGGGCAGATCGTGAAAGAAGTTCACCGAAAGAATGCGCTTGATGTCCAGACGATATGCCATGCTGCCTCCCTCAAAAAAGCGCACCCCATCGGATGCGCTTTGGACTTCTTCTTGTATTCGATTCTACCGATTCGCCCAACAAAAACCACCCCTGCGCAGGGTTTGTTCTGGATGCAAAACCACCCCGCTCGGAGGGTTTTAATCCATTCCCACATAAACCGAGCGGTTTATGCAGACGGGGCCTCCGCGTCAGCGTTGCCGGTAGCCCAACGGTGATAGCCAATCACAAACGGATCCAGGTCGCCGTCGTCAAGAACTGCCTCGACGTTGCTGGTCTCCACGCCCGTGCGCAGGTCCTTAACCATCTGGTACGGGTAGAGCACGTAGCTGCGGATCTGGTTGCCAAAACCAATTGTGGTCTTGGGCCCGCGAATCTCATCCAGGGCCTCGGCGCGCTTTTCGAGCTCAATCTCGTACAGGCGCGCCTTGAGGATCTGCATGCACGCGGCCTTGTTTTGAATCTGGCTGCGCTCGTTTTGACACGTGACCACGATACCGCTGGGGAAATGCGTCACGCGCACGGCGGAGTCGGTGGTGTTGACACCCTGGCCGCCCGGGCCGCTTGCATGGTACACGTCGACGCGAATGTCATCGGGACTAATCTCGATATCGATATCGTCGGGCAGTACCGGAATGACCTCGACGCCGGCAAACGTAGTCTGGCGGCGCTTCTTGTCGTCGGTGGGGCTAATGCGCACCAGGCGGTGAACACCGGCCTCGGCACGAAGCATACCAAAGGCATCCTTGCCTTCGACGGTAAAGGTCGCGCGATCAATGCCGATGACCTCGGCCGCGGGGCAATCGTTGATGGTGACCTTCCAACCGCGGCGCTGGCAGTACTTCATGTACATCTTAAAGAGCATGAAGGTCCAGTCCTGGGCCTCCAAACCGCCCTGCCCGGGCTTGATGGTCACAATCGCGTCGCCATGGTCGAACTCCCCGGTAAACCAGCTCGCAAGCTCAAGCTCGTCGATGGCGCGGGAAAGGCGCTCCGCCGTGGCGGCAGCCTCCTCACGCAGCGCGGCAGCATCGGGGTCATCGCCCATTTCCTCGGCAAGCTCCAGCGCGGCGCGAGCATCGGAAAGCTCACCGCGCGCCGTATCCACGGCGGCGATGTCCTCCTTGGCGCGTGCAATCTCCTCCATCGTGGCGCGAGCGGCATCGGCATCGTCCCAAAAACCCGGGGCGACGCTTTTGGCCTCGAGCTCCGCCACGCGGGTGCGCTTCTCGTCCAAATGGAGATATGACTCGACCTCGCCGAGTCGGTCCGCAAACGCGTCCAACTCGGCGGGAGTTACCTCTAGAGTCTCGGCCATTAACGATTCCTGCCGTGGCAGTACTTAAACTTCTTACCGCTACCGCAAGGGCACAGGTCGTTGCGGCCCACGTTGACATAGGGGTCATCGCTCTCGGACTTGCGGTAGGTCGTCACCTTGCCACCGTTGTTAACGGCAGCCGGACCACCCTGGACGGCGGTGCGGGCCTGCACCTGAGCCTGCTTGCGCAGTACCGAATCGCTGTTGTCGCCATCGACCTCGGCGGGACCAGAGAAGCGCGCACCCTTAAGGGCGGGGTCCTCCTTGTGCTCCACAGCCTGCGGGGCAGCTTTGAGCTCAATGCGCAGAACAGTGCGCAGGTAATCCTCGTACATGGTATCGACGAGTATCTGGAACGCACCGTAGGCCTCGGTCTTGTACTCAACCAGCGGGTCGCGCTGGCCAAAGCCGCGCAGGCCGATACCGGTCTTGAGGTAGTCCATTTCCTGCAGGTAGTTCATCCAACGCGTATCGATGACGCGCAGCATGACCTGGGTATTGAGCTCGCGCATCAGGTCCTCGCCCAGACGCTCGGCCTTCATGTTGTAGCACTTCTCAACATAAGCCAAGACATCGGCGGCCAGGGCCTCAAAGTCCTCGTCGGGGAACTGAGGGGTATCGATATGCCCGGTCAGCTCGACGACCCATTTGCGCAGACCCTCAAGATCGCGCTCGCCCTCGTGGCTGTCCTTGGTGCAGAACTCCTGCACGCAGCGGTACACCGTGTCGTGCATGACCTCGGTGATGTGGTCGGTCAGGTCCTTGCCATCCAGAATCTTGTTACGCTCGGCGTAAATGACCTGGCGCTGCTTGTTCATGACGTCATCGTACTCAAGGACGCTCTTACGCATGGAGAAATTGATGCTCTCGACCTTATGCTGGGCGCTCTCGACGGCCTTGGAAATGATCTTGTGCTGGATGGGCATGTCGTCGCCCATGTCGGCCGTGACCATCATCTTGGAGACGCGGTCCATCCTGTCGCCGCCGAACAGGCGCATGAGGTCATCCTCGAGCGACAGGTAGAACTGGGTCTCGCCCGGATCGCCCTGACGGCCGGAACGGCCGCGCAGCTGGTTGTCGATACGACGGGACTCATGGCGCTCGGTGCCGATGACGGTCAGGCCGCCGGCGGCGAGCACGCGCTCGCGCTCGGCCTTGCAGGTCTCCTTGGCCTCGGCGTTAAACTGCTCGAGCTGCTCGGGCGTCACGTCCTCCATAGTCAGGCCCTCGTACTCCAGGCGCTCGCGCACCAGCTCGTCGGGGTTGCCGCCCAGCAGGATGTCGGTACCACGGCCGGCCATGTTGGTAGCGATGGTCACGGCGCCATAGCGACCAGCCTGGGCCACGATATGGGCCTCGCGCTCGTGGTGCTTGGCGTTAAGAACCTCGTGTGCGATGCCGCGCTTGGTAAGGGCGGCGGACAGCTTCTCGGAGCTCTCAATGGAGACGGTGCCCACCAGGACCGGCTGGCCCTTGGCGTGACGACGCTCAACGTCGTCGGCAACGGCGTTGTACTTGGCCTGGATGGTGCGGTACACCAGGTCCTCGTGGTCAACACGCTGCACGGGCTTGTTGGGGGGAATGACCTCGACGGGTAGCTTGTAAATCTCGCGGAACTCAGCGTCCTCGGTGAGTGCCGTACCGGTCATGCCGGAGAGCTTGTCATACAGGCGGAAGTAGTTCTGCAGGGTGATGGTGGCAAGGGTCTGGTTCTCCTCGCGTACGAGCACGCCCTCTTTGGCCTCGATGGCCTGATGCAGGCCCTCGGAGTAGCGGCGGCCTTCCATAATGCGGCCGGTGAACTCGTCGACGATCTTGACCTCGCCGTTGGTGACCACGTACTGCTTGTCGCGGTGGAACATGTACTGGGCCTTCAGCGCCTGCTGCAGGTGGTTGACCAGCTGGCCGGAGAGATCGGCATAGATGTCATCGATACCCAGGCGGCGCTCAATCTTCTTAAGGCCGCGCTCGGTGGCGGCGATGGTGTGCTTGGCCTCGTCCATGACGAAGTCGCCCGTGGGCTCCACGTCCTCGGTGGCGGTGAGCATGTCGTGCGAGACGTCCTCACCGCGCTCAAGGCCGCGCACGGCGCGCGCGAAGTCCTTGTAAGTGCTGGCGGACTTGGTGCCGGCGCCCGAGATGATGAGCGGCGTTCTGGCCTCGTCGATCAGGATGGAGTCGACCTCGTCGACGATGGCGTAGCTGTGGCCGCGCTGAACACGCTGCTCGGGGCGGGTAACCATGTTGTCGCGCAGATAATCGAAACCGAACTCGGAGTTGGTGCCGTACGTGACGTCGGCCTGGTAGGCTGGGCGCTTCAGCTCGAGCGGCATGTTGTTCTGCAGCAGGCCGACGGTCATGCCCAGGTACTTGTAGATACGGCCCATCCACTCGGAGTCGCGCTTGGCCAGGTAGTCGTTGACGGTAACGACGTGCACGCCCTTACCGGCGATAGCGTTGAGATAGCCGGCCAGCGTGGAGACGAGGGTCTTGCCTTCGCCGGTCTTCATCTCGGCAATGTGGCCCTCGTGCAGCGCCATGGCGCCGATGAGCTGTACATCAAAGTGACGCATGCCCATGGTGCGCTTGGAAGCTTCGCGCACGGTGGCAAAGGCCTCGGGGAGCATGTCGTCGAGCGACTCGCCGTTGGCGTAGCGCTCACGGAACTTATCGGTCTGGGCGCGGAGCTCTTCCTCGGTCATCTTCTCAAACTGAGGCTCAAGACCGTTGATCTTGTCGACGATCTTGTAGTAGCGCTTCAGGTCCTTATCAGATCCAAAGGACAGCAACTTTGACATGAATCCCATGTGGTTTTCCTTTTTGGCCATCGCCCGCGGCATGAAACCTTGGACGAGTTAAACACAGATATTTGTACTTTAGCCAAACAAGGCGCCGCCTATGCGGTCGACACGCTCGACCACGTAATAACTACGACCAACCTGCTAAAAAGAGACTGGTTTATTTTGGCAGCTTTTATCTGGGAAAACGTTGTCTCTCTGTCATTTGGTGCAAGCCAACCCGTCCCTTACGCACCAACCTGGTGCAATGGGGACGGGTTAGCCTGCACCAATAAAAAGAAAAGGGCCGCGCACCCAAACGGATGCGCGGCCCTTATGCCATGAATGCGAGCGATTCCGCGGCGAGCTATTTACTCAGCAGCCTCGGTGGTCTCGGCCTCGGCAGCGGCCTCCTCGACGGGAGCCTCTGCGGGAGCCTCGGCGGCCTGCTTGGCAGCCTCCTCGGCAAACTTAGCAGCACGCTTGGCCTTCTCGGCAGCCTTAGCCTCAGCGGCGGCCTTGCGAGCGGCCTCGGCCTCAGCAGCCTTGGCGGCCTTGGCAGCCTTGGCCTCCTCGGCCTTCTTGAGCTGGGCGGCAGCGGCGCCACCGAACTTGTCGGCGAAGCGCTGGACGCGTCCACCGGTGTCGACGAACTTCTGCTGGCCGGTGTAGAACGGGTGGCACTCGTTGCAAAGCTCGACCTTCATCTCGGACACGGTAGCGTGCGTCTTGAAGGTGTTGCCGCAGGAGCACGTCACCGTGCACTCGACATACTGGGGATGGATACCCTGCTTCATGGTAGGACTCCTTATTGGTCAGGCGCTGGTTACCGATCAGCGCATAAGGCGTCTTGGTTTCCGACCAAGACAACAAACTCGGCTATGGTACCACGGCGCCGCGTGTCCCACAAAAGGTTCACGGTCTTTTCGGCACAACACGAGCTGGACCTTAAATATCAACTTCATCCGAACACTCCCCCACATTCACCTCCTTCGTATGTATCGAGGTATTCCTGCTTGAGCGTCTGCGAGGACGACTTGATCTTTTCCACGAGCGTGCCGGCCTCGATGAAGTAGAACGAGTCGGTGAGGTCTGCCAGGTCGTCGAGTAGATGGCTTGAGATGAGCACGCTGCGTCCCCGCGCCACCTCGCTGCGCATCGCGTCGCAGGAGGTTTTCCGTTTTCCCGGATCGAGGCCGTTCAGCGGTTCATCGAGGATGAGGTACGGGCAATCGGTCGCTATCGCCATGGCAAGCTTTACCTGCTGCTTCATTCCTGTCGAGAGTTTACGGGTCGGCTTGTCGAGATATGGGGAGATTCCGAGGGAGCTGCAGAGCGAGTCGATGTCGGTGGCCGATTTCCACGCCTCCCTAACGAAAGCAAGGTGCTCGATGGCCGATAGCGTGGGATAGAGATCCGCGCTGCCCGAAGAGCTCAGGTAGACGAGTTCCGCAAATTCGGCTGATCGACGTTGGCTGATTCCGTCTGCCACCAGGCTTCCCGAGTGAATACGGGCGGGAAATTGGCCCGACAGCGCTTCAAGAAAGGTGGTTTTCCCCGAGCCGTTGGGAGCAATGAGGCCCGCCGCCGTTCCCGGGCTCAGGAAAAGCGACCCGATTGAAAGTATCGTCGTGCTTCCGTATCCCACGCTCGCGTCCAGGAGCTCGAGCCCATGGTGCTTTTTCGCGGGTCCAGGCTGTTTGGGCGAACGTGTCGCAACGGCACCGACCGCGAAAAGGACCGCGACGTATGCCAGGGCCACGGCAAGCATCGATGCGCTGCCTGAACCGGAGCCAATGAATTCTGTCGGGAAGCATCCTACGTAACCCGTTGCCTCGATAGGCGAGAACACGGCCAGCGGCAGGAGATTGAGCGCGGCATTATGCCCCAGTGCCGAATCGGACAATAACGGGAATGCCGGGGCCGCGACAAGCAACGCGGAGGCAAGGGGGCCCGCGAAGACGCGCCTCGTTGCGGTCGATAGGACGGCGGAGCAAACGGATATCAAGGTTCCGCCCGCGAGCAGCGCGAGAAGTATGGTCGTGAAGACGTTTCCCGCGGTCGTGGTGGTGAGCGCGCCGTCATGGAAGAGGGCGATCGGGTACCCGATCTGCCCGAAGCCGTTTAGGGCCAAGGCGCAAATGCTCCCGGGTGCAAGGCCGGCGAGGAGCATCGCGGTCCCCGCGACGATTATCGAAAACACGATCTGGATAAGGCGCCGGAATTTGGGTGCGGGCGCCTTCGCCGCCAGGGTCCCGGGCCTTGTGGCGCCGAGCAGGAGTATCGACGAGAGAAGGAAGGGGATGAAGGGAAGGAAAGACGGCGCCGCGGCAATGGCGTAAGGCAGGAAGGAAAGGAATGGCAGGTCGTTTGCGGAGGCCGGGATATCCGTGATGCCGGAGCTGCTCAGGGCGCGGCAATATGCGAGCGCCGCGTCATTGGTCTCTCGGTCTCCCACGATGGACCCGGATTGGAAGCCCTCGTCCATGAGCGCGTAGTAGCTCTCGGCAGAATCGAGAAAGGCGGCGTCGGTTTGAGCGGCGAGGGCGGCGTTCGCGTATCTTGCAAGCTCAGCGTCATCTTGCTGCTCTGGCGATAGGTCTGTGCCGCTGGCCTGGGGCGCGCGCGTATTGAATGCGTCGACAAAGCCCTGCATGCCCTGCTTCATAAAGAAGGGCCCGTAGATGGGTGAATTGAACGCAATGGGGACGAAAAAGGCTGCAGCGAGAACGAGCGTACAAATCCATACGGCCCTGTCTCTTAGGATTAGTTTGAGAAGAAGTCGACAGTACATTCAGAAGCACCTACGTTCCTCAAAGAACTGTTAGATTAAAAGTAACAGACCGGATGAAGATACGTGCGACGGGGGCGAGGCGAATGGCTGAACGGTATCGATATGCGGGTTTAACGGCATTATATTGACCACATAGATTTTTAACTTGCATTTCTACCCGCCCTTTTCGTAGAGTCGCCGATACGTGCTTAGCGCACCCTCGGCGCGTCCGGCAGGCTTTGCGAAATGGGATCCAGGAGACTTCGGCGCAGCATCATCTTGCGGAATGCTTCTAATGAGCCTCCCATCCTTCAAAAACAGAATCTCATCGCACAGCCTATCGACCGAATCCAAGATGTGGGATGACATGATGATGCACGTACCAGAATCGGCCAGCTTCCTGAGAATCTCGGAATGCAAGTCCACCCTGCTGGGGTCGAGCGCGTTCATGGGCTCATCTAATAGAAGGTACCGCGCACCCGTCGCATACGCAATCGCCAGGGTAAGCTGCTGCTTCATGCCCTGGCTCAGAGTGCGGATCCTCATCTTCGCGAACTCGCCTATCTGCGTTTGTTCCACTATCTCTTCGATATCGCGAGCATGCGGCCACATATCGCAAACCATCTTGAGGTGATCTTCCGCACGCAATCCGGGATACAGCAGCGTCCCCTCACCAGGTGCATAGAAGATCATAGAACGGACCTCTCTCGCACCCGTACCCTGCACCTCATCCAGAACGATGCTCCCGTCCACGCGAGGACCCGGCAAACCTGCCATCGCACGCAGCAACGTCGTCTTTCCATGCCCGTTCGGAGCGACGAGACCGTAGACCGTACCCGGGGCAAACTCAGCGTTCACCGAATCTACGAGCACCTTCTTTCCATAAGAGATCGTCAGCGTTTGAAGGTCAATCATCGAGATCATCCCCTTTCGATCTTTGGAACACTCAGGCGCACCATCAACGGAGATACGGCGCCCAAGACCACCAGCAGAGCGCCCGATGCGCCGACGACCTCTCCAAAAGGCATCGCGTTCGTCCCTCGCCCAAGGAACCCAATCGTCCCCACCTGGGAAGCGGGATCAAACGAGGCGATTGGAGCCAGCAGCGCGACGCCCATGCCCACGCTTTCAACATGAGCGCTCAACGAACCCAACACCAAGAGAACCGCGCAAACCATTCCGGTGACAACGGGGTTGTGGCTAATCGCTGCTGTCAACGCAGCGACGACGGAAATCACGCCGTATGCCATGACCAGCAACGGAATACTGCACAACACCGCCTCCCCCACCGTGGACGTTGTCGAAGCTCCCGCCCGAATGAGAGCGACGGGATACTCCGATCCACCCGCACCGTTCTTAATCACGGACACAACGACAGCGGGAACCATCGACACCAAAAGCAGCACCAAGCCAAGCAGGAGAGCCAGCGCAACAGCCGTCAGAAAACGCACATGCGCTGTTGCGGGGATCTGGAGAACCAGAAGGGAACGACACTGCAGGTGGGTGCACGCGAGCGATGTGACAACCACGGGCAACAGCAAAAATAAGGAGGGAAGCGCTGCCTGGAGATACGAAAGGAGGATTAATGGGGGCATCTTCGTACTTAACTCGTAAACCTTGGGGTCCGGCAAGCTCGCGATCGACTCAAGCAGAAGGGCGCGCGCCTCCGCACGAGAAGGAGTCTCCGGCTCGATTCCGATCGATTGCAGGAGAGTCGCATCTGCCGCGCCCAGCTCACCTCGAGCGCGCTCGTACGTCGCAAGGCTTCGAAACCCCTCCGCAGGCATAGGCGCGTACACGAAACCCGAAAGAGCATCCCGCATGTCTTCCAGGGCCGCTTTGCCCTCGACGTCCATATTCGCAGCGTTCTGCTCTAGATACCGATCTATTGAACGGAGCTCCCCATCCCTATACCGAACAGCGGAAACGTTATCAGCGTCAGGAAACATCTCGACCAGAGCCGGGGCCAGCATCGTCGTCGACATTGCAATCGCGCATACGGCGAGGGCAGGAGAACGCAGGAGCAGTTTCCCCATCGTTCTTACGTATGCAACGGCGGAGGCACAAGCGCTCGAACGAGTTGCCGTTCTCGATGCAGTGAAGGAACCTCTCTCAAGACAAATCGGGGATATCGGGCACGCGCAGCCGCTCTTTCCAGCAACGCAAAGCAGGCTAATTGCCAGCACCTCGATCCCGATTGCGCATACGAGGGCAATCGCGCCACGCTCGAAGCAAAGTCCAGGCAGATTCACTATCTGCGTTGTCGGGTACGGGCTATAGGCGCCGACGGTCAACTCAGTGTTCGCATACGTAAGGGGATTCAACAGGGCGAACTCACGTAAAGCGATGGATCTTCCGTAATACCCGGGAACCATCGTCACCCCCATCAGGGCACATACGAACACGATTCCAAGCGTAGGGTTATTGGCAATCTTCACGGCAAGGTGAACGACGAGCGAGATGAACGCCGCCACCAAGAATTGCAAGATGGCCGTCTGTGCGAACACCAGCCAAGCCGGTTTGATAACCGGAGTCGCATATTGAACGTAGCCTATCGGATAGAACAGCGAGCCCGGGCCATTCTTCACAAGTGCGGCGATTATCCCTGGAAGATTGACGGCGAAGACGGCAAACATCGCAAAAACACTCGCCCATACGCTCGATGCAACAAGCCTGCCCAGCTCACCCATCGGTGCCTGGATGATGAGTTTTTCACGTTTGTTAAGACGCGCGACAAGGAACGAGACGGCAACGGCCGTTGCGGCCCATAGCAAGTACTCCTTCGATCCGTCATAAAAGGAGTACGCTCCATCCGATACCTGCAGAAACGGAAGCAGAGGAGAGAGCGGCGCCAAGACAAGACGCCCCGCGGCAAGAGGGTACAGAAGCGCGGGCATGCTTGATGAAGAGGTATAGACGCCCTCCTCCCCCGCATTCACAAGCGCATCCGCATAGGATGCTGACAATTCCTGCTCAACACGGGTTATTCCCGACTCGAGGTATTCAACCCGTCCGTCGATGCCAGCCGCGCTCCTGAAGACGGGCAAAGCACAAAGAACCATCAACGCAACAACGGCAACACAGAGCGACCTGGAGGAGAGAAGCGACCTAAAGATCGCCTTCGAGATTTTGAGCATATTCATCGCCAACCTTAACCTCATCCAGTCGGAACAGAGGGGCCGAACAAAATGCTCGGCCCTTATTACTTGCCGGCAAAGTCAATTTAACATAAACTGTTAAAAAGTAACCTGAGTTTTTTAAATTCTTCGGAGGTTATTATGAGTTCCGACAATCGCACTCCCCGGCTTCATTCCTTCCGCATCGCATGTGCGATAGCCTCTGCGACCCTTTGCGCCACCGCCATCGCACAAGTGGCGTTCTCCTTAAAGCCAGCAATCGAAGTGCTCGACAACCCTGTAATTGCAGACTCCCCCGCGTATCCAGCCCTTGCGATCTCGACATTGGTCCCTGCCGTCATCGGTATCGCTACGACCATCCTCAGCGCCGTTCTCGTGTGGACGATCAAGAGCGGAGACCCCTTCAAGAAAGGGTCTGCGACATGCTTGAAGGTGCTCGGCATTCTCTTCGTTGTTCAAGCTGCCACCAGCCTCTACGCCGGCTCACTCAAAACCTCCGTTTCGATGTTTGGCGGCGAGGGGGCCGTCGGCGCCCAAGAGATCGCTTCATCATTCGATTGGACCTCTCTGGTTCTCGGCATCGTCCTGTTCATGCTTTCCCAGCTCTTCTTGTACGCCCGAGAGCTGTACCTCGACTCCGACGAGATTGCGTAAGGAAACGCCATGCCCGTAATTGTTCGCCTCGACAAGATCATGGCCGAGCGAAAGATTTCCTCGAACGAACTTGCCGAAAGGATTGGAACCACGCCCGTGAACCTGTCCCGTATTAAAAAAGGGCATATTCGCGGCATTCGCTTCAACACACTCGAGCAGCTATGCCTCGCCCTTCGTTGCCAACCCGGAGACCTTCTCGAAGTCATGAGCGAAGAGGATGCCCGAAAGGAGTTCGGACTCGATTGGTCCGCCGAGGATTAGAGGGCAGTCGTACTCGCCCTGCACACGGGGATGCGAATCGGCGAGGTCTGCGGCCTTCGGTGGTGCGATGTGGATTTCGAGACGGGCCTGATCTCGATCAGACACTCGGTGGCGTACGCGAAGGGAATGGGTTCGTTCATCAAGGACACCAAGACCCATGACGCCAGGGGTATCCCCATCGACCCGGTCGGCCTACCCCCCCTTCCTGAAGGAGACCCACGAGATCGACCGCGGGAAGCTGCGCTCGCGCAACCTTACCGGGGCGGTCGAGATCGGGAACTGCTACATCCTGTCGGAGCCGGGCGCGACCTTCGCGACGACAAGCTATATCCGCAGGGCGTTCAAGACGTTCTCGGAGACCAACGGCCTCATGGGCACCAACGACGAGCTGATCACGTTCCACGGCCTTCGCCACACGTTCGCAACGCAGTGGATCCGCCAAGGCGGCGATATCAAGGCGCTCCAATCGATCCTCGGCCACAAGGACGCCATGGCGACGCTCAACGTCTACGCCGACATCGAGCCCATCTCCAAAATCCATAACATGCTGCGCGCCACGCCGTGCCTTTGGCGCGGGCACCTCGGGCCGAGGGTCGATCCGGGTCCCATGTTCCAACAGAGAATCCAGGAGTCCATCGAGACGCTCCGGGCGTTCGGCTACGGCATCACCGAGCCGGACGACCGAAATATCGCCATACGCGACGTGAAGACGAACAGTTGGCTCTAGCTCACCGAGTACGCGGCAGTGCTGGGCCCATCCCAACTGAGGTCACGGTGGTCCGATAGGGGCGCCGCCCGCGGCATGCGCCGCGGAGCGGTATCCCCTACCGAAGGGCGGGGATGCCCTCCGCTTCCAGTTCGGAATCAGCCGTCGGAGGCGTTCGGCTGACTGCGGGAACGGCCTGTCCGCTCAATGTGTTCGGCTGAGATCGGAAATCAACCCAACACGAGCCGGACACGCGCCAGACGGCTCTTCCCCGTACGGCCTTCCCCCTTACGCTCATGTTGCAGGCATGTAACGCCGCAGCGAGCGCGCCTTTTTTGCGCCAGACAGGTACAATGATGAACACTGTACCGTAGCGGAGCGCCCCGCGCGCCGCAACCACGCGAAAGGGTTTCCCATGGCCGAGATCTCGTCCTCCCGCATCGTCATCACCGTCCTTGGCAAGAACCGCCCCGGCATCGTCGCCGGCGTCACCCGCGTTCTGGGCGAGGCCAACGTCGACATCCGCGACATCACGCAGTCCATTATCGAGGACATCTTCACCATGACCATGCTGGCCGACACCGCCGAGTCCAAGCTCGACTTCGCCGAGCTACAGAAGGCGCTAGCCGAGGCTGGCGAGCTTTCGGGCGTCAACGTGTCCATCCAGCGCGAGGACGTCTTTAACTTTATGTACCGCCTGTAGCGAACAAGCCGCTCGGGGCAGCTTGACGTCATATCGTCCAAGCGCGCGGCCCCCAAGCGGACCGGAGAGGAGCGCGCATGGCCTACGACGCCAAGAAAATCTACTACCGCTTCGACGATCACCTGAGCCGCCTGGTTCTGGATTACGAGGCGAGCCGTCAGATTTCGCCCGAAAGCGAAAACCTCTACCACGGCCTGCCGACCGCCCCATACGACGAGGACCTGTTCGTAGAGCACAACGTCAAGCGCGGCCTGCGCAATGCCGACGGCTCGGGCGTGGTCGCGGGCCTTACCCGCATCTCGGATGTGCATGGCTACAACAAGGTCGACGGCAAAGTCGTGCCCGATCAGGGCAAACTCACGCTTCGTGGCTACAGCATCGAGGACCTGGTCAACAACGCCCAGGCCGAGGATCGCTATGGCTACGAAGAGGTCGCCTACCTGCTCATCACGGGCTCGCTGCCCACCAAAGAGGAACTCGACGGTTTTTGCGGACGCCTGGGTGCTTTTAGGCATCTGAGCGACGAATACGTCCGCGAGTTCCCCATGACCACGGTGTCGTCGAGCATCATGAATGTGCTTCAGCGCGCCGTGCTGCTGCTCTACGCCTTCGACGCCGAGCCCGACGCCATTACGCCCGAGCACGAAATCGACGTCGCCATCTCCATGCTCGCCCGTCTCCCCCGTATCGCCGCCTTCGCGCATATGGCCTCAGTCGCCAAGCGCCGCGGCTCCGAGGTTCATGTACCGCACCCCACGCCCGGCCTCTCCACCGCCGAGACCATCCTGCAGGTGTTGCGCGGCGGTATGGCATTCACCCGCGACGAAGCCATGCTGCTCGATGTGATGCTCATGCTGCATGCCGAGCACGGCGGCGGCAACAACTCCACGTTTGCCTGCCGCGTGCTGTCCTCCTCGGCCACCGACCCGTATTCCGCCTACGCCGCGGCCATCGGCTCGCTCAAGGGCCCGCGCCACGGCGGCGCCAACGCCAAGGTCGTGTCCATGCACGAGGACATCCGTGCGCATGTCTCCAACTGGGAGGACGAGGACGAGGTCGCAGCCTACCTGGGCAAGATCCTCGACAAGCAGGCCTTCGACGGCACGGGTCTCATCTACGGCATGGGCCACGCCGTCTATACGCTCAGCGACCCGCGCGCCGAGGTCTGCCGCCGTTACGCGCGCTCACTGGCAGCCAAGAAGGACTTGGGCGAAGAGTTCGCACTCATCGAGCGCATCGAGCGCCTGGCCCCGCAAGTAATGCGCGATCACGGCATGACCAAGCCCATCTGCGCCAACATCGACCTGTACACGGGCTTTATCTATAAGATGCTCGGCGTGCCCGAGACGCTCTTTACGCCGCTGTTCGCCGTCGCCCGCATGGCCGGCTGGTCTGCGCACCGCATGGAAGAGCTCTTCTGCGCGCACCGCATCATCCGTCCCGCGTATCGCCCGGTTATCGAGCCGCTGGAGTACAAGCCGCTCGCCGATCGTTAGGACGCAGACCGTTATAGAACCCGAGCGTGGCCAGGGCATCACCGCCCTCGGCCACGCTTTTTATGCCAGTAGAAAGGATTGCAGCGAATGATTGTGTTTTCCGATATGGATGGAACGCTGCTGACGAGTGATAAGCAGATGAGCGACGCCACCTGGGCAATGCTCGACGAACTCGCTCGACGTGGGATTGAGTTTGTACCCTGCACGGGGCGTCCTCTGTCGGGCATCTTTGAGCCCATCCTCGCCCACCCCGCCGTACACTACGCGGTCTGCGCCAACGGTGCCAGCGTCTGGCAGCTCGACGACGTTGTGCCCACCGATGTCTCGCGTGCCACGCGCATTTTGAGCCGACCGCTCGACCGCGCCATCGCCCACCGCGTCCATAGCATTGCAGCCGGCCACGATGTGACCTTCGATATCTTTGCGGACGGGCAGTGCTTCCTCCCCCGCTCGCTCTACACGCGTCTGGACGAATTCTGCGGCGGCGACCCCTACATCGCGGCTTCGCTTAAGCGCACACGAACACCGATCGACATGGATATCGACAGCAAGATCGACGAGGTCGAGACGCTCGAACGCATCGCCATGTACTGGCACAACCCGGCCGATCGCGACGCCATCGCGGCGGCGCTCGACACGCTCGGAGGCATTGAGGTCACGCGTTCTTACACCATGAATATCGAGGTCATGGGTAAGGGCGCCACCAAGGGAACGGCCCTCACGTGGCTATGTGAGCATCTGGGCGAGCGTCTCGCCGACGCCCGGGCGTTCGGCGACAACATCAACGACATCCCCATGCTGCAGGCAGCGGGCCACGGCATGGCAATGATCAACGCCGAGCTCGAAGACCGCGAGGCCGCCGACGCTATCACCGAATACGACAACGACCACGACGGCGTCGCCCGCACCATCATGGCCGCCCTCGCTTAGTCATTGGTCAGTCACTGGGGACGTTCTTAAACGACTAGTCACTGGGGACACTCTTCGCAAAAAGCTGCAAGGACTGTCCCCCACTGCCGGCAGAAAAAGAACGTCCCCATCTGCCGGATTAGGAGAGACTCTCCAGCACGCGACGGAGCTCATGCTGAACGGCGTGGTCGCGGTTGCAGCCTACGACGCGATCGGCCACCGCCTTGAGCGCGGGGCGCGCGTTTTCCATCGCGCAGCCTGTGCCGACAAAGCGAATGATCTCGTAGTCGTTCATCGAGTCGCCAAACGCCATGACCTCGTCGCGTCCAATGCCGTAATGCTCCGCGAGCTGCGCGATACCCGAGGCCTTCGACACACCGGGCTGCATGGCATCGATCCACGCGTTGCCCGAAGGCGCAAAAGTAAAGAGCTGACCAAGTTCGCGCTGTAGCACGTACGCACTGTCCATAACCGCACTGTCGTCGCAAAAGATACTCGCTTTGATGATATTTACGCTGGGATCGGGCAGCTCCCAAATGCGCTCGGCATTGGGAAGGTCCTTATCGACCTCACGCACGAACTTGCACTCGTCATCGAGCAGGAAAGACTTGGTTCGGTCAAAGAGCGCAAGATGCAGATTGGGAAACGTCCTGACGGCTTGGGCGAGCCTTCGAATCGCCAGGTGGGAATACACCTCACGGTCTACCATCTTACCGTCGGCGTAGACCTGGGCGCCGTTAGCGGCGACAAAGTCCATCTTGTCACGAACGGGCGCAAAGAACTCGCACAGGCGATCGTAGCGACGACCTGACGATGCGGCGAAATGCACGCCATGCTCGTGTAGCGCCAGAATCAGTTCGTAGGTCTCGGGAGGCACCTGGCCGTTTTCGTCAAGCAGTGTGCCGTCCATATCGGATGCAATCAGTTTAAACATAGAAAAGCTCCCTTCGGGCTTGTTGGAATCGAACGCGTATCCAATTCCAACGTACCCAAAGGGAGCTCAGGTAAGACTCCGCGGGCGCAAACGTTACAAGGACCTGGCAAATAGCTCACACATGCCAGAGGTCCTACGGCCGCAGCGTCAGGCGACACGCCAAAGAGTGTCGCAGGCGACTAGTCGTTTAAGAACGTCCCCGATGACTAGTCGGCGTAGGTGAAGGTCGTGACGTCGAACATGCCCTCGGGGCGGATGCGAAGCGTCGGGATGACCGGCAGGGGCAGGAAGATGATGCCCATGATGGGGTCGAGCGGCGGCTCAATACCCATGGCGCGCGCCTTGACCATAAAGTCGTCGTGCTGCGCGGCAACGTCCTCGGCCGTGCCTTCGCTCATAAGGCCACCGAGCGCCAGCGGAATGCGCGCCACGACCTCGCCGTTGCGCACCAGCACGTGGCCGCCCTGGCCCACGGCCTCAACGGCAGCCATCATATCCGCCGCATTGTCGCCCACCACGCACACGTTGTGCGAGTCGTGACCGATCGTCGAGGCGATAGCGCCGCCCGTGATGGTAAAGCCGCGCACCCAGCCGCGACCGATGTGCTTGCCGACCAGGCCCAGGCCAGCGGGGCCGTCGCCATCGGCGCCCTCGGCCTGCAGCGACACGCCGCGGCCGTGGCGCTCGATCAGCATAATGCGGCGCAGGCCCTCGGCGTTCTCGGGACGAACCATGCCCGTGATGGCCTTGCCCGGCACCACGTCAATCACGGCCTCGCCCGGCTTAAAGGCATAGTCGAACACGTCGAGCGATAGCTTCGGCAGCTTAACGGAGGCGCGCAGCTCATCCGCAAGGGCCGCAACCTCGGCCATCTCGGGTGCAATCTCGCCCACAAAGGTGCCGTCCTGCGCCACCAGAGCACCGGCGGCATACACGCGATGCGGAGCCGTGGCAAACGTCAGGTCGTTGAGTACCAGCAGGTCGGCACGCTTGCCCGGGGCGATGGCGCCACGCAGCTCGTGCGGGTCGCGGCAACCGTGGTCCAGGCCAAACGCCTCGGCCGTGGACAGGGACGCCATAGAGATAGCGACCACGGGGTCGATACCGGCCTCAATCGCCACGCGGCAGGCGTTATCGATCATGCCGGTCGCAAGCGCGTCGGAGGGAGCACGGTCGTCGGTCGCAAAGCAGCAACGGCGGGCACGGGCAGGATTCTCCAGCAGCATCGGCGACAGGTTGGCCAGGTCATGGCTGCACGTACCTTCGCGCAGCATCACGTACATGCCGCGAGACAGCTTGTCGAGTGCCTCCTCGGGAATCGTCGACTCATGGTCAGCGATAATACCTGCTGCGGCATAGGCGTTGAGGTCCTTGCCGGCAACGAGCGGCGCGTGACCGTCAACCTGCTTGGACGGCGTCTGGTTGGCAGCGTCGATTCGAGCGCAGGTCTCGGGATCGGCCATAAAGACGCCCGGCAGGTTCATCATCTCGCCCAGGCCAAAGACATCGCCCGGATATTCGGCAAAAAACGCCTGCATATCGGCAGCGGTGATGACGGCACCGGCCTGCTCGTCGGGCAGTGCGGGCACGCACGAGGGCATCATGTACTTGATGGAAATAGGAGCGCGATGACCGTCCTCGATCATAAAGCGCAGGCCGTCGAGCCCCGCCACGTTGGCAATCTCGTGGCTGTCGGCAATGGCAGTAGTGGTACCGCGCGTCGCCGCCATGCGCGCATACTCGGCAGGGCGGATGTTCGAAGACTCGATATGCAAGTGTCCGTCAATAAAACCGGGGGCAAGATAGCGGCCCTGGCAATCGATGACCTCGGTAGCCTCATACGTACCGGCGGCATCGTCGCGACCATCGTAGAGCACACCGACGATCACGCCATCCTTGACGGCAACACTACCGGGCGTTACGCGTTGGCCGTACACATCGACGATCTGCGCGTTGGCAAACAGCGTGTCGACGGGCACGCGACCCTCGGCGGCCTCGATCACAGACCTCATGACCTCAACGGACATACATACTCCTTTAACCGTAGAAAAAAGCTGCGGAGCGGACAGGCCTTCACCGCAGCAAACCAATAGCCATTGTATGCCCAAAAGGAGGCCTCCGATAACACCCCTTCCGCTTAACGGCACCGCCAAATGATCCCTTGGGGACGGAGGAAAACGGATCACCGGGTCAGACCGACCCCCTCGGTGATCCGTTTTCCTCCGTCCCCATGGGATCATCTAAAAAGGCCGCAGTCGGGATTCCCGGCTGCGGCCTTATTGCACTTGTGAGGTCAACTCGCTCGTTAGATCAGCTTGAAGCCCTTGCGCTTGCCTACGGAGAGGGTGTCGCCCAGCTTGAGGGCGCTGGGGTCGATGTTGTAGCTCTTGGGAGCCACGGCCTTGCCATTGATCTTGACGCCGCCGCCGTCGATGTCGCGACGGGCCTGGCCGGCGCTGGCCGAAAGACCCAGGTCCTTGAGCAGGCCGGCGAGGTAGATTTGGCCCTCGTCGTTGACGGTCAGCTCAACATGCTTCTCGGGGAAGTCGGCGAGCTGGCCCTCCTTGAACACGCGGTCGAACTCGGCCTGGGCCTCGTCGCCGGCACCGGCGCCGTGATAGGTGTCGCACAGGTCGCGGCCCAGAGCGCGCTTGAGCTCGTAGGGGTCGGCGGAGCCGTCGGCCAAAGCAGCGTCGATCTTGTCGACCTCGGCCGGGGTGAGCGAGCTCGCCAGGCGGTAGTACTTACCGATCATCTCGTCGGGGATGGACATGGTCTTGCCGAACATATCCTTGGGCGCGTCGGTCAGGCCGATGTAGTTACCGTAGGACTTGGACATCTTACGGACGCCATCGGTGCCCTCGAGCAGCGGCATGGTGAGCGCGATCTGGGGCTCCATGCCCATCTTCTCCATGAGCTCACGGCCGGCGAGCAGGTTGAAGAGCTGGTCGGTGCCGCCCATCTCCACGTCAGCCTTAATCATGACCGAATCGTATGCCTGCATCACAGGATACAGGAACTCATGCAGGGCGATCGGCGTCTGAGACTGGTAGCGCTTGGTAAAGTCATCACGCTCAAGAATACGGGCAACGGTGAACTTGGAGCACACCTGCAGCAGACCGGCCAGGTCCATCGACAGGATCCAGTCACCGTTGTGCACGATGGTGGTCTTCTCGGGATCCAGGATCTTCATGGCCTGGCTCACGTAGGTCTCGGCATTGGCCTCGATTTGCTCCTGCGAAAGCTGCGGACGGGTGGAGTTCTTGCCCGAGGGATCGCCAATCAGCGCGGTACCGTTGCCGATGATGAGGGTGACGTTGTGACCCAGGTCCTGGAACTGACGCATCTTGCGCAGCGGCACGGCATGGCCCAGGTGCAGGTCGGGGCTGGTGGGATCGACGCCGAGCTTGATGTTGAGGGGCTCGCCCTTCTCAAGCTTCTTGCGAAGGTCGGCCTCGGGAACGATCTGCGCGGCGCCCGAGGTGATGATACGCATTTGCTCGTCAACAGACAGCATTGGGTATCCTCCTTTTGCTATAGCACCCTCGCCGAAAACGGCGGTGCTGGAAGTCCATAAACTCTCCTATGATAACAAACTGACGCGACGCAGCACCTACGACAGGAAAATCCTTGTCCTGCCGCATGCGTCGATGGCAACTGGCAGACGCGTACCGTCACGTTCGACCAGATAGCGCGCCCGCCGACGACGCAAGCAGTCGCGGCAACGGACCTGCCCCGTCGCATCGGTGGCGCAGACGCCCTCGGCGGTCAGCAGGCAGTGCTCGCACACCATGAGCTCGGGGCGGTCGGCGTCGACCGGATCCAAGATGCCAGGTTCAGCAGCCAGCTCGGCAATACGCTCCTTGTCATTGCCGAGCAACTCGGCAGGCAAGTATACCAGCCCCGCACCAAGCCCGCGCAGCCAAGCGAGCGTGGCTCGATTGGCGCAGAACACCGGCGCCGCCACGTCAAACGCCGTGCCCAGCTCGCGGGCCATCGCCACCTGTCCCAGATTGCGGCAGACGACGCGCCCGGCACGTTGTATAAGCGCCCGAGTCCGCTCGGTGTCGCGCGCGCGACACACTTCGTCGAGCACCACCGTCGCATCGGACAGATCCCGCTCATCGGGCGGGTCCACATCCATCAGCTCCCAGGCAAAGACCATACGAGCAAAAGCCTCATGCTTTGACGGCTCCGCCAACTCCGTCGGCACATCGACATCTGCCAGAACGCCCTCAAACGGCAGCACCTCAACAGACTGCTCAACAGGCGCGACCGCATCTGCCTCGGCCCGCATGCGCTCCAACACCGTTGCCGTCTGCCCCAACACGCCGGCACTGCGAATCAGATAGACCTCGCAGCCCGCGTCCACCTTGCGTTTGCAATGCACGACGATGCGCTCTCCCGCAGCGGCATCCACGGGGCAAGGCACCTGTGGCCAGCGCTTGGGCACATCGGGACGCGCGTCGGCCCCCGGGTAAAATCGGATCTCGAGCGTATCACCCGCCGCCACGGCGGCATCAAGCTCAACCGTCACCTCTTCGTGACCCACCGCCACCAAGTGGCCCACGCGCACGCCCTGGTTGATCGCGCGCTCAAAGCTCATGAGCTCGGCGCCCGAACGGCCCCGCAGATACGCATCGGTAAAGCCGCGGTTGAACGACCTTCCCAGCTCGCGCTCAAGCGCCGGCACTGCATCGGCATCCCACGTGCCGCCGCGCAGCATATCGAGCGCCCGACGCCACACCCTCACCACGTTAAAGACGTAGTCGGGATTCTTCATGCGGCCCTCGATCTTGAGCGATGCCACGCCGGCGGCAACAAGCTCGGGCAGATGCGCGATGCCCAGATAGTCACGCGGACAAAGCAGGCGATCCCCTTCGACAGCGACAACACTCTGCCCCGCCTCGTCCACCAGGTCATAGGATAGACGGCACGGTTGCGTGCAATCACCGCGCATCGCAGAGCGGCCACGTCGAAGGGCAGAGAACCCGCACGCACCCGAGTATCCAATGCAAATAGCGCCGTGACAGAACACCTCGATGGGCACGCCAGTAGCGCAAAGCGTCTCAATCTCTGCAGCGCTCAGCTCGCGCGCAGTCGTCACGCGCTCAACGCCCAACTCCTTGGCAGCCAACTGCACGGCACCCTCGCTATGAGCGCCCGCCTGAGTGGACAGGTGAATCTCGACCCCCGGAATCGCCGCACGAAGCGCACAAGCCAGCCCGGCATCGGCCACAATCAACGCATCGGCACCCAACGTGCGCGCATGCGCCCCCAACGCCACGGCGTCGGCAAGCTCATCATCGAACACGAACACGTTGAGCGTCACGTACACACGCACGCCATGGGCATGGGCCACGGCACAACCGCGCGCGAACTCATCATCGCTAAAGCCATGCGCGCTCACTCGAGCGTTGAATCCGTCCAGCCCCGCATAGATGGCATCGGCACCCGCCGCAATCGCCACGAGCATCTGGTCGAGTCCGCCAGCAGGCGCCAGTAGTTCGGGCAGCGCCACTTCAGCCGCCGCCAACTCGCTTTCGCATTGTCCGCTCGGTTCCATCGGCCGAATCGCCATCGGTAAACTCCTTGCCAAGGTGTGCTTTCACTCTGAAAATTGCTGCCAACCAGCATACACGAGGCCCCGCATGCCCCGATTGGTTTATCGTGTAATAACTTATGTCCATCCTGCCCGGTAGCATACCTGCCGCCTGGCACGACATACCTGGAGGTCAATATATGGGTCCTCGCCAACGACAGGGGCGCGGTCGCTCTAAGACGCATGCCCTTCCCATGATCTTGCTCTCGTTTTTGGGCTTTCTGCTTATCGCGGGCGTAGCGTTTGGCATCGGCATGATCGGCAACGTCAACCGCTGGCTGTCCGATCTGCCCGACTACACCGATGCCAACGCGTATCTGGTGAGCGAGCCCACCGACATCGTCGACTGCAACGGCAATACCATTGCGAGTTTCTACACGCAAAACCGCAAGTCCATCACCAAGGACCAAGTGTCCCCGTACGTGCTGCAGGGCACCGTCGACGTTGAGGACGAGCGCTTCTACGAGCATGGCGGCATCGACCTCTGGGGCATTGCACGCGCATCGGTGGCAACCCTCACCGGCGGCCACGAGGGCGCATCGACCATCACCCAGCAGCTGGTTCGCAACACCATCTTGCAGGAGGAACAATTCGACTCGACCATCGAGCGTAAGGTGCGCGAGGCCTATATCGCCATCAAGATGGAGGATATGTACTCCAAAGACGAGATCCTCATGATGTACCTCAACACCATCTACTACGGCCATGGAGCATATGGCATCGAGGCCGCCGCCGAGACCTATCTGTCCAAGACCGCCTCCGACCTCACCCTGAGCGAGGCCGCGCTGCTCATCGGCCTTCCCAACTCGCCCTCGCAGTACGACCCCACGGTTAATCCCGACTTGGCGCTGTCCCGCCGCAATAAGGTTCTGGACAACATGCTGCGTCTGGGCCACATCACGCAGGAAGAGCACGATGCCGCACAGGCTGAGCCCATCACGCTTAACGTGACCGAGATTTCGGGCAGTGGCGTCGATGTGTACTCTCAGCCCTACTTTGTCTCCTACGTTAAGCAGTTGCTTGAGCAGGAGTTCTCCACTGACGTGCTCTTTAAGGGCGGTCTGACCGTCAAGACCACCATCGACCCCACCATGCAGCAGGTGGCCGAGGAGGCTGTGCGCTCGCAGCTCGACACGCTTTCGCTCGACGGCCTGGACATGGGCATGGTCGTCGTTGACCCCAAGACCGGCTACATCAAGTGCATGGTAGGCGGCTACGACTACAACGCCGACGAGAATCACGTGAACCACGCTACGGCAAAGCGCCCCGTGGGCTCCACGTTTAAGGCCTTTACGCTGGCAACTGCCATCCAAAACGGTATGAACCCCAACGTCACCCTCAACTGCAACTCGCCGCTCAAGGCCAAGGGCACCACGACCGAGGTGCAAAACTACGGCAACCAGAGCTATGGCAACATCACGCTTAAGCAGGCAACGGCATACTCATCCAACACCGGCTACATTCAGGTGGCCGAAGCCATCGGCAATGACAAGATCATGTCGCTCGTCAAAAAGCTCGGCATCGATCCCGCCAAGGACAATATCGAGGACGTTCCCGTCATGACGCTCGGCACCGGATCCATCTCACCGCTCGAGATGGCATCGGCCTACGCAACGTTTGCCAACGGTGGCTACTACCGTCAGCCCATCGCCATTACCGAGATCGACTCGCGTACCGGCTCGGTTCTGTACCAGCACACCGACAATCCCACGCAGGTGCTCACCGAAGGCGAGGCTGCCGCGGTTACCGATGTTCTATCCGGCGTCATGCAGGGCAGCGGCACGGGTGCCGCCGGCGCGCTGAACGTCAATCAGCCCTATGCCGGCAAGACGGGCACCACTGACAACACCACCAACCTGTGGTTCTGCGGCTTCACGCCGCAACTGACATGCGCCCTGTGGACCGGTTATTCCGCAGGCGAGATTCCCATCCAAAAGTACGGTTCGGACCTGCTGGGCGACAGCACCAACCTGCCCGTCTTTAAGAAGTTCATGAACACCGTTCTTGCGGGCACCGAGCGCGAGGAATTCTCGACCGGAACGGCTCCCACGTACAAGAACAATAACGTCTGGAAGTTCTACGGCACAAACAACAAAAAGAAAGACGAAGAGGATAAAGACGAGGGAAAAGAAGAGGAAGAGACCACGACCACCACAACGACAACCACGACCACTGAAACCCCGGGCGGCAACACCACCGGCAATAGCGGTACGACAGGTGGCGACGGTGGCACAGGTGGCGACGGTGGCACGGGTGGCAATGGTGGCACGGGTGGCGACGGTGGCACGCCGACGCCTACCCCCGATCCTACGCCCACGCCCGACCCCTCTACGGGCCAGTAGACGCAAAGCGGCATCTGACACCAAGGCGCCCGAGCAGCACGTACGCTGCTCGGGCGCTTCTTTATTTCGGCAGATGTCACAAGATGCCACGACGGCCCCGGCTGCAGGACCGATAGAGCAACGGGTGCCGGCATGCAAAAGGGCGCTGACCTTCGTCAACGCCCTCGGCAATTACCTATAGCAACAATCGGCACAGCAGCAGTGCCACGCATCCCCTACTTGTGAGAGTTACTCAGCTTGTTGATGAGCGCCTCAAGGCGTTCGCCGTCCTCGGCCGTCTGCGCAATGACTAAGATCGTGTCGTTGCCGGCAAGCGAGCCAAGCACGTCGGGCAGCTCCGCGGCATCGACCGCTGCGGCAATACCAGAAGCCGTACCGGGCTGTGCCTTGATCATAACCAGATTATCGGTGCGCAGTACGCCGGTAACCAGCTCGGAAACCATGCGCTGCAGATGCAGGTCCTCGGCAAGGACATAAATGCCCTCGGGGAGCTTACGCAGTCCCATGTCCGCGATATCACGCGAAACGGTCGCCTGCGTGCAATCGAAACCCATGGCGCGAAGCTCGTCTACCAAAACGCGCTGCGTGCGTACGTCCTTATTGCGAACAATATCTCTGATGGCATCCTGGCGCCCATTGCGTTTTTTGGCCATACAAAACCTCACTCCAAAAGATAGTGGAGACAATCACTTAGTGATTGAATAGTTTAGCGCTATTTGAAGGTTTTAGTGAATAAGAACGCATTTCGAAACAATTCCATGCAATTTATTTCGAAAATCACGCTACTAGACAGTCCTGACGCCCGAACGATTGAAAAAGGCCGCCAGATGCGTATACAACGCACACCGCATAGGCTTGGCACTAGCTATCGAACCATAGAGCAGACCTAAGCCCCGATGATTGCCTTTAAGAGCCGCAACCATCTGACGGGTACGCTGCGCTTCGAGCATATCATGCAAACGGGCCGAACGCTCTATTGAAGACACCCCATGGGGGCTCAGACACAAATTTTCGATGCAGGCAACCAGGCCGGCGTAGTAATACCGCTGGCAGACCAGCTTCAACTGATCGCCACCGCCCGCGACGGCAAGCGAGTCGGCAAGCCTGTCGAGCGCCCCGATATCATCAGAAAGCCTGGCAAACATCGTGGGGTCAAACGTCTCCGTAATCGACGGCGCCACTGCATGAAAACGGGCACGGCCACATCCCGAAACGCGCTTTGCCTGCGAAAGCGCGAACGTCAAAATAGACACCGTGCGAAACGCATCGCCATGCACAAGGCACGCCTCAAAGAGGGCGCGATCATACAGCACGCCAGAGGTCTGTCGGATTAAACCACAGGAAACCAATTGGGTCAGGCAAGCCGCCCGGTCCTCATCTTCAGAAACGGATGTCGCGTCCAAAACTCGGGAATGACGTTCGCGGTGAACATCGTAGCGATCGAGCGAAACAGAGGGGAACACGATGTCAGCAGAAGCGTCGCACGAACTGTCGACCATCTGCGAAAGGGACTGCGGCGCAAACCACTCATTGGCATTCATCGCAATGATCTGGGAGCCTCGCGAGGCCGCAAAGCCGGCACGCAAACAGGCACCAGGCGCTGGGTCCTCAGCATCAATCAAATCAATATGAATGTCTCTGCCGGCGGCAACTTCGAGCGAATGGCGCACACCGGCTACCACGCCGCGGCAAACGACGACAATTTGCAAATCGTAGAGGTCTTGGTTCTGGACACTCTCGAGAGCGCGCATCGCATAACTGGGCGAACCCTCAACAATCAGGATCACCGAAAGTCGCGGATGCGAACCACGTCGAACCAAGTTTTCCGTCCTCTCGACAGCTAGTAACAAACTGTCGTTCATGGTACACCCCGTTAATTAATGCGGGCGTTCGCCCGTCGCGATGCACGTCAAGAACAGATGTTGCACACGCCCCGCCCACAGGCGCCGAACACATAGATCGCCGTCAGGCAGTCTCTTCCCTAATCGAGGACCACAAGCTCGGCGGGATCGTAGTCCACGCCCATAAAAGTAAGACCGCATGCGGGTGCCGTAGGACCAGCTGCGGTGCGATCGCAGGCGTCAATTACCTCGCGCATCCACTCAGGACTGCGGCGATGCATGCCGATCTCGACAAGGGTGCCCACAATGGTTCGCACCATCGAATGCAAAAACGCATTGCCCTCGATGGTAAACGTGAGGATGTCCTCGCCAAAGGCGATCTCATGGCCAAACTCGGCCCGTATCACGCAACGGTGCGTAGGCTTGCCCACGGCAGAGGCGACCTTGCAAAAGCTCTTAAAGTCCTGCTCGCCCAAAAGCGCAGGGCAGGCGGCCGCCATCGCATCGACGTCGAGGGGATAGCGATGCCACCACACGGCACCACGTGACAGCACGGGCCGCGCATCACGATCGGCAATACGATAGGTGTACGTGCGAGAACGCGCGTCAAAGCGCGCAGAAAAGCCCTTACGAGCCTTGTAGACCTCGTTTATGGCGATGTCTTTGCCCAGGAGGGCATCCATAGCCCTCAGCCACCTACGGCGCGTACACGCGAGCTCAGCGTCCGTTACAGGCACGCTGATGTATTGGGCCACCGCATGCACGCCGGCATCGGTACGCCCCGCGCACGTCAGATCGATTGGGCGGCGCAGCAACGTCTCGATGGCACGGCGTAGCTCGCCCGCAACCGTCGTCTGGCCCGGCTGTTCGGCAAATCCGCTATAGGAGGAGCCATCGTAGGCCACGCGAAATACAAGAGTGGCGTCGAGCTCGGAGGTCGAATTGAAATCAGACGGCGCAGTCATGGGCGCTCCCAACAAACTAGCAACGATATTGCGACAAAAAAAGAGGGGTACGCGAACGTACCCCTCGAATATAGCCTATGCAGACAGAATGTCTACTCAGCGGTCTCCTCAGCAGCGGTCTCCTCGACAGCCTCAACCTTCTTGGGAGCAGCGGCCTTCTTGGGGGCCGGAGCAGCCTTCTTGGCCTTAGGCGTGCAAGGCTCGGTGACGAGCTCCATGATAACGATGGGAGCGTTGTCGCCCTTGCGGTTACCGAGCTTCATGATGCGGGTGTAACCGCCGTTGCGGTCCTGCCACATGCCCTGAGCAGCCTTGTCGAAGATCTCGGCAACGAGCTGCTTATCGCCGAGCTTGGCGATAGCCAAACGACGAGAGTGCAGGTCGCCCTTCTTGGCCCAGGTGATGATCGGATCGACGACCGAACGCAGCGCCTTAGCGCGGGTCTCGGTGGTCTTGATGCGGTCGTTCTCGAAGAGGGCCTTAGCAAGGCTCTTCTTCATGGCCTTGGTGTGGCTCGCATCGGTGCCGAGCTTCAGGCCCTTCTTAACGTTGTGACGCATGGTCTAGTTTCTCCTCAAATATGCGAAGCATTAAGCCTTAAGGCTCAGGCCCATGGACTCAAGCTTGTCCTTCACTTCCTCGATCGACTTAACACCGAAGTTACGGATGTTGAGCAGATCGTTCTCCGAGAACTCAACGAGCTGACGGACCGAGTGAATGCTGGCGCGCTTAAGGCAGTTGTAGGAACGGACGGAAAGGTCCAGGTCCTCAATCTGCTTGTCCAGCTCGGCGTTGTCGTTGGTGACCTCGGGAGCGAAGATCGAAGCCTCCTCCTCGACCTCGGGGGTCTCGGCAAGGTTCATAAAGGCGGCCATATGCTGGTTAATGATATTGGCAGCCTGGACCACGGCGTCGCGCGGAGCGATGGAACCGTTGGTCTCGATCTCGAGGACAAGGCGGTCGTAGTCGGTATGCTGGCCGACACGACAAGCCTCAACGAGCTTGGCGCAACGGGACACCGGCGAGTACAGCGAGTCGACGTGGATCACACCGATGGGATCGTTGTCACGCTTGTTAGCCTCGCCAGAGACATAGCCGCGGCCATAGCCGATGCGCATGCTCATGGTGAGATGGCCACCCTCGGTGAGCGTAGCAATGTGCTGCTCGGGGTTGACCAGCTCAAACTCGGACGGAATAAAGAAGTCCGCACCGGTGACCTCGCAGGGGCCGTCAACCGAGATGGTTGCGGTCGCCTCGTCGGTCGTGCCGAGAGCCCTGAAGACAAGACCCTTGACATTCAGGACGATGTCGGTGACATCCTCGACCATGTTAGGGATGGTCATGAACTCGTGCTGCGCACCATCGATCTGAATGGCCTCGACGGCGGCACCCTCGAGCGAGGACAGAAGAACACGACGAAGCGAGTTACCCAGCGTATCGCCGTAGCCACGCTCGAGCGGCTCGACGGAGACACGAGCAGAGGTCTCGTTGATCTCTTCGACCTGAACCTGAGGCCTAATGAATTCTGACATGTATTACCTCCAGCCTCAGCAGCCCGGATGGACTACTTAGAGTAGAGCTCGACGATGAGCTGCTCGTTGATATCACCGCTGATCTGCTCACGCGTCGGCAGAGCGAGCACGTTACCAGACAGCTTCTCGATATCGACCTCGAGCCAGCCAGGGACCTCAAAGCGCTCGGAGGAAATCAGGGCCTCCTTGATGGGGAGGAGGTCACGGAACTTCTCGCCGACAGCGACAACGTCGCCGGCCTTGACGCGGTAGGACGGGATGTCAACGCGCTTGCCGTTCACGGTGAAGTGACCATGACGGACGGACTGACGAGCCTCTTTGCGGGTGCGGGCGAAGCCAAGACGGAAGACGACGTTGTCGAGGCGAGACTCAAGGATGATCATGAGGTTCTCACCGGTGACGCCGTTCATCTTACGGGCCTTGTTGAAGTAGCCGTGGAACTGCTTCTCCAGAACGCCATAAATGAACTTGACTTTCTGCTTCTCACGCAGCTGCATGCCGTACTCAGATTCCTTGCGACGGCGCTTGGGCTGACGGATAGATTCCTTCTTGCTGCTGTAACCGAGCTCAGCGGGATCGATCCCGAGCTGACGGCAGCGCTTAAGAACAGGAGTCCTGTCGATTGCCATATTGATACGATCCTTTCAGTTACACGCGGCGACGCTTCTTGGGGCGGCAGCCGTTGTGCGGAATGGGGGTCTTGTCCTGGATGCTCGAGACCTCGAGGCCAGCAGCCTGGAGGGAGCGGATGGCGGGCTCACGACCGGAGCCGGGGCCCTTGACGAAGACGGAAACCTTCTTCATGCCGTGCTCCATGGCCTGCTTGGCAGCAGCCTCGGCAGCCATCTGGGCAGCGAACGGCGTGGACTTACGGGAGCCCTTGAAGCCCCCCTGGCCAGCCGACTTCCAGGAAATGACGTTGCCCTGGGGATCGGTGATCGAAACGATCGTGTTGTTGAACGTAGAACGAATGTGAGCCTGGCCCACGGAAATGTTCTTACGGTCCGCGCGCTTCAGACGGGCAGCGCGAACGTTCTTCTTAGCAGTAGCCATCTATCTAGCGCTCCTTATTTCTTCTTCTTAGCACCGATCTGACGCTTCGGGCCCTTGCGGGTACGAGCGTTAGTGTGGGTGCGCTGGCCGCGGACCGGGAGGCCCTTGCGGTGACGAAGGCCACGGTTGCAGCCGATGTCCATAAGGCGCTTGACGTTCTGGTTGCGCTCACGGCGGAGGTCGCCCTCAACCATGATCTGATTCTTATCGATATAATCGCGGATGGCGTTAACCTCATCCTCGGTGAGGTCCTTAACGCGCGTATCCACGTTAACGTTGCACTCGACGCAAATCTTCGTCGCAGTGGTGCGGCCGATGCCGTAAATGTAGGTCAGACCGATCTCAACGCGCTTCTCACGCGGGAGGTCGACACCATTAATACGGGCCAACGTAGTCTCCTCTCTTAACCCTGACGCTGCTTATGACGGGGGTTCTCGCAAATGACGAGGACCTTGCCATGGCGCCTAATGATTTTGCACTTATCGCACATCTTCTTGACCGAAGGACGTACCTTCATCGTTCTTCCTTTCGGTAGCGCTCAAACTACTTCCCTACTATCTACTCGCCCAGCCGCAGGCGTTTAAAACTATGGCTGGTCTTCACACGCAAACCGACCGTAGGTTGAGCTAAGCCTGCAGTCGGAAAAGAGCGTGTATGCGTGCCGCTATTTATAGCGATAGGTGATGCGACCGCGGGTCAGGTCGTACGGGGAAAGCTCCACGACAACCCTGTCACCGGGGAGAATGCGGATGTAATTCATTCGGATCTTGCCAGAAATGTTGCACAGAACCGAATGACCGTTCTCGAGCTCAACCTTAAACATGGCATTGGGCAGCGGTTCCTTTACCGTACCCTCGAGCTCAATTGCGTCTTCCTTCTTCACAAGCAATCATCTTTCTCTAGAAAACGACAGCGATTGAGTATTCTACAATACGTATCCACGCATCGTAATATCTTCGTAATGGCTCCACATCTAAGTGGGACTTATTACATTTGAAATGTTGAGGCGTGCATTTGACGCAAGCCCTACATTTCACCGCCTTGCAAGGAACACCAGGAACCCTGGGCATCCGTGGTAAGAATCACCGGACCGTCATTGGTAATGGCGACGGTGTTCTCGTAGTGCGCGGCGGGCAGGTGATCGTTGGTCGTAACGATCCAACCATCGGAGCCTGTGCTCACATGATTGGAACCCATCGTAACCATCGGCTCAATGGCGATGACCATACCAGCCTGGAGGCGAACGCCCCTCCCCTTCTTTCCATAGTTAGGAACGTTGGGGTCCTCGTGCATCACGCGGCCGATACCATGCCCCACGTAATCGCGAAGCACGCCGTAACCGTGAGACTCGGCGAGGGACTGAACGGCATAGCCGACGTCCCCGATATGGTTACCGGGAACAGCCTGCTCGATGGCAGCCTTTAGGCAATCGCGCGTAACCTCGCACAGGGCCTTGGCCTCGGGCGTGGGCGTGCCGACGAAAAACGTCCAGGCGTTATCGCCCACCCAACCGTCAACGACAGCTCCCGTATCGATGGAGATGATATCGCCATCGCGCAGGATCATGTCGGGATTGGGAATACCGTGAACCACGGCATCGTTGATCGATGCGCAAATGGTCCCCGGGAACCCGCCGTAACCCTTGAAGGCAGGGGTGCCGCCATGCATGCGGATAATCTGCTCGGCAAGCTGATCGAGCTCGAAGGTCGACACGCCGGGGCGAACCATGGCTCCAACGTGGCGGAGCGCCATCTTAGATAGCGCTCCTGCCTTCTTCATCTGCTCAATTTGCGTTGCAGATTTAATCTTGATCATAGACCGAGAGCCTCTTTGACATCCCCGTACACGGTCTCGCGAGCCTGGTCACCGTTGACCGACTTGAGCAGACCCTGGCCACGATAGTAGTCGACGAGCGGGCTCGTGGACTTCTCGTAGACGTCGAGACGGTTCTTGATGGTCTCGGGCTTGTCGTCGTCGCGCTGATACATCTCACCGCCGCACTTGGGGCAGGTGACGTCGGCAGCGGTGCCGGTGTAACCGCAGGCGCGGCAAGTACGACGCGAAGACAGACGATCGATGATGACCTCGGGGGCCACATCGACCAGAAGGGCACAGTCGATCTCGCGGCCCATGGCGGAAAGCTCGGAATCGAGCGTCACAGCCTGGGCGGTATTGCGCGGGAAGCCATCGAGGATGAAGCCCTGCTGGGCGTCATCGGCGGCAAGGCGCTCCTTGACAAGGTCGATCACGAGCTGGTCGGGAACGAGCTCGCCAGCGTCCATGTACTTCTTAGCCTGAATACCAAGCTCGGTGCCACCCTTGACGGCAGCACGCAGCAGGTCGCCCGTAGAAATGTGAGCGACGCCAAACTCGGCGACGAGCTCCTGCGCAACGGTGCCCTTACCGGCACCCGGAGCTCCGAGCAATACGAGGTTCATGAGCAATCCTCCTCTAGCCTATTTAAAGAATCCATCGTAATCATACATCTTGATCTGGCCTTCGAGCTTATCGACCGTGTCGAGCACGACGCCGACCATGATGAGGATGGACGTGCCGCCAAATGCCTGGATCAGATGGTTGCCCGTGAAGGAGAAGAGGATCGAAGGCACGATGGCGATGAGCGCCAAAAAGACAGCGCTGGGAAGCGTAATCTTGTTAAGCGCGTTCTTGATGTAGGCCGCGGTAGCCCTACCCGGACGCACGCCCGGAATAAAGCCGCCCTGCTTCTTAAGGTTGTCGGCCGTGTCATCGGGGTTGAACACCATAGAGGTGTAGAAGTACGCGAAGAACACGATGAGGACAACGTTAAGCACCCAGTTGAGCCAACCGGTCGAAAGCGCAGAGGCAACTGCCTGGATCCAGCCGATGCCGGGGAAGAACACGGCAATCTGGGCCGGGAAGTACAGCAGCGCCGAAGCGAAGATGATCGGCACGACACCCGCGGTGTTGACCTTGATGGGCAGGTAGGTGGTCTGGCCACCCATCATGCGACGGCCCACGACGCGCTTAGCGTAGGAGACCGGGATGCGGCGCTGGCCGCGCTCAAGGAAAACAATCAGCGGGATGACAAGCAGGATGATGGCGCAGATGATCACCATGGTGATGATGCCACCGGCATTGCCCTCGGTGCTGGAGAAGATCGCCTGCGGCAGACCGGCCATGATGTTCGCAAAGATAATCAGCGACATGCCATTGCCGATACCGCGCTGGGTAATGAGCTCACCAATCCACATGATCAGCATGGCACCCGCGGTGAGCGTACCGACGATCATGAGGTCGAAGATGATCTCGGGAGCGCCGGCGCCAGTAAAGCTGATACCGAAGCTCTTAAAGAGGAAGAGGTAACCCACGGAGTTGAGGATTGCCAGAGCCAGGGTGAGGTAACGCGAATACTGCGTAATCTTGGTCTGACCAACCTCGCCCTCGCGGGCAAGCTCATGCAGGGAAGGCACAACGGCCTGGAGCATCTGGAGGATGATCGAGCTGGTGATGTAAGGCATGATGCCCAGCGAAAACACCGACACATAGCTCAACGCGCCGCCAGAGAAAAGATTCAGGAGGGCCATAGCACCTGCGGCGACCGAATTGTTATCGGTCGAGAAAAGGCCCAGCATCCCCTGGAAGGGAATGCCGGGCACAGGAACGTGCGCACCAATGCGGTACACGACGAGCATAGCTATGGTAAAAAGAATCTTTTCGCGCAATTCTTTGATGCGGAAAGCATTCTTAAGACCATTTAGCACGGCAGCTCGACCTTTCCGCCAGCGGCCTCGATCTTGGCCTGCGCAGAAGCGCTGACCTTGTCGACCTTGACCGTGAACTTCTTGGTGAGCTCACCATTGCCGAGCACCTTGACGGGCTCGAACTCGCTCTTGGTGATGCGAGCGGCCTTAAGAGCGGCACCGTCAATCACAGCGCCATCCTCGAACTTACGCTCGAGACGCTCAACGTTAACAGCGGTGTACTCGATACGACGGGGGTTGCGGAAGCCCGGAAGCTTGGGCAGGCGCATAGCCAGCGGAGTCTGGCCACCCTCGAAGCCGGCACCCTTGGTGCCGCCAGAGCGAGAGCCCTGGCCCTTCTGACCGCGGCCAGAAGTGGTGCCGTGACCCGAAGAATTGCCACGGCCGACGCGCTTGCGATTCTTGGTGGAACCGGGCGCGGGAGTAAGATCGTGAAGCTGCATTTGCTACTCCTCTACAATCTCGACAAGGTGCTTGACCTTGAAGATCATGCCGCGGACGGACTCGTTGTCAGCAATCTCGCGAACCTCGCGGATCCTGTGGAGACCGAGGGCACGGACAGTACGGACCTGGTCCTGCTTGCAACCGTTGGTGCTGCGGACCTGCTTGATCTTGATGGTGTCAGCCATGCTTAGTTCTCCTTACCGACGAACATCTCGGAGACCGTCAGGCCACGGCGAGCCGCGACGTCCTCAGGGCTGGAGAGCTCCTTGAGGCCCTCGACGGCAGCCTTGATGATGTTGAGGCCGTTGTCGGTACCGAGGGACTTGGACAGGACGTTCTTGATGCCAGCAAGCTCGAAGAGGGGACGCACAGCGCCGCCGGCGATAACGCCGGTACCCTCGACAGCGGGCTTGATGATGATGCGGCCGGCACCAAAGTGACCGAGAACCTCGTGCGGAATGGTGCCCTGATCGGTCACCGGCACGTGGAACATGTTCTTCTTGGCATCGAGAGACGCCTTGGAGATGGCCATGGGCACCTCAGCGGACTTGCCCATGCCAACGCCGACGTTGCCCTTGCCGTCGCCAACGACGACGAGAGCGACGAGGCTCATGCGACGACCACCCTTGACGGTCTTCGACACGCGGTTGATGTAAACGACGCGCTCCTCGAACTCGGAGGCCTCGCGCTGCTGCTTCTGATTACGAGCCATGTGCTACATACCTCCTAGAACTCGAGACCGGCGGCACGAGCACCGTCGGCGAGGGCCTTGACGCGGCCATGGTAGATACGGCCACCACGATCGAAAGCGACCTTGGTGATGCCGGCCTCGATGGCACGCTTGCCAACGAGCTGACCGACCTTCTCCGCAGCCTCCTTGTTCGAGGTGTGGGTGCCCTTGAACTCGGCCTCGAGAGTCGAGGCGGAGACGAGCGTCAGGCTGGAGCCCTTGCTGTCGTCGATGATCTGGGCATAGATGTTGGCGTTGGTACGGGTCACGCGAAGGCGCGGACGCTCGGCGGTACCCGAGACCTTGCCGCGAACACGACGCTGACGACGCTTGAGGCCTTCCAGCTTCGCCTTATGCTTGTTCATACGTAAACTCCTAAAAAGGTTGATCTTGCCAGCACCTAACGGGGTGCTGGTCTTATGCGAGTAAGTCGGTTACGACTACTTGGCGGCCTTACCCAGCTTGCGGCGGATGTGCTCGCCAACATAGTGGATACCCTTGCCCTTGTAAGGCTCGGGAGGACGATGGCCGCGAATCTCAGCGGCGATCTGACCGACCTGCTGCTTGTTGATACCCTTGACGTTCACGTGGGTGTTGTCGGGAACCTCGAAGGTGATGCCCTCGGGAGCCTCGACGATCACGGGGTGCGAGAAGCCCAGGGAGAACTCGAGGTTCTTGCCCTTCTGCTGCACGCGGTAACCGACGCCGGCGAGCTCGAGCTTCTTCTCGAAGCCCTCGGAAACGCCAACAACCATGTTGTGGATGAGAGCGCGGGTGAGGCCGTGGCGGGCACGGGTCTCACGCTCGTCGTCGGGACGGGAAACGGTGAGGACGTTGTCCTCGACGTTGATAGCGAGCTTCTCAAAGACATCGAGCTCGAGCTGGCCCTTGGGGCCCTTGACGACAACGTTGTTGCCGTTGACTGCCACTTCGACTCCGGCGGGAATCTGGACAGGCTTATTACCGATACGAGACACGGTGATCTCCTTTCCTTCTGCCTACCGAGCGAATTACCAGACGTAAGCGATGATCTCGCCGCCGACGTTGTGCTTGCGAGCATCGCGGTCGGTCATGACGCCATGGCTGGTGGAAATAATGGCGGTACCAAGGCCACCGCGGACGCGGGGCATGTCGGCAACGCCGGTGTACTTACGCAGGCCCGGCTTGGAAATGCGGCGGATGCCGTTGATGACCTTAGCCTTCTTGGGACCATACTTAAGCGTGATGTGCAGAGTCTTCTGGGGCACGGTGTCCTCGACATCGTAGCCCTCGATGTAGCCCTCCTCGTGCAGAACACGAGCGATCTCGACGAGCTTCTTGCTGCTCGGCATGGAGACCGTGGCCTTGTTCACAGAGTTAGCGTTACGGATGCGCGTAAGCATATCTGCGATCGGGTCTGTAAGGTTCATACAGATTCTCCTTCGTTCTTGATGAACACGTGCTCTTGGTTCTTCGCCGCCCTTAACGGCAAAGCCTATTTAGCGCGTTTTCCCTGTTCCAAACTGATGCTTGAAACGCTGGTAGTGACTTACCAGCTGGCCTTCTTAACGCCGGGAAGCTCGCCCTTGAGTGCAAGCTCACGGAAGCAGACACGGCACAGGCCGAACTTGCGGTACACAGAGTGCGGACGGCCGCAGCGCTGGCAGCGCGTGTACTCACGAGTAGAGAACTTCTGCTTGCGATTGCACTTGACGATCATCGATGTCTTAGCCACTTATATCCTCCTCACATAGAGTATTGTTCGCCCCAAGCGCCGTCCCCTTGTGGGAACGGCGCTTATAGGGCAGGTGAACCTATTTCTTGAACGGGAAACCGAAGGCGTCCAGAAGGGCCTTGGCCTCCTCATCGGTGTTGGCGGTGGTCACGAAAGTGATGTCCATACCACGCTGGTGATCGACGGAGTCAAAGTCGATCTCGGGGAAGATGAGCTGCTCGGTGACGCCCATGGAGAAGTTACCACGGCCGTCGAAGCTCTTGGCGGAGATGCCGCGGAAGTCGCGGATACGGGGGATCGCGACGGAGGTCAGACGATCGAAGAACTCCCACATACGGTCGCCACGCAGGGTAACCTTGCAGCCGATCGGCATACCAGCGCGCAGGCGGAAGGTAGCGATGGACTTGCGGGCACGGGTGATCATCGGCTGCTGGCCGGTGATGGCGCGCAGGTCGCGCACGGCACCGTCGATGGCCTTGGAATCGGTAGCGGCCTCGCCGACACCCATGTTCACGACGATCTTCTCAAACTTGGGGATCATCATGACGTTCTCGTACTGGAACTTGTCCTGAAGCTGCTGCTTGACCTCGTTGTTGTACTTGGTCTTCAGACGCGGCACATACTTCTCTTCTGCCATTGTTCACTCCTTCTTGGGGTTTTAAGCACGGGGCGTGGCCACGGTGGGTTGTCCTCGTGCCTCCTGACTGCATCCGCGCCGCTCATGGCATTTCGCGGTTTGGACTCGGCGCAGCAGGAGCCGACAAAACAATCGGTACTATACGCGCATTGGGTGCGTATTTCCAGAAAAACCTCGTCTGCCTGCACAACTCCACAACTCCCCCGCACAAATGGATCCCAAAAAGCTGTTGCGGTGAAATAGTTCCTGGCCGACCGCCCGTCGGGCCCATCTAGGAACTATTTCACCGCAACTTATTGATGGGGATGAGATTAGCGCTTGCGGGGGACGAGTTTGGTGCGGCGCAGGTGGATCATCTCGGCGGCGATGGAGATAGCGATCTCCTCGGGGTCCTCCGCCTCGATGGCAACGCCAATCGGAAGGTGCAGCTCGTCGATTTGCTCCTGCGTAAAGCCCTCCTGCTCCAGGCGGGCGCGCACAAAGGCCGTCTTGCGACGCGAGCCCAGGCAACCCAAATAGGCGGGCTTGGCGCGCATCGCCTGAATCACCACGTCGATATCGGACTTGTGGCCCGCCGTGGCGACGACCACCAGGTCGCGCGGGCCGATGGGGCACTGTTTGCTCAGGTTCTTGTAGTCGACCAGACGACGGTCGTAGACACCGGGCACCCATTCGGGGGTCAGCGTGCCGGGACGGTCGTCGCAAGCCACGACGGCAAAGCCCGCCGCCGTGAGCACCCGCGCCGTCGCAGCGCCCACGTGGCCGCAGCCAAAGATATAGGTCAGGCCCTCGGGGCAGAGCGTCTCGATGTGCGCCGGGGGAATCTCGGAGGCGGCGTTGGTGTAGGTGACCTTACTCCCCTCCTCCACCAGCGAAAGCTCGGGGCAGCCCATTATGGTGCGGCGCGATGCCTCGCCATGGTACTCGGCCACATCGCCCTCGATCGCCTGGGTGACAAACGGTTCAAAGTCGATGACGAAGTCGCCGATGCGCCGATAGGCCAAAACGTCGGCAACCGACTGGAACAACGGCACCTGCGATACATCCAGGTGCAGATAGCACAGGCAGATGGCTCCGCCGCAGATCATGCCAGTATCGGAGTTCTCGCCGCCCATGGTGTAGCGGACCAGACGCGATTGCCCTGCGGCCAGCAGCTCGCGCGCCTCGTCCAGCGCAAAGAGCTCAATCTTGCCGCCGCCGATGGTGCCCGCTTGGCTGCCATCGGCAAAGACGGCCATCCAGGCGCCCACGCCGCGCGGCGATGACCCTGCCGTACCGGCAACTACCACCAGCTCGCACGTCTTACCAGCCTTCAGAGCGCCAAGCGCAGCATTCACCACATCGAGCTTTTCCATTGCAATTTCCTATCCCTGGAATACACCGGTGAGCATGGCGAGCGCCTCGAGTACGCCGCCGCCGACCGACGTCGCCTTGTCCGAAATATAGTTGATATAGCTGGCATCGCCGCGCGGGTCGACGTCGGCGCACTTAAAGCCCTCGGTCACCTGAACGCCGTCGGCCAAAAGGCCGCGCAAGCAGCCGTCAATCTGCGTGACCATGGGAGTATCACCCGCATACCCGATCACATCGCCGGCACTCACGATGTCGCCGATCGCGCGGTCGGACCTAAACACGCCGGCGGCGGGGCTGTGGATAACACGCTCCTTGCCGTATCCGCCGATCATGCCCGGCACGCCCGTATTGGGTTGGGGCGAGCCCTGGGTGATGACGCGGCCGAGAAAATGACCGCGCATGGTCTCGACCACGGCGTCGCAATCGACCGGCGCGGTAAAGCCCGGCCCCACCGCGATGACGGCAGGAGCCATGTCGCGCGTGGTGCCCAGATTGCGCTTAGCTAGAATCGCGTCTACCACGGCCGCGGGTCTAAGTTCGCCGAGCATCTGTGCCTGGGGGTCCACCACCACGGCGACATCCCCCGCCTCGGTAATCTCAAGCACCTCGACCGGCGTCTGCGCCAAGCGGGCACGAATGCCCTCGACCTGGACCTCGCCCAGGCGAATGGCCTCGCAAAAACTGATCGTGCGACGGATGCACGTGGGGACCGCGATATCGGCCATGACGACCGACACGCCGGCGCGCACCAGACGAGCAGCCACGCCCGTGGCGATATCGCCTGCGCCGCGAACATAAACGAGCATTCCCGGGGCACCTCCCTGTGCTACGGTTTGAGCAGAGCAAAAGCGGTTCGACCGCTACTCTGATGATTATTTATTATCACAGTATTATACGGCGGTGAACAGATGGAAACGGTTAGCGGCAATCTTGCCTCGGCGGTCAGGATCGAGCCAGGCATTACCGCGATTATCGGCAGCGGCGGCAAGTCGACCCTGCTAAAGACGCTGGGTCTCGAGCTCATGCGCGCCGGCGGCAGGGTGCTTCTCTGTACCACCACGCACATGTTTCCCGTCGCCGGTGTGCCATGGGACGGGTCGAACCGTCGCCTGGACGCCGCGCCTTGGCAGCCGGGGACCCTGCATGTTCCCGGCTGCACCTGCGAGGCATGCGCGGGCATGAGCCGCGGAAGCATCTGCCAAGCAGGCGTCTTGGACCCCGAGACGGGCAAGCTCTCCTCCCCTGCCGAACCGCTCGACCAGCTGGCGCAGCGCTTTGACTACGTCCTGGCCGAGGCAGATGGCAGCAAGCGGCTCCCGCTCAAGGCCCACGCCGCCTGGGAGCCGGTGATTCCCTCTGGCACGGCCAACATCGTCTGGATCGTCGGCGCCTCGGGGCTCGGCAAGCCCATCAACGAAGCCGTCCACCGCCCCGAGCTCTTCTGCGAGCGCTGCGATTGCGAGCCCACCGACATCGCCACGCCCGAGCGCGTCGCCATGGTGCTCAATGCCGAACTGCGGATGCTGAACCTCAACTATGCCCGCATCATGCTCAACCAAGTCGACACGCTTGCCGGCCCGGCCGTGGCAAGCCGCTTTGAGACTGCCCTCAGCCGCCCCATCGTCGCCACCAGCCTCAAATAGCCGGCGCTGCCCCAGCAGACCTATAAGTTGCGGTGGAATAGTTCCTGAAACGGCCTATTTGGCGGCTAAACAGGAACTATTTCACCGCAACTGCGAAGGGAATCCGGCGCCCTTCTTGTTAGCGGGGGACGTAGCGGCCGGGTTGGGCTCCGGTGGGCTCGCCGTCGCACGCGGCCAGCACGCCGTTGACGAAGACGGCCTTGGCGCGGCCATGTGCCTCAAAGCCCTCGAGCGGCGTGTAGTCCACAGCCTGATGCTGCGTCGCAGCGCTAATGGTCCAGCGCGCCTTGGGATCCCACACGCACACATCGGCATCGGAGCCCTCGGCAAGACATCCCTTGCGCGGATACATGCCAAAGACGCGCGCCGGGTTCTCGCTCATCAAGCGGCACAGATCCTCGGGGCCCAGCTGTCCCTCAAAGCTCGTAGCGATCGCGACGGGGCGATGCTCCACACCGGGCCCGCCGTTGGGAATCGCGCGGAAGTCGTCGCGTCCGCGGTCCTTTTGCCCGTGTAGGTTAAAGCTGCAGTGGTCGGTCGCAATCGTATCGATCTCGCCTGCCACAAGTGCCTCGCGCAGTGCCGCACGGTCGCCGGCATGGCGCAGCGGCGGGCTCATCACATACTTGGCACCCGCAAAGCCGTCCTCGCCCTGCTCCAAGTAGCACGTATCGTCGAGCATCAGATACTGAGGGCAGGTCTCGACATAGATATTCTTCTGCCCGCGCGCCTTGGCGGCACAGATGGCCTCGAGCCCCAGCTTGGTCGAAAGGTGCACCACGTTGACCGGTGCGTCGCCGGCCAGGTGCGCCAGATATAGCAGACGGCTCACTGCCTCGGCCTCGCACACGTCCGGACGGCTGAGCGCATGGCCCTCGGGCCCGTGGATACCCTGCTCAAACACGCGCTTCTGCAGCTCATTCACCAGCGTACCGTTCTCGCAATGCACGCACAGTATGCCGCCAATACGCTTGAGCTCCTCGAGCACCTCGAGCGTCTCGGCATCGTCCAGGCGCAAATGATCGTAGGCAAAGTAGGTCTTGAACGACGACACGCCCGCCTCGCGCATGGCCGAGAGATCGGCGCGGTTGCGCTCGTTCCACTCGGCGAGTGCCATATGAAAGGCGTAGTTGGCCGTGCAGGTTCCGTCGGCGCGGCGATGCCACTCGGCCAAGGCATCGGGCATGGTCACGCCGCGATCGGCCGTCGCGTAGTCCACGATGGTCGTCGTGCCGCCGCAGGCGGCCGCGCGCGTGCCGGTCTCAAAGCTATCGGCCGTCCAATCCATGCCGGTCCAGCACTGCATGTGCGTGTGGCCGTCGATGAAGCCGGGAAACACCCAGCAGCCCGCGGCATCCTCGACGGTATCGCCCTCAGCCGGCTCAATCGCCGCGACGATCCGCACGATCTTATCGCCATCCATGGCAAGATCGGCGCGGCGAAGCCCCTGTGGCGTCACGAGCGCGCCGTTTTTGATGATGATCATAATTGCTCCTTATTGATTGATGCAGTTGGCCACGCGATCAAAATACGAGCAGGCGGCGATATGCTCCGCTATGCGTCGCTGTCCCTTGGCGGTATCGACGTCCCACAGCTCGTAGGCACGCGCCTCGACCAGCACCACGTCAATACGGTCCTTGAGGATCGAACCGCCGCCGTCCTTGCCCTCAAGACACATAAGTGCATCGAACAGTTCCGCCGGAAAGAGCACCGGGCTCGAAGGCTCACCGTTGCACGCAAGACGCACCGGATGCTTGCGACCACGCTCGTCAAATGCACGAACCATAGCCTCAAAAGAATCCGCGCTCACAAGCGGCTGGTCGCCCGGCAAAAAAAGGCAACCTTTCCAGTTGCGTTCGACTCCCCACGAAAGGCCCGCACGGACGCTTTCGCTGCGCAGCTCGCCATCGTGCAGCACGCACGGGCAATGCTTGTCCTCGCAAATCTGGGCAACCTCGGGCCAACGCGTCGAAACCACGACGTCAAAGCCCCGGGGAACCGAATCGATGGTCCGGGCAATCAGCGGCTCGCCATAGATATCGGCAAGCATCTTGTTAGAGCCAAACCGCTTACCCTCGCCCGAGGCCATAATCACGCAGCCAAGTTTCATGGCGATACCTCCCCTGAAACCATCGTACCCATAACTCGCGCCGCGGGGCACCTACATCGAAAGCGCTTATCCTACACGCCCGCGATGCAAAAAGGGGGCACCCCGCCGGTTGGCAGAGCGCCCCCTTTACATGGTTTACCTCAGCCCAGCTTTAGGCCTGGAACCAGCGGGCGGTGTTGCGCTCGTCGAGGGCCTTGAGGGCAGCGGCGGGATCGGCAACCTTCTGCAGGAACATCATGGCTGCGATGGCGTACGGCTTGTAGCTGGCCTCCTTGTACATGCCCACACGGTGCATGTCGAAGACGTCGGCGTTGACCTCGCCGTGCTCGCAAGAGACACCGGAGATGTCGGCGGGCAGCGGGTGCATAAAGATGGTGTCCTGGCCGTTGGCAGTCTTCTCCATGAGCGCGGTCGTGGAGCACCAGTCCTGATGGGTGGCGTTCTGGGCGAGCAGCTCCTTCTCGAGCGCAGCGATGCCGGCGTCGTCGCCCTCGGCGTACAGGTTGGTACGCTTCTCCATGGCGGCAAACGGAGCCCAGCTCTTGGGGATTACGATGTCGGCGCCCTCGAAGGCCTCGGCCATGGTGTTGACCTGCTTAAAGGTGGTGCCGGACTCGGCGGCATAGCCCTTGGCGCGCTCAACGACCTCGGGCATGAGGTCGTAGCCCTCGGGGTGGGCCAGGGTGACGTCCATGCCAAAGCGGGGCAGCAGGCTGATCAGCGACTGCGGGCAGGACAGCGGCTTGCCGTAAGAGGGCGAATAGGCCCAGGTGACGGCAACCTTCTTGCCCTTGAGGTTCTCAAGGCCGCCAAACTCGTTGATGAGGTAGAGCATGTCGGCAGAGGACTGCGTGGGGTGGTCGGAGTCGGACTGCAGGGAGATGAGCGTGGGACGGTGATCCAGAACGCCGTCCTCGTAAGCCTGCTGGACAGACTCGGAGACCTCGGCCATGTAGGCGTCGCCCTTGCCGATGTACATGTCGTCGCGGATGCCGATGACGTCGGCCATGAAGGAGATCATGGTAGCGGTCTCGCGAACGGTCTCGCCGTGAGCGATCTGGGACTTCTTCTCGTCCAGGTCCTGCAGCTCAAGGCCGAGCAGGTTGGCGGCCTTAGAGAAGGAGAAACGCGTACGGGTGGAGTTGTCGCGGAATAGGGAGACGGCCAGACCCGAGTCGAAAATCTTGGGAGAGACGTTGTTCTCGCGCAGCTGGCGCAGGGCGTCGGCGACGATGTAGAGCGCCTTGAGTTCATCGGTGGTCTTATCCCAGGTGTGCAGGAAGTCGCTGCCGTACATACCCTTAAAATCGAGGCCGTTCAGCTGCTCGACGAGCTCGGTAAACTTGGCGTCCATGGAAATGTCCTTTCTAAAGATGAAACGATCGCAATGAGTAGATGCGCTCCGGCATGCGCGTGTGGCTAGAACATGCAGAGCGCTATGACGAGGACCCGCTACCGTCGAGGAAGCATGGGAGATAACGACCGCGGGCCCCAAGTCGACAGGGGGTGCCGGGGACGCGAGCGGCCCCCGGCTCAACAAAATCGAGGAATGGGACTAATCGATCTTGTTGTTGGTCAGACCGGCGCGGAACACGGTGGCGTCGCCATCGGCCTGGCTCGGATCGTAGAGGTTCAGGGCAGCCACATACATGGCGGCAGCGGTGACCAGGTCGTCCTTGTAGGTGACCTCGTTGGGAGCGTGAGCCTGAGACTCGGCACCCGGGCCAAAGCCCACGCAGGGGATGCCGTAGCGGCCCTGGATGGAGACGCAGTTCGTGGAGAAGGTCCACTTGTCGCACAGCGGACGACCGGTGCGCTTGTCCATGCTGGGCTCGCAGCCGATGCGCTCGTCACCAAACATGGCCTTGTGAGCGTCGACGAGGGCCTTGACGTGCGGAGCAGTCTCCTTGTTGATCCACGTGGGGAAGTAAGCCTCGGTCTCGTAGACCTCGCCGGTCCAGGACGGACGGTCGTACATGTACATGGAGACCTTCACGTCGTCGCCGTACTTCTTGGCGGCCGGCAGGTTACGGATCTCGTCCAGGCAGGACTCCCAGGTCTCACCGGCGGTCATGCGACGGTCGATGGAGATGGCGCAGGAGTCAGCGACAGCGCAGCGGCTGGGGCTGGTGTAGAAGATCTGGCTGACGGTGCAGGTGCCGCGGCCCAGGAAGCGGGCGTCCTCGAAGTGCTCGGGGTTGTACTTGGGGTCGAGCATCTTAACGAGACCCTTGATGTCGGTCGACTCGTCGCAGCCGTTGTTGTTGAGGGCGCGGACGTCGGCGATGATGTCGGCCATCTTGTAGATGGCGTTGTCGCCTCGGTCGGGAGCGGAGCCGTGGCAGGAGGTGCCGTGAACGTCGACACGGATCTCCATGCGGCCGCGGTGACCGCGATAGATGCCGCCGTCGGTGGGCTCGGTGGAAATGACGAACTCGGGCTTAATGCCGTCCTTGTTGTAAATGTACTGCCAGCACATGCCGTCGCAGTCCTCTTCCTGGACGGTGCCGACGACCATGATCTTGTAGCCCTCGGGGATAAGGCCCATGTCCTTCATCATCTTGGCAGCGTAGGTAGCAGAAGCCATGCCGCCCTCCTGGTCGGAGCCGCCGCGGCCGTAGATGATCTCGTCGGTCTCGTAGCCCTCATAGGGATCGGCATCCCAGTTCTCGATGTTGCCGATGCCGACGGTGTCGATGTGGGAGTCGATGGCGATGATCTTGTCGCCCTCGCCCATAAAGCCCATGACGTTGCCCAGGCCGTCGACCTTGACCTCGTCATAGCCAAGGTTCTCCATCTCGGCCTTGATGCAGGCAACAACCTCACCCTCCTCGCAGGACTCAGAGGGGTGGGAGATCATAGCGCGCAGGAAGCGAGACATATCAGCACGATGAGACTCAGCAGCAGCCTTGATAGCGTCGAAATCGAGTTCTTTAGCCATTGTTCATAACCTTTCAAACGAAGGAATCTACCTGTGAGGTGGCGGAGCGATACCTATTTACTCCGCCCCAACGATTAGCAAGTGGGATATTCGCCTTCCCAAACAATGCGGCGATACTGGTCGGGATCGGTGTCGCCCTCGGTGGAGAAGCAAAGCACGGAGCTCGTCTTGTCCAGGCCGATGAGTTCCTTGAGCTCGGCGTACTCGGGATCGAGCATGAGGGTCTCGACCAGGCCGGTGGTCACAGCGCCGGACTCGCCGGAGATGACGCGCGGGTCGCCCTTCTCGGGAGCGCCCAGGATGCGCATGCCGCGAGCGGTAACCCAGTCGGGGCAGGACACGAAGGCGGTGACGTGGTTGCGCAGGATATCCCAGCCCAGAATGTTGGGCTCGCCGCAGCACAGACCGGCCATGATGGAGGGCATGTCGCCGTCCACGATGCGCGGATCGCCGTCGCCGGCGGCAGCGCCCTTGTACAGGCAGGCGGCAGGCGCGCACTCAGCCACGACGAAGGTGGGCGGGTTATCGGGATACAGGTTGGTGAAGTAGCCCACCACGGCGCCGGCGAGCGAACCCACGCCAGCCTGGACAAACACGTGCGTCGGACGGTTGATGGCCATCTCGCGCAGCTGCTCGGCAGCCTCGGAAGCCATGGTGCCGTAACCCTCCATGATCCAGGACGGGATCTTCTCGTAGCCCTCCCAGGCGGTGTCCTGAACGATGACGCCGCGCTCGCAGGCGTCGGCCTCGGCAGCGGCCATGCGCACGCACTCGTCGTAGTTGACCTCTTCGATGGTCACCGTGGCGCCCTCGGCGGCAATGTTATCGAAGCGGGGCTTGGTGGAACCCTTGGGCATGTGCACGACAGCCTTCTGGCCCAGCTTGTTGGCAGCCCATGCCACGCCGCGGCCATGGTTGCCGTCGGTGGCGGTAAAGAAGGTAGCCTGGCCAAAGTCCTCGGCCAGCTGATCGGAGGTCAGGTAATCGAAGGTGCAGTCGGCAACGTCCTTGCCGGTCTCGTCGGCAATGTAGTTGGCCATGGCAAACGAGCCGCCCAGGACCTTAAAGGCGTTGAGGCCAAAGCGATAGCTCTCGTCCTTAACGCACAGGTTGGACAGGCCCAGACGCGCGGCCTGGCCGTCCAGGCGGGCAAGCGGAGTGACGGTGTACTGGGGGAACGACTGGTGGAAGGCGCGGGCCTTCTTCACGTGGTCGAGACTCATGATTCCCAAGTGCTTGTCATCGCTCTTGGTCATCGTGTTGCTCGCCCACTGGATCTTATCGGCCATACGGTGAACTCCTTAAGTTCTCTCTTGCCGGCCCCCGCATACGCGTTTCAGCCCGATCCCATTCACACGGCTGAACTTTTATGTGGATGCCAAACAAAAAGTTTGTTAGTAATGTTCTATCACACTTTTTGATTGGCATACCTAACGAATTGTTTGTTGCCGTAATCGGTACTTTTTCGCCGCCGAACGGTCACACAACGCAGCGACGCTTTCGTTATTTGCGAACAGGTGTGGTTTATGGCACAGTGAGCCCAAACTAATTTTTAGGAAGGTACCCATGACCCCCGCACAGATTGAGTTTTACAAGCGCCTCGCACACGGCCTGGCGCTCCAATTTGGCCCCAACTGCGAAGTCGTCGTCCACGATCTGGAGACCGAGGACGTAGACCACTCCATCGTAGTGATCGAAAACGGCCACGTCAGCGGGCGCAAACTGGGTGACGGCCCCAGCCATATCGTGTTTGAGTCCATGCACGAGGGCGCCACCGATGTACACGACCGCGAGCCGTACCTCACTAAAACCACCGACGGTAAGCTGCTCAAATCGTCGACGATCTTTATCCGCAACGACGAGGGCAAGCCCGTCGGCATTTTGGGCATCAACTTTGACATTACGCTCATGAAGGCTTTTGAGCGCTCGCTCGATGCCTTTACCGGCACCGGCGGCACGGGCTATACCGAGCCCGAGCCCATTACCAAGAACATCGGCGACCTGCTCGAGGACCTGCTGCACGAGTGCGAGCAGTTTGTGGGCAAGCCCGCGGCGCTCATGACCAAAGACGAGCGCATCCGCGCCATTGGCTACCTCGACCGTCGCGGCGCCTTCCTCATCTCCAAGTCGAGCGAACGCGCCTGCGAGTTCTTTGGCATCTCCAAATACAGCTTCTATAGTTACCTCAACGAGGCAAAGGCTGCCGCCGGCGACAAATAGTCAGCGCGCCTGCGCCCCTCCCCTTTTGGGCGCGAGTTCTGGAATGCGCGAATCCGAGAGTCGGCCGCAAGGCAAGTTCCATATAATCGATGAATGCGAGCATTTCGAAAGGATGGGACAAAATGGGGTCGAGCAACGCATCACGCAACGGCCGCGGAGGCTTCGCTTCTGCCGCCAGGCATGCGAAACGCGCGTTTGACGAGGGCGAAGACGATCTGTTTGCGTTGAGCCTCGACGACGTGATGAGCGACCGCCCTTGGACCGCCGATGAGCTCATGGGCGGCGGGGTTCGCCCGGCAGGCCCAAAGCCTACGTCGGCCGCTGCTCCCGCTCCGGCCACTACGCCTGCGCCAGCATCCGTGCCCGCAGATGACTTTGCCACCCGCCCCATCATGCAGGTACCGCGCCAGGCCGCCCCTGCGCCCCGCCCCACCAGCGATCCGTCCGAGACGGCGGCGTTCCTTGCCGCGGCGGCACAGCGCCATGCGCCCAGCAGCGCACCCGCGTATGCCACCCCGCAGCAGCCGACACACGCGGCTCCCGAACCCCAGCCCGAGCCCGAACTCGAGCCGCCCGTTATGGATCTGGACGACCTCGCCAACCGCCAGTTTGCCTTCGATTCCTGGGCCGCGGCCGACTTGGACGAGACCTCGGCCGGCATGCCGGCGCTCGATATTCCGGTCAACCCGCTGTTTGCAGCTGCCGAGGAGCGCGACTCCGATTACAACGAAACAACAGCGCACGATGACCGCTTTGATGCCGCGCCCCGCGCCTCCCGCATTGAGACCGAGAGCTACGGATCCGCATCGAGCGCATACGATAACGGCCCGTTTGCCAACGCGTCCGCTCCTGAGCACAACAAGGCTGGCATAAAGGCCGCATCGGCATCGTCGTATACCCGCGGCACCGACGACGAGCGCTTTGCCGACTTCTACACCGAGGAAGAGCCGCCGCACTTCTCTGAGTTTCCCCAAGCGGCAAAGATCGTCTTTATCGCGATTATCGTGGCCCTACTCGGCGTGATCGCATTTGAGGGATTCCAGCTATTCCGCAGCCCCACCGCGTCCGAATCGGCAACGCAGCAAAAAGAGGACGACAACCAGTACCTGGACATCAACACCCTCAAGGGCGACCCCAACGACGGAGACGAGTAGCGGGGGCTGGGGCGGCTGAAGCGTCCATATGTAGCACCAGCTTCTACGTGCTGTTTTGTCATCCGGTTACACTTTTCCGGATGTTGAGACCGTCGGATTCGACACTTTTCCGTACTTTTGAGGTGCCGATTTCGACACTTTTCCGGATGTAGGCCGAATAATCGCCGCGAAATCAAGCGCCGTCTGCGCATCATTTCGCAGGCGGCGCTTGATTTCTGTCCGCATGCGCTGATAGACTCCATCGTGCCCGCAAGGAGCGGGCGCGTTTTATCCAGAGTCGGGGTAGAGAGTTGGCTCCACGATCCCGACGCCAACCGGCCAAGAGGCACGGTGGCCCTGCCAACATCGATGAAAGGAGTCCGTATGGACAATTTCTCCGTGCGCAGCGAGCGCAACTTCCACAACCTGGCAGCCAAGCCAAAACGAATGCATCTTCTCGACGAGCCGAGCAGCTATGCCTCGGCCATGGTCAAGAGCAGCCTCTCCCACCAGATGCGCTTTACGGTGCAGGTGCTCGAGGAAGAGCTCTGCGCTGCCGGCAATCCGCACGTACTGCAGATCAAGCTGCTCGGAGACGACTCGCGTGAGCCGTCCAGCTGGAAGCTGTTTGCCGACGGCTCGTGCGTCGCAAGCGGCTCGGGTGACTTTGCCCGCGAGCGCTTCTGCGAGGGAGCCGAGGTGTTCCTGGACCTGTGCCGCGACGCCGTACGCACGACCGAGCTGCGTCAGTGGAGCCAGAGGGAGTATGAGCTGCTGAGTGCCACGCGCGGGATTGCGATGGCGTAGACGGGCGAATGGGCCATCGACGATTTTGAGCTGGCAAGGGCCGGGAATTAGATTCCCGGCCCTTAACCTAGCACTGCTTTATGAGATCGAACACCGCGGGGATATCGTCAGCGCTACGGAGTGCAACATAGGTCGGCATACCCGGCCCAAATCCGCCCTGCGTGCGCTTGTCCTGGCACATGGCCTCCGGGTCAATCAGCTCGTCAACACTCTTTGCCAGGCCGACGGCAATCCAACCACCGTTGCTGGTCCTGCCTACTAACACGGCATGCAGTTTTCGCTTGCCCGACCTGAAGCCTACATAGTACTTGGCAATATATGACTCCCACGAAGGGTTACCACTCAGAACAGACTCGCACACCTCATCGAAAAGCTTCTGGTTGAGTCCACCTTCGGCAAAAGTGGGGTGATTCTCCTGCAGAGTCCAAATAGGCGCCTCGTCAGACTCCCCGCGAGAGGGGCGATACTTGTCGACGACATCTGCCGGAAGGTCGGGATATTTCCATATCTCACACGCCTCTTTCGCCAGATCGTCCGCGCGCTGCCTAATCTCCTCCTCGCCCCATTTTTCATGCGAGGCGATCGACTTGTTTAGGTAGAGCGGGCTGCATTTAAGCCCCACGTTCGGAAGATTGAGCTTATCCGAGAACGACCGGTTTGAGTACTCCTGGTTGTAGCCCGTCAGCGTAAGATTTCCCAAGTTGTTGCACAGCCTGTCATGAATGTCTTCCCAGTTCTCGCCAAGCGATTTCTTCCAGCCGTGCTCACCATCGATCGTCTGGGGCATGACGTGCTCGATCTGGTAATCGTCAGCCGAGATGGGCTCCTTCGGGTGGTGCCAGTTCTCCATGCGCTCCAGGTAATAGCGCTTTTTAGAGAAGCGATTGTAACAGTCACGCGTCTTAAACTCCTCGACAAAATGCTCATCTGTCGGGAAGTATGCGGTCATACCGCTGCTATGGATAAGGAGCATCGCCGTAACGTACTCCTCTATATCATCCTGTTGCTCAAGGTTGCGATACATGCCGGCAAAGAAATTGTTTAGGCCCGTGGTAAGCCTGCCGCAAACCGCACGCCTGAACAGGAACGACTCGATAGTCTCGCAGATACGTAAAAACGCATTGCGGTCTAGTCCATTCCCCTCGTAAACCGAATAAAGCAACATTAAGAGGGGCCTTATCTGCTTCACGTCGAGGCTTACGATTCTGCCGAACACTCGGCGCAGTCCGTCGTCCTTCTCCTTACCAAGGAACAGACTGACGTATCTATGTGCATACCCACGCAGCTCCTTAAGCAGGCCCTCGGTGTCACCATCGTAGTCGTCGGCGAAATAGCGCTTAAACTCGTAGTAGGCCTCGTTCTCCTTCGGCATCCTATTGGGAACTTTGAGCCACAGCCAGTACCAGATAAATGCATTGAACTCTTCCTCGCCACCTTTTCCGAACAAGCGCTCAAGCGGACGCCAGTAACCCTCGTAGAGCTTGGTCTGCTCGTCGTTGGGAAGCGACATAAGAACGTAGTTACGAATGAGGTCAATAGGCGTGAGTGGCTTGCCCTTGGAGTTCATGGACTCAAATATGAGTTGGGCATTATCAACGCCAGCGGTGAGCTTAGTGTCGATGACCTGCACGCGGTTTAGCCCCGCCCAAAGCCTTGCAGGGTCGAATGATTTCCCGTGCATCTTTTCACGGAAGAACGCATGGTTCTCGACAATGCGATCCGATTTTTCATCTGGCACGGGAGACCCAGACACGATGGAGAACAGCGTCTCTTTATCGTCCTGCGAGAGCACCAGCTTGTAGCGCGCCAGACCGTTGTAGTCATCATCGTTAAAGAGGTAGTTCTTCCGCAGCGCTGAGATCTTGAGATCGCCAAGGAAGCCGGCCTTGTCGGGATTACCCTCCAGATAGTCAGCCAAGGCAGCAATCATCAACGAAAACGTCGTCATGCGCTGCTGTCCGTCAATCAGAAGCACGCGCGAAATGCTCGTGGCAGAGCTCTCGGACTCGGGGATATAAAGCATCGACCCCACGAAGTGCGATACGCCATCACGACCCGCTCGCATGACGTCATCCCAAAGCACCTCGCACTCTTTTACACTCCACGAGTAAACTCGCTGGTACACGGGAATGACGAACTGCATCTTCGCCACGCCCATAAGGTCGAGCAGATTTGCCTCGGTTGCTTTCATTTACGCAATCCCCCTTGTCTTGTTTACGCCGTTTGCAGTCAGTCCTCCACTGAGCGGAGGGCGCTAAAGACGAGAGCATCGAAGCGCTGAAGCAACCGGGATGCTCATATCACTAGATTTTACAACGTAGGCAAACGCTGACGCCGTCATGGTGGCGCGCAATCGTTGCACGCCACTCCCCAAAATCATCCGATGTCAAAAGACCGACACTTGTGTATGTCTTTTGACATTGCCACAGTCTTACGGGCATCTTGCCTCATATGCCAAGAGCGGACTTCTGGATCGCTGCCTCTCCCGCCTAAAGGAGCTTGACAAGAACTGATCGAAGGGCAAATAAGACATCGAGCAAGTCACCGTCGCGCTCATCGCGCCTCACAAAAAGATGGGCAAGCACGGCGCCATCTTGATCGATGGCGATACTGGTAGGGAATTGTAGCCAGATCGCCCGGACCTATTCGCCGCCCGATGCTAACAAGCTGCTGAGCGACTCGCGCTCAGCAGCGGCGCCAACGCGCTTCTGCATCTTCTCGATCTGTTCAAGTGTTGAGGACAAATACTTGAGACCCTTCTTCAGTTGCTTAAGCAACCTGTCATCCCTGCGGTCCCCCTTTCCATTCTCCTTCTCGACATCTTCCTCAACACCAGCGATGCTACGCTGCACGGCTTCGGCCGCCTTCCGCACCAAAATGGCCCCTTCATGCGGACAGCGGTCAGTTGCTACATCAAGAAAAGCAAGGAGCCTCGAACATTCGACGAGCACGAATTGCGCGTAGTTCTCCCCCATCGATGCCGCCAAGGCAACGCCGCCGGAACCCAATAGACCAAGCGCGGCGCCGCCGCCCGTAATCAAAGCAGTGCCACCGGCCATGCCCATGCCGCCGGCAGCCAAGGCCCCACCGCCAGCTGCAGCAAGGCTCGCATTGACAAGCGCAGCCCCGTGAAGGCCGACAAACGAGCCTCCGAAGATACCGACAGCAATATCCGGAGCGAGTACCGCGGCCGCCCCTCCTGCGCCTACGGCCGCCGCCACGACAATGACGCCGCCCACCAAAAGCTTTGGCAATGTACCTGAAAGCTCGCGGAAGCGTGTCCCGCAACGTTTCTCGAGAGAACGTATGGCATCCAAATCAACCGCGTCTTGTCTCCTGGGAAATTCGTGTTTAACCCAAGATCCACTCTCCTTCAAACCTTTATATTCCTTCTTCTCTTCATCTCCCATCTGGGAATAGAGGCGAAACTCGACTAACTCCTGCGCAACCAGCAAGGCGCGTACCCTACCGCCTCGCTGCCGCGAAATAGCCTCAAGGGCTCCGTACGCGTCTTCCTCGCTCAAAAAGTAGCCGTCTGCATCAATGCCTAGGCCATCCGCGAGCGAATCCTGCCACGCGCGGGCCCAGCTCCTCTTTTGCCCTTTGCGCACTTCGTTCTTCTCGTTCCTGCAATCGTAGTTGATGGCGACAAGCTTCAGCGAGAAGGCAATCCTCGTCGTTTCTCTATCTAGGCTATAAAAGTGGAATCCATCGAAGATATCCTGGCGGCGCCTGGCGCGCTCAGCCCAGGCCTCGGAAATTTCCTCCGCCATATAGCCCCAGTCAGCATGGAGGGCAAACGCAAGGCGTCCAACTCCGACGTAGTTTATTCTCATGAAGAGCTTCTGAGCGAAAACGACCTTGTTCCCCTCGCATTCGATACCCGCCCTAACTGCTGCCGTCGCTAGATTTGCCAGAACGAACGAAGTGCTCGCAACCGTGACCATGCGAGTGAGGGCCCTGCTGTTGTAGGGCATGAAATGCGAAGCCTTGAGCTTGCGCAAGCCGGAGGCATCACTCACTTCGCAACGTTCCAGCTCGGCCTTGAGCCTTGAAAGCATGTAGAGACAACGAACGATAACCTCGTTGGCCACGACTGCTGGCACCTGGCTTAAAGCCTGATCGAGAAGACCGACTTCCGTCCGAAGGTCGAAGCGAATGGGCTTGCCGTCCTCGGTTTTGAACGCCGTTCCGTTAAACAGCTTTGAGATCCATTGCTGAATGCGAATATCCTCGCCCTTATAGGCAATCTGCATGTCTTGAAAAACAGGCAGGGAGGAGAGCTCCTTTAGCAGGGACAGCACGACGCCGGGAATGCCCGTCCCCTTACCGGGGTTTGAACTAGACCCCGCCATGTCGCTCACGAGATGCATCGCCCGGAACAGAGTGCCAAACGCGATCTTCTCTGGAACGTTCCTGCCTACAAGAGGGCAGTCGGGATCGAAAGCGGCGGCAGGCAGGTCAAAGGCGACAAACCGGCCGGCCGTATCGGTACCATAGCCTTTGCACGTGAATTGCGAGAGGATCGAACACGCAAGGCCAACCAAGCTCGGGTGGTGCGAGAAATCCCGCAGATGATGTTGGAGCCCGCCGCCAAACTCAGCAGTTAGCTTGTCCGTGGCAAGAGGAAACTCTTTCTCTAGAAAGCGAATAGCGTCTTCTAGAGTTGCATCCGCCTTTGTCATACCCGCAGACTTGGCAATCGTAAGAACGAATTTGCCAACCTTCTCGTCGCCCCACTCTTTGGCACCCTCTAGGTTGAAGTCTTTCTGCCAAAGGATATTCAACGCGCCCGTGAGGAGCCCGCTAACGGCTGCAAGTTCATAGTCGAGCTTCGTAGCCTTTTCAGCCTGAGGGTCAAAATCAAAGAGGACCTCCTCCCCATCGGGAGCGTCCTTAAAACCAACCAGCACGGCGCTACCGTTCAGCGGCACAGATGTAACTTTGGGCAGTTGAGGCATGGCGTAAACTATCTCGCCAGCACTAAAAACAAGTTCGTCTGCCATATCGGCTTCCTCCTGCAAACGCGTAAAATCAGATTGCTCTACGCCGCCAAATCCCTCTTCGTAGAAGTATTCGAAAATCTAGGTGATGCAGTTGCTCAGAACCTCGTCGGGATAGTTCGCCACTGGCAGCCTATACACCTCATTGTGCACGATGACGCACACAGCGTCACGGGTCTCTGCCTATCTGTTCAGCGAATCATGTTAGCAAGCCGCTCTTCAATAATGGAAGCCATCTCGATGTCCACGCTCTTGACCTGCTTGGTCCCAGCGAGTGTCAGCGCGTCCTTGAGTAGGATCCCAAACGCAGTCTTCTGCTGCTGATCCTAGAATCCTTCGCGCAACCATTCCGTCCGCTTGTCGCCAAATGAGCCTCCTACCTCCCCTCTGCCTTCAGCTTCAGCAGCAGGTCTCCCAGCTCGGAGCACTTGTTGGAAAGGCACGTCTGGGGTCACTCGCCCATCCCCCACCGCTGGCGGACTTCTTGGGCGTGCAGGCTCACACGGTAGTCCCCGTCCATCATCTGTTTGAGCAGCTTGGCGGTCACGCGCGCATCGGCAAGGGCGCTGTGAGCGTGTCCCGTCGACTCGTCGAACTCGATGCCGAACCACGTTGCCGCATCGCTCAAAGAGACGCGCCCGTGGCTGCCAACGTCCATGATCGAGGTGTAAAACGCCTGCAGGTCGGCCCAGTCCGTAGGAAATGCGGAAAGGTCTATGTGCTTTGCCTGGCACTCGGTCAAAAGCTGTCGACGGTCCGTCCCGCTCCAACAGACCACTTGGGCGGAGTAGCGACCGATCCAATCGCTGAGCCTTTTGATCACCACATAGAGCGGATCGGCCATCGCGGTGTCCACGGCCGATATCCCCGTGAGCTCGCGGACGGGCAACGCAACGCCTTCGGTAAATTCCGTCTGCACAAACTGCGAGAACTCGCCCATAACGTTGCCGTGGTAATCGAGCTTGACGGCGCCGACCTCGATAATCTCATTGCGCAGTCCACGGCGCTGGCGCTGCTTTGGCACCGGCGCGAACTCAAAGTCCAGCACAATCTGGCGCGCAAAGTTCGTCGTATCGATAGCCGAGATACCCGGCGTCTTTTCAGCTGACACGGTTAGGGCCTTTCTCCGTTGCCTGCCGCTTACTACATAGGCGGCTACATTGCCGTAAGAATAGGCGCTCGTGCGGACACAAACACAGGACGGGCCCTCACATCTCGGCAAACGAGATCAGCTTGACGTCTCCCCTACTCTCCGCGGCATCCCGACATCCCTGCGTAAAGCCGCTTTTTGAGAAAAGTGCATAGCTTTTTCGTTGCCGTCTAAAGAGCTCGCTTCGGTGCACGAGCTTTTGCAGCACGTCTTCACCCGTCGGTTCATTGCGCCATTTGCACTCCGCAAACAGCGCGGCGCCCTCGCCATCGTCAACAATCAAGTCGATTTCTTCCTGCGTATGTGTGCGATTATCCGTCCCCCACCAGCGCCCAATGCTTGCCGGAACCACATCGAGCTGCCCCGCCCGCGCAAGTTCGTACACGTATTGTCTGCATATAAGCTCAAAGACCGTACCCATGTAATCCGATACGTGCGGCTCAATGCGCTTATACGCCATCTCGGCCATATCGTTTTGAATCAGCCCGATGTTCTGCGGAACAAACTTGTACCAGAACCTAAACATCTGGTCGCTCAGCAGATACACGGCTCGCTTATTGCTCGTCTCGTTTAGGGGCAGCTCGCGCTCGACAATTCCAAGTGACGCCAGCTTATCCACATAGCTCTTTACGTTGCTCGCAGGGATTCCCGTAGAGCTCGCAATCTCCGAGATCCTCGAGCGTCCCTGGGCAATTGCTTGCACGATCGCATCATATTGCTCGGGATTGCGGCACTCTTGCAATAGCAGGTTGCTCGGCTCCTCAAAGAGATAGCCCGTAGGAGTAAGAAAAAGACGTTTGATGTTGTCCTTGAGCGGTGCGACAGGATCAACTTTCTCGATATATGCAGGAATGCCACCCGTCATGCCATAGCAAACCGCAGCGTCTTCGCGACCCATGCTCTGCCACAGGCCGAGGGTCGTCGTAAAATCGAGCGGCATGATCTTAAACTGGGCCGTACGCCTACCGTATAGCGGACTCTCGTAGCCCAGCACCTGTTCCTCCATAAACGAAAGCGACGACCCGCACAGGATAAGCATGAGCTTGGTCTCTTTGTACAAGTGATCGATCTTGTCTTGCAGCAACGAGCTGATCTCGGGATTCGATTGGGCGAGATAGGGATACTCGTCAATCACGACAATCAAACGTTCCGTGCGAGCCATGGTGGCCAACGCATCGAATGCTTCGTCAAAACTGCGAAACGACACGCCTGCAGTACCAACCGAGCCTGCAAGTATCGCCTGGCTAAAGCCGTGCAGGTTTGCCTCTGCATTGGTGCGACGAGCTTGAAAGTAAATAGCCTTCTTGCCTTGGATGAACTCTGTGATAAGGCGCGTTTTGCCCACGCGACGGCGGCCGTAAATCACAGGCATCTCAAAGGAGCCCGTGCCATACAGTCGATTGAGCTCGGACATTTCCGCTGTTCTTCCGATAAACATGGGGCTATCCTTCCTTTACGTTATAGCTAGCTATATTATACCTTCCTATAATATAGCTAGCTATAACGTAATTCGACAAGCGGCGCACGCAAAAGGGACGGTACACCACCGCACGTGGCCCGTTCCGGAAAATGTATCCCGTTCTGGAGCCAAAAACTGGGCCGTAGTTTCCGCAGATACAAGGCGACAGTCCGCCGCCCTTATCACATGCCTTCAAATATGCGATCCAGAAACACAAAACAGCAGATAGAATGCTCTTTTTCAAAAAGTACACGTCCCGAAACTTACCAAGACTTCATATCCAGTTACCGTTCACGGTCGCCAATTACCGCCCACCGATTCAAACAAGAAATATGTCGCCAAAAGCAGGTCATCTACCTGCATGGTTAGATTTTGGTCAGCTTTTGGTCAGTTGAGCGGCAAGTTCCGGCTGATACGTTTTTGCCACCCCAAAAAGGAGGCGGTAGCCCATGGCGCATTGCAACGACCAAATCATCGACCAGCTGTTGAGCCAAGCCGAGCAGGAGGGACGATGCCTTATTCCCCCAAGTGCGGCGATCCGCAAAGCGCTCCTTCGGCGCATCGGCGACATGGTTGTCTCCCCCATGCCGGGACTGTTCGCGCACAAAATGCGCTGGGATGAGCTCAACCGGGCGCAGCGTCATTGCGAGACTATTCGCGCCCTTGCGATCATCCACCCCGATTGGACGTTCTGCTCGTTTTCGGCTGCCTGCCTGCTGGGGCTCGAGGTCTCGTGGCGACACCTGAATGTCGTGCATGTCTGCAGCGCCACCAAGCCGTCGGCTCGCCCGGGCGCGCATATTCAGCGGCACCAGATTGAGCCGGCCGGAGCAATACGCAGAGCCGGCATATCGGTAACGCCGCCCATCCAAACGGCCACAGATTGCCTGCTGCAAACTGGTTTTGCCGACGGCATGCCCATTGCCGATTCGGCGATCTCAAAGCTCGGCCTTGCGCCGGAACAGCTGACGGAGGCCGTTGAGCAACGAGCGACTGCCCGCAATGGTCGCGCGATTCGCACCGCCCTCACAACGCTTCGATATGCCGACGCCCGCGCCGAGAGCGGCGGGGAATCGGTCGCCCGAGCCATCATAATCGAGACGGGCTTTGCGCCCGACTGGCTTCAATACGAGCTGACGGACCCCTTCGATTCGGCCAAGCCCATACGAACGGACTTTGCCTGGGAGCGCCAGGCGCGGGAACTCACGCTGGGCGAGCTCGACGGGCTCATCAAATATACCGACCAGACTATGCTGGCCGGACGCACCACCGCCGAGGCGCTCGTTGCCGAACGACAGCGCGAGGCGCATCTATCGCTCTACGGTCACCCTCTGCTGCGCTTTACCATCAGCGAGGTCCGCTCGGCAGGAGTGCTCGCCAAAAAGCTGCAGACGGCAGGCATCCGGCAGACCGCGCTGCCGACATGGCTCAACGATATTGAACTGTAGGGGCTGCTGAGCCACGCATTGCCGGATCGCATCCCCCTATCTGGGCCGCGTTTTCCCAACGGCCACGCCAACGGAAAGCGCGTCCCAGCCTGAACGCTCAAAACGGGATGCACTTTCCGGATGGCGGGCCTAGCGGAAAGCGTGTCCCGAAATCCCGCCTCAGAACGGGACAGACTTTCCGAATGAAGCACTCAGCGGAAACGGCATCCCGGAATAGACGCTCAAACTGGGACGCAATTTCCGCTGAGGTTCCATCCGGAAACTGTGTCCCACTCCGAGCGTCAATTCTGGGATGAACTTTCCGCCAGAGGGTTCAGCCGGAAACGTCATCCCACTCTGAAGCGAAATTCTGGGACGCAGTTTCCGGTTGAGGGCTGTTCCGGAAAGTGCGTCCCATTCCAGGCGCGGATTCCGGGATGCACTTTCCGTTTGAAGCTCCAACCGGAAAGTGCATCCCACTCTGGAGCCAAATTCCGGGACACGCTTTCCGCCGAGGGCTCCAAAGGGAAAGCGCATCCCATTCTGAGCGCCAAATTCGGGACGCAGTTTCCGTATGCGGAGGCGCTCCAAACAAAAGGCCCCGGCTCGCGATGGAGCCGAGGCCAAAGGCACAGCATATGCAGTTGGTGTTGAGCGCGAACAGCTCGTCAACAATGGCCGTCCACGCTCTACCCTACCCACGGTGACGGGCGCGGCTGTACGGCGTATCCACCATGGGCAGATCTGGACGCAGCTTGCCGTCAAACGCGCGATAGGCGTTCTGTACGGCGGGCGCCGTGGGGATCGTTGCGATCTCGCCGATGCCCTTGCCGCCGTATGCCACGGGCAGCAGCTCGTCCTTCTCCACGTAGATGGCGTGGATATCCGGAATCTCGGGCGCACGGAACAGCCCGAGCGTACCGTACCTTGCCTGGGGTACGCAGTCCTTGAGCGGCCAGTCCTCGGTAAGCGCATAGCCCATACCCATGAGCACGCCGCCTTCGATCTGACCCTGGATGGAGATGGGGTTGACCACCTTGCCGGAATCGTGCGCAGCATAGACCTCGCTCACGCGGCCGTCATCATCCAGAATGACCACATGCGTGGCAAAGCCGTAGCAGATGTGGCTCTTGGGGTTGGGAACGTCGGCGCCCAGCTTGTCAGTCGGCTCCAGGTACACATAGCCAAACTCGCAGCCCTCGAGCGCCTTGATGGCGGCAGCGGGATCTTGAGGATGCATACCCTGGCCGGCGACGAGTTCCTGTGTGTGCAGCTGATAGGCGCGACCGTCGTCGTACTCGATCTTGACGCCGTCGCCATGCGCGCTCACGGGAGCATCGGGCGCAGGCTTGCCAGCCTCGATGCCAACCATAGCATCGCGCAGCAGGAAGGCGGCACCGCGCACGGCCTCGCCGGTCACGACCGTCTGACGCGAGCCAGACGTGGTGCCGGAGTCGGGGGCGTTCTCGGTAGAGCACTCGCCGTTGGCGATGCAGCGAAGCGGCAAGCCACATGCCTCGGCAACGTCCTGCAAAAAGACGGTATTGCAACCCTGGCCGATGTCGGACGTGGCGGCATAGACCGTAGCCACGCCGTTCTCGACGCGAATCTTGCAGCGGCCGGCATCGGGCAGGCCCACGCCCACGCCGGCGTTCTTCATGGCGCAGGCGATACCGGCGTGTCCGGGATGCGCGTAGTAGGCATCCTTGACCTCGAGCAGCGTCTCCTTAAGCGCCGTGGAGCAATCGGCAATCTGGCCGTTGGGCAAAACCTCGCCCGGCTCGATAGCGTTACGGTAGCGGATCTCCCACGGATCCAGGCCGACCTTCTCTGCCAGCAAGTCGATCAGGCTCTCGAGTGCAAACTCGGACTGACAGACGCCAAAGCCGCGGTACGCACCGGCGGGCGGGTTATTGGTGTAGTAGCCAAAGCCGCGAATGTCGGTGTTCTGGTACTTGTAGGGGCCGACGGCATGCGTGCAGGCGCGCTCGAGCACCGGGCCGCACAGCGAAGCGTAGGCGCCGGTATCAAAGTTGATCTCGCAATCCAGGCCGGTAAAGTTGCCCTCGGCGTCGCAACCCAGCGTAAAGGTGCCGTCCATGGCATGGCGCTTGGGATGGAACGCAAGCGACTCGGCACGCGTGAGCTTGCACTTCACAGGACGTTGGAACTTATATGCAGCGAGCGCGGCCAGGTGCTGGATGGACGCGTCCTCCTTGCCGCCAAAGCCGCCACCCACGAGCATAGTCTCTACAACCACGCGCTCGGGCTCGCTATCCCAGCCAAACATGTGGGCGCACTCTTTGCGCGTGTCGTAGGCGCCCTGGTCGGTCGACTGCACCTTGACGCCGTTCTTGTACGGGAAGGCCACGGCGCACTCGGGCTCCAAGAAGGCATGCTCGGTAAAGGGCGTGGTAAAGCGCTGTGTCACGGTAAACGCGCTCTCCGCCAGCGCCTTGGCGGCGTCACCGCGAGTCACGTGACGGCTCTGGCACACGTTGTCCTTGAGCTCCACCGTGTTGCCAAAGGCAAAGAAACTGTCATGCAGACGCGGGGCGTCGACGGCCTTGGCCTCGGCGATGTTGCGCACGGGCTCCAGCGGCTCGTAATCGATCTTTACGAGCTTCTTGGCCTTCTCGAGCGTCGCCTCGTCCTCGGCAACCACCAGCACGATGGCGTCACCCACGCAGCGGGTGATATCGCCCTGGGCAATCATGACGTCCCAGTCCTGGATAAGGTGACCGACCTGGTTGACCGGCACGTCCTCGGCGCGCAGGATGCCCACCACGCCGGGCAGGGCCTCAGCCTTGGAGGTATCGATGGAGAGCACGCGGGCGCGCGGATACTTGGAGCGCACGGCGCTAGCATAGGTCAGGCCCGGCTGATCGAGCTCGTCGATGTCGTCGGGATACTTGCCCTCGCCGAGCACCTTCTTGCGCACGTCGATACGGAAGGCACGCTTGCCCACGCCGTAGTCGTCGCCGCGCTCCAGATCATCGTCGATCTGCTTTTCGCCGCGGAGCACCGCTGCGGCCAGCGAGATGCCCTCGATAATCTTTTTGTAGCCGGTGCAGCGGCAGACGTTACCGCGAATGGCGTACTTGATCTGCTCCTCGGTGGGCTCGGGGTCCTCGGCGATGAGCGCTGCACCCGCCATGACCATGCCGGGGATGCAAAAGCCGCACTGCACGGCGCCCACGGTGCCAAAGGCGTACACAAAGGCCTCGCGCACGTCCTCGGGCAGGCCCTCGACGGTCACGATGTTGCGGCCGGCGGCAAGCGCGGTGGTCAGCACGCAGGCCTTGACGGCCGCACCGTCCACATGGATGGTGCAGGTACCGCAGGCGCCCTCGGAGCAGCCATCCTTGGCGGAGTGAATGTGCAGGTCGTCGCGCAGGTAGCGGAGCAGCGGCTTGTTCTGAGTCGTCGTGCGCTCGACGCCGTTAACGGTAAAAGTGAATTCCTGTGCCATGGTGATTCCCTTCTACACGCCGGCGGCGATGCCGGTGCGGTCGTGAATGGCGCCATGCGGGCACACGACGGCGCACATACCACACGACAGGCAGTCGGCGCCGTCGATGTGGGCGCAGTTGTCCTCGATGCGGATTGCGCCGGCAGGGCACTTTTTGGCGCACATGCCGCAACCGATGCAGCTCGTGTCGCAGATCTTGCGGGCGATGGCGCCCTTATCGGTGTTGTTGCAGCGCACCAGGATGTTCTGGTAGCCGGGAACGAAGGCAATCACGCGCTGCGGGCACGCCATGCCGCACAGGCCACAGCCCGTGCACTTTGAGCGGTCCACGCGGGCGATGCCATCGACCAGCGCAATGGCGCCGTGGGGGCAGGCCGTGACGCAGGCGCCACAGCCAATGCAGCCTTCGCTGCAGCGGGCGTCGCCGCCTGCGGAGGCGCAACCGCTTCCGCAGGCAACGTAGGCCACGTTATGTTGAATGGATTTGGCCATAAGAGACTCGCCTATTTCTTAAGAAGGTACGAATAGTTGTCGCGCACGGCCCTGATGGTCAGGCGGACGGCCTCGGGAAGGCCGGTGTTGACGGCATCGACCGAGACGGTGCGGACCGTGCCGGCGACGCGGACCTTAAAGTGGTCCTCGTCCACGGCCAGGAAGCCCTCGTTCTCGGAGTTCTCCATGTCCTGCTCGCTCCAGAACAGGGTGAGCTTGTCCTTGTAGGGACGACCCTCCTGGTAAGGGCAGAACACGGCGCAGTTGCCGCACTCGTTGCACATGCCGTCGACATGGACGACCTGATGCTTGGCCAGGCCCGGCACCTTAATTGCCACGTTGGCGCGGTTGGGGCACACGTCGCAGCAGACCTCGCACACCGAGCCGCAGCCCAGGCAGCGGGTCTTGGTGCAGTTGCGCTTGTCGCGGCACAGCGACCCCTTGCGCTCGTAGCAGGTGTCCTCGCGGCCGGCCTTCTCGTTGCAGTCGGCGTACTTGTTAAAGTCCACGCTGGCGATGGCGCGTGCGACTTCGGCGGCGTCGGCAATAGCCTCGACCACGGTGGCCGGACCGCGACGGCAATCGCCTGCAGCCCAGACGCCCTCGACGCCGGTGGAGGTGGCGGCAAGACGGCCGCGACGGTCGTGCTCGACGCCCGCGGCATCGTACAGGCTGGCATCGATGCCCTCGCCCACGGCGCAGATCACCGTGGTGGCGGAAAGCTCGACGGTCTCGCCCGTGGCGACGGGGCTGCGACGGCCGCTTGCATCCGGCTCGCCGAGCTCCATAACGTCGCAGGTCAGCACGGAGCCGTTGAGCGCCTTGGGCGCCAGCAGCTCGCAGAACTCAACGCCGTCGGCAAGAGCAAGATCGAGCTCTTCCTCGTCGGCGGGCATCTGCTTCTTGGTGCGGCGATACACCAGGCGCACGTTCTTCACGCCAGCAAGGCGCTTGGCCACGCGGGCCGCGTCCATGGCGGTGTTGCCGGCGCCAATGACCACGACATCCTCACCCAGCTCGAGTTTCTCGCCCTTCTTGGCGGCCTCGAGGAACTCCAGCACATCGAGCTCGGCACCCTCGCCCAGGCCCGCAGAGCCGGGCATCCAGGCACCGGTGGCCACGACCACGTCGGTAAAGCCCTGGGCCTTGAGCTCGTCAATGGAATCAACGCGAGCGTTGAGCTGCACCTTGGCGCCAAAGGCCAGGCAGAGCTCGGCGTCGTGGGAGATATCGTCGCTCGCGATACGGAACTCGGGAATCACGTGACGGACCACGCCGCCGAGAGAGTCGCGGGCCTCAAAGATGGTGACGGGCACGCCGGCACGCGTCAGGAAGAATGCCGTCGCCAGGCCGGCCGGGCCGCCACCGATAACGGCAACGTTGCGCTCGCCGTCGTTGGCGATGGCCTGAGCACGCAGCTTGGGCAGCACGGCGGTCATGGCCTCGCGGGCGGCCTTGAGCTTGCTGGCGCGAATCTGGGCGCCCTCGGGCTCGTAGAACGCACGCTCGCAGGCACGGCCGCAGGGATGTGGGCAGATGGTGCCGGTAATGAACGGCAGGGCGTTGCGCTCGATGATAATGTTGAGCGCGTCCTCGTAGCGGCCCTCGTCAACAGCCGCCAGATAGGCGGGAATATCCTGCTGAATGGGGCAGCTCGTGCGGCACGGCGTGGTAAAGCAGTCGGAAAGCGGGCTCTTGCCGGCGACCTTGCGGTCGGGCAGCGGACGCAGCGGCTTCTTGTAGAGCGGGTTGGTAAGCGAATCGGTCTGGATCGCGGTCACGGCCTCGAGCGAGACGCCCGCGAACGGCTTGCCGTCCAGGTCGGTAAACTCGCCAGCCATCTGGCTAAAGCGCTCGTAACCGCCGGGCTTGAGCACGTCGGTCGCCAGGGTGACGGGCCAAATGCCGGCATCGTACAGGGCGCGGATGTTGTAGACCGTGGCACCACCGGAGTAGCTGATGCGCAGCTTGCCATCGAACTGCTCGGTAATGCGGCGGGCGGCCTCGATGGTCAGCGAGAACAGCGAACGGCCAGACATGTACATCTCGGTGGAAGGCAGCTCGTTCCTCGTCACGTCGACGGGGAAGGTGTTGGTCAGCTTGACGCCAAACTCCAGGCCGCGCTCGGCGCACAGGGCAATCAGGCGCTCGAACATGGGCACGGCGTCGACCCACTGCAAGTCCTCGCGGAAGTGCGTGTCATCAAAGACGATGTAATCAAAGCCCAGCTCGTTGAGGCGCTGGCGGGCAAACTCATAGCCCAGCAGCGTGGGGTTGCACTTGATGTAGGTGTTGAGGCCCTTCTCGGTGATCAGATAGGTCGCGATGCGCTCGATCTCCGCCGGCGGGCAGCCGTGCAGGGTGGACTCGGTGATGGAGTTGGAGACGCGCGCCGGGATGGACTCGACAAACGCGGCATCGACATGCTCAAACTTGTCCAGGTTGGCGAGCGCCCACGTGCGGCACTCGTTCCAGACGTCGGAGCCGCTGGCGTCCTTCATGCCCTCGATGTAGGCATCGACCTTGGGGCTCTTGATGCCCTCGAGGTCATAGCCCACGGACATGTTAAAGACAAAACCGTCCGGGCTGCCCAGGCCGTACTCGCGAGCGATCAGGTGGCAGGCAAACCATGCCTTCACGTACTCGGCAAAGGCCTGCGGAACCTCGAGCTCGGTCGACCACTCGCAGTTGTAGCACTCGTCCTGCGCCACAATGCAGGGCTTGTTCACACACTTGGAGAGCTCCTCGCCGTCCATAACCTGAACGGTCTTGAGCTCAAAGAAGCGGGATCCGGCCACGTAGGATGCCACGATGTTCTGGGCCAGCTGCGTATTGGGACCGGCGGCCGGGCCAAACGGAGTCTCGATGCGCTCGTCAAAAATGGGAAGCGCGCCCTCCTGGTTGGTCGTGACCATCTTGCGCACGCCAAAGATGGCGTCCTGGGTCTTGTGCTCCTCGATGATCCAGTTCATCAGCTGCGAAAACGGGATCGGCCTCATAATGTCGCTCATAATGAGCTCCTCTCTGTAACGCCCGGCGAGACCGCGCGACGGGCGCAAATACGGTGTAGCGCTAGCACAGCGCCGGCGACCCCGCGGAGGCCGCCTATGCGCGCGCCGGATGCGGCGAAACATCCGACGCGCGCGAATCTCCAGTTGGATTAGTACACGCGATCGTTGAGCGTGCTCCAGAGCTTCTTGGACTCAGCCATGGTCCACGCGTTGATCTTGTCCTCATCGATACCGACAAACTCGCGATCCTTGTACAGGACACGACCGTTGATGATGGTGGTGCGGCAGTTTTTGCCCATCATGCCAAAGAGCATGTGGCCGTCGATGTTCTCCTCGCTCAGCGGCGTAAAGGGCTTGTAGTCCATAACGATGACGTCGGCGGCGGCGCCGGCCTCGAGCACGCCGAGTTTGCGATCGAAGTACTTGCTCGCCATCTTGGCGTTGTTCTCAAACAGCATCGTCATGGCCTCGCACCAGCCCACGTTGGGCATGGCGGCGTTGTGGCGCTGAATGATCAGGAAGACCTTAAGGCTCTCGAGCATATCGTGGGTGTAGGCGTCGGTGCCCATGCACACGGGGATACCGCGGCGGAAGAACTCGAGCACGGGGGCGCAGCCCACGGCGTTGCCCATATTGGATTCGGGGTTGTTGACGAGCCAGGTGCCGGACTCCTTGACGATATCCATCTCGGCGGGCGTCACGTGGATGCAGTGGCCGAGCATGGTGTCGGGACCCAGCAGGTTGTGCTGCAGCAGGCGCTCGACGGGGCTGATGCCACCGCGATTGAGGCGGGAGTCCCACACGTCGTTCATGCCCTCGCACACATGGATGTGAAAGCCGGTCAGGCCGTTGTTGGCCTCGGCCATCTTGTCCATGGTCTCGTCCGACAGCGTAAAGGTGGCGTGACCGCCAAACATGGCGGCGATCATGTGGTTATCGTTATCGCGACGCTCCTTGGCGGCCCACTGGGCAAACTCGGCGTTCTCGGCAATGGCCTGGTCGCATTTTTCCTGGCCGCGGCGATCGGAGACCTCGTAGCACAGGCATGAACGCATGCCCAGCTCCTGCGCGGCATCCTTAATGGTAAAGAGGCTTCCCGGGATCTCGCAGAAGCTCGCATGGTGATCGAAGATCGTGGTGACGCCATCGCGGATGGAGTCAAGAATCGTGGCATAGGCGCTGGCCTTGGTGCCGTCGAGCGTCAGGTTGTCGTCGATCTTCCACCACTGCTGCTCAAGATTCTCCAGGAAGTTGGTGGGGTTGCAGCCCTTGATGGCAAGGCCGCGGGCCAGACCCGAGTAGATGTGGGTGTGGCAGTTGATGAGTCCGGGCATGATGAGGTTGCCCTGGGCGTCGACGTACTCGGCATCCGGGTACTTGGCCTTGAGCTCGCACTCGGGGCCCACTTCGACGATCGTATCTCCGTCAATGGCGACCGCACCGTTTGGAATGAACGGGGTCTGAGCGTTGCGGGTAAAGACGGAACCGTTAGCGACCAGAAGCATGGATGCTCCCTTCAACATCAGAGGCGGGGTTTGACACCTCTGACATGGCGGAGTGCGAAGCGCCGGCCTACACCGGAAACGGGCCCTCTCCCGTCAACGCTTCACCAAAGGGACAAACCCTTTGAAGTGCGGCTTGGCGCCGCATGACGTCGGCGGACGAGGCGATACGTCCGCCGACAAATAGCACCGAATTGGTTACTTCTTGCTCTCGGGCAAGACCAGATCCACGGCAGCGTCCTTGGCAGCATCGATGTGCTGAGCCACGACCGGCGTCTGCGGAAGGATCAGGTTAAGGACAATAGCCATGATGGCGGTGGGGGTTACAGCATTGGAGCCGATGACGGTGGGCACCCAGGTGGGCATACCCTCGCCGGCAAGGCAACCGCTGGCCATCCAGATACCCAGGCCAAAGACGACGGAGGTACCGACGATGGTGGTAGTGCGCTGCGTGAGGCCCTCGCGGGTGAACATGCGCACGCCGTTCATGGTGATGGTGCCAAAGACGCCGACGGTCGCGCCGCCGATGACGGGCTGCGGGATAGCGGAAAGAACGGCAGAGAGCTGCGGGAACAGACCAGCAATGGCAAAGACGGCCGCGATGATCACAAAGACCCACTTGTTGACGACCTTGTTGGAGCAGATGATGCCCACGTTCTGGCCAAGGGCGCTGGTGGGAAGACCGCCCAGCAGGCCGCCGACCATAGAGGTGAGGCCCTGGGACACGATAGCGCCGGAGAGCTCGCGCTCGGTGGGCATACGGTCGATAGAGCCCAGGCAGGCGGCGGAGACGTCACCGATAACCTGGATGGCAACCATGGGGAACACGACGGCGAGGGTAATGCAGACCTCGGGATCAAACTCGAGCGCGTAGGGCATGAGCTTGGGAAGGGCGAAGACCTGAGCGGTAGCAACGCTGGAGAAGTCGATCATGCCAAAGGGGATCGAAACGATCATGCCAACGATCATGCCAAAGAACACGGATCCCAGCTTGAGCGTGCCCTTGCCAAAGTTGGCGAGCGCAAAGACCACGGCGAAGGTGATAAGAGCGACACACCAGGCCTGCGGGGTGCCCCACAGCGGCGTGCCCATGCCGCCAGCCATATACTTGACGGCCGTGGGATACAGCGAAACGCCGATGGAGAAGATAACCGTACCGGTCACGACGGGCGGGAACAGCCACTTAATCTTGCTGTAGGCCAAACCAAAGAGGACCGCGACGGCACCGCCGACAATCTCGCCGCCCAGCAGCGCACCAAAGCTAAAGCCCGAGGCGCCCATGGCCTGCAGGGCCGGCAGGAACGCGAACGAGACGCCCATGACGATGGGCAGGCCGCCGCCGATGCGACGGAAGGGAGCGAAGGCCTGAAGGGCCGTGTCGATTGCCGAAAGAATAAGCGCAACCTGAATGATGTCGGTGCTCTGCTGGCTATTAAAGCCGTAGACGCCGGCCATGATGACCGCCGGGGTAATAATGCCGGCAAACGATGCCAGTACGTGCTGAAGGGCACACGGGATCATTTCCTTAACGGGCGGCATGCCTTCGCGAGTGAACAGGGCTTCAGTGCCGTTCGTAACCGTCTCCTGGGCCATTTGACCACCAATCCTCGAAGTAGTTGTTTTCGCATCTAACGCTCTATTGTGACGCAGTGCGGGGGTGAGGTTGTGCCTTCGTTGCATATCGTATTAAAGATGATTCTCATTCTCAATAATAATTTTTTGTTATCAGACTATTCTTGAGCTGAGGCAATGCATTTCCGCAGGTCAGGAAAGTGTCTGGTCAAAATAACATCTAACTTTTCTTTTGGTCGACCGTTTACCGCCAAATTCCTACCGCTCGTCCGTATTACGCAATGTACCTGCGAATATGCGAGTCAATAGACACCGTGTTACCATGAGAAAAAATTGTTATGAACATTTCCGATTTCACCCAAAGGAGTTGCCCGTGAACGAGACCGTACGTCGCTTTTTGCCGATGGTCGATTTCCTTGAACAGGTGCTCGGCAAAAACAGCGAAATCGTGCTGCACGATTTCTCGGATCCCGACCACGCCATCGTCGATATTCGCAACGGCATCGTGAGCGGCCGCAAGGTCGGCGGTCCCGCCACCGATCTGGCACTCAAGATCATGCACGATGGTAAATATCGCGATCTGCCGTTCATTACGGGCTACGAAGGCCGCGGTGCCGGCGGCAAGACGCTGGAATCCGCAACGTACTTCATTCGCGAGGACGGCGAGATCGTCGGCATGCTCTGCGTCAACACTGATCTTTCGACCGTGCGCAACATCAGTGCCATGGCCCAGCAGCTTATGGCCTGCTTTGACGCCGCTCCCGCACGCACCGAGCCCTCCCCCATCGAAGTCGAAAGCCTTTCGGAGTCCACACAGGAGCTCATCGACCGCAGCATTTCCGAGCTGCTCGAAAGCCGCGGGCAGGATGTCGCCTCGCTCGGCCAGGCCGACCGCGTCGATGTTATCCGCCATCTCAACGGCAACGGCGTGTTTATGCTCAAGGGCGCCGTTGCCTGCGCCGCCGCCGCGCTTGGAATCTCTGAGCCCAGCGTCTACCGCTATCTGCAAAAGGTCCGCAAGGAGGGCTAACCCACTGATCCCTTGGGGACGGAGGAAAACGGATCATTTTTGTCGCATCGCTTGACAAAAGACCCTGCAGCTCGCACGCGCTGCAGGGTCTTTTTGCATGTCATGTTTAGTTGTTGTCAACGCCTTAGAGGGCGGCGATGACCTCGATCTCGACCAGACCGCCAGCCGGAAGGGCGGCAACCTGGAAGGCACTGCGCGCGGGGAACGGAGCCTCGAACTTGGAGGCGTAGATCTCGTTCACGGCGGCGAAGTCGGCGATGTCGGCCAGGTAGACCGTGGTCTTGACGACATCGGCAAACGTGGCGCCGGTAGCGGTCAGCAGGGCCTCGACGTTAGCGAGGGACTGCTTGGCCTGAGCCTCGACACCCTCGGGCATCTTGCCGGTCGCAGGGTCAATGCCCAGCTGGCCGGACAGGAACACCATGTTGCCGGTCTGGATACCGGGGGAATACGGGCCGATGGCTGCGGGTGCGTTATCGGAAGACACGACGGTCTTGCTCATGTTTTTCTCCTTACGATCAAATAGAGAGCGTGAGCGCGGCGTTCGCACCGGGAGGCACAGTTCGGTCTGAACACCGCGCTTGATTGGGATAGTAGGGGATGATTTTGCGCTGTGCAAGATAATTATCAGATTGCGATAATATTTTATCGCCCAACGGCGCGTACGGGCCGATGAACGGCGTGACCGGCGACGTGCCCGAATACTGATCCCTTTTCCTCCGTCCCCTTCGGATCACGTGATCCCTTAGGGACGGAGGAAAAGGGATCATTTTTACCTGAGGGGCTGCTGAAGACTTTGTCCTGCTTAGGCTGCGGGCATCGCCTGCCGCGACTGCACCACTATACTTTTGAGTATCTGAGCATTTTGAAAGGCAGGATATGACCGCAACCGCCAGTCGAACCACCAACCGCAGGCCCGAGCTCTTGGCCCCCGCCGGAGGCCCGGAGCCCTTTGCCGCCGCACTCGCTGCCGGCGCCGATGCCATCTACTGCGGCATGGGCAGCTTCAACGCCCGCCGCAAGGCAACGAACTTTACCGACGAGGCCTTTGAGCAGGCCTGCCGTGCTGCACACCTGGCCGGCTCGCGCGTTTATGTCACGGTAAACATCGTCATCAAGCAGTCCGAGATGAGCGATGCGCTGCAGCTCATCCATCGCTGCTCCACGCTGGGCGCCGACGCCTTTATCATCCAGGACTGGGGCCTGTTCTTTGAGGTCAAGCGCACCATGCCCGGCATCGAGACACACATCTCGACCCAGGCGAACATCCATGATGACCGCGGAACGCTTTGGTGCCGCGAGCAGGGCGCCGACCGCGTGACCTTGTCGCGCGAGCTCTCCATTGACGAGATCGCCGCCATCCACGACGCCGCGCCCGACGTTGACCTCGAGGTCTTTAGCCACGGTGCCATCTGCTTTTGCTACTCGGGCCTGTGCCTGCTGTCGAGCTTTGCCATGGCGGGCCGCTCGGCCAACCGCGGCATGTGCGCTCAGCCCTGTCGCCTGCCTTACGAGCTGATCGACGAGAACGGCCGCGCGCTCTCCCCCGCCGGCCGCGAGCGTGCGCTATGCCCGCGTGACACCAACACGTCGCAGCTTGTTCGCCGTCTGTATGACGCCGGCGCCGCATCGCTCAAGCTCGAGGGCCGCATGAAGGCCCCCGATTACGTGTATTCCATCGTCGACGTGTATCGTCATCAGATTGATGACATGCTGGCCGATGTTTCGACCTCTAAGGATGAGGATGCCGCCCGCCAGCGCCAACTCAAGCGCTGCTTTAACCGCGACTTTACGCACGCCTATCAGGACGGCACCTCGGGCGACGAGATGATGAGCTACGAGCGCTCCAACAACCGCGGCCAGATCGTAGGCACGGTACTCGGCAGCCGCCTGGCCAACCGCGATGTGCGCGGGCTCAAGCCCGACGACCGTCGTCGCCGCGCCGCCATCGCCCGCATTGAGCTGTTTGAGCCCGTGGGCAAGGGCGACCTGCTGGAGCTTCGTCACGACGATGAGTTCGACCAGTTCCTGACCACCATCGCCGCCGAGGATGCGGCTGCCGGCGACATCATCGAGTGCCGCGTGCCCCGCAGCATGCCCGAAGGCTGCCGCGTGCGCGTGATTCGAAGCCAGCGCGCTATTGACGCCGCCGGTTCCGCGCTCAAGCGCGACGTGCTGCGCCGCCGCGCCGTAGATGTGTCCGTTGTGGCACGTCTGGACGAGCCATTTACCGTTACGCTCACCTGCTGCGACGACCCCGCGCTCACCGCCACCGCCACCGGCTTTACCGTCGAGGCCGCCAAGACTCGCGCCGTCGAGGCGGCCGATCTGGTGGAGCACGTCGGACGCATGGGCTCCTCGCCCTTTGAGGCTGCGAGCTTTGATGTGGCGCTCGATGAGGGCTGTGGCATGGGCTTTTCCGCCGTACATAAGGTGCGCGCCGCCGCTTGCAAGGCGCTGGAAGAGGCCATTCTGGCGCCGTATGACGAGCGTGCCCGCACGCTCGAGCTGCCGGTGCTCGACAAATGTACGCGCGCCATGCCCGAGCATTACCGCGACGAGCCGCAGATCTGCGCCGCCGTCACCTCGCTCGAGGCTGCCGAGGCCGCTCGCGCCGAGGGCGCAACGCGCATCTACATGACCACCGACGCGCTCGATGCGGCCGAACTCTCCCCCGCCGATGCGTTTGAGCAGGGCATCGTACCCGTGCTCGATGAGGTCTGCCGCGCCGTTGACCACGTACGTGTCGACCCGTGGATACAGGCTGGAGCGACTGTCGCCGTCGGCAATATCTCCGAGCTTGCTACTGCCGCGCAGACCGGCGCCACGGCCGAGATCCGATCCTGCCTGCCCGTGCACAACACGCCTTGCATGGAGGCACTTGCCGAGCGCGGGGCCGGCGCGTTTTGGCTTTCGCCCGAGATCACGCTCGACGAGATTATCTCGCTTGGCACCTCCGCGCCCGCAGCCCTGGGCATCACCGTGTTCGGCCGCCCGCGCGTTATGACGAGCGAGCACTGCATCCTGCAGGTGGCCAACGGTTGTATCCACGATTGTGCCAGCTGCCGCCTGCGCGTCCGCAAGCTGTCGCTCAAGAATATCGACGGCAAGGTCATGCCCGTGCGTACCGACATCCACGGCCGCTCACGCCTGTACGATGCCTACCCTATCGACCTCACGCCGCAGGTTCCACAGCTGCTCGATGCCGGCGTGCGCCGTCTTATGGTTGACGGAACCCTGCTCGAGGCCGATGAGATTGGCCGCGCCGTCGCACGCGCCCGTCGCGCCGTCGAGGCTGCGCAGGCCGGCCGTAAGCCCGCTGCCCGCCTGCGCGGGGCGACCTCGGGCTGCATGTTTGTGGGAATTAGCTAACCGAAAGGCTTACACGTGAACGAAGAACCTCAAGTCCTCTACTGCGACGCCTGGCTCATGGCCATCGATAAGCCCGCCGGCATGATCGTCCACGGCGACGGCACCGGTGAGCGCACACTTACCGACTACGCCAGCGACCTGCTGCTGGCGATGGGCGACGGCTTTGCCGCGACTGACATGCAGCCGCTCAACCGCCTGGATCGCAACACCACCGGCGTGGTGCTGTTCTCGCTCGACAAACAGACACAGCCTGCTTTTGATCAGATGGTGAACGACCACGCCTTCGAAAAGCACTATCTGGCGCTGGCAGAGGGCAAGATCGACTGGAACGAAAAGCTCATCGACAAGCCCATCGCCCGCGACCGCCACGATAGCCGTAAGATGCGCGTCGGTGCCAGCGGCAAGCCGTCTCAAACGCGCGTCAAGGTGCTCAAGCGCCTTAAGAGCCGCCGAGGCCTGCCCACGCGTTCGTATATCGATGTTGAGCTTCTCACGGGTCGTAAGCATCAGATTCGCGTCCACCTGGCCAGCGAGCATCACCCCCTAGTTGGCGACGACCTGTACGGCACGCCGCGCCCCTGCGGCCTGATGCTCCACGCCCACAGTGTGTCCTTTACGCATCCCGTTACCGGCGAGCACATCCACATCGAAGCCCCCTGCCCCTGGGAGCCCTAAACCACCACAATGGGGACAGGCACCTTTGTGGTGGTTTTGCCGCAATGGCCCAGCCGCGGTCCCAAAACGTCTCGATCTGTAACAGATAGAACCCTTTTTTCGGTCTATCTGTTACAGATCGAGACATTCGAATCCCCCTCAAGGGAAAATCTCAATCTGTAACACCTAGCCTACTTTTAACGGTCCAGTTGTTACAGACTTAGACAAGCCGGCAGACAACGAAAGCGGCAACGCCCGTGATGGACGTTGCCGCTTTTCTATTGGGAAAACTACTCGGTTTTCGTTACTAACCACCACAATGGGGACAGGCACCTTTGCGGTGGTTTTGGCCTTAACCTGCCTCTGCTTGCTAGACCGTGATGACGTTGCCCATTGCCCGGTACTTGGCGGGGACCTCACCTGCGGTAATAATCGTTGCGTCGCGGAAGTCCGCGAACTTGACGGGCGCCACCATGCCAAATTTACTGGCGTCCGAGATTACGAAGCGTTTGGCCGTATGGCGCATCGAGATACGCTTTACTTGCGCTTCCTCGATATCGGGCGCCGTGAAGCCCTGCTCGGCGGCAATGCCGTTAGAACCCCAAAAGCCACAGTTGAAGTTGTAGCGGTCTAAGGTTGCCAAGGCATCGGGGCCAACGAGCGCCTCGGTCTCGGGTTTGAGCTCGCCGCCTAGCACCACGGTACGCATGCCGCGCAAAGCAAGATGCTGAGCATGGAGCACAGAATCGGTCACATAGGTGACATCTTCAAGGTGTGGAAGATGCTCGATGAGCTTGAGCGTCGTCGAGCCCGAGTCGATGTATACAAAGCTCTCGGGCTCCACAAGCGCCGCCGCACGGGCGCAGATACGCTCCTTGTCGTCGTTATGAAGGTCGCTGCGTTCATTGAGCGTTAGGTCGCGCGTCACGTGCGCGCGCTCAAGGCTCGTCGCTCCACCATGGACCTTGGCGATGCGGTGCGCTCGGTCGAGCGTCTGCAGATCGCGCCGAATGGTGGACGCCGTCACGCCCAGGGCCTCAGCAAGCTCTGGCACAGTAACCGAGCCAGTCTGCTGCACCATCGACACGATCGCGTTGAGCCTATCTTCCGCTAGCATCGCTTACTCCTCCTCGGGGTACACGACTCCCCAGTCGGCGCGGAGCTTGGTCATAAGCTCCATAACATCAGAAGCATAATCCAGCAGCTCGCGCTTGGAGTCGTCGCCGGCAACGGCCTTCTCAAGATCGGCCATCTCGTAGCAAAGGGCGTAAGCCTCGGTACCGGCGTGGACCTCCTCGCGGTGGCCGTCCGCAGTCCACACGATGGTCGCGTGATCGGCACGCGGATACTCGTTGACCTCGATATAGCACTTGTCAAAGCTGATGACCGAGCGCTTGGGCTGCTTGGAGTGAAGCGTAAGGCTCACAACACCCAGCTGCTGCTCGGCATTACGGCAGACGATGCCGCCCGCAACATCGACACCGGTCTCGCAGGTGTTGCCCAGCGAAACGACCTCAGCGGGCTGGCTTGCCATAAAGAGGCGCATAACGGACAGGGCATAGACGCCAATGTCGAGCATGGCACCGCCAGCAAGGTTGCGATTGTAGAAACGGTTGGTCAGGTCGCTGTACTCCTTGTAGCTGCCAAAGTTGAGTTGGGCGAGGTTCATGCGGCCAAACTCGCCGACATCCATGCGGCGGCGCAGCTCCTGATACAAGGGCATATGGAGCACCGTAGTGGCGTCCATGAGGATCACGTTATGCTCGTCGGCAATGGCACGTGCCTCGTCGAGCTCGGCGGAGTTGAGGGTGATGGCCTTCTCGCAAAGTACGTGCTTGCCAGCTGCCAGGGCCGCACGCAGATAGGTGATGTGCGTGTTATGCGGCGTGGTGATATAGATCGCGTCGATGTTCGGATCGGCATAGAGGTCCTCGACTGTGTCATAGACCTTCTCGATGCCATACTGCTCGGCAAAAGCTTGAGCCTTTGACAGCGTGCGGTTGGCGACGCCCGCAAGCTTGCGGCCGGCAAGAGTGAGAGACTGGGCCATCTGGTTGGCGATAACGCCGCACCCGATCACAGCCCAACGAAGCTCGGGAGCCGTAAAGATATCATCGGGGAATGGCTTGCCCTGGACCGAAGCGAACGCTGCCTTTGCAGCTGCCGCAGAGTCGAGTGGAGCCTGCTTGGAATCTGCCATATGTGCCTCCTGAATCATCGGAAGTTCTTCATTCCAACAGTCTTATATTCGCACAAATGCGCGCGCATTTGCTCGTATTTGCGTGTTTATTTGCTTGTCGATCATTATTTAGCCATAATTTGCACATTTTTACGCGGTCATACGCATTAACACGCAATGCTATGCGCGATAATGCGCATGCGAGGATCCTTGTAAAACATAAAGAAGCGGAACACCAAAGCCCTAAAAGACAGAGTAGTCCGTGATACTCGACCCCTCTGGAGACATCGGACATCAAGGGACCGCCCCAAACTGCCGGCACATTGGGAACGTCCCCCAGCTGCCGACAGCACTCATGTAAGTCTGTCCCCAATGAGTAGGGATCAAAAAAGGCCCGGGTGCCGTGGCATCCGGGCCTTTGCTAGCAACTTGATGTTGCGGGCAGCTTAGAACTTGTGGCCGCACTTCTTGCAGACGCGCAGCTTGTTCTTGCCGTCCTTCTCGTGACCGACGCGGGTAACCTTACCGCACTCGGGGCAGACGAGATTGACGTTGGAGGCGTCGATGGGAGCCTCCTGCGAAACGATGCCGCCCTGCTGGTTGGCAGCGTTGGGCTTGACGGCCTTCTTGACGACCGAAACGCCCTCGACAACGACCTTGTTCTCGGCGGGGAGAGCACGCAGGATAACGCCCTGCTTGCCGCGATCCTTACCAGAGAGAACCTGGACCTTATCGCCCTTCTTGATATACATATATCTCCCCTAACTACAGGGTCTCGGGAGCGAGCGAGACGATCTTCATGTACTTCTTGTCACGAAGCTCGCGAGCGACGGGCCCGAAGATACGGGTGCCGACGGGCGAACCATCGTTGTTGATGACAACGCAGGCGTTCTCATCAAAGCGAATGTAGGAGCCATCCTTGCGGCGGATCTCCTTAACGGTGCGAACGACGACGCAACGGACAACGTCCTTCTTCTTGACGTTGGCGCCAGGGGTAGCCTCCTGGACAGCACCGATGAACACATCGCCGATGCCTGCATAACGACGCTTGGAACCGCCAAGCACCTTGATGCAGCGAATCTTGCGAGCGCCGGAGTTGTCGGCGACGTTCAGCATGGTTTGCATCTGAATCATGGTAGATGTTCCTCCGAACTAAGAACCGAAGAGAGGTGCGCAGCCTTTATACGGCCCGTGGTATGCAAGCCAGGCATACGCACATCTTCGGAAACGTACAAGTCGTAAGAGCGACTGCTTATTTAGCGCGCTCGACGACCTCGATGAGGCGCCAACGCTTCATCTTGGACATAGGACGGGTCTCCATAACGCGGACGGTGTCGCCCACGCCAGCCGTGCACTCCTCGTCGTGAGCGTGCAGCTTCTTGGAGCTGGTCATCATCTTGCCGTACTTGGGGTGACGCTTGCGCTCGGTGATGGTGACAACAATGGTCTTGGCACCGGAGACGGAGGTAACGACACCCGTACGGACCTTACGCGAGTTACGCGAATCAGTCATGTTCTCTCCTTAGGTCCTACTCGGCGACAGCGGACTTCTCCGCTGCGATCTCGCGGGCGCGCTGCTCCGTGAGGACGCGAGCGATGTCCTTCTTCACGGTGTTGACGCGAGCGGTGTTGTCCAGCTGGCTGGTGGCCATCTGGAAACGAAGGTTAAAGAGCTCGGCGCGCATTTCCTTCAGCTTCTCAACGAGCTGAGCGTCCGAGAGCTCACGAATCTCTGCGGGCTTCATTAGTTCTCCTCCTTGGCGGCGGCGGCGTCCTCAGCAGCCCACTTGGCCTCGAGAGCGGCCTCCTCAGCCATCTCCTTCTGGATGCGCTGCTCAGCGTTCTTGGCAGCAACAATCTTGGTCTTGATGGGGAGCTTGTGCTGCGCAAGACGCAGAGCCTCGCGAGCGACCTCCTCGGGAACACCCTTGACCTCGAACATGATGCGGCCGGGCTTGACGACGGCCACCCACTCCTCGGGGTTACCCTTACCAGAACCCATGCGAGTCTCGGCAGGCTTCTTGGTGATGGGCTTATCGGGGAAGATCGTGATGTAGACACGACCGCCACGCTTCATGTAGCGGGTCATGGCAATACGAGCGGCCTCGATCTGACGGTTGGTGATCCAATGGGCCTCGAGAGCCTGGATACCAAACTCGCCGAAATGCAGCTCGGTATTACCCTTGGCCTGGCCCTTCATGGAGCCACGCTGCACCTTGCGGTGAAGAATACGCTTAGGGGCAAGCACTACTGACCCCTCCTCTCGGAGTTACGACGACGAGGACGGGAAGAGCCCTCGAGTGCAGGGTTGGGAACAGGCTGGCCCGGGAGCTTCTCGCCCAGGTAGATCCAGACCTTCACGCCGCAAGCGCCCATGGTGGTGCTGGCGACAGCCGTGCCGTAGTCGATCTTGGCACGGAGGGTGTGCAGAGGCACGCGACCCTCACGGTACCACTCACGACGGCCCATCTCGGCACCGCCGAGACGACCGGAGCACTGGATACGGATGCCCTTGGCGCCGGCCTTGCGGGCGGACTGGACAGCCTTGCGCATAGCGCGACGGAAGGCAACGCGGCCCTCGAGCTGCTCAGCGATGGACTGAGCAACGAGGTTGGCGTCGAGCTCGGGGCGCTTGATCTCGACAACGTCGACGGAGAGCTGGCCCTTGGAGACGCCAGCGACCTTCTCGAGCTCGGTGCGGAGGGTATCGATCTCGGCACCCTTCTTACCGATGACAACGCCGGGGCGAGCGGTGAGGATGATGACCTTCACCTTGTCGCCAGCGCGCTCGATCTCGACGCGGGAGACAGCTGCGCGGGAAAGACGCTTCTCGAGGTACTTGCGGATCTCGAGATCGTTACCGAGGGTCTTAGCGTAATCCTTCTCTGCGAACCAGCGGGAGCGCCAGTTCTCGGTGATGCCAAGACGGAAGCCGGTGGGGTAGACTTTCTGACCCATACAGCTTTACGCCTCCTTTCGAGGAGCAACGACGACGGTGATGTGGGAAGTACGCTTCAGAATGCGAGAAGCGGAACCCTTGGCGCGGGGACGGATGCGCTTAAGCGTCGGACCCTCGTCAACATAGGCAGCGGCGACAACCAGGTTGTCGGCACGCAGACCGTTGTTGTTCTCGGCGTTCGCAACGGCGGAACGGAGAACCTTCTCGACATCCACGGCGACGGCGCGGTCGCAGAAGTGGAGGATGTCGAAGGCCTGAGCGACAGGCTTGCGGCGGATCAGATCGACCACCAGGCGGGCCTTGCTGGGGGAAACACGCACGTACTTAGCGACGGCGCGAACCTCGGTGGCCTCAGTTTCAATAGACTTAGTTGCCATTTACGGTTAACCCCCTATTTGGCCTTGTGGCCACGGAACGTACGAGTCGGCGCGAACTCGCCGAGCTTGTGACCAACCATGGACTCGGTAACATACACGGGCACATGCTTGCGGCCGTCGTGGACGGCGATGGTGTGACCAACCATCTCGGGGAAGATGGTGGACGCGCGGGACCAGGTCTTCACGACGTCCTTCTTGCCAGCCTCGTTCATCGCGGTGATACGCGAGAGAAGGCGAGTCTCCACGAACGGGCCCTTTTTGAGACTTCTGCTCATAAGTGCTTTCTCCTAAAACTCGGTATCCGAAATTACTTCTTACGGCGACGAATGATGTGCTGGTTCGAGACCTTCTTCTTCTTGCGCGTACGAAGGCCCTTCGTCGGCTTACCCCAGGGGGTAACAGAGGGACGACCAGAGGTGTGGTTCTTGCCCTCGCCACCGCCGTGCGGGTGGTCGACAGGGTTCATGACGGTACCGCGGACGGTCGGGCGCACGTTCATGTGACGCTTACGGCCGGCCTTGCCGATGACGATGTTGGAGTGATCGGCGTTGCCGACCTCACCGACGGTGGCGCGGCAGGTAACGAGGATGCGACGCATCTCGGAGGAAGGCATACGGACGATAGCGTACTTGCCCTCCTTGCCCATCAGCTGGCAAGAGTTACCGGCGGAACGGGCGATAGCAGCGCCCTTGCCCGGCTGGAACTCGACGGCGTGGATGAGCGTACCGACGGGGATGTCGGCGAGGGGCAGAGCGTTGCCCGGCTTGATGTCGGCGTCAGAACCGGACATGATGGTCTGACCGACCTCGAGGCCCTTGGGGGCCAGGATGTAGCGCTTCTCACCGTCAGCGTAGTGCAGCAGAGCGATGCGAGCGGAACGGTTCGGATCGTACTCGATCGTGGCAACCTTGGCGGGCACGCCGTCCTTGTTGCGCTTGAAGTCGATCACGCGGTAACGACGCTTCACGCCGCCGCCCTGGTGGCGGGTCGTGATGCGGCCGTTGTTGTTACGACCGGCCTTCTTGGGCAGGGGCTCGAGAAGAGACTTCTCGGGCTTGGTGCAGGTGATCTCGGAGAAATCGGAGATCGTCTGCCAACGCCTACCAGCGGAGGTCGGCTTAAGGTGCTTTACAGCCATTACAATCCCTTTCAATAGGAATCCGTTAGCCATCGCAGACAGGGATTCGAGGTTCTGCCTCGGGTGCGATGACACCGGACGTATACACGGTTCCGGGCGTGTCCATTTTATACGCCCAAAACCTTGAGCTCTCGCCTCCCCTATTTGGGAGGCATGAGCTCACTCAACAGCAGCGAGTCTTAGGCCTGGTTGCCAAAGACCTCGATGGTGTCGCCCTCGGCCAGCGTGACGATGGCCTTCTTCCAAGAACGGGTCTTGCCGGCGACATAGCGCACGCGCTTGGTCTTGGGCTTGACCGTCAGGGTGTTCACGCGAACGACCTTGACGCCGAAGATCTCCTCGACAGCGTCCTTGATCTGATACTTGTTAGCATCCTTGGCGACCTCGAACGTGTACTTGTTCAGCTCCATGCCGGAGAAGGAACGCTCGGACACGATCGGACGGATGATGATCTCGTGGGCGGTCATTTATGCAAGCACCTCCCCGAAGTGAGCGGCGATGTCGGCGGGCATCAGCACGGCGTTGTTGTTGACGAGATCGTAGGTGTTGGCCTCGTCGGCAGTGATGATGAACGTCTTGGGAATGTTGCGGAACGACAGGTAGGCATTGACGTCCTCATCGCGAACGATGATGGTCAGACGCTTGCCCTCAAGGCCGAGAGCCTTGAGCATGGCGACGGCAGCCTTGGTGGAAGGCTTCTCGAAGCCGTAGTCGTCGACGAGCACGAGCTCGCCATCGGCCAGCTTGGCGGACAGCGCGGAGCGCATAGCCAGCTTGACCTCCTTGTTGTTCATACGCTTAGCGTAAGAACGGGGCTTGGGGGCGAAGACGACGCCACCGTGACGCCACTGGGCAGCACGGATGGAACCCTGGCGGGCACGGCCGGTGCCCTTCTGACGCCAAGGCTTCTTGCCGCCACCGGAAACCTCAGAGCGACCCTTAGCAGACTGGGTGCCCTGACGCCAAGAGGCCATCTGGCACTTGACGATGTGGTGCATAACGTGGATGTTCGGCTCGATGCCGTACACCTCAGCGGCGAGCTCGGCCTCGGCGACCTTCTTGCCCTCGCTGTTCTTTACTTCAAACTTTGCCATTTAAGTGTTCTCCTTGGTATGACGCTGGGCTAAATGGGCTGGGCCCTTAGGCCATACGGATGGCGACGAGACCATTCTTGGCACCCGGGACAGCGCCCTTGACCAAGATGAGGTTCTGCTCGGCATCGATGCGGACAACGGAAAGGTTCTTGACGGTAACGCGCTCGTTACCCATGTGACCGGCCATCTTGACGCCCTTGAGGACGCGCGCAGGATAGGCGCACTGACCGATAGAACCGGGGTGACGCTGGAAGTGAGAACCATGCGTCATAGGACCGCGGCGCTGACCCCAGCGCTTGATGCGACCCTGGAAGCCCTTACCCTTGGAGGTACCGATGACGTCGACCTTCTCGACATCAGCGAAATCAGCGACGGTGACGACCTCGCCGACCTTGTGCTCCTCGCCGTTCTCGACGCGGACCTCACGAAGGAAACGGACAGGCTCGACGCCAGCCTTGGCGAAGTGACCAGCCATGGGCTTGTTCACGTTCTTGGCCTTGATGTCGCCGAAACCGATCTGGACGGCGTCATAGCCGTCGGTTGCCTGAGTTTTAACCTGCGAGACAGCGCAGGGGCCAGCCTGGATGACCGTGACGGGAACGACGTTATCGTTCTCGTCCCAAACCTGGGTCATGCCAATCTTGCGGCCGAGAATCATGCTGATCAAGATATGATCCCAACTCTCGCGTGGTCTTGGGACAATGCGTACACCACCGAGCGTACGCCCCTAGAGGACCACTACTTACACGACGTGCTCCCCAGCCTTGTATTTCGCCCGGACTACCTGACAACCCTATTAAGCAGGCATTTTGTCCAGCCAGAATACTCCCCTGGTTACACACAGCTGTTTAGTATACACGGCTGCGGGCGTATCCATCGAGATTCATATTTCACTCACATTGTTTACGCAGGTAAAGTGCGTGGATGGCTCCTGGGCACGGCGGAGGGCCGGAGAAATATATTAAGGTCCCTGCTCTACAGTCCTGCGCAAGACGGAGAGCACATTAAGTGCTCTCCTTTGCGTGCGGAACTCGCGATGACCTTAATATATTTCTCCGGCCCTCCGCCGTGCTCGGGAGACGACACGTTGATGTCTGCTTAACTCTGCTCGCTCAGCTAATTACTTTGTTGAGGATCGATGATTTGCTGCAAGATGAACTTGGATTGGGGCGCGTCGCCTTCTTCTCCCGACTTTTCCTCTTCGAAATCGAAAATCATGATGGCACAGTTGGGGAGTTTTGTTGGGAGCTCGAAGCCCTCTGGGGCTGCAGCCTTGATGAATTGGCGGCTGGCACTGCCGTGGCTTACTGCTAAGAGGGTTTCGATACCATCGGCGCCCATGATATTGGTGAGGGTACCTACCATGCGTTCTTGCAGCGCGTGGCTTCCTTCTCCTCCGAAGGGGACCAGGTCCTCGCCCGGATCCCAGACGTCGGTGGGTAGCACGTCGTGGGGACCTTCTTCGAAGGAGCCGTAGCAGCGCTCGATGATGCCTACGCAGGGCTCGACTGCTGCGTCCGGACCGAGGAGTTCGGTAGCGACGAGCTGAGCTGTGTCCATGGCTCGGCCTAAGGGCGAAGAGACCACTTTGTCGGGAACAACGTCGTGGCCCTTGAGCCATGCGGCTGCCGTCCGTGCCTGCTGACGGCCCAGATCGGTCAACGGTGAATCGCAGCGGCCCTGGACCAGCTTTTTGACGTTGAACTCCGTCTGGCCGTGGCGGAGTAGGTATAGGCGCTTCATGCTCTCCCCTTCTGCATAACTTGCTTTATCGGCACAGCCCTACTCGTGGGTATGCCCTACATAGTCTTCGTCGATCGTAATCTTGGCGACCGACTTGGGATATTCCGATTCGACCCGTTGTGCCAGCGTGTGCTTTACGTCTTCGGCACTTATCTGCAGATCCGAGGGGCGCACGCAGTCAAAGATCACGTTGGTGTGCGTAGGACCCGGCACACAGCGCAGGTCATGAATCGAGAGGCGGCTATCGATTTCCTGAGCCATGGCATGAATGCGCAAGCGCATGCTCGCCACCTTGGGATCATCGGTCACGATGGGATCGTAATGAAGCGTGACGATCATGCCGTCCTCGTCCCTAAACGACTGTTCAATGTTATCGAGCGTGTCGTGACTTTCCAGCGGGCTGGCCTCGGCTGCCATCTCGGCATGCGCACTTGCGAACTTCCTGCCCGGGCCGTAGTCGTGAACCATCAAATCGTGAACGCCCAAAACGCCGGGATAGCTCATGATCTTGTCTCGAATGTGCTTGACCAGCTTAGGATCGGGAGCCTGGCCCAAAAGCGGGCTCACCGTATCCTGGATAAGTTCAAAACCGCTCCAGCCAATATAGGCGCCAACGGCAAGGCCAACCCATGCGTCAAGATTGATGTGCGTCACCTGCGAAATAATTGCGCACGCCAACACGGCACCCGTGGCAAGGACATCGTTCTTAGAATCTTGCGCGGTCGCGTGCAGCGTCTCGGACTCAATGCGATCGCCGAGCTTTTGGTTGAGGGCCGCCATCCACAGCTTAACGACCATCGAAAGCGCAAGGACTGCCACCAGGGCAAGCGAGAACTCGACAGGTTCGGGGTGGATGACGCGCTCAACCGAGGACTTGATAAGCTCAAGGCCAATCAGCAGCACGAGTGCCGCCACGACCAATCCCGAGAGATACTCGTAGCGACCGTGGCCGTAAGGATGTTCGGGGTCAGCCGGCTTGCTCGCCAGCTTAAAGCCCAGCACGCTCACGATATTCGAGCTGGCATCGGACAGGTTGTTCATGGCATCCGCCACAATCGAAACCGATCCCGACAGTACGCCAATTGCGCCCTTCGCAGCACAAAGCGCCACATTGGCGAGAATACACACCATGCCCGTCAACGTGCCCACGTGCGCACGGTCGCCCTGTGCGCGCTTAACAATCCACTCGACCATCTACATCCGCCCCCACGGTACTACCTATATATCTATTGCTCAAACGGATTGTAGTGTAGCCACTTTGTCCCCCAGATACAAAAAGGCCGCAGCCCACACGGGCCACGGCCTTGGAATGTGACATGCGGAACTGTCCCCTTGTCGATCGATTTATGCGCTTGCCTCAGCCACGTTCTTCGAGGTTTCGGGCAAATCGGCTCCGTCCCCCGTCGCCTGTCCCTTCGCCGGCACCACGCCAAAGCAGTAGCTCAGCGCCGCAGACACCGCAAATGCCGTGCCGCCGACGGCGCAGCACCACAACAGGTTCGAGATGCCACCCGTGGCAAAGCCAATGACCATGAGGACATTCGTCATGCCGATGGTATAGGCCGTAACGTGGCCCACGGCCGCAACAAGGCCTCCGACGGCACCGCCAATGGCCATACACGTCAGGCACCTGCCATATTTAAAGCCGCAACCGTACAGCGCCGGCTCGCTTACGCCGCCAAGCACGCCCGAGATCGAATAGCCCAGCATGAGCGCCTTCTCGTCCTTATCCGCAACGCGGAGCGACGCGCCAAAGGGCATGCCCCAAACGGCGAACGTTGCCATCGTCGCGGCGATCAGGATGCACGAATCCGTTCCCACACTCATAAACTGCGCATAGGCGAGCGATAGAACAACGTTGCTGACGCCCGCGATCTTTAGGAACTCCCAGCCCGCGGCAAGCCCCATGAGCGTGAGCAGCGACACGATGCCACCGGAATTGCCAAGCATAAACATAAGCTGTCCCAACAGCATGCCCAGATAGCTGCCCGCCGGCGCCGTAATGCACAGCGAAACCGGAACCATGACGAGCATGGTTGCAAACGGAACAAACGAAAACGCCACGGCCTTAGGGATAACGCGCTGAAAGAAACACTCCACTCGCCAGAGCACGGGCACCGAGATGAGAACCGGAATAACAGTCGTCGTGTAATCGTTAACCGGAGCGGGAAGCAGGCCATACACGGAAGTCATCGATGCCCCCGTCGTCGATGCGGCATCGACGAGCTTAAGCAGATCGGGCGCAATCAATACGCCGCCCAGCATCATGCCCAGCTGCTCCGAGCAACCGAGCTGGCGGGCGGCCGCCCAACCAAGATAAATGGGCAAAAAGTAGTAACCGACGTTATAGAGCCAACTGTAGAACAGGCGATAGATTTCGGAATCGGCAGACCACAGGCCCAGCATGCCTTCGCCCATAATGACGGCGACGGTGCGGAACAACGCCGCGCAGACAATAAACGGCAGCGCCGACATCATGCTTTTGGACAGATAGTCCACCACGGCCATGGCGTTTGATGAAACCGTCGCTGTAAACGAGGTGTTAGAAACTTGTGACATGGAACGCCTTTCCCAATGTGACATGCGGGCTGTCCCTTTGTCACATCGTGCGGTACCGACCGATTGCGCGGTACTTTTCGTAGCGGAGGTTTGTGAGGGTCGCGTCTTCGAGCTCCCCAAGCGTATCGAAGGCATCAAATGCCGAGGACATGACGGCGCCGGCGATCTCCTCATGCGACAGGCCCCTATCGTCGACAATGCCGTCGATGATGCCGAGCGTCAACAGATCGGGGGCCGTAAGCTTAAGCGCCTCGGCGGCCTCATTCGCGCGCTCGGTATCCTTCCACAGGATCGACGCACAGGCCTCGGGGCTCACGACCGAATAGGCCGAGCTCGAGAGCATCAGGATGCGGTCGGCCACGGACAGCGCCAGCGCACCACCAGAGCCGCCCTCACCCGTCACCACCGAGACGATCGGCGTCTTAAGGCCGCTCATCTCCATGAGATTCTGGGCAATCGCCTCGCCCTGGCCGCGTTCCTCGGCACCGATGCCGCAAAACGCGCCCGAAGTATCGACCAGGCATAGGACCGGTCGACCAAACTTTTCGGCCTGGCGCATCAGGCGACGTGCTTTGCGGTAGCCCTCGGGATGCGCCATGCCAAAGTTGCGGCGCATACGCTCTTTGGTCGTGGTGCCGCGCTCGATGGCGATGACCGTTACGGGGCGTCCGTCTTTCCAGCCAATGCCAGCCACCACAGCGGCGTCGTCGCCAAAGTAACGGTCGCCGTGCAGCTCCACAAATCCATCCAGGCCCAGCGAGATTATCTCGCCCGCCGTGGCGCGATCTGCCGAGCGGGTCTGCTTGACAATCTCGAGCGCGGTTTTTGGTGCCGTCGAGCGCTTAAACAAGTGTCCCAGCTTTTTGCCGCGGCGACCCGTATGCACGATCTCATGCGGTGCCCCCAGGCCGGGCGCGTGCCCTTCGTGCAGCGCCAGCAGCTCGCCTACCGTGAGCGCAATCTCGCCACGCGGAACAACGGCATCGCAAAAGCCGTGCTCCAGCAAAAACTCTGAGCGCTGGAATCCCTTGGGAAGGCGCTTGTGCATGTTCTGCTCGATCACGCGCGGGCCGGCAAATGCCGTCAGGGCATCGGGCTCGGCCAGGATAATGTCGCCCTCCATGGCAAAGCTCGCGGTTACGCCTCCGGTCGTGGGGTCGGTGAGCACCGTGATATACAGGCCGCCCGCCTCGCTGTGGCGCCTAACCGCCGCAGAAATCTTGGCCATCTGCATAAGCGATGTCACGCCCTCTTGCATGCGCGCACCGCCCGAAACGGTAAAGCCGACAACCGGCAATCCCAGCTCGGTCGCACGCTCAAATGTGCGACAGATCTTCTCGCCCACCACTGAGCCCATCGAGCCCATCATAAAGTTGGCGTCCATAAAGAAGAGCGCCGTATCGCAACCGCAGATTTTGCCCCTGCCGCACACAACGGCATCGCGCTCGCCCGAACGCTCGCTCACGCTCTTGAGCTTGTCGGCATAGCCAGGAAACGAGAGGAAATCCTCCGACGCCAGATTGGCACCCCATTCCTCAAACGTGCCCTCGTCGACCGTCATGCGCATGCGCGCGCGACCGCTCACGCGAAAGTGTTTGCCGCAACGAGGGCAGACCTCGAGGTTGTCGTGCAGACGTGCCTCATCGATCACACGACGGCACTCCGGGCACTTGATAAACACGTGACGCGCGGGAAACTCGGCGCACGACTCGGTCATCGGTCCCTCGAGGACGTTGACCGTCTTCGCTTTTCTATTCATCAGCATAGAGATGCCCCATCAGATCGGTGTGATACATGCCCGACAAGAACTCGTCGTTTGCCAGCACGTCGAGCTGAAGCTCGCTGTTTTCGCTCACGCCCTCAATCACGAGCTCGCCCAGAGCCGAGCGCATCTTGCGAATGGCACCGTCACGCGTGGGCGCACACACGATGAGCTTGCCGAGCATGGAGTCGTAGTACGGCGGAACGTTCGCACCGGTAAACATGGCAGAATCCCAGCGCACGCGCGGACCACCCGGCACACGCAACGCGGTGACCGTTCCGCATGACGGCAGAAAGTCCGGCGTTTCGGCATTGATGCGGCACTCCATGGCGTGGTTGTGCACCGGTATGTCCTCCTGCTCAAAAGGCAGAGGCTGGCCGGCCGCCACGCGCAGCTGCCACTTGACCAAGTCGGTATCGGTCACAAACTCCGTAACCGGATGCTCCACCTGCAAGCGCGTGTTCATTTCCATAAAGTAGAAATTGCCGTCGTCCGAATACAAAAACTCGATGGTACCGGCTCCTTCGTAGCCGACGGCACGAGCCAGATCACGCGCCGCCTTGTGCATGCGAGCACGAATGTCGTCGTGTCCGTCGAGACACGGCGCGGGGCTCTCCTCGATCAGCTTTTGGTTGCGACGCTGCACCGAGCACTCGCGCTCGCCGAGCGAAAACACATGGCCCTGCTTATCGGCCATAATCTGCACCTCAACGTGGTGCGCCGGCGCGACGGACTTCTCCATGTAGCACTCGCCGTCGCCAAAAACGGCCTCGCCCTCGGCACGCGCCTCGACGAACGCCTTTGCCGCATCTTCCACGCGCTCGACCTTGCGAATGCCGCGACCGCCACCGCCTGCACGCGCCTTAATGAGCACGGGACAGCCAATGCGCTCGGCCTCGGCCGTTGCCTCCTCGGGGCTTTTGAGCAAATCGCAGCCCGGCACGATGGGCACGCCCGCGGCAGCGGCCGTTCGGCGTGCGGCGTCCTTGTCGCCCATGCTGTCGATCACCTCGGCCGAAGGACCGACAAACGCCAGACCGTACTTGTCGCAGTCGCGCACGAAGCTCGCCTTCTCGGAAAAGAAACCGTAGCCAGGATGGATCGCCTTTGCCCCCGACTTTACGGCACAGGTGAGCACAGCATCGTCGTTGAGGTAGCTCTCGGCAAGACGCGGGCCGCCGATGCAATACGCCTCGTCGGCAAGTTGCACGTGCAACGCGTCCACATCGGCCGTGGAATAAACGGCGACGGTCTTGATGCCCATATCGCGGCACGCGCGGATAACACGGACCGCGACTTCGCCGCGGTTGGCGATGAGCACTTTGTCGAACATGAAGCCTTCCTTAACTTTCGTGCATGAGTGCAAAAGACATATCGGCGCGGCAGCAAACCTCACCGTTGACGCTCGCGGTACCCGTCGCAAAGCGGAACGGCCCGCGCGCACGCGTGATGGAGCACACCAGATCCACCGTGTCGCCCGGGCGCACCGGACGCTTAAAGCGAACCTTGTCCAGACTCGTGTAGAACGGCGTCGCGCCGCGCGCCTCCTCATCGTCCATTAGCAGCACGCAGCAGTTCTGGGCGAGCATCTCGCACTGAATCACGCCGGGGACGATCGGGTTTCCCGGAAAATGCCCCTGCAAAAAGTACTCGTCGCCCGTAATCGTGATCTTGCCGTGGGCCTCGTCGCCCACCAGCTCGGCTTCGTCGAGCAAAAGCATCGGCTCGCGATGCGGCAACAGCTCTTTAAGCTCTTCTTTGTTCATGGATATCACCTATCCGATCCTCATGAGGCAGCTGCCAAACTCCACGAGGTCGCCGTCGGCCACGCAAATCTCGAGCACCTCACCGTCTGCCTCGGCCGTCACTTCGTTGAGAACCTTCATGGCCTCGATGATGCAGAGGGTCTCGCCGGCCTTGACCTTGGAGCCCACGTGTACAAACGGCTCGTCGCCCGGCGCCGGGGCAGCATAGAAAACGCCGACCATGGGAGCGGTCACCTCGGTACCCTTAGGCTCCGGTGCGGCGGCAGGTGTCTGCGCGGCGGGTTCCGGTGCGGCAGGCGCGACTGCGGGAGTTGCTACTGGAGCGGCCATGGCGCTCGGCATAGGCATGGGCACGGCAACCGGCTGCGCGGCGCTCGCGCGCTCGAGTTCGACCGCAGTGCCATCGGGCTCCTCAACGCGTACGCGCGTGAGGCCGCGGTCCTCCATAACATCGGCTATCTCGGCAAGTCTTTTGGAATCCATGCTCTAGCTCCTCGTATATCTACGCAGCGCGATGGCGGCGTTGTGCCCGCCAAAGCCCAGGTTGGTCGAAAGCGCCCAGGTAAGGTCGGCGCGAACCGCGCGATTGGGCGTGTAGTCAAGATCGCAGGCGGGATCGGGTGTGTGGTAGTTAATGGTCGGCGGCACCACGCCCTGCTCGAGCGCCATGGCGCAGGCCATGACCTCGATGGCGCCCGTGGCACCGATCATGTGGCCGGTCATCGACTTGGTCGACGAGACATGTGCGGCGCGCGCCGCGTCCTCGCCGAGCGCTCGCTTAATGCCCGCCGTCTCGGACGAATCGTTGAGCTTGGTCGAGGTACCGTGAGCGTTGATGTAGAGGCCCTCGGAAGGCTTGACGTCGCCCTCGGCCACCGCCAGCGATATCGCGCGGGCAATGCCGGCAGCCTCGGGATCGGGGCTCGTGATGTGATAGGCATCATCGGTGTTGCCATAGCCTACGACCTCGGCGTAAATGTGCGCACCACGGGCCTGTGCATGTTCCATACTCTCGAGTACCAGCACGCAGGCACCCTCGCCCATCACAAAGCCGTCGCGGTCTGCATCGAACGGGCGACAAGCCGTCGCAGGATCGGGGTTGGTGGTCAATGCGCGACAGGACGTAAAGCCTGCAACGGCATCGGGGATAATGGCCGCCTCGGCGCCGCCCGCGAGAATCGCGTCGGCATAGCCGTGCTTGATGGCGCGAAACGCCTCGCCCACCGCATGGGCCGAAGTTGCGCACGCGGTCACCACGGGCAGGGTCGGGCCCTTTGCCTTGTGGCGGATTGCGATATTGCCCGATGCCATGTTGGGGATCATCATCGCGATCATATAGGGCGATGCGCGGCGGGGCCCCCGATCGGCGATCGTGTGGACGTTGTCGACGAGTGTCTGCATGCCGCCCACACCCGAGCCCACGTAGACGCCCAGGCGCTCGCGATCGATGGCGCCTTCGACATCAAAGCCCGCATCGTGCATGGCCTCGTCCGAAGCCGCCATCGCAAACTGAACGCAGGGGTCCAGATGCTTGGCGTCACGCTTGCCAAAGTACTCGTTGCCGTCAAAGCCCTTGACCTCGGCCGCCACCTTAACGGCAAACGCATCGGTATCGAAGTGCGTGATCGGGCCGATGCCGCACGTGCCGGCGCACATGGCCGCCCAGGTGGCAAGCGCCGTGTTGCCGAGCGGCGATACGGCACCGATGCCGGTGATTGCAACTCTCTGTTCCATCATGGTCTCCTCATCCAAGCCGTTCTTCGGCCCTGGTTTCTACATCGCCATTCCGCCGTCAACGCGTACGACCTCGCCCGTAATGTAGGCAGCTGCATCGCTCGCCAAAAAGCGCACCACGCCGGCCACTTCCTCGGGGCGCGCCATGCGCTTTAGGGGAATCTGCTCCTCGGTTGCCGCGCGAACCTTCTCCGAGAGCTTTGCCGTCATATCCGTCTCGACAAACCCGGGAGCGACCGCGTTCACTCGTACGCCGCGGGGCGCAAGCTCGCGCGCCACCGCCTTGGTCAGGCCGATCACGCCCGCCTTGGAGGCAGCGTAGTTGGCTTGCCCGGCATTGCCCATCAGGCCCACGACCGAGCTCATGTTGACAACGCAGCCGCCGCATTGGCGCATAAAGGTCTTGCTGAGTGCGCGCGTCATATTGAATGTTCCCTTGAGATTGACATCGAGCACGCGGTCGAAGGCGTCATCGCCCATGCGCATGAGCAGGCCATCGCGGGTGATGCCGGCGTTGTTGACGAGCGCCCAAATGGAACCAAAGTCGCTGAGGATCGCTTCCACGCACGCGTTGACGGCAGCGGGGTCGGCCACGTCGCATTGATATGCGCGCGCCGTGGCGCCAACCGCCTTGCAGGCTTCGCACGTCTCGCGCGCCGCATCGACGCTGCCGGCATAGACGACGGCGATATCAAAGCCGTCCTCCGCCAGACCGACAGCGCAGGCGCGGCCGATACCTCGCGAGCCGCCCGTGACCAGTGCCACGCGACGTGAGTCGTTGCGCTCGAGCGCGCCGTTGTTCAAGTTGCCCATGTCATTCCTTTCGGGTTACAGCCCTGTGGACTATGCGAGCTCGTCGGCAATAGCTGCGACCTGCTCGGCCGTTTCGCACGAATACACGCGAACGTCGCTCAGGGTACGCTTGACCAGGCCCGACAGCGTTTTACCAGGGCCGACCTCAATAAACGTGTCGATGCCCTGATCCTGCAGAGAATGCAGCGTGTCGACCCAGCGAACGGCATGACTCACCTGGTTGGCCAAGACATCCGATGCCGCTCGCGGGTCCGCCGGATAGGGCACCGCCGTCATGTTTGCCATGACCGGAATCAGCAGCGGAGACGGCGCGTGGCCGGCTTGGATATACGTCGCCAGCCCCTCAGTCGCCTCGGCCATATAGGGGCTATGAAATGCACCCGACACCGCGACTTTCATAGCGCGGCCGCCGGCCTCTTTTACGAGGACGTCGAGCTCCTGCAGCGCCTCGGGCGCTCCGGCAACAACCGTCTGCTGCGGGCTGTTGTAGTTGACCGGCCAGCAGTCCTCGCCGGCCTGTTTTGCCAGGCCCTCGACTTGCGCCGCATCGAGCTTGAGGACGGCGCGCATGCCGCCCGGATGGCGCTCCGCAGCCGCGGCCATCAGCGCCGCGCGCTCGCACACGAGCTCAAAGCCCGCTCGCGTATCGAATGCCCCCGCAAAGGTGAGCGCGGCGACCTCGCCAAGCGAAAAACCCGCACAGGCGGCAGGTACCACGCCGCGCTCACGCAGGGCGGCAGCCGCTGCCAGGTCGTGAACGAACACGCACGGTTGCGTGTTCTCGGTCTGCGAGAGCTCCTCCTTGGAAGCACTTCGGCACTGCTCGCTGGTCCCCGGGCGCACCTCGTCGGCAATGGCGAACACCTCGGCGGCCGCCGGCGATGCCTCGATGAGGTCGACGCCCATCGCGGGGTGTTGGGCGCCCTGGCCGGCAAACAGAAACGCTACGCTACCCATGCGCACGCACCCTTCAGGACGTGCTCGGCACCATCGACCAGGTCGTCGACGATTTCACGTGCGCTCTGGCACTCGTTGACCATGCCGGCAATCTGTCCACACAAAAACGAGCCCTCTTCGTAATTGCCGTCCTTGGCGGCCTTGCGAAGGGCACCCGTGCCCATGGCCCCGAGCTCCTCGACACTTACGCCCGCTGCCTCGCTCTTGGCATAGGCGTTGGTAAAGGGGCTCTTGAGGGCACGCACCGGGTGTCCCGTCGAGCGGCCGGTCGCACGCGTCGAGGTGTCGTTAGCCTTCAGGACCATCTCCTTGTACTGCTCCGATACGGTGCACTCGTCTGCGACCAGAAAGCGCGTGCCCACTTGCACGCCTGCGGCGCCGAGCATAAAGGCGGCCGCCACACCGCGGCCATCGGCGATGCCGCCGGCAGCCACGACGGGAATGTCGACCGCATCGACGACCTGCGGCACCAGTGCCATCGTCGAGGTCTCGCCAATATGGCCGCCCGATTCGGTGCCCTCGGCAACAACCGCCGTGGCTCCACGACGCGCCACGAGGCGCGCCAGCGCCACCGAGGCAACGACCGGGATGACCTTGATGCCTGCCTCGTTCCACGCTTTCATGTACTTGGTGGGATTGCCGGCACCCGTCACGACGACCGGCACCTGCTCGTCAATCACAACCTGTGCGACCTCGTCGGCAAACGGGCTCATAAGCATGACGTTGACGCCAAAGGGCTTATCCGTCCTGGCGCGCAGCTCGCGAATCTGGTCGCGCAGCCAGTTGGCGTCGGCGTTCATGGCCGCGATAATCCCCAAGCCGCCCGCCTCGGACACGGCCGATGCCAGCGAGGCATCGGCAATCCAGGCCATACCGCCCTGGAACACGGGCTTTTCGATGCCGAGCAGATCGCAGAGAGGAGTCTTGAGCATCTCTACTTCTCCAATGCCGCCTCGACCGTATCGGCGAACTCGCCGACCGTCTTGGGGTTCTCCTCGGTATCGAGCTGGATGCCAAACTCGTCCTCGACGGCGACGAGGATCTCGACGGTGCCCAGACTGTCGAGACCAATCTCCTTGAGCGTGGACTCGGGCTTCATCTCGACGTCGTCAAGGCCAGCGGTCTCGCGGATAACGTCGCAAACGCGCTCGAAGGTCTTCTGATCTGCCATGGTAGTTCTCCTTTGTTTGTGCCCTAGGGGCGTTTTTATTTCCTATGTGCGACTACTTCCAACGAAGCAGATAGCCACCTATATCCAGGCCAGCGCCAAATCCAACGAGGGCGATAGTGTCGCCCGCATTCAGTGCGTCGGTGCGTGCCAGCCGGTCGAGGGCAAGCGGAATGCATGCGCTCGAAATGTTGCCGGTCTCGCGCAACGTGCGAACCACGCGCTCGTCCGGCACGCCCAGGCGCTTGACCGCCTGGTTCAAAATTCGCTCGTTGGCCTGATGGAATACAAAATGGTCGATGTCCTCGACCGAAATGCCCGCATCGCTCGCAAGCTTATGGACCGTGTCGCAGATGGCGTTGACGCCGAACTTGAACACACGGCGGCCATTCATGGACAGCACGCTCTCGCTATCTGCGGAGGCCTTAAACGGCGAGGTGCCGACTAGACCAGGAACGCGCAACGTCTCGACGTCGGGCGCCGTTGAAAGCTCAACGGCAAGGGGGCTGTCTCCCCCAGCCTCAATCACTGCGGCGCCTGCCCCATCGCCAAAGAGCACGCAGGTGGCACGGTCGGTCCAGTCGAGCGCGCGCGTCATCTGCTCGGCAGCAACGACAAGCACGCGCTCGGCACGACCGCGCTCGATATAGCCCTCGGCGACATCGAGCGCAAACACGAAGCCGGCGCAGGCCGCCGAGACATCGAAGGCAGGGCACGCCGCTCCTAGTCGCTCAGCAACGGCACACGCCTCAGCGGGAACAAGGTGGTCACCCGTCGTCGTCGAGCAGACGATCAGATCCAGCTGGCTCGCGTCGATTCCGGACACCTGGAGTGCCCGCTCGCTCGCCGCTACGGCAAGGTCGTCAAGTGACTCGGTGGTACAGACGTGGCGGCTCTTGATACCTGTGCGGGTAAAAATCCACTCATCCGAGGTATCGAGGAACTCAGACAGCTCGTCATTGGAAACACTGCGCTCAGGAAGCGCCGAGCCTGTTCCAAGAATCGTGAAACCCATCACTAGCCTCCTTTGAGTTGTTGACGTGTTTACATCGACCAAGAGAGGATAGCGCATTTTAGTCGTTGTTGACGTGTTAACATTAAATTGTCCAAATGCGACAAAGGCTTCACATTGTGTCTATCTCTCGACACCATTACGCGATTGCCTTATTAACTTAGGAGGTAGCAACCGTTATGGATGCCAGATTAACGATAGTCGACGTAACCGGATCGACCAACGATGACCTGCTCGAAGCGGGAAAACAGGGAGCGCCACACGGCACAGGACTTGCCGCCCGCGCGCAAACGGCAGGACGCGGCCGGCGCGGCCACAAGTGGGATTCAACCGCCGGCAACCTATTGCTTTCGATTGTCCTGCGTCCATGCGTTAATCCTGAAAAGTACTCTGGTCTTGCCGCCGTCAGCGGCCTAGCGGTGCTCGAGGCGCTCGAAAAGCAGGGCCTCGCAAAAGAGATTGACCTCAAATGGCCCAACGATCTAGTCTCGCGAGGACGCAAGCTCGGCGGCATTCTGGTCGAGGCCGCACGCGATAACGAAGGCAAACCTTTCGCCGTCTGCGGCATTGGCGTTAACGTAAACTACACGCCCCAAGAGGTGCCCGATGGTGGACTGCCGGCAATCGGCCTCTCGGATCTCAACGAGAACGTTCCCGCCGTCGATGTGTTACTCAAGGAGGTCTATCACGCGGTCGTAAACGCTGTGGACGCGTGGGCAGATCTGCTCAACGCCATGGAAGAAAACGCCGATCCGCTCGCGCCCGTCCACGACGAATATGTCGCCCACCTCAATTGGATTGGGAAGCACGTTATCGCCCGTTCCCCTGCCGGTGACGAGCTGGCACGCGGCATCTTTAAAACCGTCGATGCCTTTGGTCGCGCGTGTATCGAAACGGAAGGCGGCTTGCAATCCTTCCATTTTGAGGAGGCATCGCTGCGCCCCTTAAGCAAATAGGGCGCCGCAGCCACCTACTCGGCTGCATTACCCGGCAGTCCAAACCATCATTCAAAACAAAAGAGCCCCGCTACCAAAATGGCAGCGGGGCTCTGTAAGCTATGAGCGATATCGCTTAGAGCTTGATGTCGATGTCGACGCCAGCGGGGAGGTCGAGACGCATGAGCGAATCAACAGTGCCCGAGGTGGGGTCAAGGATGTCGATGAGACGCTTGTGGGTGCGCATCTCGAACTGCTCACGGGAGTCCTTGTTCACGTGCGGCGAGCGGATAACCGTGTACAGGTTGCGCTCGGTGGGCAGGGGGACAGGACCGGAAACGCGAGCGCCGGTCTTCTGAGCGGTCTCGACGATGAGCTTCGCGGACTGATCGACGACCTCGTGATCATAGCCCTTGAGGCGAATGCGGATCTTCTGGGTAGCCAACTTAAACCTCCAAAGAGTGCGAGAGATGTTCTCGCTGATTACGTAACAGGGAGCTCGAACTTAGGCGTTCTTGCTCATGACCTCGTCCACGATGGACTTGGGCGCGGGCTCATAAGAGTCGAACTGCATCGTGTAGGATGCACGGCCCTGGGTCTGGGAGCGAAGGTCGGTAGCGTAACCGAACATCTCGCCCAGCGGCACCTTGGCACGGATGAGCTTGCTGTTCCTGCGATCCTCCATGCCCTCGATCTTGCCGCGGCGACCGGAGAGGTTGCCCATAACGTCGCCCATGTACTGCTCGGGGGTCTCGACCTCGACAGCCATGATCGGCTCGAGCAGCTGCGGATCGGACTTCTTGAGGGCGTCCTTGATAGCCATGGAACCGGCGATCTTGAAGGCGGCCTCGGAGGAGTCGACCTCGTGGTAGGAACCGTCGAACAGGGTGACCTTAACGTCGAGGACCGGGAAGCCGGCGATAACACCGGTGTTCAGGGCCTCCTGGATGCCCTTATCGATGGACGGGATGTACTCCTTGGGCACGACGCCGCCGACGATAGCGTTGACGAACTCGTAGCCGAAGCCCTCCTCCATCTTCTCGAGCTTGATGACGGCGTGGCCGTACTGACCGCGACCGCCGGACTGACGGACGAACTTGCCCTCAGCCTTCTCGACGTCGTGACCAGCGGTCTCGCGGTAGGCAACCTGGGGCTTACCAACGTTAGCGTCAACCTTGAACTCGCGGAGCAGACGGTCGACGATGATCTCGAGGTGCAGCTCGCCCATGCCGGCGATGATGGTCTGGCCGGTCTCGTGGTTGGTGGACACCTGGAAGGTCGGGTCCTCCTCGGCGAGCTTGGTCAGAGCCAGGGACATCTTGTCCTGCTCGGCCTTGGTCTTGGGCTCGATGGCAACGTCGATAACGGGCTTAGCGAACTCGATCTTCTCGAGGACAATCTCCTTGCCCTCGGCGCACAGGGTGTCACCGGTGGTGGAGTTCTTGAAGCCGACGCAAGCGACGATGTCGCCGGCGGCAGCGTCGTCACGGTCGATACGCTCGGCGGCGTTCATCTCGAGGATGCGGCCGAGGCGCTCGCGCTGACCGTTGGAAGCGTTGACCACGTAGGAGCCGGACTCGGCACGGCCGGAGTAAACGCGGACGTAGGTGAGCTTACCGACGAACGGGTCGGTCATGATCTTGAAGACCAGGCCGGAGAAGGGCTCGTCGAAGGAAGGATGACGCTGGATCTCCTCGCCGGTGTCCGGATCGGTACCGGTGACGGCCTCAACGTCGAGCGGGCTGGGCAGGTAGTCGACGACAGCGTCGAGCAGCTCCTGAACGCCCTTGTTCTTGTAGGCGGAGCCCACGAAGACGAGGTTGAGCTCGTTGGCCAGAACACCCTTGCGCAGAGCAGCCTTGAGCTCCTCGACGGTGAAGTCCTCCTCCATGAGGATCTCCTCCATGAGCTCGTCGTCAAAGCTGGCAGCAGCGTCGAGGAGCTCCTCGCGCTTGGTGGCAGCGATGTCAGCAAACTCAGCCGGAATCTCGTCCATCGGCTCGGGGTAGGTCATACCCTTCTCGTCGGCCTTGAAGTCCCATGCAGTCATGGTGACCAGGTCGATGACGCCCCAGAAGTTGTCCTCGGCGCCCATCGGGACCTGAGCGGCCACGGCGTTGGCGTCGAGACGATCCTTCATGGTCTCGATAGCGTTGAAGAAGTCAGCGCCCACGCGGTCATACTTGTTGATGAAGGCGATGCGGGGGACGTTGAAGGTAGAAGCCTGACGCCAAACGGTCTCAGACTGGGGCTGAACGCCGGCAACGGCGTCGAAGACGGCGACAGCGCCATCGAGGACGCGCAGGCAGCGCTCGACCTCGGCGGTGAAGTCAACGTGGCCCGGGGTGTCGATGATCTGGATGCGGTAGTCCTTACCGTCCTTGTTCCAGAAGCACGTGGTAGCAGCGGAGGTAATGGTTACGCCGCGCTCCTGCTCCTGAACCATCCAGTCCATGGTGGCAGCGCCCTCATGGACCTCACCGATCTTGTGGGTCTTACCGGTGTAGTAAAGAATACGCTCGGTCGTGGTGGTCTTACCGGCATCGATGTGGGCCATGATGCCGATGTTACGGGTATCGGAAAGCTTGTACTTAGGCTTAGCCATGTTAGTTCCTTACCTTAACTTACCAACGATAGTGAGAGAACGCGCGGTTGGCCTCGGCCATCTTGAAGACGTCCTCACGCTTCTTGACGGAAGCGCCCAGGCCGTTGGAAGCGTCGAGGATCTCGTTGGCGAGACGCTCGGCCATGGTCTTCTCCTTGCGAGCGCGGGAGAAGTTGACGATCCAGCGGATACCCAGAGCGGTGGAACGACGGGAGTTGACCTCCATCGGGACCTGATAGGTAGCGCCACCGACACGCTTGGGCTTAACCTCGAGCGTGGGTTTGACGTTGTCCATAGCCTTCTTGAAGGTAGCGAGAGCGTCGCCACCCTCGGACTTCTCGGCAACGATCTCGAAAGCGGTGTAAACGATGCGCTCAGCGGTGGCCTTCTTGCCGTCAAGAAGGACCTTGTTGATGAGCTGAGTCACCAGGCGGTTGTTGTAAACGGCGTCAGGCTGAACCTCACGACGATTAGCTGCTGCACGACGCGGCATGTGAAATCTCCTTAAGTGTCTACCGTGCGGCGCTTAGGCGGCACACGGCGAAAGTATCAAAACGTTATCTGGCTTATTTGGCCTTGGGGCGCTTAGCACCGTACTTGGAACGGGCCTGCATACGGTTCTGGACCGGAGCAGCGTCGTAGGCGCCACGGATGACGTGATAACGGACACCAGGGAGGTCACGGACACGACCGCCGCGGACGAGCACGATGGAGTGCTCCTGCAGGTTGTGGCCCTCACCCGGGATGTAAGCAGTAACTTCGATGCCGTTGACAAGGCGAACACGGGCAACCTTACGAAGAGCCGAGTTCGGCTTCTTGGGGCTCGTGGTGAAGACGCGGGTGCACACGCCACGCTTCTGGGAGTTGTGCTGCAGAGCAGCGTTCTTGGACTTCTTGGGCACGGAACGACGGCCCTGGCGAACCAGCTGGTTAATAGTAGGCAAAGCGTACTCCTTCTCGAATGATTCCAGCTTTCTGTAAAGTGCAACGGCTTGAATCGAGGGGTCAGCATCCCCCTACGAAACACGCAGTTCGATAGGATACGTGCCGTTAGCTGTGTCGTCAACAGACCACGCCGCCGGGCGTATCCCAAAATAGGCACATTTCCGCAAACCCTACACAGACGATATGAGCAGGACATAAAAACATTGAGAGCCCCTGCTGCATGAAAGACCGCGGATTAGGCCGACAATGGTGAGTGTCCAATTCAGCCGCGGCGGCCACGCCGCATTCATGGAAGGGGCTCCCATGCTCGATACTACCACCTTCGTCGGCCTCGACGTCCACGCCCGCTCGATAAAGGCCGTCTCCCTCGACGTCATGACCGGGGAGGTGCGCGCCGCGACCTTCGGCTACGACGCCGGCGCCGTCGCGGGGTGGGTGCGGTCCGTGGACCCAAAGGCCAGGTGCGTGTACGAGTCCGGGGTCACGGGGTTCGACCTGCAGAAGAGGCTCTCCGGCCTCGGGGTCGACTGCGTGGTCGGCGCCGTCTCGAAGATGATCAAGCCCAGCGCGGACAGGCGCAGGAAGAACGACCGCAACGACGCCGAGTTCCTCGCCCGCATGCTGTCGGTCGGCAACGTGGTCGAGGTGTGGGTCCCCGACGACGAGTGCGAGGCCGCCCGCGACCTGACCAGGGCGCTCGAGGACGCGAGGGACGACCTCTCGCGCTCGAAGCAGCGGCTCTCCAAGTTCCTGCTCAGGCACGGGCTCGTCTTCGACGAGAGGACGCCCACCGGCCGCAGGAAGGGCAACTGGACCCGGGCGCACTGGTCCTGGATCGAGTCGATAAGGTTCGCGGAGGGGGCCGACAACGAGGCGCTCGCCTACTACGTCGACGCGGTCAGGCGGGCGGCGGAGGACAAGGCGCGGCTCGAGGGGCTCGTCGAGGCCGAGGCCCGCAAGCCCAGGTGGAGGAAGAGGGTCGACTCCCTGCGCTGCCTCAAGGGCGTCGACACCGCGACGGCCGCCGACCTCGTGTTCGAGGCCGGCGAGTTCTCGAGGTTCGGGAACGCCCGCTCGTTCGCCTCATGGGTCGGCCTGACGCCCTCCGAGCACTCCAGCGGGGAGAGCGACCGCAGGGGCGCGATCACCAAGGCCGGCAACAAGCACCTGAGGAAGGCTCTGGTCGAGGCCGCGTGGCACTACCTGACGTGGATTGGCAACACCTATTTGGACGATTTCGGGAGGGACAGCCCCGCCTCCCTGAACTCGACCGGAGACATGTAGCCCAGCGTCGAATGGATCCTGAAGTTGTTGTACCAGTGCAC
>CALAMK010000026.1:0-7193 GCA_937925735.1 uncultured Collinsella sp. | reverse complement strand
GTTTGGTCGATCGCGAGTTCCGCACGAGCCGGAGAGCACTTAATGTGCTCTCCGTGCGAGCAGGACTGTCCGAGCAGGCGACCAAACCCCGCGCCCCGTCCCGGCGAGCGCTTGGGGACCGGTGGCCTACAGGTGGCTGATGATCAGTTCCATCTTGCCTTCGAGGTCGATGGAGCTGACGGTGCTCGGGGCCAGCAGGTGGCTTCCCTTGTGGACGGGGTCGCCGCAGACGGTGCCTTCGCCGTCGATGACCGACAGACACATGAAGGGCCAGCGCTGGTCGAGGGTTTTGCTGCCGTCGACGCGCACACGATCGACGGTGTAGCAGGAGTTAGACTCGAGCTCGGTCACGCCGTTCACCTCGGGCGCGGTCACCGTGCCGTCGGTCGGAGCCTGGGCATCAAAGTCGATGCAGTCGAGGCTCTGCTCAATGTGCAGTGGGCGCAGCTTGCCGTCGGTGCCGGGACGGTCGTAGTCGTACAGGCGATACGTCACGTCGCTCGACTGCTGCGTCTCCAAAATGAGCGTGCCGGTCTTGATGGCGTGCACGGTACCGGAATCAATCTGGAAAAAGTCGCCCTTGTGGATCGGCAGTACGTTGAGCATGTCGTCCCAGCGGCCGTCCTCGATCATCTGCGCGGCCTCGGCGCGGTCGTGCGCGCGCTGGCCGACAATGATCGTGGCACCGGGCTCGCAGTCCAGCACATACCAGCACTCGGTTTTGCCCAGGCTGCCGTTCTCGTGCTTGGCGGCGTACTCGTCGTTGGGATGAATCTGGATCGAAAGGTCGTCCTTGGCGTCCAGAATCTTAATGAGCAGTGGGAACTCCTTGCCCTCGCAGTTGCCAAAGAGCTCGCGGTGCTCGGCCCACAGCCACGACAGCGTGTGGCCTGCATACGGGCCTTCCGCAATCTGGCAGTCGCCGTTGGGGTGGGCCGAGATGGCCCAGCACTCACCGATGGGTCCATCGGGAATGTCGTAGCCAAATACGGTTTCGAGCTGGCGACCGCCCCAGATCTTCTCGTGGAAGATCGGCGTCAGCTTAATCAAATCGGACATGTTCATACCCCCATTGTGTTGCGCGGGCGCTGCACAAAACAGCTCAAAGCGAGCGCCCGGATGACTACAAAAACCTATGCCAACGTTACGTTGTGCAACTCAAAGCGGTCGCCAACGTTGCGCGAGACCGAATACTCAAAGGCGGCGCCGCTGTCCAAAAAGCCAATCTGGGTGAGCTCGAGCAGGGGAGAGCCAGGCTTGGTGTCCAAGCGCTCGGCTTCTTCCTCGGTTGCTGCCACGGCGCGAATGGTACGGTGGAAGCTCGAAATCTTCAGCCCACATTGCTCGCGGATGAAGTGGTAGACCGATCCGTACAGGTCCTTCTTTTTAAGGCCCGGAATCAGCTCGAGCGGCATGTAGGTGTACTCGATAACGATGGGCTTCTCATCGGCCTGACGCACGCGCACGATGTGATAGGCAAAGTCATCCTCGGCAATTCCCAGCTGGGCTGCGATGTCCGCTGGTGGATTAACAATCGAGAAATCGTAGACCACCGAGGTCACCTTCTCCCCGCGGTGCTCATACGAAAAGCCCTGGGCACGGTCGTTTTTGCCCTGGAAAAACGCCTGACCGGGAAGTCCCGCCGTGTCCTTAACGTAGGTACCCGATCCGCGTCGGCTGGTAATAAGACCTTCCTCGGTGATTTGCTCGATAGCTCGTTTGACGGTGATTTTGGAAACGCTATAGAGCTCGCAGAACTCAACGACGGTGGGAAGCTTGTCGCCCGGTTTAAGAGTGCCATCCTCGATGCTTCGACGAATATCTGCAGCTATCGCCTCGTATTTGGGAATCATTGAACCTCCTTTCCGACATATATCAATACGCAAGTAAGTATAACCCTTAACAAGGCACCCATATAACCTTTATCTAAGAAGCTCGAGAAAGAAAAAAGAAAAAGACACTTTACTTTTAGAATTAGAGCGCTATAGTTTAAGCAACGAACGGAATCTTTCCGCAGAACAGGATCGACCGTTTGGGGACGGTTTTGTTTTGGCGGGTTGGATATCGGTATGACCGGTGCGCGCCCGCGCCGGATAACCTGCCAAAGCAAACCCGTCTCCAACCGGAAGCTCTAGAACACGAAAGCGAGGACTTTGATGGCACAGTATCAGCTGCCCAACGACTTCTTCTTTGGCGCTGCTATGTCCGGCCCGCAGACTGAGGGTCAGTGGAACCAGGGCGGCAAGCTCGAGAACCTGTGGGATACCTGGTCCATCCAGGATCTGGGCTCGTTCTACAACTGCGTTGGCTCTTACGCCGGCAATGACTTTATGGCCAAGTACCAGGAAGACCTTCGCATTTTGAAGGACTTGGGCCTGGATACCTATCGCACTTCCATCCAGTGGAGCCGTCTGCTCGATGCCGACGGCAACCTCAACGAGGAAGGCGCCGCGTGGTATCACGAGTTGTTCCGCGCCTCTCGCGAAGCCGGCCTGGAGCCGTTTGTCAACTTGTACCACTTTGACATGCCCACCTACCTTTTTAACCGTGGCGGCTGGGAGAGCCGTGAGGTTGTCGAGGCTTACGCACATTACGCCGACGTCGCCTTCCACGAGTTTGGCCAGGAGATCAAGTACTGGTTCACCTTTAACGAGCCCATCGTCGAGCCCGAGCAGCGCTATCAGGAGGGCGTGTGGTTCCCGCAACTCCACGACTTCAACCGTGCTCGCACCGTGCAGTATCACATCTCGCTGGCACATGCGCTGGCCGTGGCCAACTATCGTAAGGCCTATGACGAGGGCGCCGTTCGCGCTGATGCCAAGATCGGCATGATCAACTGCTTTACCCCGGTCTACACCAAGGAGAACCCCAGCGAGGCGGACCTCGAGGCCGTGCGTATGACCAGCGGCATCAACAACCGCTGGTGGCTCGACCTCATTACCAAGGGCGAGCTTCCCGCCGACGTGCTCGACAGCCTGGCCGAGGGCGGCGTTAAGCTTCCGTTCCGTGCCGGCGACCAAGAGATTCTTAAGCAGGGTGTTGTCGACTGGCTCGGTTGCAACTACTACCACCCCACGCGCGTTCAGGCGCCGGCGAGCAAGATCGACCAGTACGGTCTGCCGCACTTTGCCGACGAGTACGTGTGGCCCGACGCCGTTATGAACGAGAGCCGCGGCTGGGAGATCTACCCGCAGGGCCTCTACGACTTTGGCATGGACTGCGCTAAGAACTACCCCGATCTTGAGTGGTTCGTTTCCGAGAACGGCATCGGCATCATGGACGAATACAAGAACCGAGACGCCGAAGGAACCATCCAGGATGACTACCGCGTCGACTTTGTACGCCAGCACCTGGAGTGGGTTGCCAAGGCAATTGCCGAGGGCGCCAAGTGCCGTGGATACCATTATTGGGCCGTCATCGATAACTGGTCTTGGGCGAATGCCTTTAAGAACCGTTACGGTTTTGTCGAGGTCGACCTTATGGACGGCTACAAGCGCCGCCTTAAGAAGTCGGCAGCTTGGCTCAAGCAGGTCGCCACGACTCACGTGGTTGATTAGCGAACGGGCGAACGCCCAGACCGCGCGCCGCCGCGCGCAACACATGGCACATCTGGTGGCAGAGGGCGACAGACCACCGTGCGCATAGGAAAAGGCCGGATTTGAAAGTTAGGAGCAATCATGGCCAGTGACAACGGAAAGAGCTTCCTCGACAAGTTTGCCGAGGTCTCTGCGAAGGTGGGAAACCAGGTTCACCTGCGTTCCCTGCGTGACGCCTTCGCGACCATCACGCCGCTCTATATCCTTGCGGGTATCGCGGTTCTTATTAACAACGTCGTGTTCCCTCTGTTCCCGCTCGATGCGGCGGGCCTTGCCAACCTTCAGACGTGGGGTTCGGCAATTACGCTGGGCACCCTCAACGTCTCTGCCATTATCTTGGCCGGATTGATTGGCTACAGCCTCGCTAAGAACAAGCGTTTCGATAACCCGCTCGCTTGCGTGGTCGTCGCTATCTCTGCTTTCGTCATCATGATGCCGCAGCAGATCACCGCCTCGCTTGCCGCCACGAGCCCGCTGCTCACCGACAAGATCACCTCCGCCGAGGTCACGGGCGCCCTTTCGACTGCCAACACCGGCACCAACGGTCTGTTCTCGGCTATTATCATCGCCCTGCTTTCCGTCTCGCTCTTCATCAAGATTTCTGGCGTCGAGAAGCTCAAGGTTAAGCTGGGCGAGGGCGTGCCTCCCGCGGTCTCCAACTCCTTCAACGTCATGATCCCGATGCTGCTCAACCTCGCGATCTTCGCTCTTGCCGCAGCCCTGCTCGCCGTGTGCGCCGGCACCGATCTGTGCACCATCATCTCCACGTGCATCTCCAACCCGCTCAAGAGCATCATGAACGCCGGTCCGTGGGCTGTTATCCTCATCTACACCCTTGCTAACCTGCTGTTCTGCGTCGGTATTCACCAGTCCACCATCTCTGGCGCTACCGTCGAGCCGATCCTGACCATGCTCATCGTCGACAACATGGCTACCTTTGCCGCCGGTGGCACCATCCAGCCCGATCACTACATGAACATGCAGATCGTTAACAGCTTCGCCCTCATCGGCGGCTCGGGCTGCACCCTCATGCTTCTGCTCGACACGCTCCTGTTCTCCAAGAACAAGGCTTCCGAGACCGTTTCCAAGATGGCTATCCTGCCTGGTCTGTTCAACATCAACGAGCCGGTTATCTACGGTTACCCCATCGTGTACAACCTGCCGCTCATGATCCCGTTCGTCCTTCTTCCCGATCTGTTCATCGGCATCACCTATGGCCTTACCTGCGCAGGCATCATCAGCCCCTGCATCGCCCAGGTGCCCTGGACCATGCCTCCCGTCATCAATGCCCTGCTCGCTACGGGCTTTGACTGGCGCGCCGGCGTGTGGCAGGCTCTCGAGATTGTCATTGGCATGGCCGTCTACCTGCCCTTTATGAAGATTTCCGAGAAGGCAATCGCCAAGCAGGAGGCTCTCGCCGAGTAGAACGCCTAACGTTCGTCCCTTTCACCTTTGCGGGCGCCGGTACGCGGTGCCGGTGCCCGCGGCTCTCTCCCTTGCGTAAAGATACAGGGGAGCGGGCACAATAGCCGCAAGGAATACAACCAGTTGTCGTCTGCGCGCCGCGCAGTTATAAGGAGGAAACCATGAAGAAGATCATGCTCTGCTGCAATGCCGGCATGTCCACGAGCCTGCTGGTCCAGAAGATGCAGGCCGAGGTTGCAAACCGTGGTCTGGATATTGAGGTCGAGGCTCGTCCCATGAACGAGGCCCACGATCACCTGGACGAGTGCGACATGTTGCTGCTTGGTCCGCAGATCGGCTACACCAAGGGCGATTTTGAGAAGGAGGCCTCCGGTCGTTTTCCGGTCGAGGTCATCAACATGGTCGACTACGGCCGCATGAACGCTGCCGGCATCATCGACCACTGCGTCAGCGTGATGGGCTAGGTGCTCCGCATGGAGGATATGAACGAACTGCAGATGACCTGCTTCGAGATCATCAGCTACGTCGGTACCGCCAAGAGCATGTACATCAATGCCGTGCAAAAGGCCAAGGAGGGCGATTTTGACGCCGCCGAGGAGCTTATCAAGCAGGGCGACGAGGCCTATAACGGTGGCCACGATGTTCACATGGGACTTCTGAAGAAGGAGGCCAACGGCGAGCGTAACGGCGAGGCCCCGTTGATTCTGCTGCATGCCGAGGACCAGATGGCCGGTACCGAGACCATGCGCGTCATGGCGACGGAGCTCATCGAGATTCACAAGCAGCTGCAGGTACTTCAGGCCTAGTCGGCGTTATCGCCGCGATGGGCCGTGCGGTCCAACAGACAACACAGTCCCTTTGACGGGCGCCGGGAGTCTCAGCCTCCCGGCGCCTTTATATTTGGGGAAGGTCTTGCGCGACCTATTAAGCGACCATTCGCGTTTCCCCAGATAAAGCCTGCCAAAACAAACCTGTCCCTTTTTGGTAGGTTTTTGCCTTGGGAGCGGTACCATACAGGCAATGTTTAAACGAGAAAGGTGGGCTCCCATGGAACCTAAGCAGTATTACATCGGCATCGACGTCGGCGGCACCTCGGTTAAGGAGGGCCTGTTCGACGAGGACGGCAACCTGCTTGCCAAGGCCAGCGTGCCCACGCCTCCCATCGTTGACGCTGCGGGCTTTGCCGCGGTGACCGAGGCTATCGACCAGGTGGTCGCCAAAGCCCAGATTCCGCGTGCCTTTGTGGCGGGCATTGGCCTGGCCGTTCCGTGCCCCATCCCGGCATCGGGCGATGCCAAGGTCAAGGCCAACATTGCCATTAACCTGCCCGAGCTGAGGATCGCCATTCAAAAGCACTGCCCCGACGCGGTCGTTAAGTACGAGAACGATGCCAACGCCGCTGCCATGGGCGAGGCCTGGCTCGGTTCTGCCAAGGGCGTGCAGAACGTCGTGATGGTCACCATCGGTACCGGCGTGGGCGGCGGCGTAATCGTCAACGGCGACGTGGTATCGGGCGTTGTGGGTGCTGGCGGTGAGATTGGCCACATGTGCCTGAACCCGGCTGAGGAGCGCACCTGCGGCTGTGGCGGCCATGGCCATCTGGAGCAGTATTCCAGCGCCACTGGCGTGGTGAGCAACTACCTTGCTGAGTGCAAGAAGGCGGGCGTCGAGCCCATCGAGCTCACCGGGCCTTCTGATTCCAAGGACGTGTTCCAGGCCTGCCGCGAGGGTGACAAGCTCGCGCTGGCAGCTGCCGATACCATGGCTGACTATCTCGGCCGTGCCCTGGCGCTTATTGCTAACGTGGTTGACCCCGAGATGTTCCTGATCGGTGGCGGCGCGTCCGCTTCGGCCGATGTCTACCTCGACAAGGTCCGCGAGCACTTCCAGCGCTACGCGCTTTCCGCCTCGCGCGAGACGCCCATCAAGGTCGCTTCGCTCGGCAACGACGCCGGCATCATCGGCGCCGCCTACGTAGCCCTGCGCGCCGCCGGTAAATAGCTGGTGCAAGGGGGTCAGGTTACTTTGCACCAACACGGTGCAAAAGGGACAGTCGGGGGTGCGGACGATTTCTTGGACCGCGCCTAGGCGTATCCAAGCTTCCTGCGGTACTCCATCGGGCTCAGCCACCCGAGGGACTTCTTGATGCGCCCATCCCGATAGTACACGAGG
>CALAMK010000025.1:0-7605 GCA_937925735.1 uncultured Collinsella sp. | reverse complement strand
CATTGGAACACGAGGAGGCGCCAGGTTAAACTGAAGGGACTGACCCCGGAGGAGTTCCGGAGCCAGTCCCTTGCGGCGTAGTTCTTATTTAAGCCGTCCAAGTTTTGGGGTGCAGTTCAGTGCGCAGCGGGGGTTCTTTCATGTCCGAGGACGCGCTGGGAAGTTACCCCATGCGGCCAGCGGACAACTATGTAGCCTCAGACTAGAACATGCCCAAGAAACCGTGCACAAACAGCGCGGCCAGAGCGGCACCGACAAACGGAGCGATGCCAGGAACAAGCAGGCCGTACTTCCAGTTGTTGTCAGCCTTGTTCTTAATCGGCAGCACCTGATAGGCCATGCGAGGACCAAGGTCACGGGCCTGGTTCATGGCGAAGCCAGTGATACCTCCCATGCCCATGCCAACAGCCCAAACGATCAGACCGACGCAGATAGCGAGCATCAGGACGTTCTCGCCAGCACGGTTAGCAGCAGCAAGGATGGCGCTGATGAACACAAAGGTGCAGATAGCCTCGCAGAAGAAATTACGGGCATAGTTCGTACCCTCGGTGGTGGGGTTGGTCGAGAAGATGTTGCGCTGAGCAATGGGATCGATGACACCATCGGAAGCCTTGAACTCATCGGCATACATCAACCATGCGATCACGGCACCCGCAAAGCCGCCGAGCATATCGGCAATCATGAAGGGGATGCAGCTGCTCCACGGCACCAGACCGACGATGCGCTGGGCAAGCACCATAGCCGGGTTCATGCACACGGCGCCACCAAAGACAAACAGGCAGACCGAGATGCCAAAAGACCAAGTGGTGATGGCAAACATATGGCCGGAGCCCTGATACTTGGTACCCTTAAGCACGGTATCGCAGTGCACGCCCACGCCAAAGATGATCATGAGGGCCGTTGCGCCGAATTCGCAGAGGAGTTTGGTAAGCATAAAACCTTATCTTTCTTGTCGGTTATAAACGATTCGTTTAGGCCGCGTACTAGTGCTGTGCGACGACAACGCCCAGGCCATCGGGAATGACGGCCACCTTGGCATCGGCACCCTTCATCTCAAAGGCGAGCTTGAGCGCCTCATCGAGGGTGTTGACCGGCGTCATGTGCATATCCTTGATCATCTGGTGATCGCACAGGTCGGTGACCATGATCACAGGGTGATGCGCCAGGATGCGGGCAAAGATCTGGCTCGTCCACTGGTCGGGCAGGGTCTCGTCCTTAGGACGGTCGATGCAGGCACGCTCAAACTCCGCCGGATCGTTGTCGGCGATGTTGTGATAGAAGCCCTCGCCACCGTGACCGTCGGCACAGCCGGCGACGTCGATGATCACGCCGCCCTCGGGAAGCGTAGCCTCGGCAGAGCACATGCCCTTCACGGCCTGATAGATGTTCTGGTCGAGCGGGTAGCCGCCGTTGGTGGTAATGGCAATCTCGCACTCGACGGGCTCAACGCCGGCAAGGCTCTTCACGAACTCGCAGCCAGCCTCGTGCGCCTTGTGGATGTCGCCGGCAAAGGAGCCGATGACCTCGTGCTTGCCGTTGAGCACCACGTTGAGCACAAAGGCAAGGTGAGCCATCTCGGCAGCGGCAAACATGTCCTCGCTCACGTGGTTGTGGCACAGGTTGCCGGCACGCGAATGGGAATCGTTCACAAACTGACCGTTGTGGTTGTACATGATGGTCTTGTAGCTGGCGATGCCAGGCAGGACGGACTTGCGGCTACCAGAGAAACCGGCAAAGAAGTGCGGCTCAATAAAGCCCTCGGCAAGCAGCAGATCGCAATCGGCAGCAATCTTGTTGATGATGCACTCGCCGCCAGAAGGCAGGGTGCCGATCTTTTTCATCATGCTGTCATCGGTCGCGACGTGCATAACGATTTCCTCGTTGGCAACGATCTCCTCGCCGTACTTGTTGACGAGTTCCTCATGCGTCGACGGACGATGCATACCCGTAGCAACCAAAATGCGCACGCGAGCCTCGGACGCAGCGGAATGGATGTGATGCAGCAGAATAGGCATCGTCACACGCGAGGGAACGGGACGCGTATGGTCGGAGCTAATGATGACGATATCCTTCTTGCCAGCACAAAGCTCCTCGAGCGACGGCGAGCCATAAGGGTTGGCAAGCGACTCCCCTACCAGCTCTTCCTGCGATTTCGTGGTCTTAAACTCGTTTTGATGACCTTCCATCACACCCGCGAAGTTCTTATCCTCGAGCTCCAGATGCAACGTCTTGTGGTCAAACGGCAGTTCACATTCAAACAATGACGAGCGCCCTCTTCCTTTTCAACTGACACACTAGATAAACCGTTGGAAGGATACGCCGCTCACCGAAAAACACCACCGTCCACCGACTCATTAACACAACGTTCATATTTGACCCACAACAAAACGGCCGCGACCCCAAACGGGACCGCAGCCGCCTGTCAAAGACACTATAGACAGGATGATTTACGCAGCGCCGAGGCAAACATCTAGTCCGAGACGTACGCACGTAAGCCATTTTGCATAAATTCGTTAATTAATTGCATAAGATGGCGCATGGATTTCTGGCCATAACTGGGTAGTACCCTCCGGAGCGTGCATTTTTGCGAGTATTCAGCATCGCGGGATAAGATTTTGGTGCCAAAAATCTTTCAAAAGGTAGATAGTCCTCATGACTCGACCCATCTGGATAGCATGCGGCGAGAAACCAGCCATATATGAACATCGCCAAAGCCCAATCGTCGTGCAAAAGCATCAACAGGGGCCGCGAACGTCACCCATAGCCTTATGCACCAATCTTTGGCTGCTGAAAACTCCGTTTTTTGCACGTCGTCCCAAGCACCACCCTCACCCAGCGGCTGATCCGCCGTAAACCGAGGACGAAAGGACCCGATGGGTTTCCCTCTGAATGCACTCCGCAGCACGAAGCCCCTTCCAAACGCGCGAAGCGCGCCATTAATTCCCCCAGCCAGTAATCCGCCGAAGACCGGACATCGCAGGGTCCGCCATTAGTTTACTTTTAAGCACACTCCGCAGGACGCAAGAAGCCCTCGCCGCACGAAGTGCGCAGCGAGGGCTTCTTGCATGTCCGAGGACGTGCTTAAAAGTAAACTAATGGCGGACCCGGACGACTACAGGGCTATCGATTACCCCGTGTTTTGCAAACCTGCCGAGACGCCGGTCACAGTCGAAAGAATCAGGCTCATGTACTCGGCCTTCTTCTCCTCGGCCATCTCGTCCTGGTTCATACGCACCTCGCGAAGGGCGCGGACCTGGGCGATGGACAGGGCGTCGACGTAGGGGTTGCGCACGCGGACAGCGCAGCCGAGCACGCGACGACGCTGCAGCGGCCACTCATCGCCGACGATGGCAAGGACCCACTTACGCGTGAGCTGCATCTCGGTGAAGACCTTCTCGGATAAATCATCGCGGTCGCCCAGGTGCAAATACATCTTGGCGATGCGCTGGTCGGTCTTGGCGATCGACATCTCGATGTTGTCGATAAAGGTGCGGAAGAACGGCCACTCCTGGTAGGCAGCCTTGAGCTGGTCAAGATCGCCAAACTGCTCGCAGGCGGTGCCCAGACCGTACCAAGCGGCCAGGTTAATGCGCGCCTGGCTCCAGCTGAAGATCCACGGGATGGTACGCAGGTCGTCGAGCGACTTGGCCCCCAAGCCGCGCTTGGCAGGACGCGAGCCGATCGGCAGCAGACCGACCTCGGTCAGCGGCGTCACGGTCGAGAACCACGGTGTAAAGTCCTCGGTGTTCAGCAGGTCCAGATAGCGTTCGTGGCTTGCAGTGTTGAGCTTCTCGGCCATATCCCAGAACTTCTGCGTGGTCTCGGTGTTGGTCTTCTCGACACTCGGGGCCGACTGCAAAAGCGTTGCGGCGGCAACGGACTCAACATGGCGCTGAGCCAGCGTGCGGTTGCCGTAACGGGCAAAGATGACTTCGCCCTGCTCGGTAAGCTTAAAGAAGCAGTTGACCGAACCCTTGGGCTGCGCCAGCACGGCCTTGTTGGCCGGGCCGCCGCCACGGCCCACGGCACCGCCGCGACCGTGCATGAGCACCAGGTCGATATCGTTCTTCTCTGCCCACTTGGCGATGCGCTCCTGCGCGGAGTGCAGCGCGAGCATGGCCGTGGTAGGACCGGCATCCTTGGAAGAGTCGGAATAGCCCAGCATGACCTCCATGCGGCGGTTGGTCTGGGCAAGGCGCTTTTGCACCACGGGCAGCGTAAGCATCTGATCGAGCACGTCGACGCAGCCCTCGAGGTCCTCGAGCTGCTCGAACAACGGGATCACGTCGAGCTCGGGGACATCCTCCTCGTGTGCAAAGGACAGGTGCGCCAGCTCAAAGACGTCGGCCACATGCTGAGCGCTCTTGGTAAACGAGATGATGTAGCGGTGCGCCATCTTCTTGCCGTAGCGCTTTTGGATGGAGCCGATAGCGCGGAAGGTATCGATGACCTCGCGCGTCATGGGCTGCAGGTCGCCATGGATACCGTTCTCGTGGATATCCTTAAGGGCGCGGGCATGCACCACGGAGTGCTGACGGAACTCCATCTCGACCATATGGAAGCCGAAGGACTCGACCTGCCAGATGATGGTTTGGACCGGGCCGTAGGCAGCACGGACGGCACCGCAGGCGGCCAGCGAACGCTGGACGACGCGCAGGTCATCCAGGAACTCGTCGGCGCTGTGGTACATGGTGTCGGTGATACGACGGACGGTGGCGTTCAGGCGGTCGGCCATGACGAGCATGACGGCGCGATGCGGCTCGTGCTCGGAGATCAGCTCGGCGCGGGCCGTGTAACGAGGGCTCATCTCGACCTGATGGTTCCACAGGTTAATGAGCTCGGCCGACGGCTTGCTGTAGGTAGCCTCGAGCGTGAGGTTGCGGCCGATGTGGCGGCACTTGTCCTCGAGCTTGAGCACCATGTGCGTAAAGTACTTGGCGGCGACCTCACGGCTCACCTTGGCGGTGACGTTGGGGTTACCGTCGCGGTCGGAACCGATCCAGCTGCCGGGATGGAAGAACGCCGGGCACAGCGGCGGCACAGTACCGGCCTTGTCGCCCAGCACCCAATCGTCAAAACGACGATAGATAACGGGGATAACGTCGAACAGCGTGTTATCGAAGATGTCGATGATGGTATCGGCTTCCTCGACCGGCGTGGGCTTCTTGAGCGCGATGGGACTCGTACGCACCAGGGCGTCGATCTCCTGCAGCATATGGCGCTCGTTCTCCACCAGGTCGGAGCCGCCCAGACGCGGACGCTCCTCCAGCAGGTTGGAGATACGGCGGATCTTGCCCTCGACGGCCTTACGACGGGCCTCGGTGGGATGTGCGGTAAAGACAGGGTGGAACTCGAGCTTGTCGAGCAGCTCGTTGGCACCCTCGACACCCAGCTCATTCACCAGCTGGTGATAGGCAACGGTAAGCTCGTTGGCAGGATCGACCTCGGTATCGGTCGACGCACCGGCCTCGCGCTCGCGCAGCTGCGCCACACGGTAGTTCTCCTCCGACAGGTTTGCCAGATGGAAAAAGCTCGTAAAGGCGCGAACGATGACCTGCTGCTTATCGAGCGGCAGGCTGTCGATCAAATCGACGACCTCACGAAATGCCACGGCAGTGGGCTCGTCGGCGGTGGGCACGCCCTGCTCGTCGACGGCTTCGTCGGCAGCGCAGGTACCGGGGTTGCCGGCATTGACCACAATCTCGGCTGTCAAAATCTTGTCGAACAGGTCCGCGATCTCGGGATCATACTCGCTAAGCACACGGCGCTCCAGGCGCAAGAACAGCGCCAGATTGTCGCGCAGCTCCTCGGGGATCTCGATCTCGGCGAGACGCTCCCTGGACTCGGCATTCGAGCCGATTCGGTTAACGAGGCGGTTGACCACGGCAGCGACGCGCGCCGCGGCTTCGGGTACAGACTGGTTGCTTAGGTTCTCAGCCACGTTTCCTCCCATTCCTCCTTCTATGCACGTAACATGCGGTATTCATTATAGGCGCTTGAGAAATACTTTCGACACTGATTGCGCTTTACCACACAAAAGTATTTTCTGCATTGCAAAGGTTTTTGCCCTAAATGGTCGTATTTCTCGGTGGGCGGCATACGTAAACGGGGGCATTCCGCATAAAAGCGAAACACCCCCGTAACAATCGCTCTCCATGAGCAGGGCACGTTAGCAGGCCCGAAGCTCAAAAAGATGCGCTACAGGCGCTCGCGAACCGCCTCGACGACGTTGTCCAGATCGGCGAGCACCTCGTCATGGCTCTGCATGTCGCGCACTTTGACCTTGCCGGCGGCAAGCTCGTCGCCACCCAGGACCAAGATGAGCTTGGCGCCTACCTTATCGGCTTGCTTAAACTGGGCCTTGAGCGAACGACCCTGATAGTCGGCCTCGGTCACGATACCTGCGGCGCGAAGCTGCTGCGTAATGGCAAAGACGTTCTGACGCAGCTCCTTGCCGGCGTTGGCGACATAGACGCACGGGGCCTCATCGGCACCCAGGTCGCTGCCAAAGGCCTGCAGGGCCAGCAGGGCGCGCTCAAAACCGACAGCAAAGCCGACGCCCGCCGTGGGCTTGCCACCCTCGAGCTCGACCAGGCCATCGTAGCGGCCGCCGCCGCCGATGGAGCCGACGCCGGCGCCAGGGGCCTCGACCTCAAAGACAGTACGGGTGTAGTAGTCCAGGCCACGCACCAAGGTGGGGTCCTCGACATACTCGATACCCGCCGCATCCAAATAGCGCTTGACCTGCTCGTAGTGCTCGCGGCACTCGTCGCACAGGTTGTCGCCCATCAGCGGGGCGTCGGCCATGATCTCGCGGCAATGGTCGTTCTTGCAGTCGAAGGCGCGCAGCGGGTTGAGCTCGGCGCGCTCGCGGCACTCATCGCACATCTCGTCGGCGTGGTCGAGAATGAACTGCTTAACCTGCTCGCGATAGGCCGGACGGCACTGGGCATCGCCCATTGAGTTAATAAGCAGACGGAGCTTGGAAAGATCGAAACCAAGGCGCTTGTAGAACTCCATGAGCATAATGATGCACTCGGCGTCTGCCGCCGGATCGGGAGCGCCGAGCCACTCGATGCCCACCTGATGGAACTGGCGCAGGCGGCCCTTCTGGGGACGCTCGCCGCGGAACATGGCCTCGGCGTAGTAAGCCTTAAACGGCGTGGAGCCCTGGGGCACCAGGTTGTTCTCCACGACGGCGCGCACCACACCGGCCGTGCCCTCGGGGCGAAGCGCCAAGCGCTGCTTGGGCTTGAGCTTGGTGTCGGTGCCCTCGGTAAAGACGCGCTCCAGGTTGGCACCGCTAAACACGCGGAACATCTCCTTGCGAACGACGTCGGTCGACTGGCCGATACCGTGGACAAACACGTCCACCTGCTCGATCGCGGGCGTCTCGATGGGCTTAAAACCAAACGGCTCGAACACGCCGGCCGCAATCTGCTGCATCTTTTGCCAGGCGCGCATCTCGGCGCCGATAAGGTCGCGGGTTCCCTCCGCCTTCTGTGCCTGCATGGGCAAACACCTTTCTTTTGTATCGCGTCATAGGTAGTGGTCATTATACGGCACAAAAACAAAACGCGGCGGCGCGTCTGACCGAACGAGGGT
>CALAMK010000024.1:0-53762 GCA_937925735.1 uncultured Collinsella sp. | reverse complement strand
GTGGCTCGAGCCGGTGACCGACGAGGATCGCGCTGCCCACGAGCAGTTCATGAGCCGGGGCTTGTGCTTCGAGCCGGCGGCGCTGGGCGGATTCCTGACCGTTGATTCCGAGAAGTGCATGGGATGCGGGGCGTGCGCAAAGGTGTGCCCGGCTGGCTGCATCGCGCTCGAGGGCGGTAAGGCCGTCCGTAACGCGCAGGCGGGCTTTGGCTGCAACGCCTGCCTCGCCTGCATGCACGCCTGCCCCGCGCACGCCATCACCTGCGCGGCGGGCGACAAGAACCCCGCGGCGCGCTTCCGCAACGAACACGTGACCCTTGCCGAGCTGCAAGAGGCCAACAGCGGCCGCTGATGCGCTTCTCGCCAAGCCGAAAGCCTGCGGCTTCGGCTTGGTTCATTCAGAAAGAGGAACTATGCACGTGAGCCATCTTTCACGCAGGTCCTTTATCGAGGCTGCCGCGCTCGCTGCGGGCGGGCTGGTACTCGGGGAAGGCCTGGTCGGCTGCGGGGATGTCCGTGAGCTTGGCGGCTACGTCCTCACGGAGGGGTCGCAGACAGACCGCGGCTTCGTCGTTGACGACGCCCTGCAGACGCCATCGGGCAGGACGCTGCACTTCTCGCTCCATGTGCCGGACTCCTACAACGGGTCCGTGCCCTATGCGCTCTACGTGGCCTGCCCCGGCTGGGAGGGGCTCTACTTCCAGGGCGTGGGGGCGAATCTTCGGGAGGACTACCCCTTCGTGGCGAACGACTACATCGCCGATATGATCGTGGCCTCGCCCCAGCTCGACGACTGGGACGAGCAATCGGCGTCAGACGTGGTGGAGCTCACCGAATGGCTGCTCGGCGCCTACAGCATCGATGCGGACCACGTGTACCTGAGCGGATGCTCGGGCGGCGGCGAGACCATCTCCATCGTCTTGGGAACGCGCCCCGAGCTCTACCGACGCGCGCTCCACACCATCTCGCGCTGGGACGGCGACATCGAGACGCTCGCCGCAGCCGAGGTTCCCGTGTATATGGCTATCGGCGAGAACGACGACTATTACGGCTCCGAACCCGCGCGCGAGGCGTACGAGGAGATTCGCGCCGCCTATCGAGCTCGCAGGCTTTCCGAGGAGCGCATCAGCGAGCTGGTCGTGCTCGATGTCAAGCCCACGTGCTATTTCACCGAGCGGGGCTTTGCTGCGGACGCGGGCCAGCACGGGGCGGGCGGCCACCTCTTTGCCCGCGACGAGGACATCATGGGATGGCTTTCCGCATTTCTGGGTGCCCTGCTCATGCGGGTAGTCGTCCGCAGCGCCCGTCCGATCATACGTTAGGCGAACGAAAAGGGGCGGTGGGCCTCCGTCTTCACGGGCCCACCGCCGCCGAACTGAGTTACGCAAGTCGGGACTACGCGAGCTTCTTCGAGAGCGCCCTTGCCTCGTGCGTGTTGTCGACCATGCCGCCGTAGGTCATGCCGTAGAGCGCGGCGAAGCGCTTCATGGTGTACTCGCCCCAATCGAGCATCTCGCGCGTGGGCGCGCCACCTTGGAACACGAAATAGAGCGTCTTGCCGCTCATACTGCCCTCGCGCACCGGACCGTAGAAGCGGTCGAGCAGGTTGCGCAGCATGCCGGAGAGGCTGTGCCAGTAGACGGGCGACCCCACGACCAGAGTGTCCGCCGCCTCGATGCGCGCGAGCACGTCCTCGAAGTCATCGTCGCCGTAGCTCTGGCCGTAGCCGTAGACCTTGTGCTCGGCAAGATTCAGCTGCTCGTACGGGCGATCGCCGATGAGCTCGCGCGCCAGGCGCGCCGTGTTGCCATCCTTGTTGGGGCTTCCGTTGATGAAGAGAATCATACGTCTCACTCCTTACGTATTGTCTGATACCGCCTTTACCATAGGCGTGAGAAGATCCGGCGAGAAGTTCCTGCTCGTAGGCAGCTTATAACCGTGGGGTGTGTACGTCTTGCCATCCTCATCGCTGCGCCTTCCAAAACGCGAGGGCATCGTCGATCCAGCCCTCTGCCACGGTGTCGACACCCAGGCCAAAGCCGTGGCTCAGGCCTTCGTAAACATGAAACTCCGTGGGCACGCCCGTTGCTGAGAGCGCTTCGAGACGCGCCTGCATGGTGCGCCAGCTCGCGATGCCGCCGCGATCGCCCACGCAGGCGTAGGTCGCGGGGTCGGCACCCGTCAGTTCGCTCATGCCGGTGTACTGCATGATGGCCGCCGCGGGCTGGGGCGTCGTTGCCGGCGCGCCAAAGGCGGCCGGGCCGTAGCCGCCGACCCATGCCGCCATGCGCGCACCGGCCGAGCCGCCCCACAGCGAATAGCCCGACGTGTCCACGCTGAGCTCGTCGGCGTGCTCGAAGATGAAGGAGACGGCGCGGGCCAAGTCCTCGCAGGCGAGCTGCGCGTCCGGCCGGTAGATGACCGCGAACCCGTTGACGCCGGAACGGGACAGGTGCAGGCAGTGCGGGAAGGAGTCGTGCATGGCAGCGACGTAGGCGAATCCGCCGCCCGCGCTTACCACGGCAAACGGCGCAGACGCGCCGCCCACTCCCTCGGCAGCGAAGCGGAAGAGCCCCGTGTTGGCGAGCGAGGGGTCGGCGGCCTTCTCGGCATCCGTGTAGATGTCGTAGAAGACCGTCCGTTTCGCTGCGCGCTCTGACAGCAGATAGCTGACGACGTCGACCGTGGTGCTCGTATGGATCTCCGAGTACCACGGCAGGCAAGCGGAAAGGTCGTCGAGCGCCATATCCTCTGTCGGCGGATGGAGCGTTGTGGGGAAGAGCAGCTGCCCGTAGCCATCGAACAAAGGGTTGTTGATGACGTCGTAGATGGGCGTGTCCGCCGTGACCGGGCCCGGAGCGGAGCCGCGCGCGACCCCGGCGGCCCCGTCCGACGAGCAGCCGACAAGGCTGCCCGCAGCGGCCAACCACGCGGCAGCCTCCAGAAACGAACGGCGCGACATCATCGCCGCACTCGATAGACGAGGTGGAGGCCGTCGCCGGCAAGGCGCTCGACGCGCTCGAGCGAGAATGCGTGCGAACCGCCGGCTGAGCGAGGCATCTCGTCGAAGACGGAAGCCGTTTCGGACTCCCCCGAGACCGTCGGGGAGAGAACGAGGCTCAACTCGTCAAGCACGCCCGCGGAAAGAAACGACATGTCCGTCTTCCCGCCGCCGCATACGAGCAGGCGCTCGATGCCAAAAAGCTCGCGCAGCTTGCGCAGGGCGAGCGGGAGGTCTAGCCCGCGCGAGCCGGCAAGCACGTATGAGACGCCGCGCTCTCGCAGATAGTCGCGATACGCCGGCGACGCCGCCTCGGTGAGGACCTCGATGACGTGCGCGTCCGCACGGCCGGCGCGACGATAGGTCGCAGACTCCCATGCAATCTCCCCGGCGGGGTCGACGGAGACGTAGAACGATCGTTCAGCGTGAGGCGCCACGAAGTCCCCCTTGGGCGCGCTCCCGTGGGTACCGAGCGCAAGGGGGCGCGGCCCGACGAAGCCCTTCGTGGTCACGGCCCCGTACGCCACGGCGTCCGCCCCGAACTCGACCTGCATGCGAGAGTACGCGGCGCGTGCGGGCGAGGCAACGGGGTCGAGCATGTACGCGCCGTCGATGCGCCCGTTGAGCCCGGCAAAGACGTGACAAACGACATAGGGTCTCATGTTCATGGCTCCCTACCTTACCGCGTGCCCGCCGAAGACCATGAGGTCGAGTCCGTTGAGCAGCCCGTCGACCTTGGCAACCTCATCGTCGGTGAGCCCGACCTCGGCGGCGCCGAGGTTCTCGAGCAATCGTTCGGGCTTGCGACTGCCCGGGATGGGGATGATGTAGGGCTTCTTCTCAAGCATCCAGGAAAGGGAGACCTGGGCGGGCGTCGCCGCGTGCAGCTCAGCAAGCTCGCGAACGAACCGCATGAGGGGCTCGGCGCGCCTTTCGCCTTCCTCTGTGTACTGCGGCATACCATCGCGGTAGTCTTGGGCGCCCTCGAATCTGGTGTTGTGGCTGTACGCGCCCGTCAGAAAGCCATTCGCCATGGGAGAGAACGCCACGAGGGCGACATTCAGCTCCTCGAGCACGGGGAACAGGGATTCGTTCCAGCGCGCCATCATGGAGTAGCGGTTCTGGACGGCGGAGACGGGGCACACCGCATCGGCGCGACGCAGGTACTCCTCCGTCGCCTCGGAGATTCCCCAGGCGCGGATCTTGCCTTCCTTGATGAGGTCTGCCATGGTGCCTGCAACGACCTCGGGCTCGACCTTTGGGTCGATTCGGTGCTGGTAGTAGAGGTCGATGTGGTCGGTGCGCAGCCGGCGCAGACTCTTCTCCACCGAGATACGGATAACCTCGGGGCGCGAGTCCACGAGGATGGTCTTGTCCGGGGCGTGCGTGACGCCGAACTTGGTGGCAATGACAACCTCGTCGCGCACGGGCGCGAGCGCCTTGCCCACCACGTCCTCGTTGTGCGCCTCGGTCCCGTCGGCGCACGTGCCAACGTAGCACTCCGCCGTGTCAAAGAAGGTATAGCCCATCTCGTGGGCCTGACGGACGACGCTCACGGCCTCGTCGCCGGGCATCGGGTCTCCGCTCGCGTGCGTGATTCCCATGCAGCCCATGCCGAGCGGGCTGACTTCGATGCCGCTCTTTCCCAAAACGCGCTTGTCCATTCCTGTTCTCCCTGTCTATGATATTCGTCATTTGTTTGCAAAGCCCACGTCCGCCCGTTCATCGGACTCCGTTAGGCACATCTCCTGTCGGTGGCTTGTTCTCTCTCATCGCCAAGCGTACGACCGCGGGGCGCTCGGCGGAATCCCCCTTTGGTGCGGTGCCCTGAACCCGCGGGTTATAACTCCGTGCGCACCCCAGCGTTATAGAACCCTCACCAACGGAAACTTCCGCCGGCGCGGCGCCCCTCGTATGGTGGATACGTCAAGTTGCGAGAAAGGAAGGCACCATGGACTACATCACCTTGAACAACGGCGTCAGGATGCCGCAGCTCGGCTTCGGCGTGTACCAGATCCCGGACGCCGCGGAATGCCAGCGCGCCGTGGAGGACGCGCTCTCGGTCGGCTACCGGCTGCTCGACACGGCCGCGAGCTACGGCAACGAGGAGGCGGTCGGGGCCGCCATTCGTGCGAGCGGCCTGCCGCGCGACGAGGTGTTCGTGACGACCAAGCTGTGGATGTCGGATGTGAGCTACGAGGGGGCCAAGCGCGGCTTCGACGCGTCGCTCAAGCGGCTGGGGCTCGACTACGTCGACCTCTACCTCATCCACCAGCCGTTCGGCGACGTCTTCGGCGCGTGGCGCGCCATGGAGGAGCTCTATGAGCAGGGCGTTATCCGCGCCATAGGTACAGCTAACTTCTACCCCGATCACCTCGCAAACCTCATCTCGTTCAACCGCATCGCCCCCGCCGTGAACCAAGTCGAGTGCAACGTGTTCTTCCAGCAGCGCGAGGCGCAGGAGTACATGGCCGGCAAGGAGGTGGCCATGGAGGGTTGGGCGCCCTTTGCGGAGGGCAGAAACGACCTCTTCCGCAACGAGGTCCTCGCTCGCATCGGCGAGGCGCACGGCAAGACGGTCGCCCAGGTCGTGTTGCGCTGGCTGCTGCAGCGCGGTGTGGTCTGCATCCCTAAGAGCACGCACCGCGATCGCATGGAGCAAAACTTCGACGTCTTCGACTTCGCGCTGGGCGACGACGAGATGGTCGCCATCGCCGCGCTCGACACCGGGCGCAGCGCGTTCTTCGACCACCACGACCCCGCCACCATCGAATGGATGTCCGGGCTCGTGCGCAACGTGTAGACGAGCGGTCAGACCGCACTGATAACTTACTAGGAGGAATTGCCATGAACTCATTCACGTACGACTACCCGGTCAGGAACTACTTCGGCGAGGGGGCCATGGACCAGGCACTCGACGCCGAGATGGGTGCCATGGGCAAGACAGCGATGCTCGCCTACGGCGGAGGTTCGGTCAAGCGAACCGGCGTCTATGGCCACGTGGTCGATAAGCTCACGAGCGCGGGCAAGCGCGTGGTGGACTTCGGCGGCATCATGCCCAACCCGACCTACGAGAAGTGCCAGGAAGGCGCCGCGCTCGCACGCGAGGAGCAGGTCGACTTCATTCTCGCCGTCGGCGGCGGGTCGGTCTTCGACTGCTGCAAGGTGGTCTCCGCGCAGGCGATGCTTGATGAGGACATCGAGGCGTTCGAGCACGCCGACGGCAAGATGCCGAGCTCGTTCATCCCCATGGGATGCATCGTTACGCTCTCCGGCACGGGCGCCGAGCAGAACAACGGCGCCGTCATCACCAACGAGGAGACGCACGTGAAGGGCGCCTATCTGGGGGCGATGCCCATGTGGGCGGCGCTCGACCCGGCGCTCACGCTCACCGTACCGCACGCGCAGTTCATGAGCGGCGCGTTCGACACGCTCTCGCACTGCATGGAGAGCTATTTCGGAAGCCCGCGCGGGCGCAACGTCACCGACGACATCAACCTCGCCATCCAGCGTAACGTCATCCGCAACATGCGGATCATCGCGGACGACAATCAGAACCTCGAGGCGCTCAGCGAGCTCGTATACGACTCCGCCATGGCCGAGAACGGCGTGCTCAAGATCGGCAAGTCAACGGACTTCCAGGCGCACATGATCCAGCACCAGTACGGCGCGTACACTCACACCAACCACGGAATGGGCCTCGCGGTCATCCACCCTGCGCTCTACCGCCACCTGGCCCCCGAGGCGCCCGCACAGTTCGCCCGCTGGGCGTGCGAGGTGTGGGACGTCGACGCTAAGGGCAAAGACGACCTTACGGTGGCGCTCGAGGGCATCGACCGCCTGCAGACGTTCATCGGCGAGATGGGGCTTCCCACGAGCTTCGCCGAGATGGGCTCCGACGCGTCCGACGAGACGCTGCACAAGGTTGCAGACACCTGCGTGCTCACCGGCGGCTGCGCCAAGAAACTGGAGCGCAGCGAGGTGTTCCAGATTCTGACCGAGTGCCTCTAGATCGGCAGCGGGCCCCGATCCGCCCGCGCCGAAGGAAACCGTACAACTCCGAGATGTCATCGTAATCGTAGGACCCGGCGAGCCCGCCGCGCCTGATGAATCCGTCGAAGTCGTCGTCGACGGCCCCCTGCTCGTCAAAGTAGAAGCGGTATTCGCCGAAGCTGAAGGGGAGGATGTGTACCTCCCCGTGGCGCCCTGTGAACAGGGTCGCCAGGTCCGAACTCAGGAGGAACGCGTTCGATCCCGTGAGGTAGATATCCCATCCGCCACGCGCGTGAATGCTGTTAATTGCTTTCTCGAAACCCTCGCACAGCTGCACCTCGTCGATGAAGAGACGGTTGCGGGCGCCCTCTTTGTGCCGCTCTATGATTTCGCGATGCAGCGCTGGTACTCGAGCAGTAGCTCGTTGTCGAGGTCCAGCAGATCGATGTAGACGTTGTTGGAGGATGGGTCCCTCCGAGCAACGGAGGCGGAGAACGCCTTCATGAGCTCGGACTTGCCGGAGCGGCGCATCCCCGTGATCACCTTGATGTCCCAGGCGCCCTCGAGCGCCCAAAGCCGCTCCATGTACGTATTGCGGTCGACCCAATCAATCATCAGCTCTTTCTCGGTTTCAAAACCGATAAGGAAATATGCGCAAGGGCGCGTCGGAGGGTAAGCCCCAGCCATGTCATGTCGGCAGAAGCCCTCGACCGGCGGCACGACGAAGTCGAAATAGCCCTCGATTTCCCGCGGGCCCTCTTCGAAATCTTGATGGTATATGCGACGCCGTAGAGCATCGGCAACGCGTTCCGCTATGCGCCGCCTTCGACATTGGAATCGCCCTTGCCCCGCACAGCAACGTAGCTCATAGACGGAACGATCAGGATGCTCGGCTTGTCAGGCGGTTTGCCCGTGATGTTGTAGTGCACCGTAAACGCTGATGGAGATGGCTGCGCGCGGGCACGGGCGCGCCACCGCACTTCACAGCTTGTTTCTCAAGTATTTGGGACGCACACGCGGCGTTCAAAAATGCGGAGCGACTCCGCATGGCTCGAGACTGAGCCGAGGTGCCCTACTTCTCGCTCTCCAGCAGCCCCACGATGCGGTCGATGTCGACGGCAAAGCGAGGCCTTCCCTCGCGCTCGTAGCGGTCGAGGTATGCCTGGCACTCGGAGACGATGCGCTTGGTGTTGCCGTCGATGATGCGCTGGAGCGTCTCGTAGTAGGCCGAGCCCTCGGTCCTGAAGCGGCGCTGGTAGACCTTGGTTATGGGGAACATCTTGATGTAGTGGATGCCGTGGCGGCAGCCGGGGCGCGTCGTGGGGCGGGGTGGCAACGCAAAGTACTGGTCTTTGGGCGCGTTAGGGGCGATGTTGGAACGCAGCGGCACAGCGAAGTCCCTGCGCTTCCCGCGGAAACGCAGCCTCACCACCACGATGCAGGGGCGATTGTGCTTAAGCATGAGCTCGCGGTCGCCCTCGACGAGGTCGAAGAAGTCCTGGGAGATGGATACGATCTTCATCGGTTACGCCCCCTTCATACGAAGCGGGGCCCGCATCGCTGCAGGCCCCTACAGGTGGGCGATATTCTACGCCTTGCGGCACCCCGTCGCCCACGGAGGTTAAACGTACACGTAAGCCGTACTCTGAAAGCCGCGGCTTCCGGCAAGTAGTTTATACCACGAAAGGTCGCTTTCAATGCGCATAGCTCGCAAAATAACACTCGCTGGGCCGTCACCCCTGGCAGTTACCCTCCAATCTTCATTGGAGTCAGCAGGTCAATTCATACAGTTATGGGGGTGTATCCTAAAGGGAATCAAATTTACACCCCCATAACTAAGGAATTTTCTATTCCCACTCGATGGTCGCGGGCGGCTTGGACGTGATGTCGTAGCAGACGCGGTTGGCGCCGGGGACCTCGGCAACGATGCGGCCGGAGATGCGGGCCAGCACGTCGTAGGGCAGCTTGGCCCAGTCGGCGGTCATGGCATCGCTGGACTCAACGGCGCGCAGGATGATCGGGCACTGGTAGGTGCGCTCGTCGCCCATAACACCGACGGACTTAATGTCGGGCAGAACCGCGAAATACTGCCAGCAGCTGTGCTCGGAGTTGCGCTCGCCGGTCTGCTCAAACAGACGCTGGTTGTAGGCGTCGAGCTCCTCGCGCACGATAGCGTCGGCGTTCTTGAGAATCTCGAGTTTCTCCTTATCGACCGCGCCGATGATGCGGATAGCCAGACCCGGGCCCGGGAAGGGCTGACGGAACACGATGTGACCCGGCAGGCCAAGCGCCAGACCAAGCGCGCGGACTTCGTCCTTAAAGAAGTGGTCGAGCGGCTCAATAAGGTCGAAGTGCACGCCCTCGGGGAACGGAATCAGGTTGTGGTGGCTCTTGATGGTGGCCGTCTTGCCGCCCGTCTTGCGAGCGCCAGACTCGATGATGTCGGGGTAGATGGTGCCCTGAGCCAGGTACTTGACCGGCTTGCCATCGGTCTCGAGCTGCTGCGCCACGGCGAAGAACTCTTTCCAGAACTGCGTACCGATGATGCGGCGCTTCTCCTCGGGCTCGGTCACGCCGGCCAGAAGCTCGGCATAACGGTCCTCGGCGTGAACGTGGATAAAGTCGACGTCAAACTGCTTGGTGAAGACCTCCTCCACCTGCTCGGGCTCGCCTTTGCGCAGCAAGCCGTGGTTGATGAACACGCAGGTCATCTGCTTGCCCACGGCGCGGGCGCCCAGCGCAGCCACGACGGAGGAGTCGACGCCGCCGGACAGGGCCAGAATCACGCGGTCGTCGCCGACCTTCTCGCGGAACTCGGCCGTCATGGTCTCGACCAGGTTGTCCATGCTCCAGTTGGGCTCCAGGCCGCAGATCTCAAACAGGAAGTTGCTCAGCAGCTGCTGACCGTACTCGGAGTGCTTGACCTCGGGGTGGAACTGCGTGGTGAAGATCTTGCGCTCGACGCACTCCATGGCGGCAACCGGGCACACGTCGGTGCTGGCGGTAACGGTAAAGCCCTCGGGCACCTCGGACACGGCGTCGCGGTGGCTCATCCACACGGTTTGCTCCATGGGCGTGGAGTTAAAGAGCTTGGCGCCGGCAGTACGCGTAATAGTGGCACGGCCGTACTCGCCCACCTCGGAGTGACCGACCTTGCCGCCGAGCGTCACGGCCGTGATCTGATGGCCGTAGCAGAAGCCCAGGACGGGAAGGCCCAGGTCAAAGATGGCGGGGTCGATGGACGGAGCGTCCTCGGCGTACACGGACGCCGGGCCGCCAGAAAGGATGAGCGCAGAGGCGTTCATCTCGCGAATCTCGTCGGCCGAGATGTCGCAGGGGACAATCTCGGAATACACGTTGAGGTCGCGGACGCGACGGGCAATGAGCTGACCGTACTGCGCACCAAAGTCGAGTACGAGGACCTTTGCGGAAGCATTTTGATCCATGGTATCCCCCTCTTGTTGGCGGGGAGCCGGTGCCCGCCCGCGTGAATGAACGAAAATAGCGTTCATAGTGTACACGTTATATGGGGTTTCTCGTCCCTCGCAGCCATCAGCGCACGGCAAACGCACGACCTGGCCCTATTTGACGGCAATTGAAGTGTTACCAAACGTTACAGATGATGTAATACGTTTGAACATTCGTCGCCCTGTGCCACAATACTGCCGAACGACTCCGCCTCTGCGGCGGCAAATACGATAGGAATACCAGCATGAAGCGCATACTTCTCATCGCCACGGGCGGCACCATCGCATCGACCGAGGACGGCAACGGCCTCTCCCCCGCCCTGACCGGTGAGGAGCTCGCCCAGAGCGTCCCCGAGATCTCGGGCCTCTGTGAGCTCGACGTCGTGCAACCCATGAACATCGACAGCACCAATATGCGCCCGAGCGACTGGATGCGCATCCGCGATGTCATTGTCGAGGGTTATGCCGATCACGACGGCTTTGTGGTCCTGCACGGTACCGACACCATGAGCTACACCGCGGCGGCGCTTTCCTATCTGATTCAGGACAGCCCCAAGCCCATCGTGCTCACCGGCTCGCAAAAGCCCATGGGCAACCCCTTTACCGATGCCAAGCTCAACCTGTACCAGAGTCTGCTCTATGCACTCGACGAGCATTCGCACGATGTTTCGATCGTGTTTGGCGGCGTAGCCATTGCTGGCACGCGCGCCCGCAAACAGCGCACTATGAGCTTTAACGCGTTCATTAGCGTCAACTATCCGCCCATCGCCTATATCCGCAACGACCGCATCGTGCGCAACGGGCTTCACGGCACTCACCAGAATGAGAGCCCGGTGCGTTTCTACGACAGTATCGACCCGCGCGTATTTGTCCTTAAGCTGACGCCCGGCGTGAACCCGGGTATCCTGGACGCCCTAGCCGATAGCTACGATGCTGTAATTCTTGAGACCTTTGGCATTGGCGGTATTCCCGAGTTTGGTGAGTCGGGCGAGTCATTCCAAGAGGCGATTTTTCGCTGGGTCGACTCGGGTCGCACCGTCGTTATGACCACGCAGGTCCCCGAGGAGGGCCTTGACCTGGGTGTTTATGAGGTCGGCCGAGCTTACGCCGATCATCCGGGTATTTTGCGCGGCGACGATATGACCACTGAGACGCTCGTGGCCAAAACCATGTGGGCGCTCGGCCAGTCACGTGATGCGTCAGAGATTCAGCGCCTGTTCTACAGCCAAGTCAACCACGACCGTATCCCGATGGTGTAATTCAGTTGTCGACGGGTATCCCCTATTCGATGCCCTCGAGAAGCTCCGATACCGTCATGCCAAGCGCGGGCGCGATCTTAAATAAAACCTTGAGCGTGAAATTTGCCGTCCCATCTTCGATTCGGTCGAGGTAGGGTCGGCTGATTCCTGTCGCCACGCAAAAATCGACCTTGGAGATACCAAGGGCCTTGCGCGTCCGCTCAACTCGCTCGCCAAGAATCTGTTTCGCATGCTCATTCATGCAGACGAGTTTGAAATGGAGCAAAACAAAAACGTAAACTATAGTTTACGTTTTGCCGAATATACAGGAGTTTTCTATGTCGGCTTGCTCAATTTGCATGCGCCAGAAATCACGCTGCTCAGACGGCGCGCAGCCCAAGCTTGTCGTCGTTGAGGCCGAATGCCTTTCCCCGGACGAACGCACAGCCTTTACGCTGCTATCGAGCCGTGTTGCGACCGCACTGCTCCCCGACCCGGCGAGAGGCGAGCTCGCCGCTCAGTGCCGAACGCACGGCTGCGCCCTTGACCAGGCCGTAGTAATAGCAACCAGCCAGCGTGGCCTGTCGCTCCTTTTGGAAGCCGGCATCGCGCTCGCCCTCCGCGGCGCCGGATACGAAAACGAGGCCGCCGCCGACATGGTCTTTCAACCACGATCGAGCGGCGGCCTCGCAGCAGCCATCGAATATGCTTGCAAGCTCGTTGCCTAAAGGCGCAAGCTAAAAGCCCAGGCCAAAGCCCATACCGGTAATCGCCGAATACATAAAGTAGACGTTGATTACGTTGAGGAACACACCCGTGATGCAACCGTTGCGCAGGTAGCGCTCGCACACGATGCGCGCCATGGCGGCGGAATCCTCATTGTTCTTTGCCTGGCGTCCCGCCGTAAAGTACGTCGCCACGCTCAACAGCAGGTTGAGCACCGGAAGCGCCAGCAGCTCGTAGCTCTTGCCCCAGCGCGTCACCTCGCCGGCGGCATTAAACTTCGTTGCCACCTCGGGACCAATGTTGGGGATAACACACGCTGCGACCACCAGCGGAAGCACTGCAAGTACCAGCAGCGCGATGCCCATGTAGCCGGCTTTTTTGCCATATTTAAACATGCGCGTCGTCCTTACACGTTAAAGCGGAAGTGCACGACGTCGCCATCGGCCATGACATACTCTTTGCCCTCAATACGCAGCTTGCCGGCAGCCTTGGCACCCTGCTCGCCACCGAGCTCGATGTAGTCGTCGTAGCCAATGACCTCGGCCTTAATAAAGCCGCGCTCAAAGTCGGTGTGGATGACACCGGCGGCCTGCGGGGCGGTCGCGCCCTGACGCACCGTCCAGGCCTTGACCTCCATCTCGCCAGCCGTAAAGAACGACTGCAGACCAAGCAGCTTGTAGGCTGCCTGCGCGAGCACGTCCAGGCCGGGCTGCTCCAGGCCCAGGCTCTCCAGGTAGTCGGCAGCGTCCTCGGGATCGAGCTCGGAAAGCTCGGCCTCAATCTTGGCGCAGATCGGCAGCGGCTTGACGCCGTCGATGGGCGCCAAGTCCTCGTTGAGCATGTCCTCATCTACGTTGGCCACATACAGGATGGGCTTCATGGTGAGCAGGAACAGGCCCTTGGCAGCGGCACGCTCCTCGTCGGTCATCTCCATGGATGCGGCGCGCTTGCCCTCGTTGAGCCAGGCAAGCAGACGCTTGGCGACCTCGAACTTGGGCATGAGCTCCTTGTCGCGCTTGGCCTCCTTCTCGAGCTTGGGCAGCTGCTTCTCGAGCGTGCCCATATCGGCCAGGATGAGCTCGGTCATGATGGTGTCGGCATCGCCGGCGGGGTCGACGAACTCGCCCGTGCGGCCCACCTCACGCATGACGTTGGGGTCCTTAAAGTAGCGCACGACCTCGCAGATGGCGTCGGTCTCGCGGATGTTTGCCAAGAACTGGTTGCCCAGGCCCTCACCCTCGTTAGCGCCCTTCACCAGACCTGCGATGTCGACGAACTCGACCGTCGCCGGCACAATGCGACCCGGGTTGACGATGTCGGCGAGCTTTTGCAGGCGGCTATCGGGCACGTCGACGACACCCACGTTGGGATCAATCGTGGCAAACGGATAGTTGGCGGCAAGGCCAGTCTTTTTGGTAAGCGCGGTGAACAGCGTCGACTTGCCCACGTTGGGCAGGCCCACGATACCGATGGAAAGGGACACGACAGCTCCTTTTAGTACAGGTACTTCAAACTGTATAAGTATAGCGCCGCCGCAGCATCCGGGCGAATCCGGACACCGCGGCGGCGCAAATGAAGCAGAGATGTGTGAGGGTTCGAGACAGTAGTCCTTACTTAAGCTCGGGCCAGAAATCCTTGTTGGCCTCGATGAGCTCGTCCAGGATCTGCTTAGCAACGCTCGCCGAAGGAATGGTCTTGGAGAGCGTGAGTGCCTGCCAGAGCTTCTGGTAGCTACCCTCGACCCAAGCCTGGACAACGAGTTTCTCGACGGAAACCTGCTGCTCCATGAGGCCCTTCTGGAACTGCGGGATCGGGCCCTGGCAGATCTTCTCAAAGCCGTTGGAACCGACGATGCAAGGCACCTCGACCATGGCCGTCGGGTCGAAGTTGGGCACAGCACCATCGTTGGGAACGATCAGCAGGAAGCGCTCGAGCGTATTCTCGGCCAGTGCGCAGGCAAGGTCGACGATGTAGTTGGCATGTACATCTGGCTCAAAGCCGCCGTCTTTAGCAGTACCCTTGGCGATGATGTCGCGGCAAGCGCCAAAGACCTTCTTCTCGCGGCCGTCCATAACCTCATTGGCGCGAGTGTAGTTGGGGTCAGACGTCTCGACGACATAGTCCGGGTACAGGTAGTACTTGAGGTAGGTATTGGGAATCGTCTCGGGATCGACAGCATAGACATCCTTGGCCTTGCCGAAGGTGTGAATCCAGCTCTCCTCGACATGCTGCTCCTTACCGGCCTCGTGCTCGATGCCGTCCAGGTAGCCGTTCTTAGCCATGTGCTCCTTAATCTGCGGCATGAGGTCGTTGCCGTCCTTGTCGTAGATTTTGCTCCACCAACCAAAGTGGTTGAGGCCGTAGTAGCTATACTGCAGCTCGCGACGATCCTTGATGCCGCACATACGGCTCATCTTATCCATGAGGTCGATCGGCATGTCGCAGATGTTGATGATGCGGCTGTTGGGGCGCAGCACGCGGCAGGCCTCGGCGACGATAGCTGCGGGGTTGGAGTAGTTGAGCATCCAAGCGTTGGGGCTGTACTTCTCCATGTAGTCGAGGATCTCGATGACGCCGCCGATGGAGCGCATGCCGTAGGCGATACCGCCGGCACCGCAGGTCTCTTGGCCAACGCAGCCGTACTTGAGAGGAATCTTCTCGTCGAGCTCACGCATAGCGTACAGGCCAACGCGGATGTGAGCGAGGACGAAGTCGGTCCCGGTGAATGCGGTCTCGGGGTCGGTGGTGTAGTTGAACTCAACCTCGGGGGCGTTCTCGTGGAAGTAGATCTCGCAGGCCTTGGCCACGGTCTCCTGGCGCTCGGCGTTGTTGTCGTAGAAGGTCACCTTGTTGACCGGGAAGCGGTCGCGCTCCTCGAGCAGCATCAGAGCGATGCCCGGGGTGAAGGTGGAGCCACCGCCGGCAATGGTCACGGCATAGTTTTTCTTGGACATGATGTCCTCCTCATTCTGGCCGCTTGCTCAATCCATCCCCGTACGCGGCCTGCACGGTTTGGAATTGTTACCTAGAAGTGGAGTTTTTTATCTCTAGAATCGGCCTTGCGGTGCATACCGGCTCTGCAAGGCCGATTGTTTCGATGGACGATGGTTTACAGAAGACTCTCGAATTTCTCGCGAACCTGCGGGACAGCAAGGCCGATGATGACCTGGATTGACTGGCCTTGGATCACCAAGCCATGCGTACCGATCGCCTTGAAGGAAGCCTCGGGTGCAACGGCGCCCTTATCCTTGACGTTAACGCGCAGACGGGTGGCGCAGTTAGTTACATCGATGATGTTATCCGTGCCACCGAGTAGATCGAGGATGTTCTCGGCAAGCACCAAGCGCTCATCATCTTTACTCTGGGCGACCGATTTGCTAGCAGCAGCACCGCCCTGCTTTTGCTTGTAGTCGGCCTTGGACTTGAGCTCGACCTCAACATCGTCATCCTCGCGACCGGGGGTCTTAAAGTCGAACTTGACGATCAGGAAACGGAAGACCACGACCCAAAGAGCGGTAAAGCACAGACCGACAAGGATGGAGATGGCGTACTGCAGACCGTGTGCGGCCCAAAGGGGCAGCCAGTCCCACGAGAGCATCGAGATGATGCCGCCGTCGAAGATGCCCACGACGCCAAGGAGGTTTTGAGCCATGCAGCCAAGCGCTCCGAGCACGCAGTGGACGACGAACAGGCCGGGCGCGATGAACAGGAAGGTGAAGTCAAGCGGCTCGGTAATACCGCAAAGCATAGCGGTAAGGGTGACGGGAATGAGCAGAGCCTTGACGCGCTGCTTGCGCTCGGGTTTGGCGGTCATATAAAACGCAATGGCGACGCCAAGCGAGCCGAAGACTTTAGTCCAACCAGGGCAGGTATAGGCAGCCCAGGGTGCGGCATCCTTAAGAGCAATGCTCGGATCGGCAGCCAGTTGGGGCAGGATGTTGGCCCAAGCAGCAAAGATGCCGCCGTTGACCGCCGCGTTGTCGTAATAGAACGGCGTATAGATAAAGTGGTGCAGGCCTGTAGGAATCAGCACGCGCTCGAAGAAAGCAAAGACGCCCACGCCAAACGTACCGGCGGAAAGGATGAATCCCTGGAAGGCGGCGATAGCAGCCTGAACATGCGGCCATACCAGGCAGGCGATAATAGCGACCGGAACCATAACGAAGAAACCGATCATATAGATGAACACGGAGCCCGAGAACACGCCCAACCACTCAGGAAGTTCGGTGTCGAAGTACTTGTTGTGAAGCATCGTGGCAATACCCGAAATGATAAGCGCGCCCATGATGCCCATATCAAGCGTTTTGATGCTTGCGATAGTGGCAAGACCAGTACCGCTGCCCGCCTCGACAGAGTAGTCGACCCCAAAGACAGGGCCCCACTGCCCCAAGATTGTGCTTACAAAGTAGTTGAAGGTAAGGTAGATGGCCAAAGCCTCCATGCAGCAGCGAGCGTTCTGCTTGTTCGCGAGCGAGATTGGCAACGCTACGCAAAACAGCAACGGCATCTGGTTAAAGAGCGTCCAACCACCCTGGAGCAGCACATTCCAGCAATCAAACCAAAGATGACCCGCAGTGGCCATCTCGCCAAAGATCGCCTCGGTGGTAAACAACGTACCCAGGCCGACGACGATTCCGGAAAATGCGAAAAGAATTGCAGGCGTGTACATTGCACCGCCGAAACGTTGTATCTTTTGCATCATGACGGGGAATCCCCCTCTCTTCATTCGGAGCGCTGCGGTTTTGGCTTCACTCGAGACCGCAGACGCGCCGTTTGCGTGTACCTCGTGCAATAGGACGGGTGGGCCCGCTTCCCTGACTTCTTGCGCTTCTATTTTTATCATATCACTTATCTAGACAAGTTAGTATAAATACTACGGTCGGTAAACGGTTGATTATTGGCCGTAAACGGTATATGTCCAGTATTTCGCCTGCTAAATCTGATATAGCTGATAGCTGCAATTCATATTTCCTTTTTACTTGTCTAGATATGCTTGTCTATATTTGCAGACATACCTATACTTCATTACAACATTCACCACCACGTTAAGGAGTCACCATGAAAAGCGCGGTCTTCTATGGAAAGCACGATCTCAGGGTCGAGGATTCGACAAAGCCGGCCGTGGGCAAGCGCGACGTTCTGATCAACGTCAAGGCTTGCGGCGTCTGCGGTACCGACGTTCATATCTATGAAGGCGACAAGGGCGCAGCCGACGTTACCCCGCCCACGATCCTTGGTCATGAGTTTGCGGGCGTTGTCGAGGCCGTAGGCAGCGACGTCGCCGACTTTAAACCGGGCGATCGCGTGTGCATCGACCCAAACCATCCCTGCGGCTGCTGCGAACCCTGCCGTGACGGAATCAACCACTACTGCGAGCATATGACCGGCTACGGCACCACCGTTAACGGCGGCTTTGCGGAGTACTGCTCCGTCGATATGCAGCAAGTCTACAAGTTGGGCGAGCACACCAGCTTCGAGCAGGGTGCCATGACCGAGCCCGTGGCGTGCTGTCTGCACGGCATCGATATGTGCAACATCAAGCCCGGCAGCACAGTTGTCGTTATCGGCGGTGGCATGATCGGTCTGCTCATGATGCAGCTTGCCAAAAACGCCGGCGCCACCAAGGTCGTCTTGCTCGAACCCGTCGAAGGCAAGCGCGAGGTTGCGCTCAAACTCGGCGCCGACCTGGCAATTGATTCCATCCACGAGGACGTCCCGGCCCGCCTGAAGCAGGAGGGCGTCGGCAACGTCGACGTTGTAATCGAATGTGTCGGTAAGCCCGTCACCATTGAGCAGGCCATTAGAATCGCCGGCCATAAGGCCACGGTTATGATGTTCGGACTTACCAAGCCCGATGAGACAATCACCGTCAAGCCCTTCGAGGTCTTCCAGAAGGAGCTTGTGCTCACCTCGTCCTACATCAACCCTTATACGCAGCGTCGCGCGCTCGAGCTCATCGACTCTGGCAGGCTCGACGTATCCTCGATGGTCGCCAAGGTGGCTTCCCTCGACGAACTCGGCGCCATCCTGTCAGACCCGGCTCTGCGTGCCATGGGTAAATATATAATCGACCCCAGCAAGTAAATCGATTGACACCTGCGCGGACGGCCCTCATCCGTCGTTCACGCACCCAGCTCTAGGAGACCGTCATGGCGCGAGCCATCTTCCAAACTATTTATGACAACGTGAAGCAGTCGATTGACGACGGCACATACGCCTATCAGAGCTATCTGCCTTCGGAGACTGAGCTCACGCAGCTGTTTGACTGTTCGCGCATGACGGTCCGTCGCGCCATCTCGATGCTTGCGGCAGATGGTTACGTGCTCCCCCAGCAAGGCAAAGGCATGCGCGTCATTCGCAACATCAGTGACGAGAAGAGTCGTGGTGGCGGCGGACTCGAGACCTTTAAGGAAATCGCGGTCAACCGAGGCTTTGAGCTCAAGACTGTCACCACCGTCTTTGAGCTCCTCATCTGCAGCAAGGCGCTCTCCAAGATTACCGGGTTTCCCGAAGGCTGTGAGCTCACACGCGCCAAACGCATCCGTTATGCAGACGGACAAGCCGTGTGCTCCGACGACTCCTATTACCTAAGCTCACAAGTACCGGGGCTGACACCCGAGATTGTCAACGACTCGATCTATCGTTACCTCGAAGAAGATCTTGGCATTAAGATTGCCACGGGCAAACGCGATGTAACAATTGAGCATCCCACGCCCGAAGATGCGCGCGTGCTCGATCTCGACGACTTTAACGCACTCGCCGTTATACGCGGGCAGACCTACAACGCCGACGGCATCCTTATGGAATACACCGAGACCAAACAGGTCCCCGGGTTCTTTTTGCTCCATGAAACCGTGACGCGCAACGGTACCGGTCGAACCGGCCACCAAAGCAGCATGAACTAACCATTTATTAGTTGCGGTGGGACAGTTCCTAGAATGGCCAGCTTAAGGGCAAAACAGGAACTATTCCACCGCAACTTTTTTGGCCGGCGGGGCAGTATCTGTCCCACCGGCCATCATTTACGCTCTTTTAGCTAGTCCGCGAGCTTCTCCACCTGATCGAGCATCTTGCCGAGTTTGGCCTTCGCCTCGGCCTTGACCTTCTCAGCTTCTTCGTGAGCCTTCGCCTTCTGGGCGGCCTTCTCCTCGGCCTCGGGGTCGACGACGATCAAGTTGGACGCATCGTGCTCAACAAGCTTGAGCGCATGTTCGGGACAAACCTTGACACAGGCACCGCAACCCAAACAATACGTGGATTCCAGTGCAAAGCGACCGCTTCCTACCAAATCGCAGGCGAACGTGGGGCATACATTGACGCACTCGCCGCACGACGTGCACTTGTCAAAATCGCACTCCGGCGTGCTCACCTGCATGTTCTGGGCAAGCTCGGGGTGGTTTTGCAGCGTCGAGAGCACCAGCTGCCGCCCGTGCGTGAGCGAACGGCGACGCTTGGTCGTCGTGGTGCCGCACATGGTGTTGAGCGTGCGCTCCAGCTGGGTAATCTGGTGGCGGTGGGCTTTGAGCTTCTGCGTCACCGAGGCCAGCGCCGCCGTCGCCGGGTTGAGCTTGGTCACCGTCAGGCCCGTGGTGCGGGCGATCTTTTCCATGTACTCCTTGCGCTCGTACTCGCGGCGCTTATGGCACTTGAGGCTCTTGGGGTCGACCTCCAGGCCCATACCCGTGCCAGACCACTCCTCGGCCTTCGCAATTGCCTCGCCCAGAATGTCCTCACCGCCGATGTTGCGGCATTTATCGCACACGCCCAACGGCAGGTACACGCTCACGTTGGGATAGTCCGCCAGTACCGAGAACCAGGTCTCGGCCGTAATATCGCCCACGCAGGCAACGACGACTTCGTTTTCGCGCGGCATGCGCTTAAGGGCGCGCGTGCAGGTGACGTAGGCGGTCTCGTGGCTCGTGGCCGCCGAGACAATGTCGTCATACAGGTTTTTAGGCGCCAGGCGCGGCGAGATGATCGCCTCGGTCGGACAGGCAGCGGCGCACAGGCCGCACTTGCGACAGGAGTCGAGGATCTCGATGGCGTCTTCCTCGACCTCGATAGCGTTGACCGGGCACACGTCCATGCACGCGGTACAGCCGCTCTTTTCGTTTTTGCAGGTCAGGCACGGAATGGTGTTGCCGCGCGGACGCTCCTTGTAGTCGGCAGGATTCCACTGCGGTGCCGACGGATCGAGTGCATCGGTCACACCGCCAAGCGGGTTTTTAAGAAAGTCGAAACCCTTGCTGATCTCGATAATGTCATCAAACAGATCGTGTTCCTGCGCCATGCGCGGCCCCTCCCTGAGCAGTGCAAACAAGCAAGAGATAATGATACGCCATCGGCCCACGCCTCGGGCAAATTACACGCGGCGCATCTTTGCGGCAAATAGCCTATGCCTATCGCTGCCTCGATTGCACAAGGTCAATCAAGCGCCAAGCTATGCCTCGCACATGAGCTGCACGAGCTTCTGTTTGGTCACCTTGGCCTGCTCGTTGGCCATATTACGCTCGTTTCTAAAGACCGCATTTGCAACACCCTGCAGGTCGCCATCGGAAATCGCGCTACACGGACCGTCATAAATCTTAAAGAACGGCTCGCTGAGACCTTCGCCCAGAAATCCATCGACGATCTGCTTGCACAGTCGATCCTCGGTGCCTTGGTCAAACAGGACATAGGCGGAGCACCCCAGCCATGACAGATATCTGCCCTGACGCGAAAGTTCGCCCGGCCCCTGAACATACCGGCCGGGGCCGCCATAAACCATGGGAAGCGCCATACGAAAATCCGCCCTTTCATCAATAACAATTGGTGCAAAGTAACCCGCCCCCTGCACCAACTTGTGCATTGGTGACAGGTCACTTTGCACCATAGCAAAAAGGGGCAAAGCCATCTGCCGGCTTTGCCCCTTCCTTAGCTTGATTTACTCATCCATGAGGTAATAATGACCCAGCGCGTCGGCACCCAGGATGGCGTTTGCGACCATCTCGGGCGTCACCTCAAACGGCATGTTGCACATGGTGTCCTCGGGCGCGCACGCGGCCTCGGCAACAATCATGGCCTGCTCGCGCGTAACCTCGGCAACGCCAAGCTCCTTCATCGTGACCGGCAGGCCCAGCTCAATGCAGAAGCCCAAGACTTCCTCGAGCTTCTCGGTCGGAGCGTCCTCGAGTACCAGCTGGACGATGGTGCCAAAGGCGACCTTCTCGCCGTGATACATGCCATGGCACTCGGGCAGCATCGTCAAACCGTTGTGGATGGCATGAGCAGCAGCAAGGCCCGAGCTCTCAAAGCCAATGCCCGAAAGCAGCGTGTTGGCCTCAATGATGTGCTCGACGGCAGGCGTGAGCGCACCCTTCTCCAGCGCGACCTTGGCCTTGACGCCATCGGCCATGAGCGTCTCATAGCAGAGCTTGGCGAGCGCCAGGCCGGCCATGCCGCCCTTGCCGCCGGCGCAAGTGCCACCGTCGGCATCATGCGTCGCCTGGGCCTCAAAGTAGGTTGCGAGCGCATCGCCCATACCGGAAACCGTCAGGCGCACCGGGCTCGCCGCGATAACCGTCGTATCCATCAGGACAATATTGGGGTTTGCCTTAAGGAAGAGATATTTATCGAACTGGCCGTCATCGGTGTAGAGCACCGAAAGAGCAGAGCACGGAGCATCGGTCGAAGCGATGGTGGGGCAAATGATGACCGGGGACTCCAGGTAGTAGGCAACGGCCTTTGCGGTGTCGAGGATCTTGCCGCCACCGACGCCGACGATGATGTCGCAACCGTTGTCGCGGGCGAGCGCGACCAGGCGATCAACCTCGCCCTTGGAGCACTCGCCGTTAAAGTCCTCAAACAGCAGCTCGGCCTTGGCCTCGGCAAAGCCGCCCTCGATCTTGGCACCGACGCGCTTCTTGCCCGAAGGCGTCACGATGACGAGGGCCTTAGCGCCGAGCGGCTCGACATAGGAGCCGAGCTTGGCGAGCTCGTCCGGGCCCTGGATGTACTTGCTGGGGCTATTGAAAATTGCAGCCATTTTTATCCCATTCTCTAATAATAAAAAGAAAGGGGCTCCGTACGGATACGTGCGGAGCCCCTCGTTACGATAACAAGAGTCGATTAGAAATCGATGTCGGTGTCGTAGTAGCAGGCCTTGAGAATCTTCTCGAAGTCGGCAGCCTTGGTCTCACGCGGGTTCTCGGGCGTGCAGGCGTCGGTCTCGGCGTTCGCGGCGATCTCGGGAAGCTTGGCGAGGAACTCCTCCTCGGAGACCATCTGCGGGTTCTCGGCGTCGACCTTCACGCCACCATTCGCGTAATCCTTGATGGACTGCGGAATGTTGAGCTGGTCGTTGAGGTCGCGAATCTTCTGGACGAGCGCGGCGATGAGCTCCTCGTTGGTCTCGCCGGGAAGGTGCAGGATCTCCTTGGCCACGTAAGCATAACGCTCGGCAGCACGGGGATCCTTGGAGTTCCACTGGATGACCTTGCCCAGGTACATGGCGTTAGCAGCACCGTGGATGATGTGGCCGTTCTCGAAGGCAGCACCGGTCTTGTGAGCCATGGAGTGAACGATGCCGAGCAGGCCCGAGGAGAAGGCGATACCGGCGATGCACTGAGCCTCGTGCATGTGCTGACGGGCCTCATGGTCGCCAGCATAGGACTTGGGCAGCCACTCAACGATCTCGCGGATGCCGTGCAGAGCGTTGGCGTCGGTGAACATGGAAGCGCAGGTGGAAACGTAGGCCTCCATGCAGTGGGTCAGAGCGTCCATGCCGGTGTGAGCGCACAGCTTGGCGGGCATGGTGTAGGTGAGCTCGGGGTCGACGATGGCGACATCAGGGGTGATGTTGAAGTCGGCCAGCGGGTACTTGATGCCCTTTTCGTAATCCGTGATGACGGAGAATGCGGTGACCTCGGTAGCGGTGCCGGAGGTAGAGGAAATGGCGCAGAAGTGAGCCTTCTGACGCAGCTCGGGGAAGCTGAACGGCTGGATAATGTTGTCGAAGGACTCCTCGGGATACTCGTAGAAGACCCACATGGCCTTAGCGGCATCGATGGGCGAACCGCCACCGATAGCAACGATCCAGTCGGGCTCGAAGTCGCGCATAGCGGCTGCGCCCTTCATGACGGTCTCGATGGAGGGATCGGACTCGACGCCCTCGAACAGCTTGACCTCCATGCCGGCCTCTTTGAGGTCGGCCTCAACGTCCTGCAGGAACCCGCCGCGGCGCATAGAGCTGCCGCCAGAAACGATGATGGCCTTCTTGCCCTTGAGGTTCTTCACCTCGTGGCGAGCGCCCTCACCAAAGTACAGATCGCGAGGATTGGTAAAACGTCCCATACTGTGCCTCCTAAACAAGCCCCTCTTAGACTTGCGTATATAACGGAGCACCCGATTGGCTCCGTTAGGACCGTTTTGCGCGTTGCCGGCGATGACAATGCGCGATGTCTAAACGTCTCAATGCTCAGACAAACACTATTTTACCGTTCTGGTTGGTCAGTTATTCACCTAAAGCCAACAATGATGAAACGTTTTTTCTATCCCTGAAGACCCTTATGGGGCATTCATACTCCCAAGCTGGGCAAACGTTTTATCAAGGTTGACCACATATCCCGGGCAGGGCTGTGCCCCTCCAAAATGCGCCCCGTTCGCCGCCAAAAATCGACCGTTTGCGGCACCGTGATACCACTCGGCCGTCCAAGGTGCCGACATTTGTGCGACATCCGTCTGACATCCGTCTTCGTGGTGCAAAGGTGCATGTCCAAGTGCGGCACCCCCGGTGTGCCACATGCGGGTAAACTAGAACCTTATATAGAGAGATTTGAACCCTAACCGCAGCAAAGGAGGCCCCATGGCATTCGATCCCATTCAAGAGGATTGCCATCGCCTCGTTCTCGAGGCCTTGCGCCGCGACAATATCCCGCTCACCGACGGTGCCGCCGTAGAGCGTCTGATGGAACAATTCACCCGCAACCCTGCACCGCTCATCGTGCACGACCGCGACCGCGCCGGGCACCTCATTGCCAAGGTGGTCGAGGCTGTCGACTACCGCATTCCCTTTATCCCTGACGATACCCAGGCAGAGCAAGAAGAGACCGCTGCCGAGAACATGCTTCGCGAGGCAACCGAGCTCGATCCGACCAACTGGGACGCTCAGCGCATGCTGACCGCCCTCACCGCCAACTCCAACGAGGAGTACGTACAGTACTTGGTATCCAGGCGCGATGAAGTCGAGCACGACCTGGCACTCAAGATTGCCTCGGCGCAGGACCCCTACGAGCGCGAGGCCGCGGGCGACCTTATGCGCCGCCCCTACCTGCGCTGGCTTGCCGCCCTTGCGTCGCGTGCCCTCATTAGCGGCCGCTATCGCATGTCGCTCGAAGCCGCAAACCGCAGCCTCGACTTTGCCCCCAACGATCCGGCCGGCGTCCGCCACACCGCGATGCTCGCCATGGCAAAGCTCGAATACCCCGCCGAGGAGCTCAAACGCTTTCGCTCTGCCCACTCCGTCCCCTATCTTGCCAACACGCCGCTGCGCCGTCGTCCCAAGGACGCGGAGCGCGACTTGGACCCGTGGACGCTCATCGCGCTGATGAGCGCTGCCTGGCGAGAGCTAGACTACGAGAGCGCCGAGCACTACTTGTGCATCCTCGCACGCTCGTGCCCGCACGCAGCCGAGGCACTCTACTTCCAAACCGAGTTTCCCGATGGCGTCTATGCCCGCGTCAACGTAGGTGTGGGCTCCACCGACGAGCTTGTCCTTGCGCTGTCCGAGGCGACGCCGGTACTGCAGGAGGGCCTGGGCGCCCCCGACAACGCCAGCTTTGCCGCCTGGGTCGCCACCAACGATATCGTGCGTTCCCAGATCGACGAGCGCATCCTGCGGGCGGCCGAGCAGGGCTTGCCGTTTAAGGGAGGAGACCTCTAATGGATCCGAGCGTCTACATCCCCGCCTACCTGGAGCGCGCCTACGTTGCGTCGCACCCCGAACTCACCGATGCAGCACGCGAGCTTGTCCATAACGACGTGAGCGTCAACCCTCATAAGTATGCGCAGACCGAGCATGCCCAGGCGCTATTGTCCTATGCTGGCGTCCACCGCCACCTGCTCGACGAACTCCATCGCATCGAGGACATGGGCAGCGACGAGGAGTTTGAGCAGACGCGCAACCGCCTGTTCGACGATATGCGCGATGAGTTGCTCAAGATCGTCCGCGTCGATGCGTATGTCCTCGATGCGCAGCTGCTCGCCATCATTTTGGCGGACACGCCCGTCGACGCCTGCCTGGGCGACCTGATGAAACTCGAGGCGACCACGGCCGATTACCTGCAGCAAAGCGTGCCCGGGTTCGACATGGAGGCCCCACACTACTGGGCCAACAAGGTTTTGACGGACGGCGTGACGGCGGCCGATCTCACCGTAAGCGAGCCGGCTCTTATCGGGTGGCTCCACACGCTCGAGGCCATCTCGCAGCTGTGCATGGCAAGCGCTCGCTACCGTGCTGCCGCCAACTATTCTCGCCGTATTCTTAAGGCGGAAGGCTATCCCACCCGAGCTGCAGGCACCGTGCTACTCGCCCTCGCTCGCCTGGAAGACGAGGACGGCTTTTTTGCCCTGGCCCACCAGCTCGAGGAGCAGATGGGGGCCGATGCCCTCGAGAACTCCCCCTGGTACCTGCTCGCCCGCACGATCTTGCTGTTCAAAACGAACAAGATGCGCCCGGCGACACGCGCGCTGCGCGAGTTTGCCAACCGCTGCGAGGGCGGCGCGTTCTTTTTGCTGAACCCCATGTATCAGACGCCGTACCTTCCCTGCCGGCCCGAACCGCACGACCCCTGGGACCTTTCGCATCAGGCAGTTTGGGAGGCCGACGGCATCATCTCGGATACTCCCGACTTTGCCCCCTGGGCCAACGCTTGCGAAGACGTATCGCAGCTTGCCCAGGAATTTGCGCGCCGCTACGGCTTTTAGCGACGCGATCGCCCCGACCATGTCATCTATGTTAGGAACGGCTTCATGAACCTCCGCTCATCTCTTGCCTGCACCTCGAGCGATATCGCCCGCTGGGGATTGCGCTCCGTCCTTAAGCGCCAGGGCGGCGTACTCCCCGGCCGCATCGCCATGAAAATCGACCCCGAGCTGCTAAGCGACCTCGCGGACCTTGTCGACCGCAGCGTGGTGATCACCGGCACCAACGGCAAGACCACCACCTCCAACCTCATCGCCGACGCCGTTGCCGCTAGCGGCGCCACCGTGGTATGCAACCGCGCCGGAAACAACATGGAGCCGGGCGTGGTGGGTGCACTGCTCGAGAGCCGCAGCGATCTTAAGCGTGCCGGCAGCGGCAAGCGCGTAGGCGTCTTTGAGTGCGACGAGCTCTACACGGTGCGCGTCCTGCCCAAGCTCAAGCCGACCTACTTTGTGCTGCTCAACCTGTTCCGCGACCAGCTGGACCGCTACGGCGAGATCGACCACACCCAGGACGTCATCGCCCACGCACTGGAGCTTTCGCCGGCAACGACGCTCATCTATAACGCCGACGATCCGCTGTGCGCCTCGATCGCCGCGCGCGTCCCCAACATGAGCATCGCCTTTGGCATCGACGGCGCCACGGGCACCGAGTCCGATCGCATTAGTGACTCGCGTTTTTGCTCGCAGTGCAACGCGCCGCTGGAGTACGACTATGTGCAGTACGGCCAGCTCGGAGCCTATCATTGTCCTTCGTGCGGCTGGAGTCGTCCCGCGCTGCTCCGTCGCGTGACGGACGTTGAGCTCACCTGCAACGGCTACGGCTTTGACCTGAAATTTGGACCCGATACCGACGCACCCACAACGCACATCGCCACGCGCTACAACGGCCTGTACATGGTCTACAACGTTGCCGCCGCCTTCTTTGCGGCGCGCGAGCTGGGCGTAGACGCGGCGCATCTGCAGCCCACGCTCGATGCCTATGTCCCCGCCGGCGGACGCATGGGCCGCTGGGAGATCGCCGGCCGTACCGTCGAGGCAAACCTGGCCAAAAATCCCGTGGGCTTCGATCGCCAGATCCAGTCCATTAAAACGGCAGGCGGCAGGCTCTGTGCCTTCTTCCTGAACGACAACGACGCCGACGGTCACGATGTCTCGTGGATCTACGACGTCGACTTCGAGCGCATCGCCGATACCCCAGGGCTTGTCGCCTTTGTCGGAGGTACGCGCGCGCACGATATGCAGGTACGCCTGAAGTACGCCGGCATCGACGCCGCCATCATCTCGAATATCGAGCAGGCGATCGGCGCCGTGGCAGACGAGGAGGCTGGCGATACTTTCTACGCCGTCGCCAACTACACGGCCTTCCCACCACTGGTCAAGGAGCTCGACGAGCTTAAGGGCGCCGATGCGAGCTCGGTCACCTCCCACGCCGTAACACGCGCCAATGGCAGCGCTGTCCCCACCGATATTGCGCCGGTCGAGCTTTCGCGCCCGCTGCGCATCGTCTACCTGTATCCCGATGCCCTCAACCTCTATGGCGACGGCGGCAACGTCATTGCCCTCGAGCGCCGCTGCGCCTGGCGCGGCATTCCCGCGCGCGTGGACGAGGTCCGCATGGGCGAGACGCTCGATCTCACCGACGCCGACATCGTCATGATGGGCGGTGGCTCCGACCGCGATCAGCTGGCCGTGGCACACGAGCTGTTCGCTCAAAAAGACAAGGTCGCGGCCTATGTTGAGGATGGCGGATCGCTGCTTGCTATCTGCGGCAGCTATCAGCTGCTCGGCCGTTCGTACTATATGGGCGAGAATCGCATCGAGGGCCTGGGCGTCATTGCCGCCGAGACTGTGCGCGGCTCCGACCGCCTGATCGGCAACGTCGCCGTCAAGACCGACCTGGCACCCGAGCCCTTTGTGGGATTTGAGAACCACGGCGGCCGCACCCTGCTCGATGCAGAGGCCACGCCGCTCGGAACGTCCGTTGTCACGGGCACCGGCAACAACGGCGACGATGGCTTTGAGGGCCTCATCTACAAGGGCGTCATCGGCACGTACCTACACGGACCGGCACTGCCCAAGAACCCCGAGTTCGCCGACTGGCTCATCGCCCACGCCCTCGAGCGCCGTGGCGACGCACAGGCCGCCGCCCTGCTGCCGCTCAAACCCCTCGACGACACCTACGAGCACGCTGCCCACGACGCCGCGATGAAGCTCCTCCCCTAACGCCCCGCCACCACAAAGGGGACAGGCACCTTTGTGGTGGTTTTGATCTGCCACGTTTGTTTGTCTCGATCTGTAACATCTAGACCGTTAAAAGTCGTCTTACTGTTACAGAATGGGATGTTCGTCCCGACGCCCGCCGTCTGTCTCGATCTGTAACAGATAGAGCCGATTTGCCTGCCCAGATGTTACAGATTGAGATATTTGAAAATCGGAATAGAAACCCACTCCTGTGTGGTGGTTTTTCAATCTGCCAACGAAATGTGAACGGATAGAAAAGTCTGCTATACTCTTTCCCGCTGTCCCCATCGTCTAGCGGCCAAGGACGCCACCCTTTCAAGGTGGATATCGCGGGTTCGAATCCCGCTGGGGGCACCACAGAATCTGAGAAGCCCGTTACCAATTCGGTAGCGGGCTTTTTGCTACCCATGCGCCGGGATTCGAACCCGACAGGGTGCGGAGCTGAGGAAACGCGCAAGCGTTTTCCAGCGCAGCACGCAAGGAGCGGAGCGACGCAGCGGAAGCGAGCGGCGGAAGCCGCACGCGGACATCCCGCTGGGGGCACCAACTTTAAAATGTTCGAACCCGCCGGATGTAAGGTCCGACGGGTTCGTTCTTTTTGCCGTTATAAGACGAAAAGTACTCAACGCCCTTGCGCTAGATGAACAGCTCGCATTCTTTTCGCTCAGAGCAGGCTTTGCTCAACATCTTGGTAGCCGCAGAGAGCACGACGGGATTTACCGCGCGAGCGCCCCGCGGACATACGGCGACACAGCGCATGCAAGAGATACAGGCCTTTTTGTCCACCCACTTGGGATCGTCTTTGTCGATAGCGCCAACGGGACACACTGCGACGCAAGCCCCGCAGGCGGTGCACTCCTTTGTGGCCCTAGGCACCATACCGGTACCCCCGGCTTTCTTATAGGGACGATTACCCGGAATAGCCGGCTCAGAAGCATCTCCTGCAGACATCTTTTGCTGAATCTGATCCGCAAACCCAGCGAGCTGCGCCGCGTCCTGTGCATCAGGCCGACCGGCGGCAAACTGGCGAACAATAGAATGCTCGGCGATGGCAGAAACCGCCGCGATCACCCGAAAGCCCGCATCTTTCGCCGCATCCTCAAGCTCGACCAGCGTGTCCTCATACGCGCGATTTCCGTAAACGCAAACCAGAACCGCCTGCGCACCGTTTCCCCGCATCATACCCAAGCGCTCCGCGGCCACAGCCGGGACTCGCCCGCCATACGAGGGCACCGCGATCACGGCTACATCCTCTTTTGTCATCGCAACTGTGCGAAAACCAAGCCCGCTATCGGTCAGATCTACAGCAACGGTTTCCCCTTCCAACGCATTGGCGATGTAGCCAGACGCCTTTTCCGTTCCGCCGGTCGGGCTAAACACGATATCGAATACCTTCATCGGATCATCCTCCCCTTTATGAACAAACGCCCGAAACGTCCGCGTGCCAAAACAGGTTACAACTTTCAAGATGCCCCGCGCGAAACGCCCGCTCGGCTGCAAGTTCAAAGCAGGTCCGAGCGACATAAAAAGAAGGGGCCTCGCACTGGCGAGACCCCTTCGCACGCAAAATCAAACGCGTCTGTTACACATAGAACAGGATGTCGTCGTAGGTCGGGACCGGCCAGTAGTCGGCGGCCACGATCTCCTCCATGGCATCCACGGCGGCGCGCAGCGTATCCATAGCGGGAACGACCTCGTGTGCATACACGTTGGCCTGCTCCTGACCATCGAGGGCTTCGGCCTTTTGATGCACGGCGTCGAGCGCCTTGATGGAGTCGTTGATGGTGGTGATACCGTTGCAGAGCTTGTTGAGCGTGTTCTTCTCGCACTGCATGGCGGCCTCCGCACCAGCGGCACGAATAGTCTCAAGGCCCTTAGCGACCTTGGTGGCATAGGCGGTAATGACCGGGCGATAGGTGCGACGCGCCTCGCGAACCATCGTGGTGGCCTCGATGTTCATGAGCTTGTTGTACTTCTCGAGCTTGCAGTCGTAGCGGCACTGGGCCTCGGCCTTGGTCAGGACACCCGTCTCCTCAAAGAGCGCAATGGCCTTATCGGAAACAAAGGCGGGCAGGGCGTCGGCCGTGGTCTTGTTGTTGGCAAGACCGCGCTTCTCGGCCTCAACGGGCCACTCGTCGGAGTAGCCGTCACCGGAGAACAGGATGCGCTGGTGGTCGGTCAGGACCTTCTTGCAGTACTCGAGCGCGGCGTCCTGGAACTCATCCTCGGGCGTACCCTCAAGCGCGTCGGCGAAGGACTTGAGCGACTTGGCCACGGCGGCATCGAGCACCAGGTTGGAGTCGGAAACGTTCTGCTCGGAACCGCAGGCACGGAACTCGAACTTGTTGCCGGTGAAGGCAAACGGGGAGGTGCGGTTGCGGTCGGTGTTGTCCTGCATCAGCTTGGGCAGGGTATCGGCGCCCAGGTCGAGCACGCCGCGCGTGGCATGGACGGAAGCCTTGCCATCGATGATCTTCTCGACGACCTCGGTAAGCTGGTCGCCCAGGAAGATGGACATAATCGCCGGAGGAGCCTCGTTGGCGCCCAGACGATGATCGTTGCCGGCCGAGGCAACGGAGGCACGCAGGAGCTCCTGATAGTTATCGACGGCCTCGATCACCGCGGTGAGGAAGACGATGAACTGCAGGTTGTCGAGCGGGGTGTCGCCCGGATCGAGCAGATTCTCGGACTCGGTGCCAAGCGACCAGTTGTTGTGCTTGCCCGAACCGTTGATGCCCTCAAAGGGCTTCTCGTGCAGCAGGCAGACCAAGTCGTGGCGGGAGGCGATGAGCTTCATCTTCTCCATCATGACCAGATTCTGGTCGATGGCCTCGTTGACCTCGCCATAGACGGGGGCGAGCTCATGCTGGCAGGGAGCAACCTCGTTGTGCTTGGTCTTGGCGGGAATGCCAAGCGCCCACAGCTCATCGTCCAGATCCTTCATATAGGCCGAGACGGTGGGGCGGATAGCGCCAAAGTAGTGCTCCTCGAGCTCCTGGCCCTTGCAGGGAGCGGCACCAAAGAGGGTGCGGCCGGTGATGACCAGGTCCTTGCGCTTGCGATAGGCGTCCTTCTTGATCAGGAAGTACTCCTGCTCGTCGCCCACGGAAGGAACGACCTTCTTGGGGGTCTTGCCAAACAGCGCCAAAACGCGCTTAGACTCACGCGAGAGCGCGGTCATGGAACGCAGCAGCGGGGTCTTCTTGTCCAGGGCCTCGCCCGTGTAGGAGCAGAAAGCCGTGGGGATGCACAGGACATCGTCCTTGATAAAGGCGGGGCTAGTGGGATCCCAAGCGGTGTAGCCACGGGCCTCGAAGGTGGCACGCAGGCCGCCGTTGGGGAAGCTGGAGGCATCGGGCTCGCCCTGGATGAGGTTCTTGCCCGTAAACTTGGTAATGGCGGTGCCGTCGTGGTTGGGCTCCAGGAAGCTGTCGTGCTTCTCGGAAGTAATACCCGAAAGCGGCTGGAACCAGTGCGCGTAGTGCGTCGCGCCCTTGGAGATGGCCCAGACCTTCATGGCGTGGGCAACGGCGTTGGCCACATCCAGGTCGAGCGGCTCACCGCCCTCGAGGGTTGCAGCAAGGCGCTTCCAAATGTCCTTGGGGAGGTAGTCCTTCATGACTTCCTCAGAGAACACCATGGTCCCGAAGCGGTCAGTAAGTTCGGCCATACGGAACTCCCTTCGTATCGGCACCGCGTGAGAAGCGGTGTTGATTACTAACGAACGAGTCATAGCTTAGACTCGCCGTGTTTCCGCGACATTACCGTTATGTTGCCGTCGCGAAACCAATCATTGAGGTTACCCTATCGAGGCGGCGTTGCCACCCTCAACAGCCAATCAACTGCATAAATTGCAGACCTCTCCCCATGGTTTAAGGGTAGCCAATTTGGGACGGGGCTTTACTAACTGGTATTTCGCATCAGATACCATTCAATATAGCCCCATCCTACATTGACTGCCCTGTTATAGGAAATGCCGATAGCGAAGCATTTTCGATTGGTATCACCAAATCGCGAGAGAAATTCCATCTTGGCGCAGTGGTGCTGTAGAATCCTTGCAACAAAACATCGCACCTAGGCATCTAAAGGAGCACGATATGCGCGTCGACGAGGTTTTTAAGCAGGCAGCATCCCAGGGCACCGCGCCCATTTCGTTTGAGATGTTCCCGCCCAAGGGCGAGCTGACCCTCGACACGGCTCGCGAGGTGGCAGGCAATCTGTGCAAGCTTTCGCCGAGCTTTGTCTCGGTCACCTGCTCGGCCGGCGGCTCGGGCAACGGTGCCACCACCGCCCCCATCGCGCATATGATTACGAGCGAATTCGATACGCCCTCGGTGGCGCACCTCACCTGCGTTGGCCGCACGCATGCCGATATCGCCGCCAAGATTGATGAATACCGCTCCGCCGGCGTAGAAAATGTACTGGCCCTGCGCGGCGATCTTCCCGCCGGCGCGACCGAGGACGACAAGCCCGCCTCGGACTACGCCTACGCCCGCGACCTCATCCCTGAGCTCGTCGACGCCGGCTTTTGCGTGGGCGCCGCAGCTTACCCCGAGGGCCACATTGCCTGCGAGGATCTCAACGCCTCGGTCGAATACCTCAAGCAAAAACAGGACGCCGGCGCGAGCTTCTTTGTGACGCAGCTCTTTTTTGATAACGAGTGCTTCTACCGTTTTCGCGAGCTTGCCGACAAGGCCGATATCACCGTGCCCATTACCGCGGGCATCATGCCGTTTATGGGCAAGTCGCAGATCAGCCGCATGGTCTTTATGTGCGGTGCGTCGCTGCCCTCCCCCGTCATCAAGATCCTCGCCAAGTACGAGAACGACCCCGAGAGCCTGCAGGCGGCCGGTGTAGATTATGCTGCTCGTCAGCTTTGCGACCTTAAGGAGCACGGTGCCGACGGTCTGCACCTGTACACTATGAACCGTCCTGCGATCGCCGCAACCATTATGGAGCGCCTGGGGTAATGGAAAAACCGCACATCGATACAGCTTTTGGTGAAGTGCCGGCCGATCTTGCGTCGCCGGCGCTCTACCGTATCGATGCCGCCCATCGCCCCCGCGTCGACCGTGCCGAGATGCTGCGCTACCTGGGCTACGGCGGTCAGCAGATTGAGCCCGAGCTGTCGCAGCGTATTGAGCTTGTCGTTGAGCGTCTGGAGCTGGACATTGAGCCCCGTGGCGTGCGCCGCATATTTGCCATCGACGCCACGGGCGTCGATGAACAGGGCGAGCCTTGCATTCGCTTGGTCGGCACCAACGTTGAGCTGCGCGGTCGCGATATCTATCGCCACCTCAAAGACGCCCGCTTTGCCGCACTCATGGTATGCACCCTCGGCATGGACGCTGAGCGTCGCCTGCGAACCACGGGAGCCCAGCAACCCCTAGAGGGAGCCGTGCTCGACGCCGCATGTTCTGCCTATGTAGAAGCCGCCGTCGAGCAGATGGACCAGCAGGTCAAGGCTGTGGCCGCCGCACACGGACTCGCCGGTAACTGGCGCTTCAGCCCCGGCTACGGCGACTGCCCGCTTACGGCCCAGCACTCAATCGTGGCTGCGCTCAACGCCACGCGGCTCATCGGGCTTACCGTCACACCTACCAGCCTGCTCATGCCCACCAAGAGTGTGACCGCAGTGATCGGTCTGTTTGACGGCGAGGTCCACGACGCCCAGGGCCGCCCCACCTGCAATATCTGCCGCATGCGCGAGCACTGCCGCTTCCGCGCCGCCCACACCACCTGCTATTCCAGCCATTAGGAGCCCTCGATGTTTACTCCGCTTATCACCCATGATCTGGACGGCGCCGCGCTGGCGGCGCCCGTTGATGCAGCACGCCGTAATGGCGCTGCATACAAGACGCGCACGATCGGCGACCTTCGCATTAAGGACGATCGCCTGCGCGCCGCCATCGAGGGCACGGGACATCTCCTGTTCGACGGCGGCATGGGCACCATGCTGCAGGCGGCCGGCATGAAGGCTGGCGCCCTGCCCGAGCTGCTCAACTTTGAGGAGCCCCAGGTCATTACCGATATTCAGCGTCAGTACGTCGAGGCCGGCTGCGACGTGATCACCGCCAACACCTTTGGTGCCAACGCCCACAAGCTCGACGGTGCCGCCACCGTGGCAGATGTCTTTGCCTCCGCCGTCGCCTGCGCCCGCGCGGCCGGCGCCCACTACGTCGCCGGCGATATCGGTCCCATCGGCGCGCTGCTTCGCCCCTTGGGCACCCTGAGCTTCGACGAGGCCTATGACCTCTTTGCCGAGGAAGTGCGTGCCGGCGTCGATGCGGGTGTGGACCTCTTTATTATCGAGACCATGACCGACCTTGCCGAGATCAAGGCGGCCGTCCTCGCCTGCCGCGAGAACTCCGATCTGCCCGTCTTTGCCACCATGACCTTTGAGGAAGACGGCCGTACCTTCCTGGGAACGAGCCCCGAGGTCGCCGCCATCACCCTCGACGCCATCGGCGCCGATGTTTTGGGCATCAACTGCAGCCAGGGCCCGGCCGAGCTCCGAGGACTCGCCGCGCGTATGCTCACCGTCACCGACAAGCCCGTTATGGTGCAGGCCAATGCGGGACTGCCCCGCGTGGACGATGACGGCAATACCGTCTTTGACATCCAGGCACCCGAATACGCCGAGGCCGTCGCCGGCATGATTGAGGACGGCGTGAGCGTCGTAGGTGGCTGCTGTGGCACCACGCCCACGCACATGGCGGCACTTCGCACCCTCATCGACAACCACACGCCCAGCCCGCGTCACCGCAAGCCCAGTATGTCGGTCACGAGCGCCCAGACGGTCGTGGACCTCCCCTGCGACGGCCACAAGATCGCCGTCATCGGCGAGCGCATCAATCCCACCGGCAAAAAGCGCCTGCAACAGGCCCTGCGCGACGGTGACCTGGACTACGTCGTGAGCCAGGGCATCAGCCAGCAGGAACAGGGCGCCGACATCCTGGACGTCAACGTAGGCCTGCCCGAGATCGACGAGGTCAAGATCATCCAGCAGGCGACCGAGCAGCTCCAGGGCTCCACGCTGCTGCCGCTGCAGATCGACTCCACCGACCCCGCAGCCGTCGAGGCAGCCGTGCGCCGCTACGCCGGCAAGCCCATCATCAACTCGGTCAATGGCAAACAGCAGATCATGGATGAGATCTTCCCGCTAGTCGCCCACTACGGCACCAACGTCGTCGGTCTCACACTCGACGAAGGCGGCATCCCCGATACCGCCGAGGCTCGCTTCGCCATCGCCGAGCGCATCGTGGCAGAGGCTGCCCGTTACGGCATCGGACCGGACCGCATCCTCATCGACTGTCTGGTCATGACCGCCTCGACCAATCAACGCCAGGCCGAACAGATCCTGCGTGCTATGTCCCTGTGCAAGGAGCGCCTGGGCGTCAAATGCGCGCTCGGCGTGTCGAACATCAGCTTTGGTCTGCCCGCCCGCCCGCTGCTGGGCTCGGTCTTTTTGGCTGCCGCCTTCGGCGCAGGCCTGGACGCCCCCATCATGAACCCGGGCTCCAAGCGCTTTATGGATACCGTCTACAGCTATCGCGTCCTGAGCGTTGAGGACGAGGGCTCGAGCGGATACATCGAGCGCTACGCCGGCTGGACCGATCCGTACAAGATCGCCGCCAACCCGGCAGCGGCTCAGGCGGCATCGACCGACACTGCACCCACTGCTGGCACCTCCGGCACCGACGGCAACGACGACCCGATTCGTCGCATGGTCGTCTCGGGCCGCAAAGGCGAGATCGCAGCCGAGACCGAGCGTCTTCTGGCAGATCACGACGCCATGGACCTCATCAACAACCACTTTATCCCCGCCCTCGACGAGGTCGGAGTCCTCTTTGACCAGGGAAAGTTCTTCTTGCCGCAGCTCATGGCCTCGGCCGAGGCCGCGCGTGTGGGCTTTGACACCATCAAGCGCCTGATGCCCGCCGGCGAGATTGCCGACAAGGGCAAAATCTGCGTGGCCACCGTCAAGGGCGACATCCACGACATCGGTAAGAACATCGTCAAGATGCTGCTCGATAACTACGGCTACACCGTCTTTGATCTGGGTCGCGACGTCGACCCGCAGGAGGTGCTCAAGACCGTCAAGGAACGCGACATTAAGCTCGTCGGCCTCTCGGCGCTTATGACTACCACGGTCGTCGCCATGGAGGAGACCATCAAGCTGCTTCATGCCGAGGTGCCAGGCGTCAAGATCATCGTAGGCGGTGCCGTGCTCACCCCCGAATACGCCAAGCAGATCGGCGCTGACTACTACGCCAAGGACGCCGCCGAAAGTGCTCGTATCGCCGAAGAGGTCTTTGGGCAGTAACACAACGGAAACAACCGAGCACCAAAACGTGCCGCACGCGCCACTTAGCACGTGCGGCACGTTAGAATAGATAAGACTATGCTCGTTTTGGCAGATAGGAGCGCAAGGATGGCGATCACGCCCGCAGAAATCGCGGAAACCCGCGGCATGGTTGAGGAGCAGAACCTCGACATCAGGACCATCACCATGGGTGTTTCGCTCATGGGTTGCGGCGACGAGAACCTCGACCGCATGTGCACGAAAATCTACGACCACGTGACGCACACGGCTGAGCACCTGGTCGAGACCGCCGAGAACCTCGAGCGCGAGTACGGTATCCCCATCGTCAACAAGCGCGTTTCCGTCACCCCGGTGGCGCAGATCGCCGCATGCTGCAAGGATGAGGACCTCACCCCCATCGCGCATGCCCTCGACCGCGCGGCCGAGACGCTCGGCATCGATTACCTGGGCGGTTTCTCCGCACTCGTCCAGAAGGGCATCGGCGACGCCGACCGCCGCGTCATCCAGTCCATCCCCCAGGCGCTTGCCACCACCAGCCGCGTCTGCTCCAGCGTCAACGTCGCCAGCCTGCGTGCCGGCATCAACATGGACGCCGTGCTCATGGCGGCTCAGACCATCATCGATGCCGCCAAGCTTACGGCAGACGAGGATTCCGTTGGCGCCTCCAAGTTTGTCTGCTTTGCCAACATGGTCGAGGACTCCCCGTTTATGGCGGGCGCCGTCCACGGCGGTGGCGAGGCCGACGCCGTCATCAACGTAGGCGTCTCGGGCCCCGGCGTTATGGCGGCAGCCCTGGAGACGCTGCCCGATTCCGCATCGATGATGGAAGTCGCCGAGAAGATTAAGCAGACCGCCTTTAAGATCACCCGTGCCGGCGAGCTCATGAGCCGCGAGGCCGCCCGTCGCCTGGGTGTCGAGAAGGGCATTGTCGACCTGTCGCTGGCTCCCACGCCCGCCATCGGCGACTCCGTCGCGCGTATCCTCGAGATCATCGGCGTGGGCACCTGCGGTGGCCCCGGCACGACCTGCGCGCTCGCCATGCTCAACGATGCCGTCAAGAAGGGCGGCGTCATGGCCAGCTCCAGCGTGGGCGGTCTCTCGGGCGCCTTTATTCCCGTGTCCGAGGACGCCGGCATGATTGCTGCCGTCGAGGCCGGCGCACTTTCGCTCGAGAAGCTCGAGGCCATGACCTGCGTGTGCTCCGTTGGCCTGGACATGATTGCCATCCCCGGCGACACCCCAGTCGAGACCATCGCCGGCATCATCGCCGACGAGATGGCCATCGGCGTCATCAACAACAAGACCACGGCCGTCCGCGTGATTCCTGCCATCGGCAAGGGCGTGGGCGACTGCGTTGAGTACGGCGGCCTGTTTGGCCGTGCACCCATCATGCCGGTGAACCCCAACGCCGGCACCGTGCTTGCCCACCGTGGTGGACGCTTCCCGGCACCGCTGAACTCGCTGAAGAACTAACTGAGGGTTCGGGCGAGGAGCCTCGGGGAGGGCAAATATATAAGGTCGCCTGCTCGGACAGTCCTGACTCGCACGGAGAGCACATTAAGTGCTCTCCGGCTCGTGCGGAACTCGCGATCGACCTTATATATTTGCCCTCCCCGGGGCTCCCGCACAACGGGACCTCAGTTGGGTTCTATCCCTTTGGCAGTCGCTTCGCTTCTGCCCTACTTTGCTGGTATGGCGGTTTGGCGTTGGATCGGTTCTTTCTGATATATGCTGGTTGCGGCTCTTCTTTTGGGAGGGGCCGCTTTTTTGTTGCTAGGAGGTTGGCCCGTGGTTGATGGGGATGCTCGCTCTGAGCTGCTTTCTGCTGATTGGAATGGCGAATGGATGCGTCTGCAGGCCGCTCGGCATCGGGCTGATGATTCTTTTGAGTGGGATAAGCGGGCTCGGCATTTTCGTCCACTGGAGACTGCCCCGTATGCTCGGGATTTTATACAGCTGTTGGCGCTTGAGCCTGGTGAGTCGGTGCTCGATATGGGGTGTGGGGCTGGGTCGATTGCTATTCCGCTTGCTCAGGCTGGGCATCCTGTGATTGCAGCCGACTTCTCCCCCGCTATGTTGGGCACCCTTGATGCCGGCGTTGAGTATTACGGGCTCGAGGATCTTATTACACCGCTTGAGCTTGCTTGGGATGATGATTGGGATTTGGTTGGACCGGTCGCAAAAGCGGTGGATGTTGCCTTTGCCAGTCGCTCTGTCACCACGACCAACCTAAAAGGCGCACTTGCCAAGCTTGATCGAACGGCTCGTCGGCGTTGTGCCGTTACGATGGTCGCCAACTCGAGCCCGCGTTATGACCTGCACTTGATGAATGCCATCGGCGCCTCGGTTACCTGCAGCAATGGTTTTGTGTACGCCTTTAACATCCTTATTCAGATGGGTGCACTGCCACAGGTCACGTATTTTGAATCACCCCGCCGCGACACCTTCGATAGTCTCGAGGCAGGCGTGGCAGACTTTTCTCGCATGCTCGAGCACGGCAACGAGGACAAGATCGACCGCCTGCGCAACTATATCGCCCACCACATGATCGAGAACCCGCATGCCGGTGAGCCGGGATCCAAGGGCGTACCGCAGGGACGCTACATGCTCGACCACATCCGCAAAGTCCGATGGGCGTTTATCGCCTGGGAGCCGGTCTCCGTACCCCGCCCGTAGCCCATCTAAAGCTTGCATCGTCTTCCCGCCCGGCATCCGCATTCTTTGCGAACTGGGCAAACATGCCCCACACCGCGCCGTTCCTGCGCTATCGTGGGACAGCTCACGTAGATTAAGGCCCCATTGCGGGGCGCCCCATACATAGAAAGCGAGAACCCATGGCACTGACAGGAGCCCAGGTCAAGCAGCTTCGCAGCATGGCCCATCACCTCAACCCCGCCATCATCATCGGTAAGTCCGATGTCAACGAGGGCACCGTCGAGCAGACGGTCGCCTACCTGGAGAAGCACGAGCTCGTTAAGTGCTCCGTGCTGGACGGCTCCAGCCTTTCTGCCCGCGAGGCCGCCGAGGAGCTCGCCGAGCGCTGCCACGCCGACGTCGTTCAGGTTATCGGCCGCAAGTTCTCGCTGTATCGCGAGTCCTCGCGCAAGGATATCGAGAAGATCAAGCTCGTCTAAAACCGACTGGCCATACCGAGTAGCCTGCGGGCGTCCGAGTGATTCGGGCGCCCGTTTTTTATCGCTCGACAAGCACGCGCTTGAGCCTGCCTTCGACCAGGCGCTCATACAGGCGCCTTGTCTCGGGCTCGGGCACGCCTTGAACCTGCTCTCGCAGGTGGTGCATGTGACCGCTGTATAGCTCGACAACATCGCGGCGTCGTCCCGCCGCACCGTAAACGCGCATGGCACAGCGAACCATGTCCTCGCGCGCAGTCTCTTGGCGAAGCCCCGATTCAACGAGCCAAATTGCCGATTGCAGGTCATTTTCCTCGAGAGCGGCATTCGCTCCCCTAATCATGCAGTCGATGTACTTGGATTGCATAATGTGGCGCATGCGCGTAAAAAACGTGGGATTGCAACCGGTGGGAACATACAGCGGCCCCGCGTAGAGCTGCTCAACCTTAAGACAAAGCTCAACCAGGTGAGGGCCTCTCGCGCCCATACGGTTTCCCAGGATCTCGCGGCTCAGCTGGTCAAAGAGCCTTACATCGGTCTTAACGTAGTCGCCGTTGAGCCCTATGCACTCGTTTTGGATGAGCACGCACGACTTGCCATCCGGCGTTGGACCCAAAGCCGAGCGCAAGCGCGATACCGTCGAATACAGATTGTTGCGCGCCGCGCTAAACTCGGCATGGGGCCACAACTCCATGGCGATTGTCTCGCGGTCGACCATGGCATCCATGCCCAACGCGAGCCGCTCGGCAAGTGTTGCCGCCTTTTTGCGACGCCACATCTTATCCGTGATGGGAAAGCCGTCGCGCTCGGCGCGAAATGTGCCAAACATGCGCATCTCAATATGGCCGATCGTATCGACAGCCTCAACCTCGCCCGCCTGGAACAGGTGCTCGCTTTCGCCCTCAAAATCATCGCGTAGTGAATACCGCGACAGTTCACGCACCGGAAGCTTCTTGCGAATCCTGACGGCAGGCTCGCCCAGACAATGCATCGCAAGACGTGCGAACAGCCGATACGATGGGTCTAAAATCCCCGAGCGATTCATAGACATCCAAGCGGCAAGATCGCTATCGCGGCCCGCAGCGGCCAAATGCAGTGCCACGATCCAGGCTTCTGAGCCGCCGACCTGTGTCTTGCTAATATCGAGCAGTTCTGCCTCTTCGCGAACCGATACCAGCGACGTATTACGCAGGTACGCCACGCGCTCAAGCAGCAACGCGTTTTCGCGCATGTACGCAATCGATTCGTCGGCGAGCTTGAGCACCTGAACCGCACGGAACTTCGCGTTGACCGGCCGCCCCTCCGCCAGCGATTGCCAACCCTCCAGCAATAACCCAAACAGCTGAATTTGATTGTCACGAACACGCACCGCAAAGCGGTCGAGCTCGCCAAACGCCACATCGTCGGTCACGGGCAAGCCCGCGAGCAGGCGCCGCGCCGCGAGCACCATACGCAGCCAAATGGATGGTGCCTTAAGCCCGCGGATATCGAGCGCCTCGAGTATCTGCGCCATCTTGTCATCGCGCTCGTCGGGTTTAGCAAACGAGCCGTCGAACAGCTCCACCAGCATATGGTCGGCCTGTATGAGAATCCCCGCGATGTCGAGCTCGCAATCATAAGCTTTGCACGCCTTGAGCTTCGCGAGAACATTGCCGTCTGCCGCTCGCTCGGTTAGGTGGCGCTTGACCTCGATATGCGCGGACAGCATGTCGAGCACCTCGCAGGATGTCTGTTCTTGCACAACAGGGTTGGCGGGAAGCCCCAGGTCATTGTCGCCGTAAAAGGCGATAGTAAGCGCCTGGGCTATTTTCCAGGTAGCGGGGTCGACCTCGCGGGCCGCCTGGTCACCCGCACGTTCGATAACGGACGCCATATACCTTGCCAGCTTTGTATTGCACACGCTGACAGCCGCCAGATACACGCCGAGTGCCTCGGCGGCTGTCGGCTCTTGCTCCTGCTTTTCCGCATTGATCATCGCCGATGCTGCACGGCAAATGTCCCCTCCATGCCCGGTCAGGGCAAGATTGGCCCCATACTGCCCGGCAAGCTCCAACACCACACGGCGGTCCAAGAACGCATCGGCCAGGTCCATGGCCAAATCGCATCGGGCCGCCTTTATCAAAATGCGAGCAGCCCGCGATACTAGTTCGGGACGGATCTCGGCAACAAGCTTTCGCAGCCTCAGGCGCGCGTTGTCCTTAGCGCCCAAACACCTAAAGGTGCGATCAGACGGATCCACGCCAAAAATCGGATAATCGCGCACAAAGATAGACTGGTCGACCATCGAAAGCCTCACACCGCACGCCTCTAGCTCCGCAATGCGGCCCTCGCCCATCAATACCATCAAGCAGGCAACGGTAAACAACAGGTTGTTCTCGAGCGATGCGAGATCGGCCAGCGCCGCACCGTACACGTTGACGATTTCGTTTTCGAGCAACCCGGCAACATCGCCCTGTCCATACATCCCCGTCTGCAGGGCAGATACCAGCTCTGGCACACCTTGCGTGAGCCGATAAAAATCGAGCGATGTGCTGATAGAGAACGCCGTGGCCCATGACGAATACTCATAGGCGTGCACCTTGAGCATCTGCGCATTGACTTTTACAGAATCGCCCAGCCCGTGGATAAGCAATCGGTTGGAGGGGCGGCAGGCAATAAAGACCCCCGTCCCCGTAGCACGTAAGCTGCGGATTCGATCGATGAGGTCCTCGGTTTCGTGCTGCTCGAGATTGGGCACGTTGTCGATCGCAACGAGCGAATGAGGTTTGTCCTTAAGCTCATCGGCGACAACCTCGAGCTGCATAAAGAGCTCGCGTCCAATCGCGCGGTCGGCCTCGATAATCCGAACCGGCCCTCGCGTGGGGTCCGATTTAACCTCCTGCACGTATTGCAGCAATACCGACGTCTTACCAAACCCGTCGGGCGCGTAAAGCAGAACGATTCCTGCCTTGCGCCCCTTAACGATGAGCTCGTTCATCAAGCGATCGCGCCGCACCATATAGTCGCCGCCCGTCGGCATCAACTCGAGGCCGTCCGTATTGCCCAGATCATTTACCATACCTGCTCCTCAACTCGACCATATGGACACCGTAGCTGCAGAACCATATGAGCCACCCCGTGAATAGCGTGACTTAGAGTTTTTGGCTGTCTGCCGGTACGTGTTTGGCAAGTTTTTGTACAGCGAGGCCCGATGGTAACTTATCCCTCGACCAATAGGTCTTTGCGCAGGTCAATGCGCTTGCCAGCATGTCCCATCCCATTTGCAGTGTAGCGCAGTCGACTGTTTTTATTTGAGTTGCGCAACTCGCCTACTCCTCGCTACCGCCTGCGACTCTATGGTGGCAAATGTGCATAGAATCTGCTATAGAATGAATTACAAAATTTCAAACCCTCCAGTCAAGCATGCGGCAAGGTTTCCGTCATGCATGCGCCACGGCCTATGTCCACTAAAAAGGCCCCCGCAAAGCGAGGGCCCTTTGAAAAGCTATGTCAGATCGCTTGGTCGCGTTACTCGCAGAGCGAAAGAGCGGCCTCGTCAGCAACGACGACGCAGTTGGTGTGGAGCTGCAGAATCGAAGCGGGGCACTCGGGCGTAACCGGGCCATAGCACATATCGTGCACAGCCTGAGCCTTGGCCTCGCCGTTGGCGACAACCAGGATCATGCGGGCATACATGATGGTCTGGGTTCCCATGGTGTAAGCCTGACGGGGCACATCATCGATGCTGTCGAACAGGCGGCTGTTGGCCTGAATGGTGCTCTCGGTCAGGTCGACGCAGTGCGTGCCCTTGGAGAAGTGGTCATCGGGCTCGTTGAAGCCAATATGACCGTTATTACCAATACCGAGCAGTTGCAGATCCGGGTAACCGGCGGCAGCGACGATCTTGTCGTACTCGGAGCAGGCAGCAGCGGCATCGGGGTTGGAGCCATCGGGCACGTGCGTGTTGTTCAGATCGATATTGATGTGATCGAAGAAGTTCTCGCGCATAAAGTAGTGATAGCTCTGGGGATCGTCGTGCGAAAGACCACGATACTCGTCCAGGTTATAGGTGCTAACCTCGGCGAAGTCGACGTCGCCCTTCTCGTACCAAGCGGCGAGTTGCTTGTAGGCGCCAATCGGGGTGGAGCCGGTGGCAAGACCCAGCACGCAATCGGGCTTGAGGATAACCTGGGCCGAGATGATATTGGCGGCCTTGCGGCTCATATCCTCATAGTCTTTAGCCTTAATGATCTTCATTACGCATCCTTTCTCGTAGAAGAGAGGCAAGGCTCCCCTTACAAGCACTTGCCCGCGGCCCGCGTCGGCCGCAACCAACGTGTGCGGCCACCAGGGCGAGGTCGCGTAATGTATGTGTCTCGTGTCTAGCCGCGTCGAGGCCCCTGCCCGTCCACGGTGACCCAAAGCCTTTTAGCCTCGGACATTTCCCATCTTGCCACGGAGGGCGTCCTCTTTCAAGGGCGCCCTCCATAAACGTGTTTGAATTGTAGGCTAAAGGCCAAAAGCACCAACTAGCGCTCGCGAGCGACGATAAGCTGGTCCATCTCCTCGACATGCTCTCCAACGGAGCCCTTAATGCTCGAGAACTCAACGGAGTTGCACACCAAGATGGGAACCGTCACATCGTAGCCCTCGGCAGCAATTGCCTCGCGATCGAACTCGATGAGTACATCGCCCTTATGGACAATATCGCCCACCTGCGCATGTACAGTAAAATGCTTGCCCTCGAGCTGAACGGTGTCCAGGCCAACGTGAATCAGAACGTCCAGGCCATCAACCGTGTTAAGCGCAACGGCATGACCCGTGGGAAAAATCGCCTCGACCTTAGCATCCGCCGGCGCGATCACACGTGTGCCCGTGGGCTGAATCGCCACGCCCTGACCCAAAAGGCCAGTGGCAAACGTCTGGTCGTTTACCTCGGAAAGCGGAATGACATCGCCCGAGATGGGAGCATCCAGCGTAAGGACTCGACCACGCATACCAAAAGACCTTAGGACTTTAGTGAACATGCTCCCCCTTGGACATACCAATAATCAAATACAGTCTTGCTAGTTTACCACTTGGCACTGGTATTTGACCATTAGGGAAGTTCGCGCTTGACAACCTCGACGATATCGTCAACCACACGCTGGGTCAGCTCGTGCGTCTCGGCCTCAGCCATCACGCGGACCAGCGGCTCGGTGCCACTCGGACGTACCAGAATGCGACCGCGGCCGTTGAGCTCCTTCTCGGCGGCAGCGACGGCGTCCCAAATGGGCTGGCAATCGTCCAGGCCGGCCTTGTTGTCGGAATGCACGTTGACAAGCACCTGCGGGTACTTCTTCATGATGCCGGCAAGGTCGGTGAGGGTGCGGCCGGTGCGCTTGAGCACGGCCAGAAGCTGCAGGGCCGTCACCAAGCCGTCGCCGGTGGTGTTGTGCTCCAGGAAGATGATGTGGCCGGACTGCTCGCCGCCGATGACGGCACCGTCCTCGAGCATGCGCTCCAAAACGTAGCGGTCGCCCACGGCGGTCTGCACCATCTCAAAGCCCTGCTCCTTCATGGCGATGGAGAAGCCCAGGTTGCACATAACGGTCGAGACGATCTCGGAGTTGGCGAGCTTGCCGCGAGCGGCCAGGTCAGAGCCGCAGATGGCCAGGATATAGTCGCCATCGATCTCGTTGCCCTCGCTGTCCACGAACAGCACGCGATCGGCGTCGCCATCGTGGGCCAGGCCGATGTCAGCGTGGGTACGCAGTACGAGCTCACGCAGGGGCTCAAGATGAGTGGAGCCGCACTCGACGTTAATGTCGGTGCCGCAGTAATCGGTGTTGATGGCGTGGACCGTGGCGCCCAGACGCTGAAGCGCGGTCGGCGTGGTCTGGCAGGAAGCACCGTGACCGCAGTCGACGGCAACAACCAGGCCGTCGAGTTTAAGGCCGTCGAGCGTGCTGATGGCATGATCGACATATGCCTTGCGGGCGTCCTTCATCTTGATGATGTGACCCACGCCGGCACCGGTCGGCAGCGTATCGGCAGCCATGGCCTCCTCGGACATGACCCAGGCGCTGATCTCTTCCTCGACAGCATCGGGAAGCTTCATGCCCTTGCGGCTAAAGAACTTGATGCCGTTGAACTCCGGCGGATTGTGCGAAGCGGAGATGACGATGCCGCCGTCGAGCTCGTTTTGGACGGTAAGCAGCGCCACGGCCGGCGTAGGGATAACGCCGCAGCAGTGCGGGCGGCCGCCCTCGGCCATAATGCCGGCGGTCAGAGCGCTCTCGAGCATGGTGCCCGAAAGACGCGTGTCGCGGCCGATGCAAATGTCCGGACCAAGGAACTTGGTCGCCGCACGGCCAAGACGAAACGCGAGGTCGCACGAGAGGTCGGCGTTGGCGACGCCGCGGACGCCATCGGTACCGAAGATGTTCTGGGGCATAGGATCGCTCCTTCCCAAGTGGGCAAAACGCAGTCGCCCACCCTAGTCGAAAAAAGAAAAGCGGGACCCGCCGAGCAATCGGCAGGCCCCGCTTGTACATTGTATCTCGTAAGGAGATAAAACCTTAGCGCTTGGAGAACTGGGGAGCGCGGCGAGCCTTCTTGAGGCCGTACTTCTTGCGCTCGACCACGCGAGCATCGCGCGTAAGGAAACCGGCCTTCTTGAGGTCAGCACGGTAGTCGCCAGCGTTCAGAAGAGCGCGAGCGATGCCCAGGCGCAGAGCGCCGGACTGACCGGAGATGCCGCCGCCATCGCACAGAGCGATAACGTCGAACTGACCGGCGGTGTCGGTCACCTTGAAGGGAGCAAGGGCGTTCTCAACGAGCTGATGACGGCCGAAATACTGCTCGGCGTCACGCTTGTTGATGGTCACCTTGCCGGTGCCGGGGACGAGACGGACGCGGGCGACGGCGTTCTTACGACGGCCGGTACCCTGGTAGACAACGGTGTTCTCAGCCATCTTTAAGCCTCCAGCTCAATCTTCGTGGGGTTCTGGGCAGCGTGCGGATGCTCGGCACCAGCGTAGACCTTAAGCTTGGTCATCTGGGCACGGCCGAGGGTGGTCTTGGGCAGCATGCCGCGAACGGCGCGCTCGATGACCTTCTCCGGGTGCTTCTCCATAGCCTGGCGGAAGCTCTCAGCCTTGAGGCCGCCGTTGTAGCCGCTGTGGCGATAATAGGTCTTCGTGTCGGCCTTGTTACCGGTAAGCTGGACCTTATCGGCGTTGATGACGACAACGAAGTCGCCGCAGTCGCTGTTGGGCGTGAACTGGGGCTTGTTCTTACCGCGCAGAATCATTGCGATCTGGGTGGCAAGACGGCCCAGGACAGCACCATCGGCGTCGACGAGAACCCAGTTGCGCTGGACCTCGCCCTGCTTGGCGTAGTGAGTCGATTTCGAAATCACTTAGACTCCTCCATGTACAGTACGTGTTGTTACAGAGATTCACGGGGCTCTGCAAGTAACCCGTCCATATTACCCCGCTCGCCGCCCGAGTCAACAGGTATTTTGGTTCTGACCAGACTTTCTGCACATGTCGTCCATGGGTCATGACGTCGCGACACTAGCGCTCGACAAATGCCTCGATATCTCCCAGCAAGCGCTTTGCCTCCTGGCGACCCTGAATATACAGGTCGAGGAGCTTTGCTGGATCGTGCTCAACGTGGCCGACCTCGACCGGCTTTTGCGGAGCAACGACCAGTGCGCGGCCCTCGCGCTCATACTTCCACAGATGCATGCGCTGGATGTTATAGCGGTCGTGGCGCGTCTCGATAGCCTCGAGCAGGTAGGGGTAGTCGGCATAGCGGGCGCGCGCGGCGGGCATAAACTCGTAGGGCTTTTTCTCGTACGAGCGGTCCTGCGTGACAATGACAACCGCGCGATCGAAGCCCGCCTCCTCCAGCACGTGCTCGATGGGAACCGAATCGGCTACGCCACCGTCGACGTATTTGTGCCCGTCAATCTCGACCGGCGGCGTCACCAGCGGCAGCGACGTCGAGGCGCGCACGGCATCGAGGTCGAGCACGGCGCTTTTGACCGGCAGGTACGCGGCGGTTCCAAAGAGCATGTCCGTCGCGACGGCATACATCTCGATGGGGCTCGCATCAAACGTCTCGTTGTCAAAGGGATCCAGGCGGTCCTGGACATCGTTGAAGATAAAGTCGTAGCCCACAATAGAACCCGTGGACGCAAACGATGCGGCACCCATGAAGCGGTTGTCGTTGCAGAAAGCCAGGTTGATGCGGTTGGCACGGCCGATCTGGTGCGACTTGTAGTTCACGCCGTTGAGGGCACCGGCCGATACGCCATATACCGCCGGAATCTCGACGCCAGCCTCCATGAGGACGTCGAGCACGCCTGCGGTAAATTGCCCGCGGAAGCTGCCGCCCTCCAAAACAAGCGCGACCTTGCCGGCGTTCTTTGCCTTATCTTCTGCAGTCATGTTGACCTCCTGCTGTTTCGTTTGGGCTTCTTCTACCCAGTTTTGGGATAGAGAGCGCATTGGTTTTTGAGTTGCGGAGGACGGGGCGGTCGGCGGGAAAGCGCGTCCCACTCTGCGTTGCTGCGGCGTTTTCTTTACGCTCGCGCCCTGCGCAGAGTTCGATTCTCCGCGGTACGGGGGATCCGTTGATGCGGGGTTTGGCCAGCTGAAATTCAATAAACATCGCATCCGTTTTGAATCGAGGCTTTGCGCGGAGAATCCGCGTGTTCGCTTCGCGAACCCGCACCGGCTTCGGCCGCCTGCCGGCGTCCTCGCCCGCGGGCTAAAAACGCTCACGCCCTGCATAGAGTTCGATTCTCCGCGGTACGGACTAGAAATAAAAAGGCAGGTAGATATGAGTATCTACCTGCCTGTTACTTATGGTGGAGGCGCGGAGAATCGAACTCCGGTCCACGAAAGCCCCCTGATTGGCATCTCCAAGCTCAGTCGCTGGTTTTGTCTCGGACGCTTTGCGCGCAGCGACACGCTCGCGGCATCCCAACCGGTTCGGTCTTAGCCCGCGCCATACCGATTACGTGCGCAGGAGCATTCCCCTAAAATGACGTCGCGCCGGTGTCGGGGAAATCACCGGGTTGACGCGCCGCTATAAACTAAGCAGCGAGAGCCATAGGCTCAAAAGAAGAGTTGTTGTCAATTCAATTTGACGGTACCCCTGTTTAACGAGGCGAGGAGACCTCGGCTTGCTTCCTCTCTCAGAGCTATCGTGTCGAAACCAGTCGCCCCCGAATGTTGGGAAAGTCTGGATGGTATCGGACCTGCAAACACCCGATAACCGTCGACTTTTCAAGGAACACGCGGGGTGAACCCCCGCTCGTGGATAGCTATCTTACCACGTTCTAAAGGATGACAGCTGCTCTATGCACGAGCTGTGAAGACCCTAATGTGCACCATACTTCGCACTTTTGCCACCGAACGCGTCACGTATATTTTCGCCAAGCAAAATTGACCCGTCGAAAGGACCGTTATGGATACCAAGCAGCAACTCGTCAATGCCCTCGTGGGCCTGGGCTCAACCATTACCGAAGCTATGGATGTCATCGAGGGCTTTGTCCCCTGCGGACATCCCGCCCTCACGGTATCGAACGCACTCGTCGCGCTGGACGCTGACGATGATGCAGCTCTCGCCCAGCAGCTTGAGACCGTCGAGGGCTTTATCGACCACGTGAGTGAGAACCGCGGCGTGTCCGCCTACCACGGCATCGAGGTCGAGCTCGCGGGTCCCAAAGCCGATCTGCTCACAGCAATCCGCGAGGTAGGCGCCCTTATGCAGACCGCAGGCGTCAAGAACACCCAGGTCAACGAGTGGGTCTACCGCAGCTTAGCCGCGCTCGACAGCTCCGAAGAAAAGGCAGCCGAGCAGCTCGCAGAAAGTCCCGCCATTAAGGCCGAGCTTTTGTAAATAGCAGATGCGGGTCCCTTGGCGCATCGTCGTCCAAGAGGCCTGCAAACAGTTCGCGTCAACTGATAGCCGCGCCGCCGCGTTCGGCCAAAGTAAGAATCGGCATCATTTGACGAGGTGTCTTTGCTGCAAGATCGGCATGTTCGAGCAGTTTGCGATCGTTAGTTACCAAGTAATCAACCTGGGCGCGTTTGCATGCGGCGAGTACCAAGTTGTCCTCGTAATCGCGATGGAGCGCTAAGTATTTGTCGGCTAGCCACAGATCGGATGCGTCTGCGCCCACGGCGGTGGCGTTTTCGGTCATATTTCGAACAAACGCCAGCGCCGCATCGCCAATCGCGCGGGCAGACGCCTCGTCGAGCGCTCCCCCGCTGGCAAGAACGCTACGCTTCAGCTCGTGTTGGACAACGTACAGTACATCCTTGGCGATATGCACCGGAAAGAGCAACGTTGCGCCAGATTCCGCAGCCCGTCCGATAAACGCACGCGCGGCAAGCGACTCGGCATGGTCGACGCAAAACGAATCAACCCATACGTTGGCATCCACCATTATTTTGAGGGGAGCCCCGCTCACAGGATCATCCCCTTTTGGCGATAGCGCTCGTCCATGGCTTCGGAATAGATTGTGTCCCAATCGCGATCGTCGGATACGGGCAACGTAGCGATGCCCAGGTCCGCGTAAAGCTGATCCGCCGCCGCCCATGATGCGGCGAACGGAGTATCGGGCGCGATGGTCTGCTGCCGGTCGTCGACGGCCGCAAGCACTTCCTCGCACTGCCCGCCACCCTGCGCGACCTTGGCCACCACCTTTTTGATGAGCTCGGGCAGTGACCCGCCCGAAAGCCGCAGCACCTCCTCGGCACGGTTCTTGACCTGGCGATCTACGCGAACGTTCACCTGCGCCATGCCGCTAACAGCACCCATCTCAACCTCACCTTCGACTTCCGCTATCTTAGCTAGCACAACTATATATTGCTGCTAGCACATGGTCAAACGCAAAAGGCCTGCATTCTGGCGGCTGCAACACCGCCCAAATGCAGGCCGAAAACTTAAGTAAAAGTGCTAGCGCAGATATGCTTTCGCGTTGCTCAGGCTGTAGGCAATCGTCGAGCCATTGTGCAGCAGCGACGACGTCTGCGGGGTAATCGCGCCGGTAATGCCGAGCGCCAGGAGCGCCGAGTTGGTGAGCATCACCTTAGAGTAGGAACTCGTCAGACGATCAATGAGGCCCTGACTCATGCGGCGCAGGCGCACGATTGCGGCCAGATCCGTATCGGTCAGGATGATATCGGCGACCTCCTTGGCGATGTCGCTTCCGCCGCCCATGGCCAGCCCCACGTCGGCCAAACCGAGCGCCGGCGAATCGTTGACGCCGTCGCCCACCATGGCAACGTGGCGCCCCTCGCCCTTGATGCGCTCCACATACGCGTACTTATCCTCGGGCAGCAGCTCGGCCTTAAACTCGTCGACCCCCGCCTCTCGCGCAATGCGCTCGGCCGTGCGCTCGGAGTCGCCCGTAAGCATAACGACATGTTTGACGCCCAGCGCATGCAGATCGGCGATGGCCTCGCGCACTCCGGGCTTGAGCGGATCCTCGATGCCGAGCACGCCCACGACCGTGCCGTCGACCGCCAGGTACAGCGGCGACAAGCCCTGCATCTGGGACTCGATGCGCTCCTTGATGTCGGATTCGAGCTGCGCGCCCTCATCCTCAAATACAAAGTGCGCGGAACCGATGATGGCGCGACGCCCTTCGATGGACGAAGCGATACCGTGTGCCACGATGTACTCGACGGCGGCGTGGCGCTCGCGATGCTCGAGCCCGCGCTCGCGTGCCGCATTGACCACGGCGCGCGCCACCGGATGCGGAAAATGCTCCTCCAGGCAAGCGGAAAAGCGCAGGACCTCGTCCTCGCTCCAGCCATCGGTGGTGAGTACGCAGGCAAGACGCGGCTGCGCCTCGGTGAGCGTACCGGTCTTATCAAACACAATGGTGTCGGCCTTGGCAAACGACTCAAAGTACTTGGCGCCCTTGACCATCACGCCCATCTTGGCGGCATCGCTCATGGCGGTCATGACGGCGACCGAACCCGTGAGCTTGAGCGCGCACGAGTAGTCGACCATCAGTGCCGCCGAGGTCTTAATGAGACTGCGCGTGGTGAGCGCAACCAGGCCCGCGAGCAGGAAGTTCCACGGGACGATCTTGTTGGCGAGGTCTTCCATGTGCGACTGGCCCTCGGACTTGAGCGAGTCGGCCGTCTGCACGAGCGAGACGATCGAGCGCAGCTTGGTCTGCGCCGTGTTGGCGCGCACGCGCACCAAGATGCTGCCGTCTTCCACGACGGTTCCGGCGAACACGTCGTCGCCTGCGCTGCGCTCGACGGCAAGCGGCTCGCCGGTCAGGGTCGCCTGGTTGACCATGGCGCTTCCCTGCTCGACGACGACGTCAATGCAGATGGACATGCCGGTGCGCACGGCCACCAAGTCACCGGGCTCAAGCTCGGTCGCGGCAACGCTTACCTCGGTGTCGCCGACGACCTTTTGCGCCTTGTCGGGCACATCGAGCAGCGAGTTGATGAGCTCGTTTTCGCTCATGGCGCGGGTGTAGTCCTCGAGCAATTCGCCCACGTTGAGCAGGAACATTGTCTGGCCCGCGGTGTCGACATCACGTTTGACGAACGAAATGCCGATGGCCGACGCGTCAAGCACGGGAACGGTCAAGCGCGGCTGCGCAAGCTCACGGAGGGCGGCGCGCAAAAAGGTCGTGTAACCGGCTACGACAAACACCGCACGCAGGGGCGTGGGCAAAAACCATCGGCGCGCATAGTGAGCGCCGATGAGTGTGGCAAGATCCATAACGAGCTTGTGCTTGCGTGGCTCAAGCTGCATCACGTAACCCGTCTTTGCGTCGGCAATGGCCTGGGCGTCGAGTGCGCCCAGAGCATCGAGCACGCCTGCACGACGCTGCTCGTCATATTCGAGCGCCATCTGGCCGATGCGGCCGTAGACGCGCACCTTGCGCACGCCATCGATTTCGCCACTGAGCTTTAGAAGCGCATCGAGATCGCTCTCTGGCACAGGACCCGCCAACTGGAGGCGGGTCCTGCCGGGGATCTCGCTGATAATCGAGAATCTCATAGTTTGTGCCTGGGAGTACTACTCGGCTGCCTTGTCCGCAGCGGCCTCGCTCTGGGTGATGTAGGCCGCCTCGGCAACCATGTCGTCGACATTAGCCTTGGCCTGCTCGACCATGTCCTGGTAGCCATTCTTGATGCGCATGCCGCACGCAATGCCCTGCACGCAGGCATTCTTGACCGGAGCGCTGGTAAGCAGCTTGATGCCGGCCGCGCCAAGCAGAAAACCGCCACCGACAAGCAGGGTATTGAACGTCGACTTCTTCATGTTGCTTCTCCCTTTTGCCACATTGGACGCGGCACGGTGCCTCAGCACTCGAGTAAACAAGTTTGCTCGAGCACACTTTTGGAAAATAGTTTAGTTTATCTAACTATTGAGGTCAACAAAGGTTAACTCTTTGGAAATCTTGGGGCGCGATGTGACCAAGGGACCGCCCCTGCGCCACATCCACAAAAAATGAGGGCGCCATCGGCACCCTCATTCACCAAATTCCATTCAGCCCCGCCTGACCCGAACGGCCGAGTCGTCACGGAACCGAGGGGCCGGGCGCAGGGCCTTGCCTCTCAATGAGTTCCGCACGAACAGGAGGCGCCAGTGGCGCCTCCGTCGTGAGTCAGGACTGTTCGAAATTGAGAGGCAAGGCCCTGCGCCCGGCCCCTCGGTTCC
>CALAMK010000023.1:0-18344 GCA_937925735.1 uncultured Collinsella sp. | reverse complement strand
GCCTCATTCAATGCTCGGGTGGAGACGAGGGGGATCGAACCCCTGACCTCTTGACTGCCAGTCAAGCGCTCTCCCAGCTGAGCTACGCCCCCGTGCGAAGAAGTACTATACGGGAACTCTCACGGCGATGCAAGGGCAATTTTGGAAAAACTTTCCGGAGGCGCGGGCGCCGCTGGGACGAGAGCGCGGCACGGACTCGAGGGCAAGGGACCCGCGATGCCGGATCCGGCCCGCGGGGCGCGCCCAGGGCATCTCGGGCTCCGCCGCTCGCCGGTTTTCGCTTCCACCCCACGGGCCGCCATCCGCCCAACGACCATCCCGCCGGCGCCGGGCCCATTATCGGGGCCAATCGCGCTCCCGCCGACCCGGCGATTTCAAAACCATGCCGGTTTACGGGGCCAGGCCGGGAACCCCCGAGCATGCCGTAATCGGTAAAATCAAAACCGCAGGTAGACGACTTGCGCATTCAGCGAAATGCAGGGTATGGACGGCCGGTCCGGGTCCAGCCCCAATAATCCGGCATAGTTTTGAAATGATACTAATTCACTAGCAGGAAAACTAGGTCGTTCTAGCGCCTTGTCGCCGGCTAATTTCCGAGTTCCGACCAGTTGCACAGAACATTTGCTCGCAGTCGCGTCTCGGCGCGCTTCATTGCCTCGGATTTGGCTTTATGTCGAATCCCCAAACGACTGCAGACGCTTTTGACTATGGCGTCTAGCTGTTTTTTGTCGTTAAGCATATCGTGGGTTACCAGGAACACATCGAAACCCATGCTCTGGAGCGCAGTCATGCGCTCCGCATCTTGGTCAAGTACCGCGCCTGACCCATGGATGACCTCACCTTGGATTTCGATAATTGCTGCCTTCATTAGGATTGGGTTTACAATCACGATGTCACCGTAGCAAACCTTTTGACCTGCGATGCTTTGGGCTTCCTCGGATAGAGGGGTTAAATCGTTGAGGTATACGTATCTGAATCCTGAACCACCTAGACGTCGAGAACGACTTAGAAGCAGGACCCCCGCGACCTCGAGTGGAGATGCAGCAATGCCGATAACCTGCTGAGCGGCATCATAAAACTGCTTTCCCCACATTTGACTTTTGACCTTTTCGGCGAATCGATGCAAGTCGCTCAGTTCGATGAGTGGCTTTCTCATCCAAAGCGAAGTACCTTTGAGTTTCGTAACCTCTCTTCCATCCTCGCGATTGTTCGTTTGGCCTTCATTTGCTGGGACCTTTACGGTTGTGCGGGCATAAACTCGTTTCCAAGGAATCTCGTCTTCGCCTTCTCCAAGTTCGAACAGATCCTGCGTGCTGGAATTGCGATTCTCCTTTAACGCGATTTTTAACTGCATTTCGGCAGCGGGAGCCGGCTCGAAAACAGAAAACCAGCCGCAAAGTTCGTACATAGCCAGTACGAGATCTATTTGGGACACAAAGCGTGTCATAGTAAATAACGTGTTAAGCGGATTGGTGACACTAAAGCCTAAGTTAGTGTCGATTGTTGTGCTGACATCCGATGCCCCTTCCCAGCGAATAGTGGAGCGCAATCCCGAGTGGTGATTACAACAACCTGGCGAAGCAACGGCGATAATCGGGGTCTTGAGGACGTCGGTTACGAAAGGGGCTTGGGATAGAGCTCGCCAGCCTTCTTCGGAGTTGGGTAGGCGCGGGTAGAGGTCGCGCACCTGCGGTGGGCAGCGCCAATAGCGGAATGCGGTGTTTGCGCAGACGATTTCGTCCATTTGCGCCTCCCCTGGTATCGGCCGTAGACCGTTCGGTTCTGGTCGTGGACGATTATCTACCGGGGCATCATGCGGGTAAGTACCGGAAGCTGACCAAACGCTGACCAAAAGCTTGACGAGTTCTGCCGAAAAACCGTCGTGTGATAGAAATCCGCTGGAAGGCGCTCTGGGCATGCGGTCCCTGTCTCCACATTTGCGCTCGAATCACATGGGGAGTTCAATGAAAATACGGATGTGTTTTATACAAAACATGCAATGGCGTCATCAAAAAGGGCGCGAAAAAAATGACGCCTTATACGACTTCGATTCGATTTTGGTGTCGGCCTTGGTGTCAAAAAGAAAAAGGTCAGAGGCTAAACACCACTGACCTGTGCTTTAGATGGTGGGCGATACAAGATTCGAACTTGTGACCCCATCCGTGTGAAGGATATGCTCTACCCCTGAGCCAATCGCCCGTCGCCTTTCGGCAAAAAAGATACTAACATAGCCGTGCGTGGTTTACCAAGAACTTTTTGCTTCCGATTTTAAATTCGCGGGCGCAAACCGCGCCACAGCAATCAGGGCAGCCGACAAACCCCCAGCTAAACCACCCTTTATCGCTTGATCCACGAGGTTTCGGGCCGGCAGATAAGTCGCGCGTTGTTGTAGGCCATGTCGAGCGTGAGGCAGGTGCGCGTGGCGTAGAAACCGTCCTCGCGTTGGATGGTCAGCGCCAGCTCGGGCTTGTCGCCGGTCAGGCACAGCGGCAGCAGCAGTTGGATTCGGCCGCCGTAGAACTGCGGTACCGCGAGCGTGTAGTTGGCGGCGGCGCGGCGGGCGGCTTCGACGACGGCGCCCTCAAAGGCGCGGCGCAGCAGCAGCGAGTTGCCCTCCCCCATCAGGCTGGCGGGGATGCGCGTAAGGTTCTCCTCGTCGCCCAGAATGTGGTCGATGTTGGAGCGGATGGGCAGTCGGTAGTCAAAGACCAGCTCGGAGGGGTCCTCGGCAAAGCGCACGCGGCACGGCAGGTACTCAAACGAGACCAGCATGGGGTCGCTCTCCTTAAAGAAGCCCTTCAAAAACCAGCGCTGGCGCGCGTCGGGCTTGGTGTTGGGCTCAAACAGGCCGTAGATGGTCTCGTAGCGACGCGTGTACAGGCCGGTATTGAACAGGCAGCGGTCATTGTCGAACACCAGCGGCAGGTTGGACGGCCCGGTCTGGTCCAAGTCGCGCTCGGTCAGGAACACCGCGCGGCTAAACGAAAACGACAGGTAGTTTTTGAGGATGCGGTTGCCGGGACCCCAGTCCTCGGGGTCGGCGAGGTCGACCAGGCGGTCGTAGCAGGGCTCGGGGCAAAACGCGAAGTCGTACACATTACTGCACAGGGTGCTAGGGAGTTCCATGTGGTGTCCAATCAATTCATTAACCGGCGTGCGGATGCTTAGATTCTATACGAGCGACAGATCGTCCGTGCCCGCAACGAATCCGCAGCGCAGCTCTTCGGCTAGCTCGCTGTTCGTGCGGCGACTGGAAACGAGGTCCTGGATCCAGGCGTAGTACTGGTTGTCTTTTGGTTCGGGGCTGTCAGACAGCACGACCGGAGCGCCTGCGAACCTTAAGACGGACAACGCAAAGACAAGGCTGGTTCGTTTGTTACCGTCTTCAAAGATGTGGTCCTTGACCATGTGCTCGGCCACGTAGGTGACCTGGTCAAAGATGTCTGCGAAGCGATCGGCCGGCGATTGACCGAATATCGTACAGAATGCACCCGCAAGCACGGACTCGACGCGTCCAAGCTCAAGCGCGGCCCGGTCGCCTGTGGCGTCGGTTGTATAGCAGCGCCCGACCGTCATCAGCGTGCTGTGCAGGCGCATCACGGCCACGGCCATATCTTCGAGCGAACCGGCATCATCGAGCACGAGCGGTGCGAACGGATGCGCTCCCCGCTTCGTGTCCGCCATCATGAGTTCTCCAAGAGCCTGAGCGCGTTGGGCATGTTCGAAATGGTCAGCCGAATAGCTTCGTCGATTGACGTGGTGCCGCCGAGCAAAATCGGTGATGCTGAATTTGCCACGTGCGCAGTTGAATGATCTTCTTGAGCAACGCAATCAGCGCCGTCATCTTGTTGAACATAGCTCCAAGGCATGTCTGACTCCTCTATAGCTTTACAGACGAAATAGCCTGCGAGTCGCACTCCAGAGCAATCGGTTGCCAGACGAGGTCTTCGATGGTGCAGTTTAGGGTGTCTGCAAGCGCCAATGCCGAGGAAACCGAGGCGCGGCGTAGGTCGAGCTGGTTCTGCTCGTAGAGTTGTATGGCGCGAAGCTTAACCCCCGATTGGGCAGCGAGCTGTTTTTGCGTTAGTCCGGCAGCCTTTCGTGCCGCCTTGAGGCCCTTTTTGTCCGCTTGGGCGTTGTTCCATTTTTCGATGACAATCTGGGCGAATTTATCTTCGGAGGCCTCGTGGAGCGGATGGTACGAGCCGATGATCCAATCGAGCGGAGCGACTTCGAGTAGCTTATTAAAGCCCAAGCTGCTCATCCATTGCGTATAGGCCATAACCCACCCCGCCCAATACTGAGGCGAACGGTCGAACGGATAGGTCTCCCTACATCTGACGGGGGTCAGTCCCGCATGGGCGATAATATCGCGCGCGAGCTCGTCGCCCGCCATGCCGCAGACGACGCGAGGCATACCGCGCTCAAACTGTTTCATCTCAAGAGCGTTCGACATGATCGCCGTCAACTCGGCTGGAGTCAGCCCTTGGTCACAGAGAGCAAAATCGACCGCCTCGCCCAGCGTTCTCATTGCATCCTCGAGATACATCTCACTGTAGGCGTAGGTCATCGCCCGTCATCCCCTCTCGAATGATATCGACGATACGTATTCCCTCAAACGGGTTTTCGGCAAGGAGCTCCCGATACTGCGCCCTTGCCGCTTCATCTCGTTCCTTGGCCAATGGACCATACAGAGCTTGCTGCGCGCGTTCAAATCCAGCAAAACGAATGCTCTTAAACGCACGCTCGCTTTTGAGCACAATCTGCTCCCCCAGGTTACCGAGCCTCATAGATCGTCCAAGCTGATCGACGGTGATCGTATTGTTTACAAAAGCTCTGGCATAGCTAAAGTACGAGTCGTCCGCACGCCACCCCCTTATTACGTCGCAAGTGCTCGTCTGAGGTAGAAAGTGATCATGGAGATATTCGCACGCCCCCGCGGCAATGGCGGTATCTTTGCGAAAAGAACGATGCTCAACGAGCAACGCTATCCAATGCAGGACGCAATATTGCGGCGATAGCAAGTCGAGAACTTTGAGATCGGCTATATCGAGTTCATAGCGATTCGCAAAGCCATCGGCATCGCGCGAGCATGCCCATTCCCTTGCAAGGTCGAGGCTCTCTGTGCAATAGAATCCCTGTCCATAGTCGTTATGGATTTTCCCCAGGCCAAGCTGGGGAGTCTCAATGATTTTCTGAGAACCATGCCACAGTTCCACGTGAGTCTCCTAACAGGTATCGCTCTAGCGATAGTATAACATACTATCGCTAGAGCGATACCTGTATTCAAATAGCAAGAGGGTGTCTGGAACCGAGTTTGAGTTCAATACTGGCTTCTAAGGCTCGCCGAGTCCGGAAGTATGCGACAAAATTCAGACTTGCTGATCATGCCGGAGCACACTAACGCCTCGTCCTGCTTACAGAGCTTCATAGACACGCACCTCATCTTGCTCGATGCTTTTGCGGAATGCCGGGCGCATGTGCTCTGGTGGGTTGGTGACGATATCAACCTTTCGCCCAAGTTCCCTCTCGAGCTCATGGGAGAGTTCGTAAAGCGTGCCGAACGTCATGGTGTTGCCGCAGACTAGGTGCAAGTCAATATCGCTATCGGGCGTTTGTTCGCCTCGGGCAAACGAGCCAAATAAAAATGCTTTGCTGACGTCGTATTGAGCAAGCACGCGAGAGGCGGAGGTGGATATGTCGGTAGGCGAAATCATGGGTTATTTGCCGTTCAACAGTAGAACGTCAGGGGGCCAGCGTCGAAACCACCGGTCCGGCTTTTTGGCGTTCGGCGAGCTCGAAGATAAACGGGGCGTTTGATCTAATTAATTCTGTCAAGAAATTGAGGTCATCAGCAGTAAATCCTTCGACGTTGAACCATTTGACCGCAGGCAAGAAGCAATCCGCATGGTCAAAGCCAAAGTCAACCGGGCGTTCGACGGCTACGCGAACGGTTCCGTCTTCTCTTGTCTCTGAGTAGGCAAACTGAGTGCCGTCATCAAGCTGAACATAGCTCCAAAGCATGTTTGCCTCCTTAGTGTTAACAGCCGAGTATAAAGAACAGATTAGATGCAGCGTGATGCGAATTAAATTATTCTCATATGACCTGAACTGCTGATTATTTGATTTGTTGAGTTTTGAGCTATCTCACACTTCAGTGTCTTTTTGGCGTGGAAAACCGTCATTGTGCGATGGTCGGACTTTATGTCAAGGATCGTATTCAGATTCAAGCGCCCACATGCTCAACAGCTTGCAGGCGCTTGAATCCTATAGATTACGCAAATACTGCTCAACAGCCTCCATGCCAACCTCCACATATTTCAGGAGGCCTTGTATATCGTTGCAGTATTTGGGCAAGCGATCTTTTTCAATACCAGTAATTTTGGCAAATAATTCGATTGTCAGATCGAGTGCGAAGTCGATTAGTTTTTGAATTTCGCCGTAAGTTAAAGGAAGTCGCCTAACGAGCTCATCATAATTCAGTGCTTCCATGTCGCTATGGGCGAAAACCTTATTTCTCTGATCGCGAAGCATGGCAGTTAGTTTGTTGAGACCGTTAAGTCGTTTTTTCCACAAATTGGAAAGGTCATGTGTGGTTATACACACGGTAACCATTTCGTAATGATTTCCGAACAGTTTTTCATATGAGCGTTGAGACTCAACTTCTTTGGGGTAAAAACGCTCCTCGTCCTCTGCCAATGGGTGAATGATTGGATTAAGCCTGTCAAAGTTTGGTCGATCACTGAATATAGAGATTGCAAGTGCGTCGATTTCAGCAGAATGAGACGAGACGTCTTCTATCAAGTTCCTAATACTAACGTCGCTTTTGGCATCAAATAACCGCGCACAATTCATGAAACAGGATTCGGTTAATGCAAGTTGTGTAAAGCTGAAGAAGCAGCCAGCGCAAATAACTTCATTCTCATAGTCGGAAGATGCTTTAGACAGTTCGCGAAGGATTGCTAGTTCCGTGTTGGCATAAAATGCCTCGTTGTATAGATAGCTGCAACGCTCGAACAGCTCAAGAAGGCCGGCGTTTAATTCTTTCTTGGCAGCGTCAACTGTATGATCCGATTCGTGGTTCATGTTAGATAAATCCTGAGCAATTGTCATAATAAATTATTCTATTAATGCGTTGTTACGAATATAGTCTTCTACATAGCTTATCGAAATGGGTGCTTCAGCAGCGACATGCGGCAGCCAGAAGCACTGTCCCCAGCAGGAAAAGCGCCACAGAGGCGACGACCCAGTTGCTGTCGCCGGTTTTGGGGAGTGCCGCGGTTGTCGCGGTGGCGGCCTTGGGCTTGGCCGTCTTGGCGACTGTGGTCTTGGTTGCTGTCGTTGTTGACTTGGTTGTCGCGGCCGCGGTTTTCAGCGAGGGATTTGCCGTGGGCCCCGTGGTGGGCTCTCCGGCAGCGGGGGTAGCATCGGCGGGAGACTTGTCCGTGCTATCGCCCGGCACCTCGCCCCTGTCGGTCTCCCCCGCCGGAGGCGTGGCGACATCGGGCTCTATCATCACATGCGATACTACGGCCCCAGCCGCATCCACCACGCCACCAGCACCAAAGGCCCCGCCAGCAGGCGTCACAAACCGTGCGGACACAAGCGATCCGCCCGTGCACGCAACACCGCCGTCGGCACCGGTCGCATCCAGCCACGAGGCATCGACGGAAAGCCGACAGCCAGCCGCGTCAGCACTAACGCCCGCGTCCTGCAGATACACACCGTAAGTGCGCACGCCCGCTCCGGACCCGGTGCCCGCGGCAACGACACGCCCGCCGCCGCACACGGCCATGCCGTCTGCGATCACGCCGGCGACCGCCTCGTCCGTAATATCGGCCCCGTTCGCACGGGCATCGACGGTGCAGCCGTCCACAACGAGCGCCTGCGAGGCGTGGATTCCGCACTGCGAGCCCGTCGCCGTCAGGGCTCCGGTGCCGCGAAGCGTCAGGTTGCCCCACACCTCCATGCCGCACAGCGTGATGTCCGCATCGGGCGCATGCGACTCCGTCACGGAGTTCTGCCCGGCAAGCGTCAGCACCAGGTCGCCCTCGGCGCCGATGGCCTCGCCCGCGTAGCCATTAAGCTCCAGGTGGTCGGCATCGGTCCAGACCCAGCCGGGGCCCGACACGCCCGGCTCGTAGTACGTCGCGCCCGCGATGATGAGGCTCTCCGCGCCAGCGGCATAAGAAGGCCCGCCCAGCAAAACGCATAGGCAGGCCATGGCAACAATCGGAATGTAATGACGGCTGGTGTGGGACTTGGCAGCAAACATACCTGCTCCGATCTTCGCAGGAGCCAATAGAATGTGCACCAGAAAATGCCCTGGTAGCAGCAATTAATAGTTTAGCGAGATCAATGCGGGAGCAAAGAGAAATCGTGTGGGCAATGTCCACAATTAGGTGTAAATCGTTTTGCCAGTCGGTGAAAGGAGGGATCAACGGATTAGATATCCATCTTATTAAAGTCGATGGAATATCCCATGGACTTGAGTTCTTTCAAGAGGCCGAACTCCCAACTGTCTGTTCCGGTATAAACGACGCCCTGTAGATCGGAGGGAATCTCGATACCTTTGTCAACAAGAATTGCAACGTTTTCCCTGCCAAGCCGACCAATAAAGTATCCGGCTTCAAATACAACATTTTGTCTAGCCCTGGGCTTTTCCGACTGTTCTGCCTGGGCTCTTCCTTCGTCGTCCGCCGTAAAAAGGCATACCGCTCCTGCTGCATCGCCTTCAATTTCCAGCTTTTCGATGATTGTCTTGCCCTGATTTGACTGCTCGTTTAGGACAACCGCCGTCAGGCCCTGCCTTTCGATGATTCTCGCGACCCTTTCTCTAAGCTCTCCGTTGTGACCATGAACGATAAATACCTTCGAATAATCTCCAACATTTGCAGTCGATCCGGTTTCCCCTTCGTCTGAAAACTCATCAAGGTATGTCTCCAGCACAGCTTTTGCACTGCGCAGGCCGTCCGCACAGGCTTCAACGAAAGCCGAGTCGGGCGTACCGGAGGTGAAGAAAGACAACGAGTAGCTGATTTTGTTAAAGCTTTTAAATTCGTAGCTGTCTTTTCCAAATCGCCTAATTAAAAGCCTGTCCGCCCTTGTCTTCCATGCTTTAAAGTCAGGCGAACTAGAGCTGATGTATTTCTTTGAAAGTTCGTCTGCTGTTTCGCACAACTGCTGCAAAATTTCAAAATCAGACATTAAGCCTTCTTTCTATAACCAATAACGGAGCTAAGAAGCATCTTATTCCAATGAGCGGCCAAATCTCTTTACTGTTTCCTCGGTGCCCCTATCGGAGATGGACTTGCCCAGTGCGAACTCAATAGCGTCCAGCAAAGCCATGACGCGAGCTTTGAAATAGGCATCAAAGTCATCATTAATGAACGCATCCCAGTCAATGAGATTCGATTCGATGACGGAGTTCACAGTGTTCGATGTCAGCTTTCTTAACGAATTTCGCTGAGTAGACGCTGGGGGCCGCGCCTCCAATTTCTGTGCCCGAATAGGAGTACGAGCACGTCGGTCAAGATGCATTCGGTGGTCAACATGGCGGGATCTATCTGCGAGCGGAAAACAAGCGGCGCTGCTAATGGTAGCGCCGCTCGCATCATCAAAGAAGAATCGTTATCGATTGTCTCTGGGACTTTTCGTTCAAAACCAGAGCATGTCGACTACTGCTTATCGAAGTACATCCACCCTACAGACTGCATTAGATCGTAATAATCGACGGGCGTTTTGAAGCGAATCCTGCCCAAATAACCACGCTTTTCAGCAACCAACTGCATCTGTCTGCGTCACGGCAAACTCTTTGAATTGGCGTTGCGGCAAGTTTGTCTTAAGAAAATAAGGCTGTTAAGACAAACCCATTTTGACGTTTACGTAACGTCGACCATCGATCAAGCCGTATTATTCGGAGTTAGAATTATCGCCCCACGACGCTGAGCCGGTGACCATCCAATGATTTTTGGCATCGATATAGACATCGCCAATCTGATTGTCCAAGCATTCATCGGACTCGTTACCTTGGTGGCCTTGATTGTCGCATTCTGGCAAGGCAGCTAGAGCAAAAGGAACAGGGAGGACGACATCAAGCGGTATCAGCCATCCCGCATATCGGCATGGTACGAAGGGGGTCGAAACCGTACCGGTCAGCCCGAGGACAATCGATTCGTCTGGCAGTTCGTCGTGCTTCGAAACGAAAGCGAGTCCCCCGTCTACGACGCAATCGTCACCTGCGTCGGGATTAGCGGAGCCGGCCCCTCTTTCAAAGGAGAGGACAACCGCCCCGTTTTTCCCAACCGCGTCTGCGTCGGCACGCTTCCTCCTGGAGCATGGTACATATGGCTCCCGACGGAAGGGCACGGAATGGGAGTACGCACGGCGCCCGAAACGGCTTTCACCGACGCAAACGGAACATCGTGGGTTCGGCGAGGCAACGGAAGGCTCGAGGAGATTCCTATGGAGCCGGCCTCGTTCTACAGGCTGTCCCTCCCCTTGCCCTGGCGCGGATGCGAAAAGCTGACCGAGTAGCCCCTTGGCATCGTCGCTTCAAGCATTGGGTTTTCCGAACTGAGACGCGACCTTCTCCAGCCGTTCCGGATAACGGGAAAGTCAGAAACACTCGGGTCTACGGGGCGGGATCGCGAGGGCGACTCCGCCCTATTTTTCCGATGCACCCATGAATTGATGCGAGATCGGCATCGTTTCCTCGAAGCGCTTACTTACAGATCTATGTTGGACCATTTGCATGACTCCAAGTAGATATTAAAAAACCCGTTGACGGAACAAGCCGGTAACAGGCTCACTTTGCTACAACGCTATAAAGAGTGCCAATATCGAAAGTCAATTTATAATCCTACAGCGATGTGAATTCACGATCGGACCTCGCATCGATGCACCGGGGCCGCTGTTCGTGACCAAGCCCGACCATGACGGCGAGGCGGTCGACGAGTTCAACGAACCGCGTTCGGGCATAAAGTTCAATTTGGTAATCGGTGAGATCCTGGCATAGGAGGCATGGATGGAAGTGAGGTCGATGTTGAGCGAAGACGGCCGAATCATCAGGGTGGACAACCCGTGGTGGTCGTTTTACATCGATACCAAGCTGGCCCCGGAGCTTGATAAGCACAGGTGCGGGAAATGGATGTTCTTCTTCAATGATATTGAGTTCGTAGAGGAGGTCTGCCGTGAAGCGGCTCTCGGTAAGGTGGTTGCTGAATGCAAGCACAGCTCCTGCGAGACCCTCGCGAAGGGCAGGCGCGGTGTCGCGTGCTTCTATTTGAATATGGACGACGACGAAGCGCATCGCCGCGTGATCGCATTCATGTTGGAACAAGACCTGATTCGGAGAACGAAGTCGGGAAAGCTGTTCAACATCGGCTTCAAGCTTGATGATCAGACGCGAGCGAGAGAATATGAGGCCGCTTTCATGGCGCAGATCAGACTTGGCGACTTTATCGACCTTGAGTCTGGCGAGTTTCTTTAGCAATCCCGCTGTGATGCTACGTTAATTTACTGGTTATGATTCACAACTATCGGACGTTAAATTTCTGGTTGGGGCCGGTGGTCAAATCGATCCCAACCAATGGTTTTACAAACGATAAAGAGCGGTCTCCAGCTACTTATTTACCATTCTCGACAAGATAATCGAAGTCAATAAGTTGAAGTTGCTCTACGAACTTCTCCAAATACGAGACGACTTCCTCGTCGTTCACGAATAGCGGCCTGTCCTGCGTCAGTCCGCCTGATTTGTCCTGCGGATAGCGGAGACTGATGCCGTTGTCATCGATGTCGGCAATGGCATTTACAAAAGCACCCATGTTCTTGATGGTTCTATTGTCTTCACGGCACTTTTGCTTCGGAAACCTCGAGAGCAAGGAATTCCACAGGTTTCTAAGGCTGTGGTCTTTCTTAGGCTTAGCCCCACATTTTTTTATCGCCCTCTTGATTGAAAGCTCAATACAGTGCCTTGTGAGGAACATCACCGGAATCGCGTAGGAATGCTCCAGGAACACATACATGCCCGGCCTGTCGGTCGCTCTCCTCCCGGCGGCCGCAAGCTCCTTGGCGGCATTGAGGAAGGATTTAACGAATTCATCGTCGAACCTGTCGGCTTTAAGTTCGTCTTTCACTAGGGCAGACGAGTCCAACAGCGTGAAATACCTTAAAGTGGGGTCATCAAGGCCATCCATCTGAGGCTTCATGACCTGTTGATCCTTGTATTTAGGGAAAACATGGTCATTGAACATGCTATCCATCAGAGAATCTCTCCTGTCTTCGCGTCCATCCTCGCCCCCGACCTCGGGTTGGTGAAATCGTATACGGCCTCGCTATCATGGTCGGGCTCGATCACGAACAGCGGCCCGACACGAGCACGTCGGCCAAGATGCGTTCGGTGGTCAACATGACGGGGCCTATCTGCGTACGGAACATAAAAGAAACGGCGCTGCTAATGGTAGCGCCGCCTGCATCATCAAAGAAGAATCGTTATCGATCGCCTCGGGGACTCTTCGTTCAAAACCAGAGTGTGTCGATTACCATTCATCGAAGTCCATCCACTCCACAGGCAGCATCAGACCGTAATAATCGACGGGCGTTTTGAATCGAATCCTGCCCAAATGACCGTCGCTCTTCCGCACCCAACTGCGTCCGTAGCGATCGGTGAAAGCCACCTCGCAGCCGAGGGCCTTATGCATCGAGCAATCGAGATGCCCGATACACCTCACGGTTTTGCCCGGAGCAACGGACGAGAGTAGAACTCTGCAGCCACACCCCTCGACGTCCCTCCCGTCTTGAGGCCCGGCACCTTGGACGAGCGCGGCAGTGAGGATAACTTGGTAAACGACGTCGTTGCTATTGTTCATCACTTCTAGTCCGAACTGCGGCCCGAAATCAACCCTGCACCTGCCAACCGTGGCCGTCTCCCCCTCGGGCATCCTGACCACACGGGCACAGATGGCCGAGGCCTGGCTCCGCGCGGCCGCCCGGCGGCCCCGTATCAGCGTGACAATCCACTGGAGGAGAGTGAGCGCCAACGAGAGGAAAGCAACAGCCGTGCCGAAATCGATTTGACCGTTGAAACTAATTACAACGCTATCTGGGAACATTTGGTCAACCCATCCGCCAGCGCCGCCGCCTCAAGGAGAGGCTTCCGGTCAACGGGCCCCACTTGGCGAACGGCTCGCTTCTCCCGTCGCACATCCCGCATTCTGGCCGCAGGCCTCTCGTGAATCCATGGGTAAAAGAGCACGCGGTAGCGCTCGTAAAACCCTTCTCCAGGCATATCATCATCGGAGCGCACGATATCACAGTCTCCTTCCTCTACAGATTCCGCCTTATGGAGACCCTACACCAACAATCGCGACACTACCTTCGCCATCGGCTCGTCGGCGTCCAAGCGCCACCTCCAATCAATCTCGCCCCGCCGCGAAAAGCAGGAAGCCGACCCGAAGGACGGCTCCCCAGTGTCCCGTGCGGCGGAGGATGACCGCACGGCTATGTTCCTAGACGTGCGGTCATGCCGAGGGCCGCCCCGGAGGACGGCCCTCGGCATGGCGTTCGGGCTACAGCCCGATGAGCCCCCTGAGTCCAGGGTGGGAGAGCGCCATCATCGCAGCCATGATGACCACGAGGACGACGTCTGCGGCGATCAGACAGTTCCTCGGCCATTTTCCCAGCTCGACATTCCGATGGTTGAAGGACATCTTCCAGATGAAGACCAGCAGGATGCAGACCGTGTTGATGAGCACGAAGCCCACGAGCGCGGCGAGGAGCACGATGGCGCGTATGCCGCCGTCGATGCCGAGCGCGCCCATCGCGGAGGTCGAGAACCCGACGCCGCCGTTGAAGGCGAGCACGACCGCCGCGAACACGCCGAGGATCGCGATGTACTCCATCCTCGTCTTGTCGAGGCGCTCGTCGAACTCCCTTTCCAGCTCTGCGCGTTTCTGGTCCGCCTCGTCCCTTTCCGCTTTCACTTCGGCGATTGCCGCTTTGAATGTGCGCATGGCCTGCTGCTGTTCGATGTCGTGGCTCAGCCTCGTCTTTTCCAGGTCGATGTGGTCGGCGAGTTTGAGGACACTTTTCGCCTGGTCACAAAATCCATGTTTCGTCAGGTTGTCATGGATGATGCGAATGTTCTCGGCGAGGCAGTTGACCGAATAGGGGACCCCTTCGTCCAAGTCCCCAGGGGACTGCCCGAGTGCATTGAATACCAGGTCGCAGATGTCGGCATATCTATGGCGATAGGGCTCGCTCCCCCCATATAGCTTTACGAAGAAGTTCGAGGCTCGGCGGATGTCATCCTGGGAGAGCACCGCAGCATCATCCGTGCTGGCGAGGGATTCGAGCATGTCGCGGAGAGCCTTGCGTTTCTCTGCGTCGTCGCTGCCTGCGTTTATTGGGGGAACTTTCAGGGGTGGCTTCGAAAGAGTCCCAATCTTGCTGGTGAGCAGAGAGAGGGCCCTTTCGAAGTTTTCGGCCGCCTTTGCGTAGTCTTGCTCGGTCACTCAGAGACCTCGCTAGCGCACTGCATGATCAATTCATTTGGGATGATTCCCTTGTGTAGGCGCTTCTGGTTGTAGATGACGTCCCACGGAGACCCCTCGGCGTGTGAGATCCTGACGAGCTCCCATGGGGATTTCTCGGCGAGCATGTCCACCCCCGCATCCAGAAACGGGCGGATGGAATCATTTATCTCGGTGTCGAACTCGCGTTTTATCGGGAAGCCGCCGCAGTCAGAGAACTTAACGTAGACATCTCTGATGACCGGGCCGTAGGGCCATGCCTCAAACTGGTCGGCGAATAGCAGCTCGCCGGTCTCGCTCGCGTGTATGACTTGCAGGAAGTAAAGAATCTTCTGGAGCTGAAGATTGCTGATTGGCGTGTCGTGGCGATATCGCCTGCTGACGGCGTACTCGGCGATTTCCATCGCACAGTACTCTGTCCCGATTTGGACTTTCATCTGTTTCCTCCTTTCCCAAATCATACCAGTGATGTGCTTCCCATCTGCGCTTATCGTGATAAAAGCATCTCAGCTCGCCCGGACAAAAAACGGACGGTCCCTCCAGCGGGGGTTCCGGTCTCGGACGCGCCCCCTAGTCCTCCACGGCCCCAGCACCAGGGCGAACGGCACGTGCAGCAGGAACGCCATGAGCACGAGCGCCGTGACCGCAATGCCCAACGCCCATTTCACGTCTTCGCCAATCACTTCATCTCCTTCCGCTCGAACCTGCAGAAGCGCGCACATGCGCCCAAGGTCGCTACCGTGTATCTCGCGATCACCACATCCCTCGCTAATGGCGCGCGTGGCCCTGCGGTCGGCGAGCCCGGACTCGAGCACCCAGCTGACCACCGAGCAGATCGAGGGGTTCTGCCCCAAGGCGTCCGAGGCGCTCGAAGAGGCCGAGGCCGACGCGCTGGCCTACCTCGACTTCCCCTACGAGCACCACGTGAGACTTCGCACCAACAACGTGCAGTAGCGCGCCAACCGCGAGCCCAAGCGCCGCGGCTGCGTGGTGCAGGTCTTCCCCAGCAGGAAGTCGCTCATCAGGATGATGGGAGCGGTGTTCTCAGAGATGGACGAGGGCTGGGCCGGACGCCGCCAGTTCAACGAAGACCCCATCGGCAGGGCCGTCGAGGGCGCCAAGGTGAACGCGCCTGCCTACGAGGGCCCTGCCGCCGAGCACGCGGCCGGGATCATCGCACTCGTCGCGGCCGGTAACCCCGTTGTCGGCAGGAAGGCGGCGTGACATAGGCTAGAATGACGGCATTCTAGATGATTCTCGGTTCCTCGGGCAGCCTGCGGCCACCCTCGAGAACCGAGCCCTACATCATGATTCGCGACACTACCATACTGTTGATAAGCGAAAGGGGCTTGCGATGCGTAAGTCAGCAAGATACTTGGGGCGGGATGTTGGGCTTAACGCAGAGGAGGTGAATGTCTGGCTGAAGGAAGAAGGCTACCTCGAAGGCGAACCTGGAGATTATAGGGTCACCGAGAAGGGGCGTCCTTATGCCACGCAGAGGCACTGGGAAACCGGAAGCCCTAATCATGCTGGCTATGTTTCCACGTCATGGAAAGAGGAAATCCTCAATGAAATTGGCCCGCTTTCCCCGGAACGCAGACGTGAGCTTTCCGATTCGGTTGCAGCCAATCGCGCCGAAAAGAAAAGGCAGAGAGAAGAGTGGGAGGCATCGCTTGCGGCAAATGGCGATGACAGTCTTGATGACGGCCAGCGCGATGGCAATGATGCCTCCGATTCGAACGGTGGCAAGGTGGCGGCTGCTGCGATTACCGTAATTGCCGTTAGCTTTCTGGCGGTGAAAGGTGCTCAGGCGGCAAAGCCTCATGTCGAAAAATGGTGGCGTGAGACCGCGCGTCCAAAGATTGTCAAGACAAAGAAAAACGTTATGGCGAAGTTCAAGGGAGTATCTGACGAGCAGGGCGAGGAGGCTGATCCTAAGACAACGGAGAAGACAGCAGATTAACCTTTAGCGCCTTTCAGTGGCGAGGAGAAGCAGCACGCTGCGCCCTCACCCACGCAAGATGCCGTCCATAATTGCGAACCTCACTGCTTCGATCGAGTGGTCGTTGCCGTCGGGGATGCCCTCAAGCCACGTCCCGTTGCAGTCGTGGTCGTGGTCGTACTTCTTGAGCCTGGACTTCTCATGCGCCAGCGGGCAGCGCACCGGGTCGATGCAGATTTTGCGCACCCTGCCAGCACTCGTAGGAGAGCCGCCTCGTGTTGCTCTTGGGCACGAGCCTCACCTGCAGCCCCACCTTGCGCCGCACATGGCCATCGACTGCTTGCATTCGGGCGTTTCGCCGCACCAGATCAGATCGCCGTGCAGGTATACGTCCCCGCCGGGCTCGTCCGCGTAGGCGTACAACTGGGTGAATAGCATCACCACAGTATTTATGGCGAGGAAGGCCACAAGCAAAGGCGCAAGAAATACAATACACGACGCACGACGCTCCACCAACCAACCGCCATTCAGGGACACATTCGGCCAACTGCGCACTAAACAAAGCGGGGTCCGGAGCGCTAGTCCGGGACCCCGCTTTGTTTCGCAAGGGCTGCTACCTCTACTGCCCCTGCGCGCGGTAGCGGGCCTCGGTGGCCTCCTTGGCCGGTCGCCACCAGGACTCGTTGGCCACGTACCAGTCGATGGTGGCCTTGAGGCCCTCTGCGAAGTCGGTGTGCGCCGGCCTCCAGCCGAGCTCGCGCTGCAGCTTGGTGGAGTCGATGGCGTAGCGGCGGTCGTGGCCGGGGCGGTCGGCGACCCAGTCGAAGTCCTCGGGGTCCTTTCCCATCGCCGTGAGGATCATGCGCAGCACGGTGATGTTGTTCTTCTCGCCATTGGCGCCGATGAGGTAGGTCTCCCCCATGCGGCCCTTCGTGAGGATGTCCCAGACGGCGCTGGAATGGTCGTCGGTGTGGATCCAGTCGCGGACGTTCTCGCCCTTGCCGTAGAGCTTGGGGCGGACGCCGTCGACGATGTTGGTGATCTGCCTGGGGATGAACTTCTCCACGTGCTGGTAGGGGCCGTAGTTGTTGGAGCAGTTGGAGATCGTGGTGCGCAGCCCGTAGGTGCGGGTCCAGGCGCGCACGAGCATGTCGGAGCTCGCCTTGGTCGAGCTGTACGGCGAGGACGGGTGGTACGGCGTCTCCTCGGTGAACTTCGCCGGGTCGTCGAGCGCCAGGTCGCCGTAGACCTCGTCGGTGGAGACGTGGTGGTAGCGGATGCCGTATTTGCGGACGGCCTCCAGCAGGCGGAAGGTGCCATCGACGTTGGTGCGCAGGAAGGGCTCCGGGTCGGCGATGGAGTTGTCGTTGTGGCTCTCGGCGGCGTAGTGCACGATGGCTGCGTGGCCGGGGACGATGCGGTCCAGCAGCCCGGCTTCGCAGATGTCGCCCACGACGAGCTCCACGCGGTCCGAGGGCAGCCCCGCGATGTTCTCGGGGTTGCCGGCGTAGGTCAGCTTGTCCAGGACGGTGACGTGTACCTCAGGGTGGTTGTCGACCACGTAGTGCACGAAGTTGCTGCCGATGAAGCCGCAGCCGCCCGTGACGATGATGTTCTTGGGTTCAAAAATCTCAGACATGAGGGGTTCCTCCTAGTACTCGCGCGGGCTGTTGACGATCTCGCCGGCGGCGACCTTCCTCAGGTGCCGGCCGTAGACCGACTTGCCGTAGGCCTCGGCGGCCTCCTCCAGCCCGGCGGTCGTGATCCAGCCGTTCTCCCAGGCGATCTCCTCGGGCACGGACACGGGCAGGTCCTGTGAGTGCTCCACGGCGCGGACGAACTCCGCCGCCTCGTGCAGGCTCTCCATGGTG
>CALAMK010000022.1:0-14422 GCA_937925735.1 uncultured Collinsella sp. | reverse complement strand
CTATGGCACTTCAACATCATTGTCGCAGCCCCGACCCGCGGTCACGAGCGGGGGCTCCTATCTTTTTAGTGCCCTCGGATTGGGTCATAGTGTCTGTCGTTGCCAGGGCATCGGCGTTGTGGCAGATGCCAACGACTGCCCCCTTTAAGTTGCGGTGGAATAGGGACTAAATGGGAGTCTCAGAGGCCAAAACAGTCCCTATTCCACCGCAACTTCATGGGGGCGTGCGACAATGCCCATCGAAAACGTTTGTCATCCTTGGGGGTCTATCTATGCTGTACGAGTTTTGTGCCGAGAACTTTGAGCGGGTGCCGGCGGCTATCGATGCCGGTGCTAAGCGCATCGAGCTGTGCGACAACCTTGCCGTCGGTGGTACCACGCCCTCGGCCGGCGTTATCAGCGCTGCGGTCAGCTATGCTCACGAGCATGATGCGCGAGTGATGTGCATGATTCGCCCGCGTGGCGGTGACTTTCACTACAACCAGGACGAGCTGCGCATGATGGAGATGGACTTGGGTCTTGCTGTGAGCGCCGGCGCCGACGGCTTGGTCTTTGGCTGCTGCAAGCCTTGTGCCGGCGGATGGGCGCTCGATGAACTTACGCTCGGCGCCCTCGTGATGGCTGCGGGCTGCGCGACCGAGGAGTGCAAGCGTGAGCCCATCGACATCACCTTCCACATGGCCTTTGACCAGCTCTCGCCCGAGGCTCAGCTCGATGCCGTCGACACACTCGCCGACTGCGGTATCACGCGCATCCTGACGCATGGAGGCGCTGCCGGAACGCCGATCGAGGATAACTTCGATCACCTAGCTCGCCTAATCGAGTATGCGGGCGACCGCCTGACCATCCTTCCCGGCGGCGGCATTTCCACGGCCAACCGCGATACCGTGGCGGCGGCACTGGGCGTCTCCGAGCTCCATGGCACCAAGATCGTGCCGCTGGAGGTATAACCCGTGGCGCTGGTATTTGACGTTCAGCAGGCGAACGGTAAGCCCGACGATAACCGGCGCCCTGGCACCGCGTGCCCCTTTTGCGATACCGAGGAACTCGCCAATATCATCCGGCGCGACGGTGGCTGTATCTGGCTCGAGAATAAGTTCAAAACCCTGCGCGCCACCCGTCAAACCGTGCTGATCGAGTCGGCCGATCACGATGCCGACCTGGTGACCTATACGCCGGACGAGCTGCATCATGTGATGCGGTTTGCCCTGGGTTGCTGGCAGCAGATGATCGATTCACAACAGTATCGAAGCGTGCTCATGTATAAAAACAAGGGTCCGCTCTCGGGCGGTAGTCTCGTTCATCCGCACATGCAGATTGTGGGTTTGGAGCAGGAAGACGGCTATGCGGCACTAGCCCCCGCCAACTTCGAAGGCATCAATGTCTGGCAACAGGGGAGAATCTCGGTCAACATCTCAACCGAACCGATCATGGGGTTCTTTGAGATCAACGTTTCAGCCCCACAGGGAATCGCCGCCAGCGATGGCATGCGAGACCAAGCCGAGACGGATCTCTTCGCCGATGCGATCCAGGTAGCTCTGCGCTATATCCTGAACGAGCACCACGGTGGCCGCGCAGAGTCGTACAACTTGTTCTTCTATCACCTGGGCGGTCGGACCATTGCCAAGGCGCTGCCGCGTTGGGTGGTTTCGCCCTACTTTGTCGGCTATCGTTTGGCCCAGGTCAATGCCGAGACAACGCTCGATATCGATGCTGAGCGTCTGCGTGCGCATCTGGAAACGCTCGAATAGCAGGACTAACACCCGCGTAATGCGGACAGTCTAGCGTGCCATGGCGTCGCGGCCGGCCTCGACGCGCTTGCGCTGGGCGGCACGCTCCTCGCCGGTTAGACGCTCAAAGAGATGCCCGATAAACGAGGCGAGTACCTGCTGAAACAGCGTTCCGCACATGACGGGAAACACGACTTCGCCCGGAAAGTACTGCGTGGCGATGACGGCGCCCGAAGAGATATTACGCATACCGCAGGTAAAGCACATGGTAGTCGTCTCGCTATATGGCAGATGTAGTGCGCGGGCGACCAGAATGCCGGCGACAAAGCCGCTGATGGCGAAGGTCAAAATAAAGAGGGCGACTTCCAGACGCACCGCGTTCATGTGCAGCACGTACTCGCTCATGGCGGTGGAGTTGGAGGCGATAACGCCCATCATCATGAACTTGCAGGCGGGCGAGAGCGCGGGGGAGAGCTTCTCGTGTCCCCATCCACGCGTGAGCTCGTTGATCACGATGCCGAGCATGGCGGGGATGGCGATCATAAAGGCCATGTCCTGCATCATGCTCGGCACATCGATCGAGACGGTGGCACCCAGCAAGAGCTTCAGCGTGAGCGGAATCGTTACAGGCGAGATAACCGAGGACGTCAGGATAATGGTGAGCGCGAGCGGGCCGTTGCCGCCGAACATGCTAATCCACATAAAGGCAGTGACTGCCACGGGTACGCTGTACTCGAGCACGATGCCGCAGACAAGGTTGGGGTTGGAGCCAAAGAACAGCGATCCCATGGCATAAGCTGCTATGGGAATAAGCACCGCCGAGACGAGCAGCGCCAAAATCAGGTGCAGCGGACGGCGGAACACCTCGGCTACCTGGTGGAAGGTGTTACTGAGCGCGCCTTGGAACGTCATAAAGGCGAAGAGAGCGGGAACGATGGGCTTAAGTACGCCGATCTGCTGGGGAAAGAGCACACCGAGCGTTACGCAAATCGGAACGATGACCTGCATATGCCCCGCGAGGAACTTTCCCAGTCCAACCCATTGCTTCATCTGCTCTTGTGACTCCCTTTGCTCGTAAATCCGTTTTGAATGGATATGCTAGACGCTCGCATGCATCCGTGCGTTAGAAACGCTCGATTATTTCGAGGCTATTACCGGCATCGTTTACCGAAACCACGGCGTGCTGCGAGGCCCTGCGTCCGTGCCGCACGGTATAATAAACCCGTTCAACAGATCTGCCTGCCGAAGCGGGCATACACAGAGGACTCATCGCTATGAACCGTGAGAGGTATCGCGGCGACCTGCCCCTATCGGGGGTGGGCGCTCATGTCATCGCTTAAGACGACGCATCGCTGGGCGGTCGCTCGGCAAAACCCCGAGCTCGAAAAGGAGCTTTCGGCTGGCCTGGGCATACCCAGGCTGGTGGCGCGCATTATGGTTGCGCACGGCATTGCCTCGATTGAGGAAGGACAGCTATTTCTGACGCCTTCGCTCGACCGTGATTGGGCCGATCCGCTCGTCATTCCGGGCATGTCGGTTGTTGCCGATCGTGTTGAGCACGCCATCCGCAACCGCGAACGCATCGCCGTCTTTGGTGATTTTGACGTCGACGGCATTACGTCGACTTGTCTGTTGACCGAGGCGCTGCGGACGTTTGGCGCCGATGTCACACCGTTTATCCCGCACCGCTTTGACGAGGGTTATGGCCTTTCGCGCGCCGCGCTCGATCGCGTCAACGAGCTCGCCCAACCCAATCTGATCGTGACCGTCGATAACGGTATCGCGGCCAAGGATGAGGTCTCCTATCTGGAGAGCCTGGGAATCGATCTAGTGGTTACGGACCACCATGAGCCGTCCGACCAGGTGCCGCAGGGCGTGCCCCTGACCGACCCCAAGCTCGAGGATGAGGGGCCCTCGCGTGAACTTGCCGGTGCCGGTGTGGCGCTCAAGCTGGTGCAGGTTTTGGGTGAGCGTTTGGACAAGCCGTCGTATTGGCGTTCGCTGATTGAGGTTGCGGCGCTGGGCACCGTGTCCGACATGATGTCGTTGACGCCCGAGAACCGCGCGCTGGTCGCTGAGGGCATCCAACAGATGCGCGTGACGGCTCGTCCCGGCTACATTGCGCTTGCAGCGCTCGCCAAGGCCGACCTTTCTACCATTACGGCGGACGGTCTATCGTTCTCGCTCATTCCCCGCTTAAACGCCGCCGGCCGCATGGCCGATCCCAAGCTGGCGCTCGACTTGCTGCTTGCCCGCGATCCTATCGAGGCAAGCGCGCTGGCGGCCGAGCTCGAGGAGATCAACCGACAGCGTCGCGAGATCGAGGCGGAGCTCACGCGCGATGCCATGGCAAAGGTCGAGGAGACTTATGACGGCGGGCGCGCGATTGTCGTGGGCGGCGAAGGTTGGCACGAGGGCGTTAAGGGCATCGTGGCGAGCCGCCTCACCAACCGATATCACGTGCCGGCGCTGCTTTTCTCTATCGAGGACGGTATAGCACGTGGCTCGGGTCGCTCGGTGGGCAAGGTCAACCTGTTCGAAGCCGTCGAGCGCTGTTCCGACCTGCTGATTCGCCGCGGCGGGCATGCCGGTGCGGTGGGCGTTACCATCGAGGCATCTAAGCTCGATGAGTTTCGTCGACGTCTTTCCGCCGTGTTGTCCGAGCTTCCCGCCGAGGACTTTGAGGACACCGACGAGGTTGCCGCCACGGTCGACCTTTCCGAATTGAATATCGAGACCATCGAGCAGATTTCCCGCCTTGAGCCGTTTGGCCAGGGTAATAAGGTGCCGCTGCTGGCTGCCGAGGGTGTGACGATGTGTGACCGCGCCGTGGTGGGTAAGACCGGCGAGCATATGCGTTTCGTGGCGACGGATGGCGCCGCAAGTGTGCCGGCCATCATGTTTCGTGTGCCGCAGATCGACAGGCTTATCAATTGCGACAGCGCCGTCGACTTGGTGTTCGAGGCCGTTGCCGAGCATTGGCAGGGGCGCGTGAAGCCCAAACTCATGATCAAAGATGTCTTGCTACGCGATGCCACGGCGCCCAATATCGACGATCCGGCATGTGAGCTTCGCCGCGGCGTACAACCGGCGGATTCTGGCCTGCGCCTGGAGTCGCGTAAACGCGAAACGCTCGCTCAGCTTTCCTATACCGAGCTCACGCGCTCGCTCATTCACAGCTTTATCGGATCGAACCAGCCGCACCGCGCACAGGTCGAGGCGCTTGACGCCCTGGCCGACCACCAGAGCGTTTTGGCCGTTATGGGAACGGGTCGCGGCAAGTCTCTGATTTTTCATGTACATGCCGCACGCGAGGCGGTCCTTCGCGGGCGTGCGAGCATCTTTGTCTATCCGCTGCGTGCACTCGTTGCCGACCAGGCCTATCACCTTTCCTCGACGATGGCCGCGCTCGGCATTGGCGTTGGCGTGCTGACCGGCGAGACCGTGGAGGCGGCGCGCGATGACGTGTTTGCCGGTCTGGCTTCGGGCCGCACCGGCATCGTTCTCACGACGCCGGAGTTCCTGTCTATCCATCGCGATCGCTTTGCGCGTTCTGGACGTATTGGCTTTGTCGTTATCGATGAGGCACACCATGCCGGTCTTGCCAAAGGCGGCGACCGGAGCGCCTACCTTGACATGCCCGATATTCTCAAAGCCCTGGGCGATCCCGTTGTCATGGCGGCAACGGCTACCGCGACGGCCCCAGTCGTGGCGGAGCTTGCTCGTGTATTGCCGATTACCAGGACGGTGGTCGACGAGACCGTTCGCGAGAACCTACAACTCGAGGACGACCGTGACCTTGCGAGCCGCGAAAATCGCCTGGTGTCGATCGTGGCGACGGGGGAGAAGACCGTTATCTACGTGAACTCGCGCGACCAGTCCGTGGCGCTTGCCAAGACGTTGCGCAAACGCGTGCCCGACTGCGCGACCCATATTGCGTTCTATAACGCCGGGCTTGCGCGCTCCGGTCGCCGCCGTGTTGAGGAAGCCTTTAGAGACGGAAGTCTCAGCTGCATCGTTTCAACTTCGGCCTTCGGTGAGGGCGTCAACCTGCCCGATATCCGCCATGTCGTGCTCTACCACATGCCGTTTGGTGCGATTGAGTTTAACCAGATGAGTGGCCGTGCCGGCCGCGATGGACAGCCCGCCGTGATTCACTTGCTCTATTCGTCGCGTGACGCTCGTATTAATGAGCGCCTGCTCGATTGTTACGCGCCCGAGCGCGATGAGCTTGTCACTCTCTATCGAGCGCTGCAGACCATGTGGCGCTCCAACCGTGGCAAGACGGGGGACGATTCATTCTGCGCGAGCGATATCGACATTGCGCAGATGTGTCTTGCCATCGATGCCCGCACACCGGTCGACGAGCGCTCGGTGGAAAGCGGCCTGGGAATCTTCGAAGAACTCGGTTTCTGCCGCGTTTCGGGGTTTGACGATACGCGTCGCATCGCGATGGCGGAAAACCCCGGTCGCGTGCAATTAAGCAGGTCAATTCGCTATTTGGAGGGCTTGCGCTCGCGCATGGAGTTCACGGCTTTTCGGAGCTGGGCGCTCGATTCGTGCGCTTCTGATATGCTAGCCAAAGTTAATCGCCCGATCGTACCGCGGGCCTAGGGGAAGGGGACCTCGATGGACGCCGCAGCCCGTACCGCCCATGATTCCACCCTCCAGCCGTTTTCGGAGATGGAGCACTATAAGCATGCCGATGAGCTGCCGCCCGAGATTATGGCGGACAGCTACGACAAGCTGGAGCGTCTGTGCCTCAAATATATGAACGAGGACGACTTCTCCAATGTGGAGCAGGCCTACTGCTTTGCTGCCGAGAAGCACTGCAACCAAAAGCGGCGCTCGGGCGAGATGTACATTAACCATCCCGTCGAGGTAGCTATCATTCTGGCTGACCTCAAGATGGACTGCGATGTGGTGTGCGCCGCGTTGCTGCACGATACCGTCGAGGACACCGAGACCTCGCTTGCCGATGTTTCGGGTCTGTTTGGCGAAACCGTGGCAGGGCTCGTCGACGGCGTGACCAAGCTCACCAACATTGAAGTCGACAGCATGGACGAGAAGCAGGCGCTTACGCTGCGCAAGATGTTCCTCGCCATGTCCAAGGACATCCGCGTCATCATCGTCAAGCTCGCCGACCGCCTGCATAACATGCGCACGCTTGCCGCCCTGCGCGAGGACCGCCGCCTGTTTAAGGCACGCGAGACCATGGACGTGTACGCGCCTTTGGCCGACCGCCTGGGCATGAGTTCAATCAAGTGGGAGCTCGAGGACCTGTCCTTTTTCTACTTGGAGCCCGATGCCTACCAGCGCATCGCGCGCATGGTATCCGAGTCGCGCGAGGTTCGCGAGCGTTATCTGGCCGAGACCATCAAGACGCTCACCGATGAGCTCAATCGCATTGGTCTTGAGGGCTTTCAGATCAACGGTCGTTCCAAGCACTATTGGTCCATCTACCAAAAGATGAAGCGCAAGGGCAAGGAATTCTCCGAGATCTACGACCTGGTGGCGCTGCGCGTCATCACCCATTCGGTGCGCGATTGCTACTCCACGCTCGGCGCGGTGCATACGCTGTGGCACCCCATGCCCGGTCGCTTTAAAGACTATATCGCCATGCCCAAGGTCAATAACTACCAGTCGCTCCACACGACGGTTATCGGTCCCACGGCTCGTCCGCTCGAGATTCAGATTCGAACCTATGAGATGCATGAGCAGGCCGAGTACGGCATTGCCGCCCACTGGCTCTATAAGAAATCGGGCGGATCGTCTGCTTCCAAGACCAATGACGCTCAACGTTTGGACGATCAGATCAACTGGCTCAAACATTCGCTCGATTGGGCGGCTTCTGATGAGATCACCGACGCTAAGGAATACCTGCACTCGCTGAAGGTCGACTTATTTGACCAGGAGATTTTTGTCTTTACGCCCAAGGGCGAGGTCATGGCGCTTCGTGCCGGCTCCACGCCGCTCGACTTTGCCTACGCCGTTCACACCGAGGTGGGCAATCACTGCGTCGGCGCTAAGATCAACGGCGCGGTGGCCCCACTCACGCACGAGATCAAGACGGGCGACCGCGTTGAAATCCTGACCAACAAGAGTTCCAAGCCGTCTCGTGATTGGCTCAAGATCGTTAAGACACCTTCCGCCAAGTCAAAGATCCGCCGCTATTTTGCCGCCGCGACCAAGGACGACGACGCTGCTGCCGGCCGCGATATACTGGCCAAGGACTTGCGCAAGCGCGGGTATGGCATCTCTACGCCGCGATCCACGCGTGCGCTCAACGCCGTGGCGGAGCAGCTGAACTTCAAGCAGCTCGAGGACCTGTTTGCCGCCGTGGGCGCCGGCAAGGTTGCCCCGCGCGCTGTGGGTAACAAGGTCGAGCAAATCTTGGACCCCAAGCCCGAGGAACAGCTCACCAAGGCCGAGGCTATCGCCGAGGTCGTGAAACAGCCGGCCCGAGGCTCCAACCGAAAGCCGCAAAAGCGCGGCAAGAGCGCCAGCAACGGCATTATCGTCAAGGGCGAGAGCAACAGCGGCCTGCTGGTCCGTTTGGCACATTGCTGCAATCCGGTGACGGGCGACGACATCGTCGGCTTCATCACGCGCGGTCGTGGCGTTTCGGTGCATCGCGCCAACTGCCCCAACGTCAAGGGTCTTATGGAGCATCCCGAGCGCATGATCGAAGTGGAGTGGGACGGCGCTGCCGACACCCTCTTCCAGGTCGAGATCGTGGTCGAGTGCCTGGACCGCATGGGCCTGCTCAAGGATGTCACTATTGCCATTGGCGATGCGGGCGGCAATATCCTTTCTGCCGCCACGTCGACCAACCGCGAGGGTATTGCAACCCTGCGCTTTATGGTCGAGATCTCGGACGCGAGTGGTCTGGATCCGCTGCTGGCCTCTATCAGCAGCGTCGACTCGGTCTACGACGCGCGCCGCCTGATGCCCGGCGAGGGTGGAGCCCAGCTTAAGCGCCGCGTTTAGTCGCGACGAACGTGTCACATTATCGATATTCGCTACACTCGAGGCATCGTTTGATGCCTCGAGTTCTATAGAGAGGAGAGGGACATGAGTGCTGTGTCCTTGGATGTAACTCCCAAGGGATCGGTCGAGATTGAGACGCTCGTAAACGGTCCCATTCAGACCAATAGCTATGCTGTTATTTCGGACAATGAGTGCGTGATTATCGACCCCGCATGGGAAGGCGAGCGTTTGGTGGAGCATATTCGAGCCGAGCATGCCGGTGTACGCGTGCTTGGCGCCGTATGCACTCATGGCCATGCCGATCATGTTGGTGGTGTTGCCGGCGTGCGAACCACCGTTGGCGAGGGCTGCCAGTATGAGCTGTGTGCCAAGGATGTGGCGGTGCCGCATACGAATATCGAGGAACAGCGAGCTATGTGGGGCATTGAGACGCCCGACCCCGGGGAGCCGACGCGCCTGCTCGCCGAGGGCGATGCTATCGAGGTGGGCGATATCTGCCTGCAGGTGATCGAGACACCAGGGCATACGCCGGGCGGGATCGTCTTGTTCGCCGCCACCGAGCAGGGGAGCATCGCCTTTGTTGGCGACACCCTGTTCCCGGGCAGCCACGGCCGCACCGATCTTGCCGGTGGCGACGAGGCGGCGATTCTGCGCTCGCTCTCCAAGCTCGCCCGGCTTCTCCCGCCCGATACCGTTTGCCTAACCGGGCATGGCGATTCGACCACCATGGCACGCGAGCTCATGCAGAACCCTTTCATGCGGGTGTAGTTTTATAGTCAGCTTCTAAAGCACGAGAAGCGTCCAAACGTCAAGCTATTTTTCCCCAACGGGTCATTTCGTAGGGCAAACGGTCAAAAAAGTCTGTTTGTACGATATTCGTGAACAAACGAACGTTTATGCTCGGGTGCGCCGTGGTAAAATCACAGGCGTTATCGGAGCAACCTTACAGGAGGTTTCTTTTATGCTCGTCAACGCAGCAGACATGCTCAAGAAGGCCGAGGCCGGCAAGTACGCTCTCGGTGCCTTCAACACCAACAACCTCGAGTGGACCCTGGCTATTCTCCAGGCCGCCGAGGAGGCCAAGTCTCCGCTGATCCTTCAGTGCACCGCTGGTGCCGCTAAGTGGATGGGCGGTTTCAAGGTCTGCGCCGACATGGTCAAGGCTGCCGTCGAGGCCACGGGTGTTACCGTTCCCGTCGCCCTTCACCTCGATCACGGTTCTTACGAGGACTGCTTCAAGTGCATCGAGGCCGGCTTCACGTCCATCATGTATGACGGCTCTCACGAGGAGACCTTCCAGCTCAACCTCGACCGCACCAAGGAGCTCGTTGAGCTTGCCCACTCCAAGGGCATGTCCATCGAGGCCGAGGTCGGCGGCATCGGCGGCACCGAGGACGGCGTGACCTCCAACGGCGAGCTCGCTGACCCCGCTGAGTGCAAGCAGATTGCTGACCTGGGCGTCGACTTCCTCGCCTGCGGCATCGGCAACATCCACGGCGTGTATCCCGCCGACTGGGCTGGCCTTTCCTTCGAACGTCTGGGCGAGATCAAGGCTCAGACCGGCGACCTGCCCCTCGTTCTGCACGGTGGCACCGGCATCCCCGAGGATCAGATCAAGAAGGCCATCTCCCTGGGCATCTCCAAGATCAATGTCAACACCGACCTGCAGCTCGTCTTCGCCAAGGGCGTCCGCGAGTACATCGAGGCTGGCAAGGATCAGCAGGGCAAGGGCTTTGACCCCCGCAAGCTCCTCAAGCCTGGTCGCGACAACATCGTTGCCCGCACCAAGGAGCTCATGGAGGAGTTTGGCTCCGTCAACAAGGCGTAAGCGTCGCTAAACTTCCCGCCGGAAGCCCCGTCTCCCTACACTGTTTCCTTTGCGCTCACCTGGCTTCGCCAGAAGTCGCGCCAAGGAAACAGTTCCGGGGGACGGGGCTTCCTTTGTTTACCGCCGCAGGGTTACTGGGCTGAATTCATTTTTATAGGTACCGTTTATCGGTGTTGAGGGCTCCTCTATTGGGGCTTTCTTTTTATCTCGCTACAATGGGCTTCAAGGGTTCTAGTGACTTGGAGTTTTGGTATGGCTGTTATTAACGTGCTGCCTTCTGATGGAAAGGTTATTGCCGAGGGGCCGGTTGGGTGCTCGGTTGATGGTTGCTGTGATGATTTTCGCCATCTCGATATTGGGCTGCCGCCTGAGATTCTTCGTCTTAAGGATGCCGGGTATTTGACGCAGGCTGTTGCTGCCTGCGATCGCCTTTTGGAGCAGAATCCTGAGCCTTCGCTGGCTGCTTGTGTTCGTGCCGAGCGGTATCGCATGCTCGAGACACCGCTTCATTTTTCGGTGTCGCGCGATCAGGCTATTGCGATGATTCGCGAGGAGTGGCCTGAGTTTACCGAAGAGCAGTTTGATGACCTGATTAATCGTAAGCGAATTGACTGGCGCTTTATCGATGGCGAGCTGTTTGTTCTCGATAACTTCCTCGATTCGCTTCGCGTGTACCCCAAGGAGGTTCCGGGTCTGCGTCCCGATTCTACGGACGGCGTCGCGCTGCGTAACCAGATGCTCAGGGAGATGGAGTCGCAGGGCGGGCTGTCTCGCACCATTACGCTTAAGGCATGTGTGTCTGTCCCCGGGGCTCTGGAGGGAGAGACTGTTCGCGCGTGGCTACCCGTTGCCGCCGCCTGTCGTCAACAGTCTCATATCGAGGTTCTCGATATGACGTCGGAGGGCACCGTTGCCTCTGAAAATGTTTCGGCTCGTACAGCCTCCTGGACATCTTTGACTGAACATTCGTTCTCGGTGACCTATCGCTATCAAATCGATGCCGCCTATTGCGATATCTATGGTGGCGCGCTCCCATCGCATACGTGCATGGACACGCCACTGCCCGAGGACACTTCCGAGGACCGTCCGCATATTGCGTTTACGCCGTACCTGCGACAGTTGACGGAGCGTGTTGTTGACGGGCTCGAGGATCCGCTCGATCGCGCTCGTGCTATCTATGATTACCTGACACAGCATATCGACTATCGCTATCAGCCACCGTACCTGCTTTTGGGATCTATTGCCGACGACTGTGCGCATTCGCTCCGCGGCGATTGCGGCGTTATGGCACTCACGTTTATCACCATGTGTCGCATTGCCGGTGTGCCCGCCCGTTGGCAGAGTGGACTGTATGTTGCGCCTGATTCGGTGGGACCGCACGACTGGGCGGAGTTCTATACACCACAGACTGGTTGGCTTAACGCCGATGTCTCGTTTGGCTCCTCGGCACGCAGGATGGGGGAAGAGTGGCGTCGTCGTCACTACTTTGGCAATCTCGACCCGTGGCGTATGGTGGCCAACGATCGATTCCAGGCCGAGTTTGTGCCTGCTTTCGATGGTATGCGCGAGGATCCCTATGACAACCAGATGGGCGAAGTCTCGGTTAACGGACGCGGATGCCGTCGGCGCGAGATGCTCCGCACGGTCGAACTCATCGAAATGCTCGAAGTTCCATTTTCGGACTAATCGGTAGAAAGCTGTGATAAACTAAATCACGCATTACGTGCCCGAGTGGCGGAATTGGCAGACGCAGTGGACTCAAAATCCACCGTTGGCAACAACGTGCGAGTTCGAGTCTCGCCTCGGGCACCATACATGCAAGCGAGCGTTCAAGGGGGCTGCGGCCCCCTTTTTCGTGTCGAACTCGCGTGAGCGCGCGGAGTGTTAAGCAAACAGGCCAGCGGCCTGTTTGTAGCGGAGCGTGGCGAGGGCGCCATGCGCCCGAAGCCCGGGGCTTCGCGAAGCGAAGGCCCTTCGAGTCTCGCCTCGGGCACCATACATGCAAGAGAGCGTTCAAGGGGGTTGCGACCCCTTTTTCGTGTACGTAATGTGATAACGCGCTGCGCGTGTTATTATCCACAAGGCGTTGTTCCCGCAATGCCCTAAAGAGGAACCCGAGGGTTCCCACCTTTTGGCGCCAATGAGCAGCTGACTGGTCATACAACTTAGATTCACTTCCTCAAATCGAGGATGTCTATGTGTACGACCTGGCTGCAAAGAAGCGCCGGGTTATTTTTTTATGAATGGAGGTAGGGAAAATAGCTAAGTCTGATGACACCCGCATCAACGACGAGATCACTGCATCTTCGTGCCGTTTGATTGGCGTCGATGGCTCTCAGCTCGGCCTGTTCGCCATCCGCGATGCCCAGCGCGTCGCCGACGATCAGGGTCTCGACCTGGTCGAGATCGCTCCCAACGCGGAGCCGCCGGTCTGCAAGGTCATGGACTACGGTAAGTTCAAGTACCAGCAGGCCATGAAGGCCAAGGCCGCTCGTAAGAATCAGTCCAAGGTCGAGGTCAAGGAAATGAAGTTCCGACCCAAGATCGACGTTGGCGATTACGAGACCAAGAAGGGCCACGTTCTGCGTTTCCTCAAGAAGGGCGCGCGCGTTAAGATCACCATCATGTTCCGCGGCCGTGAGATGGCTCACCCGGAGCAGGGTCTTAACGTTCTCGAGCGTCTCGCCGAGGATCTCAAGCCTTACGCTACGGTCGAGTCCAAGCCTAAGATGGAAGGCCGTAACATGCTTATGCTGCTCGCCCCGATTAAGGGCGCCTTTGATGAGGATAAAGCGGCAAGCGATACCAAGTAACTAGTGTTCTGTAACCGATTAAGGAGTATTTCATGCCTAAGATGAAGTCCCACAGCGGCACCAAGAAGCGTTTCCGCAAGACTGGTACCGGCAAGCTTATGCGCGCCAAGGCTTTCAAGAGCCACATCCTGAGCAAGAAGTCCACCAAGCGTAAGCGTGGCTTCCGTCAGGAGACCGAGATCGCCGCTGCCGACCGCAAGGTCATCAAGTCGCGTCTCGCCTAAGTTCGCGTTCCCGTTTTTCGTTTTACCGTCTAGGAGTTGATAGAACATGGCACGTATTAAGCGCGCTGTTGCCGCCAAGAAGAAGCGCCGTACCGTTATGCACCGTGCGAAGGGTTACTACGGTGCCGCTTCGCGTACTTACAAGCATGCTAAAGAGCAGGTCCAGCACTCCCTGCAGTATCAGTATCGTGACCGCCGCAACAAGAAGCGCGAGATCCGCTCTCTCTGGATCACCCGCATCAACGCCGCCGCTCGCCTGAACGACATCTCTTACTCTCAGTTCATGCACGGCCTGAAGGTTGCCGGTATCGAGCTCGACCGCAAGGTCCTGGCTCAGATGGCTTACGAGGACATCGAGTCCTTCAACGAGCTGGCTGCCATTGCCAAGAAGGCTCTCGAGGCCTAATAGATTCTGTTGAATCGCTAGGGGAGTGTCGCACTGTGCGCGGCGCTCCCTCTTTTTATCTAAAGCGCTGGTTTATATAGCAAAAGCGCGGGTAGATAGACACTTACAGGTGACCGATCTTTATATATCTCTTAACCGAAGGGTCATCATCTGATACGTGCGGTCTTGCTGCACTCGACTTTCTACTTCCAATATAGAAAGCCATAGATTGTGTAGGACTTGTGAAGAGTGGAATTGACGTCCCACACGGCTTTGCGGTCTGGCAATATATCTCCTTGCCGCGCGGCCCGGTGGGACCGGATGAGCCGCGAGGGCGTGCACCTTGAGAACCGGATACTGCGAGGATGGACACTAACTTCAGTGTCGCATCCGGGCAGACATCGAACCATTTGAAATGGTCTAACTTGGATTTGTTTTTCGCAAGGCCGCCG
>CALAMK010000021.1:0-45307 GCA_937925735.1 uncultured Collinsella sp. | reverse complement strand
ATGAGCGCCCTCAACTTTATGGCCTCCAACGGCTTTATCGCGCTCGATACCAATAACTTTATCTACAAGATCGCCGACCTGGTCTCGGGAACGTCCTTTGGCATTCTGCAGATCCTGATCGGCTACTCCGCGGCTAAGGCCTTTGGCGCCAACCCGTACCTGGGTGCCGTCGTCGGCGGTGCGTTTATCAACTCCTCGCTGCAGAGCGCCTACACGGTTGCCTCCGAGGGCGTTCAGACCATGGTCACCGTCATCCCCGGCGTGTACAGCTTTGAGTGGGTCGGCTATCAGGGCCACGTGATCCCCATCGTTATCGCCTGCGCCATTCTGGCCTTCCTCGAGAAGCGCCTGCACAAGGTCGTTCCCGAGATGTTCGACCTCTTTGTGACCCCGCTCGTCTCGGTGTTCGTGACCGTGCTCGTGACGCTCGTTGCCGTCGGCCCCATCTTCGTGTGGGCCGAGAACGCCATCCTCGGTCTGATCCAGGCCCTGCTGACCCTGCCCTTCGGCATCGGTTCCTTTATCGTCGGCCTGTTCTATGCCCCCACGGTCGTTACCGGTATCCACCAGATGTACACCGCCATCGACCTGGGCCAGCTCGCCCAGTACGGCGTGACCTATTGGCTGCCCATCGCCAGTGCCGCCAACATCGCCCAGGGTGGCGCCGCGCTCGCCGTTGCCTTTAAGACCCGCGATGCCAAGATCAAGGGTCTGGCGCTTCCTTCGGCCCTGTCCGCCTTCATGGGCATTACCGAGCCTGCTATCTTTGGTGTGAACCTGCGCTTCTTTAAGCCCTTCATCGCCGGTTGCATCGGCGGTGGCTGCGGCGCCCTGGTCTGCGCGCTCACCTCGCTTGCTGCTTCCGGCACGGGCGTTACCGGTATCTTCGGTATCCTGCTGTGCCTGGCCCAACCCGTGCAGTATGCGATCATGTTTGCGGTCGCCGCGCTGGTTTCTTTTGGCGTCTCGTTTGTCCTGTACAAGGACGAGCCCAAGGCTTCCGAGCAGGCCTAAGAGCTTTTGATTGAGGGAATGCCCGCGGGCTGTATCTCGCGGGTGTTTCCCGCGTCTGGCGCCGATCTCTGGTGCCTTATTACTTTCGATCCGTTAGGACTTTGATATGTCTAATGCACTTGGTCGCGACCTTGCAAAGTTGGTTGCCGCTGTTGACGCTGCCGCCTCTGAGTGCGGTCATGGCGCGTACGGCCAGCGCTTCCATATTATGCCGCCGGCGGGTTGGCTCAACGACCCCAACGGTCTTTGCCAAGCGGGCGGCGTGTTCCACGCTTATTTTCAATATGCGCCCTTTGATGTCGAGGGTGGCGTTAAGGTCTGGGGCCATGCGACGAGTCGCGATCTTATGACGTGGGACTACGTTGGCGCCCCACTGTTGCCCGACGAGCCGTTCGATTGCCATGGCGTGTATTCGGGCTCCGCGCTTGCCGAGGACGGTCGCATTCGCGTACTGTACACAGGCAACGTTAAGCTTTCCGATGCAGACGGCACGTACGACTACGTCAATACCGGCCGCCGCGCCGATACCGTCTATGTGGAGAGTGCCGACGGTCAGGCGTTTGGCGCCAAGCGTGTGGTGCTGGCGTCCGAGGATTATCCCGAGGATTTGACCTGCCACGTGCGCGATCCCAAGGTGTGGCGTGACGCGGACGGGCGTTATCACATGGTGCTGGGCGCGCGTCGTCGCGTGGATGGTCCGCATGTCGATAGTCGATTTTGCGCCATGCACGGTGAGGGTGCCGGGCGCGATGTGGGCGAGATCCTGGTGTATGGCTCGGCCGACATGCTGAGCTGGGAGCTCGAGAACCGTGTGTCTACGCCCGAGCGTTTTGGCTTTATGTGGGAGTGCCCCGGCTATATTGAGCTCGATGCGAATGGCGATACCGCTGCATTTTTGTCGTTCTCGCCCCAGGGCCTTGAGGGCGGTCGTTGGGACCGCGGGAACGTATACGCTGCTGGCTACATGCCTGTAACGGGCAATATTACCGGTGGTGACGGTGCCTATGAGCTGGGCGAGCTCCGCCTGTGGGACGCCGGTTTTGACTTCTATGCTCCGCAGGAGTTCACGGCCGAGGACGGTCGCCATATTCTAATCGGCTGGATGGGTATGCCCGATGAGCCGACCTATGGCAACGCACCCACCGTGGCGTGTGGCTGGCAGCACTGCATGACGGTGCCGCGTGAGCTTACAGCCGGCGCCGGCGGCGTGGTGCTGCAGCAGCCGGTGCGCGAGATCGAGCGCCATTATGCCTCGGTGCGTGTGGGGGAGGGCTCGTTGGAGGTTGCCGGCGAAACCTGCTTTGACGTTGTTGTCGACGGTGTCGACGGCGCATTTACCGCGACCGTTGATGGCGAGCTAAGGCTGGCGTTTATGCCCGCCGAGGGCGAACTGCCTTCGCGCTTTGAGATGCGATTCACCGATGAGGGCCGCGCTTCTGCCGGCTGCGGTCGTACCGTGCGCTGGGAGCCCGTCGACGAGGTTCGTAACGTGCGCATTGTTGGCGATGTCTCGTCGGTCGAGGTGTTTGTGAACGATGGCGCGCTCGTGTTTTCGACACGCGTCTATCCTGAGGCCTATGGCGTGTCCGTTGACGCCCCGGGTGCGAGCGTGACCTATCACGCGCTCAACATCTAGGCGATTCGTCGCATATCGGCGCTATACTGCAGCCGTTGCCCACGATGCGGGGAACACCCGCATCGTGGGTTTTTGCTTATGAAGGGACGGTGCCGCGTGGATGTACAGCAGCTAGAAGAGGCCTGGGCTTTGAGGGCCGGCGCGCGTGAGGCGCGGTTGCTCGCGGCCTCGCATGTGCCAGCAGCGTTGTCGAAATTGGGGATTGTACGCCCCGGTGACCGCCTGGTGGCCTTTGCGGACGACTTTGCCGATGCGTTTGCGCACGGCTTTGAAGGCTGTGATGTTGTGCTTGTGGACCCGCCGTCGGTTGCGGCGTTTACTGCCGCGTCCGAGGATTTTGATGCTTCGTTTGATGCCGAGGGACCGCATCTGTGGTGGTTCGTCAACTCTATCGGCGGGTTTGGTCTTCGTGTGCCCGAACTTCGTGCTCTGGGCCGCGCGGCTCGTGAGGCCCACGCGCTGCTGGTTGTGGACAACACCGTGGCGTCGGCTTTTGGCTGCAATCCGCTGCGGCTGGGTGCCGTGCTGTCACTTGAGGCACTCGACCGTGTGTGCGCTGGTAAGGCTCCGCGCAAGTTGGTCGCCGCTTCGGTGGCGCGCTCGCAGCTCAAGCGCCATCGTGTGGATGCTGCTGCCGAGTGCGCGCACGTATTGTTTGCAGGCTGCGGTGCTTTGGCACTCGACCTTTCTACCGACGAGACCGACGTGCTGGAGCGTGGGCTTTCCTCGCTTAACGCCCGCATGCAGGCGCATTTCGACCGCGCCCGTGCGCTGGCCGAGTACTTGGCTGCGAACGAGATGGTGCGCAACGTGCGCTATCCCGGGCTGAGCTCGCATCCCGACCATGCGGTTGCAACGGGAATCCTCGAGCACGGCTTTGGCCCGGCAGTTGAATTTGACCTTATCGAGTGTGGCGCGCGCGAGCTGTTCGATGCTTTGCCGGGGGAGTTCCGCACATCGCCCGCCGGCGGCGCAACGACGCGCCTTTCGGCCCCACGCGGCAAGCAGGGGAGCACCATCCGCCTCTTTGCCGGCACCGACAACCCCTTGGTAGTTGCGGCCACCCTAGACAACGCCCTCCGCAACTAGCTAATTCATCCTCAACTCCATAAGTTGCGGTGAAATAGGGATTGATTTACGGCTTTATCGGCATAAACAGTCCCTATTTCACCGCAACTTATGAGAAGGGGTTGTGCAGCTAAAAAAGCCCCGTCCCAAATTGGCTACTCTTTGATGCTGGCGATGAGGTCGTTGGCTTTGGTGGCGATGACGTTGTTGATCTCGCTCTGCAACGTCTCGTAGACTTCGATGGCTCGCTCGCCGGCGGGGGTGAGGGTGGATCCGCGGGCGCCGTCGCGCTCGATGAGTTTGCATCCCAGCTGGCCTTCGGCTTCGTTCACAATGCGCCAGGCCTTGGAATATGCCATGCCCATGCTCTTGGCGGCACGGTTGAGCGAGTGCTCGCGGGCGATACCTTGCAGCAGCAAGACGCAGCCGTGGCCGAACACGCCCGGCAGATCCTTGTCGCACGCTTGAATGACCAACTTTGCCGTCGTCTTGTACTCCATGTGCTCCACGTCTCCCCGCTAAAGTGTTTGCTGGGCAAACGCAAAGCCTGCGTCAAACCCTCGTGTGCTCTTCTTAAATCATGCATTGTAGCAGTCAAAGTGCGTTAAGATACTTCCCCAGTATTGGGCGCCCAAGGTTGGGCTGGGTCCTACGAGGCCTGCAGCCGACCGGTCGCATGGAAAAAGGAGAAACATGGCTACGTTCTTTCCCGGTGAGTCCCACACGTTTTCGGAGTATCTGCTGGTCCCTGGTTACTCGTCCTCGCAGTGCATCCCCAACAACGTCTCTCTTAAGACGCCGCTGACCCGCTTTAAGCGCGGTGAGAAGCCGGCAATCACCCTGAACATCCCCATGGTTTCCGCCATCATGCAGTCCGTCTCGGGCGTCGACATGGGTGTCGCGCTCGCTACCGAGGGTGGCCTGTCCTTCATTTACGGTTCCCAGAGCGCCGAGTCCGAGGCCGCTATGGTCAAGGCCGTCAAGGATCACAAGGCTGGTTTTGTTCAGTCCGATTCCACGCTGACCCCCGACATGACCATGGAGCAGGTCATCGAGCTCAAGGAGAAGACCGGTCATTCCACCATGCCGGTCACTGACGACGGCACTCCCAAGGGTAAGCTCCTGGGCATCGTCACCAGCCGTGACTATCGCCCCAGTCGCGATGACCACCAGACGAAGGTCTCTGAGTTCATGACCCCGCGTGAGCAGCTCATCGTGGGCGACAAGAACATCAGCCTCAAGGTTGCCAACGACGTCATCTGGGACAACAAACTCAACGCCCTGCCCATCGTCGACGACAACGATCACCTCATGGGCATCGTCTTCCGTAAGGACTACGACAGCCACAAGACCAATCCCAACGAGCTGCTCGATAACGACAAGCGCTACATGGTCGGTGCCGGTATCAACACCCGCGACTATGCCGAGCGCGTGCCGCTGCTCATCGAGGCCGGCGCCGATGTCCTGTGCATCGACTCTTCCGAGGGCTTCAGCGAGTGGCAGAAGCGCACCATCGAGTGGATCCGCGCCAACTACGGCGAGGACGTCAAGGTCGGTGCCGGTAACGTCGTCGACGCCGAGGGCTTCCGCTTTTTGGCGGACTGCGGTGCCGACTTCATCAAGGTCGGTATCGGCGGTGGCTCCATCTGCATTACCCGCGAGACCAAGGGCATCGGCCGTGGCCAGGCCACCGCGCTGATCGACGTCTGCCGCGCCCGTGACGAGTACTACGAGGAGACCGGCGTCTACGTGCCCGTGTGCTCCGACGGTGGCATCGTCTATGACTACCACATGACGCTCGCCCTTGCCATGGGTGCCGACTTTATGATGCTGGGCCGCTACTTCGCCCGCTTTGACGAGAGCCCGACTGAGCGCGTCAACGTCAACGGCCAGTACATGAAGGAGTACTGGGGCGAGGGTTCTGCGCGTGCCCGCAACTGGCAGCGCTACGACCTGGGCGGCGCCGCGAAGCTCAGCTTCGTCGAGGGCGTCGACTCCTACGTTCCCTACGCCGGTTCCCTCAAGGACGGCGTGGGCGGCACGCTCTACAAGGTCAAGTCTACGATGTGCAACTGCGGTGCCCTCTCGATCCCCGAGCTCCAGGAAAAGGCACGCCTGACCCTGGTGAGCTCGACCTCCATCGTCGAAGGCGGCGCCCACGACGTTGTCGTTAAGGATTCGCAGCAGTCTGTGTCTTATCGATAGGATAAGAGCTGCACATAAAGGTTGAGTATCAACCACGTTATTTAGATAAAGCGAGATGCCCGCAAGTCGCAGGCATCTCGCTTGTCGTATTTGCTATTATCAGTCGAGTCAACCTTAGGGTCGGGCGGCTTAGCTTTGTTCGCTACAAGTTCCGCACGCAAAGAAGAGCACTAAATGTGCTCTTCGTCTTGCGCAGGACTGTCCGCAGTAGCGAATAAAGCTAAGCCGCCCGACCCCAGCTAAGATTAAAGGAGCTGATATGTGCGATTGCACAGATCATAAGGACGAGATCCCTGCCTACGACGCGCAGGCCATTGAGTCCAAGTGGATGAAGGCCTGGGAGGACTCCAACCTCTTTGCCGTCGACACCGACGACAGCAAGCCCAAGAAGTATGTGCTCGAGATGTTCCCGTATCCGTCGGGCGATCTGCACATGGGCCACGCGCGCAACTATACCATCGGCGATGCTATGGCCCGTCAGGCCCGCATGCGCGGCTTTGACGTGCTGCATCCCATCGGCTTTGACGCCTTTGGCCTGCCCGCCGAGAACGCCGCCATCAAGCACAACACGCAGGCTGCCGCTTGGACGTATAAGAACATGGACCAGGCGCTCGCCACGATGAAGCGCATGGGCTTCTCCTACGATCTGGATCGCATGGTCAAGACCTGCAGCCCCGACTACTACCGCTGGGGCCAGTGGATCTTTGAGAAGCTGTGGGAAAAGGGCCTGGTCTACCGCAAGAAGAACCCGGTCAACTGGTGCCCTAACTGCAAGACCGTTCTGGCCAACGAGCAGGTCACCGAGGGCAAGTGCTGGCGCTGCGGCACCGAGCCCGAGAAGCGCGACCTTGAGCAGTGGTACTTCAAGATCACCGAGTACTCCCAGGAGCTGCTCGACGACCTGGAGAAGCTCCCCGGCTGGCCCGAGCGCGTCAAGCAGATGCAGGCCAACTGGATCGGCCGCTCCGAGGGCGCCGAGGTCGACTTTACCCTGTGCGACCAGGATGGCGAGCCTATCGAGGGCGACGAGGGCAAGATCACCGTCTTCACCACGCGTGCCGACACCCTCTTTGGCGTTTCCTTCTTTGTCCTGGCTCCCGAGTACGCTCGTCTGCACGAGCTCGTCGAGGGCACGGAGTACGAGGAGGCCGTGACCAAGATCGTCGAGGACTCCAAGCATATCTCCGCCGTCGAGCGTGCCCAGGGCACCCTCGAGAAGCACGGTGCCTTTACCGGCCGCTACGTGGTGAACCCCGTCAACGGCGAGAAGGTCCCCGTGTGGGTTGCCGATTATGTCGTTGCCGACTACGGCACCGGCGCCGTCATGGCCGTTCCCTGCGGCGACCAGCGCGACTTTGAGTTTGCCCGCAAGTACGACCTGCCGATCGTGCCGATCATCCTGGACGATGACGACCGCGCTGCCGTCGAGGCCAGCGGCGAGACCATCGATACCTTCCATGCCGAGACCGTCGACTGGGATTGCGCCCACGCTGCCGAGGGCACGCTCGTACAGTCCGGCAAGTACACCGGTATGCGCGGCGGCAAGCACTCCGAGGGCGAGGCTGCCATCGTGGCCGACCTCGAGGCCATGGGCTGCGGTCGTCGCAAGGTCGAGTTCCGCCTGCGCGACTGGCTCATCAGCCGTCAACGCTATTGGGGCAACCCCATCCCGGCCATCCACTGCGAGCACTGCGGCATCGTGCCCGTGCCCGAGGATCAGCTCCCGGTGACGCTGCCCGAGAACCTGGACCTGGGCGCCGGCGAGACCCTCGCCGAGTGCAAGGACTTCTACGAGACCACCTGCCCGGTCTGCGGCCGCCCGGCCAAGCGCGAGACCGATACCATGGACACCTTCACCTGCTCCAGCTGGTATTACCTGCGCTATACCGATCCGCACAACACCGAGCTGCCCTTCTCCCGCGAGGCGGCCGACCGTTGGATGCCCGTCGATAACTACATCGGCGGCATCGAGCACGCCATTTTGCACCTGCTCTACAGCCGCTTCTTTACCAAGGCGCTGCGCGACCTGGGACTGCTGAGCGTGGACGAGCCCTTCACCAACCTGCTGTGCCAGGGCATGGTCAAGGACGAGAACGGCGACACCATGTCCAAGTCCAAGGGCAACGTCGTGCCCCCGAGCTCGGTTATCGAGCCCTACGGCGCCGACACCATGCGTCTGGCTATCCTGTTTATCGCCCCGCCCGAGAAGGACTTCGACTGGGATCCCAAGGCCGTCGAGGGCGCCAACCGCTTTATCAAGCGCGCCTGGCGTATCGTGTGGCAGCTCGTCCAGTCGGGTGACGCCAACGTTGCCTTCGACAAGTCCGTGCTCGACGAGACCGCGATGAAGCTCTATCGCGAGCGTCACCGCACCATCGCCAAGTGCACCGAGGACTTCGATCGCGGCCAGTTCAACACCGCGATCTCTGCCGTCATGGAGCTCGTCAACGCGGCGAGCGCCTACCTCAACGCCACCGAGGGTGCTGACCGCGACAAGGCCCTGTGCTACGGCGTGGCCAAGGACATCGTGAGCGTCCTGGCGCCCATCTGCCCGTTCTGGGCCGACGAGCTGTGGCACGAGGCGCTCGGCTGCGAGGGCAACGCCTACACCGCCGCCTGGCCCGAGTTCGACCTGGCCGAGTCCATCGAGGACACGGTGCAGATCGTCGTCCAGGTACTCGGCAAGGTCCGTGGCCGCATTGACGTGGCTCGCGATGCCTCCAACGAGGAAATGCAGGCTGCCGCCGAGGAAGCCGTCGCCAAGTGGCTTGAGGGCAAGACGGTTGTCAAGGCCATCTGCGTGCCCGGCAAGCTGGTCAACCTGGTGGTCAAGTAAGCACTGCGAGCATAACTGACGCATAAAAGACGAGGGGCGATCCAGTTGGGTCGTCCCTCGTTTTGCGCTGTGTGTCCTGTTTGGCTGGTGCCTAGCGCCACCCTCTACGGAATGTGTACCAGGTCCCTAAAGTAGACATTGCCCGTCTGTTCCTCGAACATCCAGATATTGAGGTAGATGTCGTTGAGGTCGTTGTTCACGTCAAAGTCCGGGTCGTCGAAGGTGCCTACAAAGGTGAGCATTGCGGTCGCTTCTTCGCCTGCGGCGACGGGCTGGCGCATGCGCACGTCGCGGACGACACCGTTGACGTAGGCATAAGCATCAACATCGCCAAACATCATGTCGACATCGGTGTTGTTTGTCACCGCAAAGAGCAACACGGCGTCGCCGTAGCCATCCGTGTCCTTGCCCACGCAGGTAACATGGACGTTCTCGTCTGCCTCAAGGTCGATGGGGAACTGTTCTTGAGGGCCGGGACCTAAGCCCTGGGGATCGACTATATCTTCGTCTATTTTGTCGAAGCGCTCCGAAGGCGTCGTTTTCTCGATGGCTTTGGTGCTGCCGAGATCCGGCTCACATGGTCCGGTGTTGCCATCGATGTTGCTGCAGCCCGCCAAAGCGAACGAGCAGGCTGCAATGGCGAGCGCGATCGTGCAGAGGGTGCCTAGGCGTTCCATGGATCCTCCTTGCCATAGAGATGCTGGACGGTTGTACGGTCAATGCGTGCGGCAGGCTTTCTCGCTACAGAATGCCTCTCAGCTCTAGTCTGACCGATGTGCGTCCAGGGATGGAATGCCCATAGGGCCCGATTCGGTCGGCGCGCTGGGACCCATGGCCCGTTTTGGGGCTTTTGGGGAGCACCGCACAGGAGTTCTCGTCTAATTGTCCTATTCTTGTGGAGATGCTGTGGGCGCGCTGACCTGCGAATTTCCGTTGTGCTTGCACGTTTCCGCAGCTATTGGTATAGTTTGCTTGCAAATGAAGTTGTAATTGAAAGAAGTGGGGTTTCGTCCCCGCTTCTTTTTTGTATGGATGGAGGTGCCGCAATGGTCAAGACCAAGACCGAGCAGGCGATCATCGACGCGCTCGAGGCCGTCGCTCCCCAGCACGATGTCGATATTGTCGACGTTGAGCTCGTGGGCGCCACCAAGGCCCCCTGCGTGCGTGTGCGTATCGAGGGTGCCGAGGGTCAGAGCCTGTCGCTCAACGACGTCACGGCCAATACCAAGTGGGTCGGCGACGTGATCGAGGAGCTCGACCCCATTTCTTCGAGCTATACGCTCGAGGTGTCGAGCCCGGGTATGGCGCGCCCGCTGCGCCGCCCGCGCGACTTTGCCCGCTTTGTGGGCGAGGACTGTGAGCTCACCTCCACTGCCACCGAGGGCCGTCGCAAGTACTCCGGCAAGATTGCCGCCGCGACCGAGACGAACGTGACCCTCGAGCTCGAGGACGGCGAGTCCGTCACCCTCGATTTCTGTGATGTTAAAAAGTGCAAGTTGAAGCCCACCTATGACTTCAAGCCCGCGAAGGAAGGAAACTAACATGGCAGCATCCGACATGATGTCCGCCCTGATGGAGCTTTGCCAGGAGAGGCACATCGACCAGCTCTACCTGATCGACCGCCTGGAGCAGTCGCTCGCCAAGAGCTACGCCGAGATCCTGCATCTTGATTGGGGCGCCAAGGTGACCATCGACCGCACCACCGGCAAGATTTACGTCTACCGCCTGGAGCCGATCGACGATTCCATGGACGAGGAGGGCAACTTCACCGAGTTCGAGGAGATCGACGTCACCCCCAAGAACACGAGCCGCATCGCCGCCCAGCACGCCAAGGCCGAGATCAACGCCATCGTGCGCAACTCCGCTCGTGAGCAGATCTATGAGGAGTTTTCCGGCCGTATCGGTGACCTCATCAGCGGTACCGTGCTGCAGTCCACGCCCGACTTCACGATCGTCAAGATCCGCGATGGCGTCGAGGCCGAGCTGCCGCACTTTGACCAGCGCCGTTACGAGAACGAGCGCAACGAGCGTCCGATGGGCGAGCGCTACCTGCACAACCAGCACATCAAGGCCGTGATTATCGACGTGCGCGATCCCAACTCCAACCTGCAGCCGGTTCGCGGCGAGCACAGCCGTCCGCCGATTGTCATCTCCCGCACCCACCCCGAGCTCATGCGTCGTCTGTTTGAGCAGGAGGTGCCCGAGATTTATGAGGGCACTGTCCAGATCAAGTCGATCGCCCGCGAGCCCGGCCAGCGCTCCAAGGTCGCCGTCCACTCGCTCGACGACCGCCTGGATCCCGTGGGCGCCTGCGTCGGCCCCAAGGGCAGCCGCGTCCGCGCCGTCGTGGGCGAGCTCCGTGGCGAGCGCGTCGACGTCATCCTGTGGGATGCCGATCCGGCCGTCTACGTCGCCAACGCCCTGTCGCCCGCCAAGGTCACCCGCGTCCTCATCGACGAGGAGAAGGCCTACGCCGGCGTTATCGTGCCCGACGACCAGCTTTCGCTCGCCATCGGCAAGGAGGGCCAGAACGCCCGCCTCGCCGCCCGTCTGACCGGCTGGCACATCGACATCAAGTCTGAGACCCTTGCCGCCGACATTCTCAAGAACGTCCCCGTTCACGAGGAGCCCGCCGCCGATCTGATCGGTGACGAGGAGGACGACGACGTCCGTCGCTGCGAGTACGTGTCCGAGGACGGCATCCAGTGCCGCAACCAGGCCCGTCCGGGCTCCCGTTTCTGCGGTGTCCACGACACCGACGCCTTCGATGATGCGGAGGACCTGATCTAGCGCGCGGTCGCGCCGGGCAGGTCCCGGCGCATCTCCCACGCTCGTTCAGTCTCTAGGCACCCAAGGTGCCAGAAAGGGTAGGTGAAGTCATATGGCAAAAGTCCGTGTGTCCACCCTGGCCAAAGAGTTCGGCATGACCTCCAAGGAACTGATGGGTCATCTCGCCGAAATGAAGATTCCCGCTAAGTCCGCTTCCTCCGCCCTGGAGGACGCTTACGTCGCCATGGTCCGCAAGCAGCTCACCTCGGTGATCGAGGCCCGCGCCAAGGAAGTCGAGGCCGCCAAGCAGGCCGAGGAGGAGGCAGCCGCCGCCGAGGAGGCAGCGCGCGCTGCCGAGGCCGAGCGTGAGCGCATCGCCGCCGAGAAGGCACGCGAGGAGGAGCGCCGCCAGTTCGCCGCCGCCCAGGCTGCCGAGGAGGCCGCCCGTGCCGAGGCCGAGGCCAAGAAGAAGGCTGAGCAGGAGCGCCTTGCCCGCGAGAAGGAGGAGGCTGCCCGCGAGGCCCAGCGCCGCGCCGTCCCCGCTTCCGACTCCGGTTCGCGCTTCCGCTCGCTGCTCGACCAGATCGCCGCACAGGAGACCGTGCTCAAGGAGAAGAAGGACGCCGAGGAGAAGGCCAAGGCAGAGCGCGCCGCCGAGCGCGGCAACCGTCGCAGCGGCAACAACGACCGTCGCGGTGGCCGTCGTAACGATCGCAACGCCTCCGACAACAACTCCGAGCGCAACGCCTCCGAGAGCCGTCCGCACAGCCATCGCACCAACGCCAGCAACAACGTCGCTGCCGGCATGGACTTCCCCAACCCCGATAAGCAGGGCAAGGGCAAGAAGCGCAAGGGCGGTCACGGCAACGATGAGGACCACTACAGCCGCATGGCTCGCGAGGCCGAGGAGTACAGCCGCGAGAAGGTGCTCGAGGAGGCCCGCGCTGCCGTCGAGGAGGCCTCTCGCGAGTCCACCGGTCGCCGCAAGAAGCGCAAGGAGAAGCGCGAGCGCGAGGCTGCTAAGGCTCAGGAGGAGCGCAAGATTGAGGAGGCGCTGGCCCAGGGCGTGAACCCCGAGGAGCTAGACGCCATCAAGGTCTCCCAGGGCGTTACCGTCCAGGAGCTCGCCGAGGCGCTCGACGTTCCGGCCAACGACATCATCAAGCGCCTGTTCCTGCTGGGCACGCCGCTCACCATGACGCAGTCCATGTCCGACGACCTCGTCGAGCTCGTTGCCGACGACCTGGGCCGTCAGATTAAGATCATCACCCCCGAGGAGGAGAATACCTTCTCGTTCTACGACGATCCCGCCGACCTTAAGCCCCGCGCCCCGGTCGTCACCGTCATGGGTCACGTCGACCACGGCAAGACGAGCCTGCTCGACGCCATCCGTCACACCGGTGTCGCTGCCGGCGAGGCGGGCGGCATTACGCAGGCCATCGGCGCTTCGCAGGTCATGATCAACGACCGCAAGATCACCTTCATTGATACCCCGGGTCACGCCACCTTTACGGCCATGCGTGCCCGCGGCGCCAAGGTGACCGATATCGTCATTCTGATCGTGGCTGCCGACGACGGCGTCATGCCCCAGACCATCGAGTCGATCAACCACGCCAAGGCCGCCGGTGTTCCCATCGTCGTCGCCGTCAACAAGATCGATAAGCCGGGTGCCAACCCCGACCGTGTGCGCCAGGAGCTCACCGAGTACGGCATCATCCCCGAGGAGTGGGGCGGACAGAACATGTTCGTCAACATCTCGGCCAAGCAGAAGATCGGTATCGACGACCTGCTCGAGACCGTGCTGCTCCAGGCCGACGTGCTCGAGCTCAAGGCCAACCCCGATACCTTTGCCTCCGGTAACGTCCTCGAGGCTAAGCTCGACAAGGGCCGCGGCTCGGTTGCCACCGTGCTCGTGACCCGCGGTACCCTGCACGTTGGCGATACGCTGGTCGCCGGCCTTACCTACGGCCGCGTCCGCGCTATGCTCGATCCCAAGGGCAACGCCGTCATCGAGGCCGGTCCCTCCGACGCCGTCGAGATCTTGGGCCTGCAGTCCGTGCCCAACGCCGGTGACGAGTTCCGCGTGTTCGAGGACGAGCGCGAGGCTCGTGCGCTGGCCGACGAGCGTTCGCTCAAGGCCCGTATCGAGGAGCAGAGCCGCGTGAAGCACGTGACGCTCGAGAACCTCTTCGAGACCATCGCCGACGCCGAGGTCAAGGAGCTCAACCTGATCATCAAGGCCGACGTCCAGGGCTCCATCGAGGCCCTTCAGGACTCCCTCGACAAGATGGATCAGTCCGAGGTGCGCATCAACACGATCCACTCCGCGGTCGGCGCCATCAACGAGACCGACGTCGTCCTGGCCGACGCCTCCAACGCCATCATCATCGGCTTTGGCGTTCGTCCCGACGGCAAGGCCCGCTCCGCCGCCGAGCGCGAGGGCGTCGAGATCCGTTGCTACGACGTCATCTACAAGTGCCTCGAGGACCTCGACGCTGCCCGTATCGGCATGCTCAAGCCCACCGAGGTTGAGGTCTCCACGGGCACTGCGACCGTCCTGGACACCTTCAAGGTGCCCAAAGTCGGCATCGCCGCCGGTGTCCGCGTCGAAGAGGGCGAGATCGCCGCGACCGATTCCGTACGCCTGGTGCGCGACGGCATCGTGGTCTTCAACGGTAAAATCGCCTCGATGCGCCACTACAAGGACGAGGCCAAGAGCCTCAAGAGCGGCTCCGAGGGCGGTATTGGCCTGGAGAACTTCCAGGACATCAAGCCTGGCGACACCATTGAGGGCTACCGCATTGACCAGGTTGCCCGTACCGAGTAGGGGGTAGCGCTATGAAGCAAACGCAGGCAACCCGCCGTCTGGGCGAGCAGCTTCGCGAGAAGCTCGGTTATATCCTGCTCTTTGAGGTTTCCGATCCGCGTCTCGACCTGGTCACCCTGACCGCGGTCGAGGTCGCGGTGGACCGCTCGTTCGCGCGCGTGTACGTGTCGTGCGACGCGAGCCGCTACGACGAGGTCATGGAGGCGCTCGCCAGCGCCAAGGGCCGCATCCGTAGCCTGTTGGCCCGCTCGCTCGATTGGCGCGTCACGCCCGAGCTCGATTTCCGCATCGATCGCTCGACCGATGAGGCCGAGCGCATCACGCGTGCGCTGGAAAACGTTCCCGCCACGCTTGCGATCGAAAAGGACGAGGACGGCTATCCCATAGCGGATGCCGCCCAGGAGGCAGCTTTAGATGAGTAATTCCGCCGACCTCGCATCGTGCGAGTCTGCAGATATTCAGCGACGCATCCTCGAGCTCATCGAGGGTGCGTCCTCCATTGCGATTTCGGGACATACGTCTCCCGATGGTGACGCCCTGGGCTCCGTGCTGGGTCTGGGCTTATCGCTTATGAAGTTTTTCCCCAACAAGGACATTGCCTTGCTGCTGGCAGACGATGACCCGGTTCCGCGCATCTACCGCTTTATGGAGGGCGCAGACCGTCTGGTGCCGGCATCTGCGTATACCGGCAATCCGGACCTGTTCATCTCGGTGGACGTGCCGGTCGTCGAGCGTCTGAACAACTCAGCTGAGGTGCTCCGCCGCTCGTCTCATGTGGTGTGCTTCGATCACCATCCGGCGCGTGAGGAATTTGCCGAGCTGAGCCTGAGGTGCGTCGGCGCCGCGGCCTGCGCCATGATCATCGACCGCTTTTTAGACAATTGCGGCATTGTGGCTCGCAACGGTGTCGCGACCTGCCTGCTGTGCGGCCTGGTGACCGATACCGGTCGTTTTCAGTACCAAAACGCCGATGCTGCCGCGTTCCATGCCGCCTCGCGCCTGGTCGCGCACGGTGCCGATCCGGCGCGCGTCGCGCTCGAGGTCTACCAGAGCATGCGCGTAGAGTTCTTGCATCTCAAGTCCATCGTTATGGGTCGTATCAAGACCGTGGCGCACGGTCGTGTGGCATATAGTTATGCGTACCAGAGCGACCTCGAGGCCTGCGGCGTCACCTCGGATGAGTGCGACGGTCTGGTCGATGTGGTGCGTTCGGTGATGGGCGTTGAGGTCTGCCTGTTCCTAAAGGGCATCGAGGGCGATACCAAGGTGCGCGGCAACCTGCGCTCCAAGGGTGACCTCGATGTGTCCGAGATCGCTGCCAACTTTGGCGGTGGCGGGCATCATGCCGCCGCCGGCTTTTCCAACAACGGAACGATTCGCGAGACGCTCGCCGTGGCACTTCCCATGCTGGCCGAGCTGGTGGGGGAGGATCCCGCTTCGGTGACCGTCGAGCTCTAACATTTTGGATGGTACATGGCTCGTCGTACGCCTTCTCAATTGAATATGCTGCTCGCCGTCGATAAGCCGGTGGGCTGCACGTCCCACGACGTGGTTTCGCAATGCCGACGCGCCCTCCATGAGCGGCGTGTCGGTCATGCCGGAACGCTCGACCCCATGGCATCGGGTGTCATGGTGGTGGGCGTGGGCCAGGCAACGCGTCTGTTGGGCATGCTCACGCTCGATACCAAAAGCTACGTCGCCGACATCTCGTTTGGCGTCGAGACCAATACCGATGATGCGGAGGGCGAGGCCGTCCGCACTGTGCCTGTTGTCGCCGACCTGCGCGATCCGGCCTATGCCCGCGAGCGCCTGTGCACCATGTTGGGCCCGCAGATGCAGGTGCCGCCGGCGTTTTCGGCCATTTCGGTCAACGGCGTACGCGCCTATAAGGCTGCGCGCGAGGGCAATGCCGTGTCGCTGCCCCCGCGTCCGGTCGAGGTGTACTCCGCCGACCTGATTGCCGTGAGCGGCGAGGGCGAAGCGTGCGTTTGGACCGTGGCGTTTTCGGTGAGCAAGGGCACCTATATCCGTGCGCTCGCTCGCGACCTGGGTCGTGCCTGCGACAACGCGGCGCATATTTCTGCATTGCGCCGTACGACCTCCGGTGTTGTTTCCATCGGTGCCTGCCATGTGGTCGAGGAACTTTCTGCCGAGTCCGCTGCCGGCTTTGCCCTGGATCCCATTGCGGCGCTGGGCGCCACGCGCGTCGACTTGCCGGGTGATCTTGCCGACGATCTGCTGTGCGGACGTCGTATTCCTATTGAGCGCGCGCTTGCGGGCTTCGATGCCTCGAAGGCGCCGTTTGCGCTGGTGCTCGATGGCGGGCTCAAGGCGCTTGCCCGTATCGAGGGCGGTCGCTTTGTTATGGAGCATGTCTTTCCGCAGGCGATCGGCGGTGTTCGATGATGCTGGCCTCCCACGAGCTCGCGCGTATCTTTTTCGCGGGCGAGTCGGATGAGGCCCGCATCGTCGCCGCCGATGCGTTTGATGATTGCGTGAGCCTGGGCGCCGCGTCGATCGCCATCGGCGTGTTCGATGGCGTGCATCGGGGGCATCACGAACTGATCGACGCGGTCGTTCGCGATGCGCGTGACCACGGCTGTAAGGCGGTCGTGGTCACCTTCGATCCCGACCCGGATGTGGTGGTGAGCCCCTCGCCCGCTCAAAAACTGATGACGACGGCCGACCGTCTGCATGCCCTGGCTCTCACCGGGGTCGATGCGGTCCTGGCCGTTCCCTTTACGCCCGCGGTGGCGGCGCTCGACCACGTGGGCTTTCTTAAGCTGCTGTCGCGCGTTGTCGATATCCGCTCAATTCGCGTGGGTAGCGACTTTAGGTTGGGTCGCGGCGGCGCCTCGGGCGTTGCCGAGATGCAGGCGTGGGGAGCCGAGCGCGGCGTTGACGTCTATGGCCATGAGCTGCTGTGCGTCGATGGACAGACGATCTGCGCCACCCGCATTCGCCAGGAGCTCCGCCAGGGTCATGTTGAGCTTGCCGCCGAGCTGCTCGGCCGCCCGTATATGCTGCGCGGTATTGTTGCCGGTGGTCGTCACCAGGGCTCCGACATGGGTTTTCCCACGGCAAATATTCAGGTGCCTGAGGGCATTCAGGTTCCTGCCGATGGCGTCTACGAGGGCCTGGTGCTGGTCGACGATACCGTGTGGCCTGCCGCCGTCAACGTGGGCCTGCCGCCGACGTATGCCGACGATGTCGCCTCGGCGCATCTCGAGGCCAACTTGATCGGGTATGCGGGTGACCTGTACGGCGCCTCGGTTTCGCTGGCGTTTACACGCTGGCTGCGCCCGTCGCGTGTGTTCGATTCGCTGGACGAGCTTATCGCGACCGTCGAAGGTAATATTGACGATATCCGTCATCATTTGGGTGAGCAGGGGGTGAGCATCCGTGATTAGCGATGAGGAAAAAGACCAGGTACGCGCTGCGTCCGATCTGGTTGCCATCGTGCAGGAAACGGTTGAGCTCAAGCCCCGCGGCCATGAGTTTTGGGGTTGCTGCCCTTTCCATGGCGAAAAGACCCCGTCGTTCCACATTATTCCCGCCACGCAGGTGTGGCACTGCTTTGGCTGTGGCGAGGGCGGCGACGTCTTCACCTATATCATGAAGCGCGAGAACCTGAGCTTTCCCGAGTCGATTCGCTACCTGGCCGACCGAGCCGGCATTGAGCTTCACGATACCGGCGCCCATCGCGAGCGCGGCACCAAGCGCGCCCGCATCTATGACCTGTGCGCCGAGACCGCCCAGTTCTACCACACCATGCTCATGCGCGGTAAGGACAGCCGCCCGCGCGAGTACTTTGCCAGCCGCGGTATGGGCGGCGACGTCTGCCGACGCTACTGCCTGGGCTTTGCGCCGGGTCGCAACGCGCTGGTGTCGCATCTGTCACAGGCGGGCTTTACCCCGCAGGAGATGATCGACGCCAACGTGGCCGTGAGCCGTGGACGTGGGCAGCTTGCCGACCGTTTTTACGACCGCGTGATGTTTCCCATTTTTGATGAACAGGGTCATAACATCGCCTTTGGCGGGCGCATTATGGGTGACGGCCAGCCTAAGTACCTCAACACCGCCGAGACGAGCGTGTTCCATAAAAAGCGAAACCTCTACGGCTTTAACTGGGCCAAGGAGTTTATCGTCGCGCAGGATACCGCCATCGTGGTAGAGGGATATACCGATTGCATTGCCTGCTGGGAGGCGGGGATTAAAAACGTCGTCGCCACGCTGGGCACTGCGCTAACGGAACATCATGTAAAGACGCTCACCCGCTTTGCCAAGCGCATCGTGTATATGTTCGACGGCGACGCCGCCGGTCAAAAGGCCGCGCGACGCGCGATTCAGTTTATCGAGCAGGATTCGATGGACCTGCGCTGCGTCGTGCTTCCCGACGGTAACGACCCCATGGAGTTCATCACCGCGCATGGTGGCGAGGCACTGCAGGCGCGCATCGACGCCGCCGAGCCCCTCATGGACTTTGTGTACCGCTCACTGCAGGAGTCGAGCGACATTACCACGCCGGGCGGTCGTGCCAAGGCGCTCGAGGACGCACTGACGCTCATCTATCCGCTGCGCGATAGCTACATGATCGATACGTACTTTATCCAGATTGCCGACCTGCTGGGTTTGGATCTGGAGACGGTGCGCTCGAGCTCGGGCCGTGTGTTTCGCGATGTTGCCAAACGCGAGGACGCCGAGCGTCGTCGCGAGCAGAACTACGAGCGCCAGCGGGCGCAGGCCGAGCGTGCAGGCGGCGCGGGCGGTCGGGCGTCTGGTTCGCAGGGGGCGTCTCGCGGTGCTTGGGCGTCGGGAGCGACGCCGCCGGTGTCCACACCGGTCGAGGAAGAACCGTATGACTATGTGCCGCTCGAGGCCTACGGGGCCGCGCCGGTCGAGGTCGCCGACGATATGCCGCCAATCGATGTGCCGGTTGGGCTGGATGGCGCGGCGCCGGTTGCCGATGCAACGGACGTGTCTGCGGCACCGACGATGCCGATCGTGCTGACCGACCTGGAACGAAAGTCTTTGGCGGGGGAGCGCGAGCTGCTGACGATGCTCACGAGCTATCCCGACCTGTTCCGCACGTATGCCGACCGCATCTGCTCGATTGAGTGGGTGGATCCGCGCCACGAGTCCATCGCGTGGGCCGTGCTCGCGACGCCGCCGGGCACCGATCCCACGGCGTGCATGGATGCGGCGCGCGCGGTGTGTCCCGAGGCAGCGTCGCTTGTCAGCGCCGGGCGCATTTCGTCGACGAGCAAGCATCCTACCGAGACGAACATCGTGTTTATGCTCGATACCCTCGAGCTCTACACCATCAAGCGCCGCATGCGCGCCGCACAGGCCAAGCTACGTCAGGACCGGTCGCTCGACGATGAGGCACGCCGTGTGCTGACGATGCAAGCGATGCAAGATTCACAGCGCCAGCGCGAGCTCCAAAAGTCGATCGGTGGCGTGGCGGATCCGTTCCGTTTGATCGGTTTGGAGACGGCGGGCGCCGATCAGGCCTAGATGTTGTGGTCAACCAGCGTATTTGCGCCTATATCCAGTCTGAATTTTGGGTATAGACGTCAATGTGTGTGCTAAAGTAATGAGTCCTGTGGACTATGAAGGGAGAATCTGTGCCAAAAAAGAGTGAGAGCACGGGTACTGGGCTGGAATCCTACGTTGCAAAGCTCATGGGCAACGGCTCAAACAGGACTTCGGTAACCGAGGACGAGATTCAGGTCGCCCTGAAGGATATCGATGTGTCTGACGAGCAGCTCAACGCGGTGTATTCCGCGCTGCGCAACAGCGGCATCCAGATTATCTCCGCGAGCGGAAACGACGACGCCCCCATGGACGTCGACGATGACGATAACGATAGCGATACCGACGATTTCGATGACGACGAGCACGATTCCGGCTCGCTCGACGATCACGAGCTTAAGATGGCCCGTCAGGCCGACGCTGAGATGGGTTCTTCCAAGAGCAAGAAGAAGCGCACCGTGCGCACGTCCCGTTCGCGCTCGCGCGTGCGTGGTATCGATGCCTCCACGGTGATGCTGACCGGCGACCCGGTTCGTATGTACCTTAAGGAGATCGGTAAGGTCGACCTGCTGACCGCTTCCGAAGAGGTCGATCTGGCCATGAAGATCGAGGCCGGCCTTGACGCCACCGAGAAGCTCGAGGCCGCCGATGCGGGCGAGATCGAGCTCACCCGCGCCGAGATGCGTCGCCTGACCCGTATCGAGAACGTCGGTCTCGAGGCCAAGCAGGCGCTCATCAGCGCCAACCTGCGCCTGGTCGTCTCCATCGCCAAGCGCTATGTCGGTCGCGGCATGCTGTTCCTGGATCTGATCCAGGAGGGCAACCTCGGTCTGATTCGCGCCGTCGAGAAGTTCGACTACCAGAAGGGCTTTAAGTTCTCCACGTACGCCACATGGTGGATCCGTCAGGCCATCACGCGTGCTATCGCCGACCAGGCCCGTACCATCCGTATTCCCGTGCACATGGTCGAGACCATCAACAAGCTCGTCCGCGTGCAGCGCCAGCTTCTCCAGGACCTGGGTCGCGACCCGACCCCCGAGGAGATCGGTGCCGAGATGGACATGAGCGCCGACCGCGTCCGCGAGATTCAGAAGATTTCGCAGGAGCCCGTGTCGCTCGAGACCCCCATCGGCGAGGAAGAGGATTCCCAGCTGGGCGACTTTATCGAGGACTCCCAGGCTATCGTTCCGCCCGATGCCGCCAGCTTCTCCATGCTGCAGGAGCAGCTCACCCAGGTGCTCGACTCGCTTGCCGATCGTGAGCGCAAGGTTATCGAGCTGCGATTTGGCCTTGTCGACGGACATCCCCGCACGCTCGAGGAAGTCGGTCGCGAGTTTGGCGTCACGCGTGAGCGCATCCGCCAGATCGAGTCCAAGACCCTGGCCAAGCTCCGTCATCCCAGCCGCTCCAGCAAGCTGAAGGACTACATCGAAAGCTAGTCAAGCAAGAAGCGCCCTCAAGCACATCCGCTTGAGGGCGCTTTCATGTAGTCGTTGGAGAAGTTCTTAAACGACTAGGTCGGAAAAATTCTCAAAAAAGTTCTTGCCCTGAGCTGATTCGTCCGTATAATAAACTTCGTTGCTTGAGAGCACGCACCTATTCCTCGGTAGCTCAATGGTAGAGCACGCGGCTGTTAACCGCGCTGTTGTAGGTTCGAGTCCTACCCGGGGAGCCAGGTTGTAAAACCCGTCGCTTATGCGGCGGGTTTTTTCATGCCGCGATCGCCTGGCGCGAACGTTGCCATATCAACATTTCGTGTCGAGGATGTAATCCCGCGACCCACCACCTCAACATGGCGCGCTCGTTGTAGAATAATGCAATGATTGCTCCCACGAGATGGTGCCGCGAGCACCAGATAAGGAGATTCTTGTGTCTGAGACCATTAACGGCAGCCTGAGCGTCTCGAACGACGTTATTGCCGATATTGCCGGTTATGCCGCGATGACGTGCTATGGCGTCGTCGGTATGGCCGAACAGCTCCAGGGCGCCGAGAGCGTGCGCCTGCTTGCCGGTCAGCGCCTCCGCAAGGGCGTGCTTGTCTCCGCCGACGAGAACGGCCTTACGGTCGATCTTCACGTCGTGCTCGAGAACGGCGTCAACATGAAGTCCGTCTGCCACAATCTTTCGAGCTCCGTTGCCTTCACCCTGCAGGAGATCGCCCAGATCGATCCCGCCAGCCTTAAGATCGGCATTCACATCGACGCGCTCAAGAGCCGTCTGAACTAGCATCCGAAAACGGAGATTCAAATACCCATGATTGCAAAGACCATTCGCACCTGTTTTCCGATCGCTGCGGCTGCCGTTTCCGACAAGGCCGAGGAGATCAACAAGCTCAACGTCTTCCCCGTGCCCGACGGCGACACCGGCACCAATATGTCGCTCACGCTCGCCTCGGTGACCAAGGAGCTTTCCGCCCTTCCCGCCGATGCCGACATGGAGGCCATCGCCGGCGCCATTACGCACGGCTCCCTGATGGGTGCCCGAGGCAACTCCGGCGTCATCACCTCGCAGATCCTGCGCGGCGTGGCCGAGGGTCTCGTCTCTGCCGATGAGCCCATCACGTCCGCCAACATCGCCTTCGCCTTCCGTCGCGCCGTCAAGGTCGCCTTCCAGGCTGTCCGTAAACCCATCGAGGGCACGATCCTCACGGTGCTGCGCGATGTCTCGACCAAGGCCGATGAGTGCGAAAAGAAGAAGTTCTCGGCCGAGGACGCGCTCGATGCCATCGTCGTCGAGGCCTACCAGTCCGTCGCCCGCACGCCCGACCTGCTGCCCGTTCTGAAGGAGAACGGTGTGGTCGACTCCGGCGCCTTTGGCTTTGCCATCTTCCTGGAGAACTTTGTCGCTGCCGCGCTTGGCCGCAGCACCGTTGTCGAGGATTTCTCCGCCACGTTTGATTCCGCAGGCTCTGCCCGCGACGCTGCCCTCGGTCGCGTTGAGATCGAGGCCAACGACGATTGGGAGGGCTCGGAGTTCCGCTACTGCAACGAGTTCCTCTTTAAGGCCGACGCCCCGTTTGACGAGGACGAGTGCCTTAAGTTCCTGGGCTCCATGGGCGACTGCGAGCTGCTCGTGGGTGCCTACCCCGATTACAAGATCCACGTGCACTCCAACACCCCCAACCTGGTGCTCGAGCACATGCTGCAGCTCGGTCAGATCTACGAGGTCTTTATCCACAACATGGAGATGGAGGCCCACGACCGTACCGCCAAGATCCACGAGGACCAGGAAAAGGCGGCCGAGCCCGCCAAGGCGTTGGGCTTTGTCGCCGTTGCCGCCGGTTCGGGCGAGGCCGACATCCTCAAGTCCCTTGGCGTTGACGTGATCGTCTCGGGTGGCCAGACCATGAACCCCTCGACCGCTGACCTGCTGGGCGCGGTGGACCAGGTCAACGCGACCTCGGTCATCATCCTGCCCAATAACGGCAACATCCGTATGGCTGCCGAGGCCGCCGCTTCTGCCTGCACCGACAAGAAGGTCGCCGTCGTTCCCACCAAGACCGTCCCGCAGGCGTTCTCCGCGCTGTTCGCGGTCCTGCCCGATTCCGAGCTCGAGGACGCCGTCGCCGCCATGGTCGACGCCATCAGCGAGGTCCGCGATGGCGAGGTCACCCGTGCCGTGCGCGATTCCAGCGCCTCTGATGGCTCTCCGATTCACTCCGGTGATGTCATGGGTATCATTGCCGGTTCCATCGATGTGGTCGGCTCCGACGTGAAGCAGGTCACGCTCGACTGCATCAACCGCTTGCAGGAGGAAGAGGAGGGCGACGCGCTGACGATTCTGGCCGGCGAGGAGCTGTCCGATGAGGTCTTCCAGGAGATCGTCGACGCCATCGAGGAGGCTCAGCCCGACCTGGAGATTGATGCCCATCGTGGCGAGCAGCCGCTCTATCCCGTGATCTTCTCGATCGAGTAGGCATCTGCCCATGTCCGAGCTGTGCTCCGTGCCGCGCGTCTCGGAGCGCTTTGCCCAGAGCAATGCGCTCGACGAGGATATCGCGCGACTCAAATATGTTTCGGGTAAACGTGAGGAGGCCCTTCGCCGTCTGGGAATTCGGACGGTGGGGGACCTCCTTCTCCATATCCCTCATCGATATCTCGACTTCACGCGCTCCTGGTCTATCGAGATGGCGCCCATCGGTACCGTTTGCACGATAGTCGCCACGGTCGATCGCATTGTTCAAAAGCAGCCTCGCCCGCGTATGCAGGTGACCGAGGTCTCGCTGGTGGACGAGACGGGCGTGCTGCAAGTCGCCTTTTTCCGTCAGCCATGGATTGCCCAGCAGTTTAAGCAGGGAGACCGCCTGGCCGTGATGGGTAAGGTCGAGTTTGCCTACGGCTTTAAGCAAATGGCCTCTCCGCATTTCGAAAAGCTCGAGGGTGGGCGTGCCGCGGGCACCATTCTGCCGGTCCATTACGTGAGCGATGGCGTGAGCCAGGCGTGGATGCGCCGCATCGTTAGCGGCGCGCTCGAGGTCGTCGGCAATCCCTTCGACCCGATTCCCGCACGCTTGCGCGTCAAGCGCCGCCTGATGAGCAATGCCCGTGCGCTGCGCTCAATTCATTTTCCATCGAGTATGGCCGAGCGCGATATCGCGCGCGCACGGCTTGCCTACGAGGAGTGCCTCTACCTTCAGTTGGCGCTGCGCCTGCGCAACGACGGCGGCTTGGTCGAAGTCGCTCCCTACGCCCACGCCGCGGGTGAGCACCTGGCGGCGCTCAGGGAAGCCCTGCCGTTTTCGCTGAGCGACGAGCAGGAGGCCGCGTTCCAAGACATCCTGCACGATATGTGCGATGGCGGGCGCGTGATGAACCGCCTGCTACTGGGCGACGTCGGTACCGGCAAGACGGCCGTCGCCGCCTGCGCGCTGGCTGTCGCGGCCGATTCGGGCACTCAGTCCTGCGTTATGGCGCCTACGGGCGTGCTGGCGCGCCAATATGCCGATAAGACCGGCCCCTTGCTCTCCCAGGCTGGCATGTCTTGGGCGCTCCTGACGGGTGCCACGCCGGCGGCCGAGCGCGAGCAGATCCATGCGCAGCTGGAATCGGGCGAGCTCGACGTCCTCTTTGGAACCCACGCGGTCCTTTCGGATAACGTGGCGTTTAAGCATCTGTCGCTTGTCGTCATCGACGAGCAGCACCGCTTTGGTGTGGGCCAGCGCAATGCTCTGCGTGCCAAGGGCCCGGGTGCCGACCTGCTCGTTATGACGGCCACGCCGATCCCGCGCACGTTGGCGCTCTCGGTCTACGGCGACCTGGACACGAGCATCATCCGCCATCGACCTGTTCCGGGGGCGGGCGTTACGACGCGCGTGCTTACCGAGTCGAGCCGCGACCTTGCCTACGGCGCAATTCGCGAGGCTCACGAAAAGGGCCAGCAGGCTTACGTGATCTGCCCGCTTGTGGAGCCGAGTGACTCGACCGATGAGCTGGAAGACGTACCCGGTATCGCCCGCGATGACGAGGGCCGCGTGACCGTGCCTGTACCGCTGCACGATACGGCAACCGAGCTCGAACGACTGCGTCTGGCCCTGCCGGGACTTACCATTGAGCGCCTTCACGGCCGCATGCCGGCGGGGGAGAAGGACCGCGTGATCGATGCCTTCAAGCACGGCGAGATTGACGTGCTCGTCTCGACCACGGTGGTCGAGGTAGGCGTCGACGTGCCCAACGCCACCGTCATGGTCATCGAGAACGGTGAGCGCTTTGGCTTGGCGGCCCTGCACCAGCTGCGCGGTCGCGTGGGCCGCGGCAGCGTGTCGGGCACTTGCCTGGTCATGACGCACTCCAAGGGCAACGGTGGCGCGTCGGCGGCACAAGACCGTCTCCAGTCGCTCGAAAAGACCTCTGACGGCTTTGCGCTCGCCCAGATGGACCTGCGCCTGCGCCACGAGGGCGAGATTCTGGGCTACCGCCAGCACGGCGGCGTGACCCTGCGCTTTGTGGACCTGGACGCCGACGAGGATCTTATCGAATGGGCCCATTTGGACGCGGTCGAGCTCTTGCGGTATGCTTGCAACCTTGACTCCGTGGCGACGCGCCCCTTGCGCGACGCGGTCGCCATGCGTTATCGACATATCTTTAAGGAGGTCAGCGGAGGATGAGAATCATCGGCGGTGAATGGCGCGGCCGCAAGATCGAAGAGCCGCGTGGGCGCGATGTCACCCGTCCCACGACCGATCGCGTGCGCGAGGCATGCGCGTCCATGGTCATGTCGGCGTTCGACTTCGATCTGGACGAGGTCCGCGTGCTGGACGCCTTTGGCGGTTCCGGCGCCCTGGGAATCGAGATGCTCTCGCGTGGCGCCCGCTCGCTCACCACGTTCGAGATCGATCGCAATGCCGCCCGTCTGATCACCAAGAATATCGAGTCGCTGTGCCGCGACCGCTCGCGTTGGCGTGTCGTTACCGGCGATGTGCTGGCGAGCGCCTCGCGCGGCCGTGTGCCGGGTGGTCCCTTTGATCTGATCTTGCTCGACCCGCCCTATGCCTTTGGCGCCGAGCCGGTCGAGGAGCTGCTGCAAAATCTTTCCCAGCAGGGACTGCTGGCGCCCGGGGCCTTTGCCCTGTTTGAGCATGCCGCAGCCGATACAGGTGCTCATCCGGCTGGTTTTAAGACCGTGCGAGAGAAGCGCTATGGCATTACCTCGGTTGACTTGCTGCGCTGGGTGGCCGAGGACGAGAACGATCATGCTGACGAGAATGAAAATGACGAGGATGCGCCTTCGGAGGACACCCATGAATGACACCATCAACCGCGTGATCGTCCCGGGCACCTTCGATCCCATCACCTTTGGCCATATCGACGTGATCCGCCGAGCTCGCCGTATCTTTCCCAGCGTGATCGTCGCCGTGGCCGAATCGCAGGGTAAAAACGGCGTGGGTACCACCTTTATGCTCGACGAGCGCGTGGCGCTGGCCCGCGAGGCCCTCGGTGATTTGGACGGCGTCGAGGTACTGCCCTTCACCGGCCTGCTGGTCGACTTTGCACGTGAACAGAGGGCGGGTGCCGTCGTTAAGGGTCTGCGCGCCATGACCGACTTTGAGTACGAGTTGCAGCAGGCCGACCTCAACTATCGCCTGGATAGCGAGCTGGAGTCCATCTTTGTCATGAGTGCTCCGCAGTACGGCTATATCTCGAGTTCGGTGGTGCGCCAGATCGCGTCGCTTGGCAGCGACGTGTCGACGTTTGTGCCGCCCAACGTGGTCGAAGCACTCAAACATCGCTTTTCGTGACGTTTTTTATTGCCTGGTGGCATGTGGTAAACTAACACGATGATATGTTACCTATGAAAGGAGACCGGATGCCGGGCGAGAATTTTCCTGGCGACAGGATCGTGAGTCTTGTCGACGAGCTCGAGGGGCTCATCGAAGAGGCTAAGACGCCGTTCGGCAAGAACGCCCAGATGAAGGTTATCGACGCCGACGTCTTCTTTAACATCCTCGATGAGATCCGCATGAGCTATCCCGAGGAGTGGCAGAAGTCCCGCCGTATCCTCAAAGAGCGCGAGGAGCTTATGGCCTCCGCCGCCGCTCAGGCCGATTCCATCATTGCCGATGCTCAGCAGCAGGCGCTCACCATTGCCGGTGAGCAGGAGATCGTCCGCTTAGCCCAGCAGCAGGCCGACGACATCCGCGACCGTGCCCAGCAGTACGAGCGCGAGACGCGTTATGCCGCCGAGGATTACGCCGAGCAGGTCTTTACGCACCTCGAGGAGAACCTTAAGAGTCTGACCGGCACCGTCACTCGTTGCCGTCAGCAGCTCAACGAGGGCGCCGCCCAGCAGAACGGTCAGTGGTAATGGCTGAGTTCCCGAGCGTAACCGTCGATCTTTCCGAGCAGCTCGAGTTTCCCGGAGACTCTTATCCGCTGACCGGCAAGGTCGATGTCGCCACCTACACGGTGGGCGAGAAGGAGTACCAGCTGCAGGACGGCATTTCCTACGACGTGGTCTTTACCAACGCCGGTACCGGTGTTCTGCTTTCGGGCATGGTCCGCGCTCACGCCACCGGCGAGTGCGATCGCTGCCTGGAGCCCGCATCGTTTGATATCGCAGGCGAGATCGAGGAGTTCTACCTCTTTAACGAGCCCGAGGACCCCGAGGCCTACGAAGACGGCTACGAGTTGCTGGGCGAGGATCGCATTGTCGATCTGGGCGAGCCCATCAACGACGCGGTCGTCATGGACACGCCGTTCGTTGTCCTGTGCAAGCCCGATTGCCGCGGCCTTTGCCCCACCTGCGGCATCAATCTCAACGTCGAGCAATGCGATTGCGCCGCCAAGGCGGAGGCCGAATGGGCCGCTGCCACGGAAAATCCATTTGCAGCATTGAAGAATCTCAAGCTTGACGAGTAAAACTGTGGTAGTATCGCTACTTGCGCGTAATCGCCACACTGGATAGTTCATAAGGAAGGTCACTATGCCCGTACCTAAACAAAAGCAGGGTCGTATTCGCACCCATACCCGTCGTTCCGCCAACATGAAGATCTCGGCTGCGGCTCAGTCCACGTGCCCCCGTTGCGGCGCTGTTAAGCTCCCGCACCACGTGTGCCCCAGCTGCGGTTTCTACAAGGACCGCGAGGTTATCGTTACCGAGTAACTGTATACTCTGGATACGATGCCGTTCCAACTGGAACCACAATGGCCGGCTCAATGAGTCGGCCATTTTTGTATAAGGAGCATATGAAATGAGTAACGTTCGCGTTTGTGTAGACGTTGTGGGCGGAGACGAGAAGCCCCAGGTTGTCCTCGACGGTATCGAGGCTGCGCTTGCGGCAGATCCCGAGATCGAGGTCTTGGCCGTCGGTCCCGCCGAAATCGTCAACCCCTTTGCCGCAGCGCATGCCCGCGTGGAGGCTCTGGAGGCCCCCGACGTCATCAGCATGGAGGACGATCCCATCCGTGCCGTGATGACTAAGCGCAAGTCCTCGATCGTGCTTGCATGCCGTGCCATTAAGAAGGGCAATGCGGACGCGTTTTTCTCGGCCGGCTCGACCGGTGCCATGACCGCTGCCGCCACGGCCTACGTCACGCCGTTTAGGTATTTGGCAGAGGGCAAGAAGCAGCCGGTCCGTCCGTGCTTGACCAACGCACTGCCCAATCGTGCCGGTGGCCTGACGGTGCTGTGCGATATGGGCGCCAATCCCGATGTCGCGGTGGACGATATGGTGCGCTTCGCCCAGATGGGTGCTGCCTATGCCCGCGTGGTTTTGGGCATCGAGCATCCTCGCGTGGGCCTGCTTGCCAACGGCACCGAGGACGAGAAGGGCTCCAACTTTACCAAGTCGTGCTTCCCGGCCATGAAGACCGCGGTTCCCGGCTTTGTGGGCAACTGTGAGGGCACCGACCTTACGTCGGGCAATTTTGACGTCGTGGTCGCCGACGGCATGTCGGGCAACATCGCGCTCAAGGCCACCGAGGGCGCCGCCAAGTTTTTGCTGCAGGAGCTCAAGGGTGCCTTTATGTCCTCGCTCGGCACCAAGATCGCCGCGCTGCTCATCAAAAAGCAGATGCGCGAGATTAAGGGCAAGCTTTCGGGCGACGCCAAGGGCGGCGCGATTCTGCTGGGCCTGCGCGGTGTCGTGTTGATCGGCCACGGCGCCACGTCGGTCGAGGCCGTCAAGAACGGTACGCTTGCCGCGGCCCAGGCCGTACGTGCCGGGCTTGTCCAGGACGTTGCCAATTCCATGGACGGTATCGTTTTATAAAGGCCCCGTTACGTGGCTCAAGCTGTTCCGTGTGGGGTAGAATCGGAGCCGTATTGCAACGCGGCTTCGATTGCCGTGTTGTGTTGTGTTCCATGACATACGAGAGGAAGCGCTATGGACCGCTCCGATATCTTCGATAAGATCGCCGAAATCGCCGCTGACGTGCTGGGCGTCGATGTCGCCGACATTAGCGACGAGACCACTTTTGACGATCTCGATGCCGATTCGCTCGAGCGTCTGCAGCTGGTGACGGCCATCGAGGACGAGTTCGACCTCGAGATCGATGACGAGACCCTGCTGTCGCTCAACTCTGTCGCCGACGCCGTCGACGCGATCGAAAACGCCAAGGAGGCCTAAGTCTTGGCTTTGTCTGAACGACTCACGCGCGCCCAGGAGATTCTGGGCCATGAGTTCAATAACAAGGTGCTGCTGCGCGCGGCGCTCACGCATCCCTCGGCCGTCGAGGGCCTGCCGGTCTCTGCCAGCTATGAGCGCCTTGAATTTTTGGGCGATTCCATTTTGGGCGCCGTGGTGGCCCGTTCGCTCTTTGAGTCCTATCCCGAGTTTGACGAGGGCAAGCTCACACGCCTGAAGGTGTCCCTTGTCTCGGGCGCCACGCTGTCCGAGGTGTCGCACGAGCTGGGTATCGACGACATCATCATCTTTGGCGCCTCCGAGACCGGTACCGGCGCGCGCGGCCTGCACTCGGCGCTTGAGAACGTTTACGAGTCGCTCGTGGGCGCGTTGTATCTGGATGCCGGTTGGGATGCGGCGGCGGAGTTCATCCACCGTACGCTTAAGCCGCACCTGGCCACCGAGCGTGCCGAGCACCCCGCGAACCCCAAGTCGTTCTTGCAGGAGTGCGTGCAGGCAGACGGCCACGAGCCTCCCGCGTATAAGCTGGTCGGCTCCGAGGGCCCCGCACATGCGCCCACCTTTACCGCTGTGGTGCTCATCGACGGTATTCGCCAGGGTCGCGGCACCGGTTCCTCCAAGAAGGAGGCCGAGGGGGCCGCTGCACTCGAGGCGCTCGACCGCATGGGCTACACCACCAACGGCGTGATTCTTAACAAGAAGCCTGTTTAAGCGAGGAACCGTGTATCTCAAGTCCCTCACGCTCAAAGGGTTCAAGTCGTTTGCCGACCGCGCCCATATGTCATTTGAGCCGGGCCTGACCGTCATCGTCGGTCCCAACGGCTCGGGAAAATCGAACATCTCCGACTCGATTCTGTGGGTCCTGGGCGAGCAGAGTGCCAAGCAGCTGCGCGGCCAGGCCATGGAGGATGTCATCTTCTCGGGCTCGTCGGCGCGCAAGCCGGTGGGTGTCGCCGAGGTCACGCTGGTGCTCGATAACTCGGACCATATGCTGCCCGTCGACTTTGACGAGGTCGCCATTACCCGTCGCATGTACCGCTCGGGCGAAAGCGAGTACCTCATCAACTCGAGCCCGTGCCGCCTGATGGACATTCAGGACATCCTGCACGATTCGGGCCTGGGCAAGGATACACATTCCATCATCAGCCAGGGCAAGCTCGACGCCATTTTGCAGAGCCGCCCCGAGGAGCGCCGCGCCCTGATCGAGGAGGCTGCCGGCATCTCCAAGCACAAGCGCCGCAAGGAGCGTGCGCTCAAAAAGATTAAATCGATGGACGAGCACCTGACCCGTGCCCGCGACATCAATAAGGAGATCGCCCGCCAGCTGCGGCCGCTGGAGCGTCAGGTCGATCGCGCGCGCAAGTACAAAGAGCTGTCCTCGCGTGCGAACGAGCTTACGCAGATGCTGGCCGTCGACGAGCTTCGTTCGCTGCAGTCGCAGTGGAACGACCTGGAGAGCCGCTCCAAGGAGGGCGCTGCCGAGCTTGAGCTTGCGCAATACCGCTTGGGCGAAAAGGAGCGCGAGCTCGAGAAGCTCCAGGTCATGCTCGAGGAAAAGGGCCTGTTTGTGGGTGATCTGGGCGAGCAGCGCCGTCATATGCAAGACGTGGTCGGCCGCATCAACTCCGACATGCGCCTACTCGAGGAAAAGGGCCACAACATGGTGTCGCGCCTGTCCGACATGCGCGGCCAGATCTCGAGCTCTGAGCATCAGCGTCGTCGCGTTGTCGAGGAGCTCGAGGATGCGCGTGCCCAGCTTGAGGAAGTGAACGGTGCGCACATGCAGGCCCAGGACGACGTTGACGCCGCCGGTCCTGCCGCCGCCCAGCTCCACGAGCGTCGCGTGGCGCTCGACAATCAGATTTCGCAGCTCACGCGCGAGCAGCGCGATGTGCAGCGTGTGGCCGATAACGCCGCGCTCGAGCTCGCCAAGGTGAAGGACTCGCTGAGCAATGCTGAGGTCGAGGACAACATGTACGCCTCGCGCCTGGAGCAGATCGATGAGCAGCTCGAGGAGGTCACGGCCTCGCTCGAGAGCCGTCGCGACCGCGCTGAGGAACTTGACGGTGCGCTCGATCAGGCCCGCCAGGCCCAGATTGATGCTCGCGAGGCCACCGAGGTCGCCCGTGCGGCGTTGAAGGACTTGCGTAATCGCGAGAGTGAGGCGCGCAACAAGCTGTCCGAGGTGCGCTCGGAGCTTGCCAGCCAAAAAAAGCTCGATGCCCGCATGGCTGATAGCTCGCCGCTGGTGAGCCGTCTGATGGGCGCGCTGGGCGATGATGTCTCGGGTCGTCTGGGCGATGTACTCGAGGCTCCTCGTGAGCTCGAGGGCCTGGTTGAGCAGCTGCTTGCCGGCGATATCGATGCCCTGCTGTTTGATGACGCCGCCACGCTTGAGCGTGCCGGTCGTGCGGCTCTGGACCAAAAGAAGGCCTCGGGCGAGGCACTGCTGGTGGCGAGCAGTGTGAGCAGCTCTGCTGCTGCTAAGGGTGCTGCCGGTTCTCGTCTGGTCGATCGCCTGTCCGTGCGCGCCGGGTATGGCCCGGTTGTCGAGGCCCTGCTCGGCGGCTATTACGTGGTCGATGACTTGGCTGCCGCGCTGACGGCACCAGTCGTTGACGGCGTGACCTATGTGACTCCCAATGGCGCCCGCGTGAGCTGTGGCGGCCTGGTGCGCGTGGGGCTCGATGCCGGCGAGGCCTCGGGTGCCCTGGAGCGCAAGCGTCGTATTCGTGAGCTGGAGGGCCTGGAGCCTGATCTGGCTGCCGTGTTTGAGCATGTGTCGGATCAGGTCGTCGAGGCCAATGCGGCCGCCGAGGAGGCGCGTGCCGCCGAGGGCGATGCCGCCGGCGAGATCGCCCGTCTTGAGGGCGAGCGCCGCTCGCTGCTCTCCGAGATCGGCCGCCTGGAGCAAAGCGCCAACAATGCCGAGGTCGAGCGCGTGCGCATCTCCAAGCGCCGCGAGCAGGCCGCCGAGGCCGTTCGCGCTGCGCGCCCGCGCGTTGACGAGCTCACCCGTTCGCGTGACGAGGCCCGTGCGCAGGCAAGCGACTTGGGTCTCCAGATTGCCGAAGCCAACGACGAGCTCGATCGCGTGCGCCGTGACGATTCCGAGGCAGCCGGCAAGCTCGCCGATGCCAAGGTGCGCCTGGCCCAGACGAGCGAGCGTCTGCGTTCGCTGAAGGGCCGTGTGCCCGACCTGGAGCATCGCCTGGAGGGCATCGACCGCCGTATCCGCGGAACACGCCAAGCCTCGCGCTCACTCGAGCTGCTGCGCTTGCGCGTCGATCCCATACACGAGCGCTATTCGGCCCTGCTGGAGCGCGCGTCGGATTGGGCCGCGCGCCTGCGTGACCAGGCTTCGCTCGAGGAGGCGGACTCGGCCTCGCTCAAGAAGACCATCGAGGACGCCAAGGCCGAGGTCTCCCGCGCCAAGGAGCGGGTCGATGCCGCCACGGCGACGCAAAATGATTTCAAGGTCGCACGCGGCAAGCTCGAGGTGCAGGTAGAGGCGGCCATCAAGGCTATTACCGCCGATGGCACCACGGTGCTCGAGGAAGCGCTCATGCTTCCTGCGCCTACCGACCGCGACGCCGCCGAGCGTGAGCTCAACCAGCTCGTGCGCCAAATCAACAACCTGGGCCCTGTGAACCAGGTTGCCATGGAGGAGTACGAGCAGCTCAAGCGCCGCGCCGATTACATCGAGGAGCAACTGGCCGATCTGGAGAGCGCGCGTAAGGCGCTCACCAAGATCACCGTGGCCATCGACCGCAAGATGCGTAAGGCCTTCCTGGTGACCTTCGAGAAGGTCGATGCGAACTTCCGCGAGATCTTCGCCATGCTGTTCCCGGGTGGCCAGGCACATCTGGAGATGACCGACCCTGAGCATCCGGCCGAGACGGGCATCGAGGTCGTGGCGCAGCCGCGTGGCAAGCGCATCACCAAGATGATGCTCATGTCGGGCGGCGAGAAGAGCCTGACGGCGCTCGCCCTGCTCTTTGCCGTGTATCGCACGCGTACGGTGCCGTTCTATGTGCTGGACGAGGTCGAGGCGGCACTCGACGACGCCAACCTGTCCAAGCTCATCGGCGCGCTCGACGTGTTGCGTTCCGATACGCAGCTCTTGGTTATCTCGCACCAGCGCCGTACTATGGAGGACGCTGACGTCCTCTACGGCGTCTCGATGCAAGCCGACGGCGTCAGCCGCGTCGTCTCGCAAAAACTCGATCGCGAAACCGGAAAGGTCGTGAATGCATAATGGGATTCTTCGATGCTCTCTCGCGCGGACTTGAGCGCAGCCGCGAGGCCCTCAACGAGGTCTTTTATTTTGGCGGCGAGGTCGACGAGGATTTTTGGGAGGACCTAGAGGACACTCTCGTCATGGGTGACATGGGTGCCGAGGTCGCGATTAAGGTGTCCGATGACCTGCGCGATGCCGCGGCCAAGAAGAACCTCAAGACCGCCCCGCAACTCCGTCGCGCCCTGGCCGAGCAGCTCGAGCAACATTTTGTGCCCGCCGAGCGAGATCCGTTCGCCGACACGCCGAGCTGCGTGCTGTTTGTGGGCATTAACGGTGCCGGCAAGACCACCACGGTCGGCAAGATCGCGAGCGCCATGGCTGCCCGCGGCAAGAATGTCGTGATTGGCTCGGCCGATACCTTCCGCGCCGCCGCCATCGAGCAACTCGATGTGTGGGGCCAGCGCGCCGGTGTCCCCGTCATCAAGCGCGACCGCGGCTCCGACCCGGCAAGCGTTTGCTACGACGTGCTCGACGAGGCCGACAAGCGCGGCAGCGACCTGGTGCTTATCGACACCGCCGGTCGTCTGCACACGAGCCCCGAGCTCATGCGCGAGCTTGCCAAGGTGGTCAATGTGACGCGTAAGCGCGCCGCCAATATGGCCGCCGGCCCCATGCCCGTCTCGGTCGTACTCGTAATCGATGCCGCGACAGGCCAAAACGGTCTGAACCAGGCGCTTGAGTTTAACGAGGCGTTGGGTCTGGACGGTATTATCATGACAAAGCTGGACGGCACGGCTAAGGGTGGCATCGCCATGGCCGTGGCCGAGAAGCTCAAGCTCCCAATCCTGCGCATCGGCGTGGGCGAGCAGGTCGATGACCTGCAAGAGTTCAATGCCAAAGATTTCTGCCGCGCCCTGGTGGGCGAGTCCAATTAAGGAGTGACTAGTGTTTGATTCTCTGAGCGATCGCCTCAACGACACATTTGACCGCCTGCGCGGCAAGGGTAAATTGACCGAGGCCGATATTACCTCGGCCATGCGCGACATTCGCATGGCGCTGCTCGAGGCCGACGTCAACTTCAAGGTCGTCAAGGAGTTCGTCGCCAAGACCAAGGAGCGCTGCATGACCGCCGAGGTCATGGAGTCGCTGTCGCCGGCGCAAAACGTCGTCAAGATTGTGCTCGACGAGCTCACCGAGATGCTCGGTTCCACCGAGAGCAAGCTCGTCTTTAGCAACCGCATTCCCAATGTCATCATGCTCGTCGGCCTGCAGGGCTCCGGTAAGACCACGGCTGCCGTAAAGCTGGCCTACCTGCTCAAGAAGCAGGGCCGCTCGCCGCTGCTCGCCGCGTGCGATGTCTACCGTCCCGCCGCTGCCGACCAGCTGGCCACGCTCGGCGGAGAGATCGGCGTGCCGGTCTTCCGCGGTGACGGCGAGCATCCGGTCGACATCGCCAAGGGCGCCATCCAGGAGGCCGTCGACCACCTGCGCGACGTGGTCATCGTCGATACCGCCGGTCGTCTGCAGATCGACGAGCAGATGATGCAGGAGGCCGTGGACATCAAGAAGGCCGTCAAGCCCGATCAGGTGCTGATGGTCGTCGATGCCATGACCGGTCAGGATATCGTCAACGTCGTCTCGACCTTCGCCGAGCGTACCGATTTTGACGGCGTGATCATCTCCAAGCTCGATGGCGACGCCCGTGGCGGCGGCGCGCTTTCCGTGCGCCAGGTGACCGGCAAGCCCATTAAGTTCGTGAGCATGGGCGAGAAGCCCGATTCGCTGGAGCCGTTCTACCCCGACCGCATGGCCAAGCGCATTTTAGGCATGGGCGACGTCGTCGGTATTATCGAGAAGGCCCAGGAGGCGGCCGACGCCGAGCAGCTCGAGGCTGCCGAGCGTATGCTGCGCGAGGGCTTTACCATGAACGACATGCTCGACCAGATGAAGGCCGTTAAGAAGATGGGCGGCATGAAGGGCATTCTGGGCATGCTCCCCGGTGGTCAGCGCGCGCTCAACCAGATGGGCGGCAACCTGGATGAGGGCATCTTCGACAAGAACGAGGCCATCATCATGTCTATGACCAAGGAGGAACGCCTTCGTCCCTCTATCATTAACGGCCAGCGTCGCGCCCGTATCGCCAAGGGCGCCGGCGTGACCCCCACCGAGGTGAATAGCCTTATGAAGCAGTGGGGCGAGATGAACAAGATGATGGGCCGCATGCGCACGATGGCCAATCAGGCGCAGGCCGGTGGCAAGAAGGGCAAAAAGGGTAAGAAGGGCAAAAAGATGCGCATGCCCAATATTCCCGGTCTGGATGCCATGGGTCTGGGCGGCATGGGCGGCCTGGGCGGCCTGGGAACGGGCGGTCCTAAGTCCGATATGGATTTGCTGCGTCAGATGGAAGCGCAGATGCGCAATAAGAAATAGGGCTGTAATTCCAGCTTGATATGGCAAAGGCCACTCGGAAGCTACCGGGTGGCCTTTGTTGTTGGCTTTGATTGTTGGGTTGCGTTCAGCGTCGCGCCCCGAGCTCGCGGTTCCGTGCCGTTAGTGGCAGCCGCAGCCCTCGTGGCCCTCGTGCTCGTGATGGCCGTGGCAGCCGCAGGACTCGCCATGTTCGTGGTCATGGCCGTGGCAGCCGCACGTGGCCTCGCCGGTCTGAGCGAGCTTGCCGGCAATGAGAGCCTCGACGCAGGCATCGCAGCTGCCCTGGGCGCCCGCATAGACCGTGATGCCGGCCTGGGTGAGCGCATTGATGGCCCCGCCGCCGATACCGCCGCAGATGAGCGTGTCGACGCCACCGTTGGCAAGCAGGCCCGCCAGGGCGCCGTGTCCGGTGCCGCCGGTGCCTACGACCTGCTCGTTGAGCACCTTGCCATCCTGGATGTCGTAGATCTTGAACTGCTCGCTGCGGCCAAAGTGCATAAAGATGTTGCCGTTGTCGTACGTCGTTGCCACCCTCATGGTGCCGACCTCCCTTGTTGGCCATGCGGCCGTCGTCGTGGTGATGGGGGAGTATGCGATATTGCCACCCTCGATACTGAGCGCCCGCCCGTTGACCAGCGCGTTTGCCACCTTGCGATGTGCGCGGCTGCAGATGGCCGCCACGGTGGCACGAGCGATACCCATGTGCTGGGCGACGGTCTGCTGATTGAGGCCCTCCAGGTCGCACAGCCGCAGGACTTCGAGCTCGTCGACCGTCATCTCGATGGCGTCCCCGCTGGCAAGGCCGTCGGGGGTAAAGCCGCGATATTCGGGGATGATCCCAACGCGGCGTAATTTTTCTCGTCTTCCCGCCATACACTCTCCAAATCTGACATATGTCAACAATAGAATAGCGACCGTACGGATTTGCGCAAGGCATTTCTGGCATATGTCAGAAAATGAGGGCTTATGTTTGGGCTGTGGGGTCGCGTGCGCCTGGGCTACAATGAATTTCGCTTATAGGCGACTGACAGGAGGGTCAATGAGCAAGGCTGATCAACAGTTTGTAACCATGTGCCGCGATATCTTGGACCATGGTACCACCACCGAGGGCCAAAAGGTCCGACCGGTGTGGGAGGACGGCACCCCTGCCTATACCATTAAGAACTTTGGCGTTACGGCTCGCTACGACCTGCGTGAGGAGTTTCCCGCGCTTACCCTGCGTCGCACGGCGCTTAAGTCTGCCATGGACGAGATTCTGTGGATCTATCAAAAGAAGTCAAATAACGTCCACGACCTCAACAGCCATATTTGGGATGAGTGGGCCGACGAGACTGGCTCCATCGGCAAGGCCTACGGGTACCAGATTGGGCAGAAAAGCCATTATGCCGAGGGTGACTTTGACCAGATGGACCGCGTGCTGTACGACCTTAAGAACACGCCGTACAGCCGCCGCATCATGACCAACACCTACGTGTTTAGCGACCTGTCCGAGATGCACCTGTATCCGTGCGCCTACAGCGTGACCTATAACGTGACGCAGCGCCCGCAGGACGATAAACCCACACTCAACATGATTCTCAACCAGCGCAGCCAAGACATTTTGGCCGCCAACAACTGGAATGTGTGCCAGTACGCCATTTTGCTGATGATGGTCGCGCAGTCGGTCGATATGATTCCCGGCGAGCTGCTGCACGTGATCGCCGATGCCCATATTTATGACCGTCATGTCGATATCGTCCGTGAGCTTATCGAGCGTCCACAGTTTGCGGCCCCCAAGGTAACGCTTAACCCCGATGTGCACGATTTCTATGCGTTTACGACCGATGACCTTATCGTGGAGGGCTACGAGCACGGCCCGCAGGTCAAGAACATTCCCATTGCGGTGTAGGTGGCGCTTATGACGTGTAAGCTTTCTGCCATCGTCGCCGTGTGCGACGATTGGGGCATTGGGTGCGAGGGCGACATGGTGGTGTCCAATCGCGCCGACATGCGCCATTTTGTGGCCTGCACCAAGGGTTGCCCAGTCATTATGGGGCGCAAGACGCTACTGAGTTTTCCCGGCGGGCGCCCGCTCAAGAACCGCCGCAATATCGTGCTTACCCGCGACGAGGATTTTGCGGTCGAGGGCGTTGACGTGGTACATAGCGTTGACGAAGCGCTCGCCACGGTAGCCGATGAACCCGTTGCGTGGGTGATCGGCGGCGGCGAGGTCTATCGGCAGTTTTTGCCGTATTGCGCCGAGGCCGAGGTCACGCACAACCACTGTGTCCATCCCGTGGATACGCATTTTCCCAATTTGGATGCCGATTCTACTTGGGAAGTTGCGCGGCGCGAAGGGGTTGCCACGATTGCCTCGGGCGAGGGCGATGAGGGTGTCGATTATGAGTTCGTGACGTATCGTCGCGTTGAGGCGTAAATCTCCTATTTGCCCACGGTATTATCGGGTTGGAATGAGGAAGGGGCGGCGCCTGGCGTCGCCTCGTTTGATATAGATGCTGCTGTAAGAAGGGTACGGGCTTGCTGTTATGACTGATGCCGTTGAGGTGCTGCGAATTGACTCGCTCGAGGATGAGCGGCTCGATGCCTACGTGCGACTGACCGAACGCGAGCTACGCTGCGTGCTTGAGCCGCAAAAGGGCATCTTTATCGCCGAGAGTGCCAAGGTTATCGAGCGCGCGGTGCGTGCCGGATATGAGCCGGTGAGCTTTCTTTTGGGCGAACGCTGGCTCGACCAGATGATGCCGCTGTTTGAGCGCCTGGTTGTGCGCGAGGACGCCGGCCCTGTTCCTGTGTTCGTTGCCTCCATGGAGCTCATGGAGAAATTGACGGGCTTTAACGTGACGCGCGGTGCGCTCGCGGCGTTTCGTCGCCCGCGGCAGATTCCGGTTGATGAGTTCTTGGGCGGCGTCGTCGAGGCGGCGGGGGAGCGTCCGGTGCGTGTGTGCGTGCTCGAGGGCATTGTCGACCACACCAACGTCGGCGCGATTTTCCGCTCGGCCGCCGCGCTCAATGTCGACGGCATTCTGGTGAGCCCTACGTGCTGTGACCCGCTGTACCGTCGCTCGGCCCGCGTGAGCATGGGGACCGTGTTTCAAGTGCCGTGGACGCGTATTGGCAGTGAGGCGCGCGTGTGGCCGCATGACGGCCTGGCGGCGCTGCACGATGCCGGTTTTTCGTGTGCCGCCATGGCGTTGACGGACGATTCAGTGTCGTTGGATGATCCCGCGCTCCAGGAGATTGACCGCCTGGCAATCTTTATGGGCACCGAGGGTGCCGGCCTGGGCGCCAAGACCATCGCGGGCTGCGACCGGGCCGTGCGCATTCCGATGGCGCACGGGGTCGATTCGCTCAACGTGGCCGCGGCGAGTGCCGTCGCCTTTTGGCAGCTGTGCCCGCATGTGAGCAATGAGTATCACTACCAGCCGGGTTTGTATCACTAGGCAGATAGTTCGCACCGGGCTCTGACTCGGGGTGTTTCGGTCGACGCCGGTCGGTGCTAAGCTGCTATTGGTTTTGGCCTTAAATTGCCGTTTTGTTGTTTGACGTATGCTGGTGGGGAGGGCGTGTGGCTAAGAAATCTACGGCTATCGATGTAACGCAGGGTGTTATTTGGCAGCAGCTGCTTTCGCTGTGCGTTCCCATCTTTTTTAGTTCGTTTTTTCAACAGGCCTACACGCTTATCGGTACCTATATCGTCGGCCAGTTTGGCGGCAAGCTTGCACTGGGTGGCATTCAGGCCACGATGGTGCTCACCGAGCTCTGCATTGGCTTTTGCGTTGGCGTCGGCGCCGGCTGCGCGGTCATTACCGGTCAGTATTTTGGCCAGCACGATGATGAGCGACTGAGTCGTTCGGTCCATACGGCCATGACCCTCGCGCTGGTGGGCGGTATCGTTTTCTCGATTCTTGGCATAGTGTTCGTTGAGCCCATGCTGGTGCTTATGAACACACCGCATGAATTATTGGCCGAGGGCGTGGCCTATGCTCGTTGCTATTTTGCCGCTATGGTTGCGGCGCTGCTGCTCAATATGGGAACAGCACTGCTGCGCGCCGTGGGCGACACGCGCGGACCTGCTGTGATCATCGCTTCCGGCTGCCTTGTTAATGCGGTGCTGGATGTCATCTTCGTTGCCGTGCTTCATATGGAGGCTCTGGGCTGCGGCATCGCGGTGGCGCTGACCATTTGCTCCAACGCCACGATGATCGTGATTCGCATGATGCACGCACCGGGTGCGTGGCGGCTTTCGCTGTCCAAACTCGGCATTGATCCTGGCATTTGTAAGAGCATGATCTCGTGTGGTCTGCCGCTTGGTTTTCAGTCTGCTGCGTATTCGATTTCCAACGTTTTGATTCAGGTGTCGGTCAACTCGTTTGGCGCCGATGTCACCACGGCGTGGGGTCTTTCGGGCCGCTTAGATGGCATTGTCTGGATGGTTACCGAGGCGCTTGGCGTTTCGATCACCACGTTCTCGGCACAGAACTTTGGAGCGCGCAACTACGAGCGCATGCGCAAGGGCTACCATACTTCGCTCGTGCTGTCGTTTATGCTCATTGGTGGCCTGTCTGCCGTGCTGCTGGTGTTCTCGGGTCCGTTGTCGCGTCTGTTTGTCGACGATGCTTCGATTTCGGCGTATACCACGACGATCCTTCATTTTATCGCGCCGTTCTACGCGATCTACTCGATTATCGAAAACGCGTCGGGCTCCATTCGCGGTGCCGGTGTGAGCTTGCAGCCCATGCTGCTCACGATTTTTGGCACCGTTGTGCTCAGGGTGATCTGGGTGTTTGCGATCATGCCGTTCGATCCGTCGCTTGAGCACCTGCTGCTGGTTTACCCCGTAACCTGGCTCATCACGGCCACGATGTTTACCATCTACCACCACAGCGGCAACTGGCTCGGCCGCGCCACCGCCTAATGATCCGTAGGGGACGAGGGAAACGGATCATTTCTCTCCGTCGTGATGTTGATGATCTGTTTTCCTCCGTCCCCTTCGGATCAATTAGTATTCGATGCCTTGGCGGGCTAGGAGGCCTTCGTCGAAGTAGTGTTTGACGGGGCGCATTTCGGTTACTAGGTCTGCAAGGTCGGCCAGTGGCAGCAGGCCTCGGCCGGTGAGCACGAGCTCCGTGGTGGCGGGCTTTATCGCGATCAACGATTCGACATCCTCGCGCGTCACAAAGCCCCGTCGCATGGCCTCGCCGAGTTCGTCCAAAATCAGAACGTCGACCTGTGATATCTGCTCGCGTGCGAGCTCCATGATCTGTGCGGCGCAAGCCTCGGGCGTGTCACGGTCGGCCTGTACAATGCGCAGTCCCAGGCGCGGTGCGGCATCGTGTTCGGCACAGTGTAGCTTCTTGGCAAACTGCAGCATGAGCACGTTAAGTCCATAGCCCGTGGCGCGCAGCGCGAGCCCCAGCGCAGCCGTCGTCTTCCCCTTGCCGTCGCCCGTATAGATTTGAACCTTGCCGACTTCCAGTGATGCCATCTCTGTCCTTTCGTGCCCGGCGTCGGTTTATCGCCGTCCGGGTTGGGTATTCTAGATAGCATTATCAACCCCAGTAGATGGAGTTCAAGCAGATGGAGATGGATGACAACAAACGTAGACGGAATATGATCCTCTACGTGCTCATCGCCTTCGTCGTCTACCTCGTGCTCTCGACCGTTCTGTTCCCCAACATCGGTCACACGCAGCAGATTACGAAGACCGATTACTCGACGTTTGTCAAAGCGCTCGATAAGAAGAGTGTCGACAAGGTCGAGTACAATACCGACGATTACACCATTTATTACACCAAGAAGGGTGAGGACGAGAACATCGCCTACAAGACGACCGGTGTGCCGAATGACGCGGGCTTTACCGATCGTGTGCTTGAATCCGGTGCGTCCCTGGAGTCGGTCGTTCCCGATAAAAACTCGGGTCTGATGACCTACTACCTGCTTACGCTTATTCTTCCCATGGCCATCTTCTTCCTGATCGGTTGGTGGCTCAACCGCCGTATGAAGAAGGCTATGGGCGATGACGGCCCGTCTATGAACTTTGGCGGCGGCTTTGGCGGCGGCGGACTGGGCAAGTCCGGCGCTCGCGTGATTGCCTCCAAGGATGTTGGCGTGACCTTTAAGGACGTCGCCGGCCAGGAAGAGGCCAAGGAGTCCCTCAAGGAGGTCGTCGACTTTCTGGAGAATCCGCAGCGCTACGAGGAGATCGGCGCCAAGCTTCCGCGCGGTGCTCTCCTTGTCGGTCCTCCGGGTACTGGTAAGACCCTGCTTGCCAAGGCTGTTGCCGGCGAGGCGGGCGTGCCGTTCTTTAGCATTTCGGGTTCTGAGTTCGTCGAGATGTTCGTCGGCCGCGGTGCCGCCAAGGTTCGTGACCTGTTTAAGCAGGCCAAGGAAAAGGCCCCGTGTATCGTCTTTATCGATGAGATCGATACCATCGGCAAGAAGCGCGATGGCGGCGGCTTTAGTGGCAACGACGAGCGCGAGCAGACGCTCAACCAGCTGCTGACCGAGATGGACGGCTTCGATAACCACAAGGGCATCGTCGTCCTCGCTGCGACCAACCGTCCCGACAGCCTCGATCCCGCCCTGCTGCGCCCCGGTCGTTTTGACCGCCGCATTCCCGTTGAGCTGCCCGACCTGACTGGCCGCAAGAACATCCTCGAGCTGCATGCCAAGAGCGTGAAGACGCAGCCGCCGATCGACCTGACCGCTATTGCCCGCGCCACGCCCGGTGCCTCGGGCGCCGACCTTGCCAATATCATCAACGAGGGTGCCCTGCGCGCTGTTCGCGAAGGCCGCAAGCGCGCGACCCAGGACGACTTCGAGGAGTCGGTGGAGGTCGTCATTGCCGGCCAGCAGCGTAAGTCCACGGTGCTTTCCGACCACGAGAAGCAGGTCGTTTCCTACCACGAGATCGGTCATGCCATCGTCGCTGCCCGCCAAAAGGGTTCCGCGCCGGTTACCAAGATCACCATCGTGCCGCGCACGAGCGGCGCTCTGGGCTACACCATGCAGGTCGAGGAGGACGAGCGCTTCCTGACCACGCGCCAGGAGGTCCTGGACAAGCTCGCCGTCTACTGCGGTGGCCGCGCGGCCGAGGAGCTCATCTTTGGCGAGATGACGACCGGCGCCGCCAACGATATCGAGCAGGCCACCAAACTCGCCCGTAACATGGTGACGCGCTTTGGTATGTCCGATGAGTTTGGCATGATGGCGCTCGGTACTGTCCAAAATGCGTACCTCAACCAGGATACGTCGCTCACCTGCGCCCCCGGTACGGCCGAGCGCGTGGACGCAATTGTCGCCAAGCTGATCGAGGATGCGCACGACCGCGCCCTGCAGATTCTGAAGGAGAACAAGTTTAAGCTCCATGAGCTGGCTCGTTATCTGTACAAGAAGGAGACGATCACGGGCGAGGAGTTTATGAATCTCCTCACGCGCGAGAATCCGCTGATGCCGAAGCAGCAGTAATACTAGTTGCGCAGTGTCAATCGCCCCATTTGAGTGTCCATCTCAAATGGGGCGTTTTGCGTGGGGAGTGTTGTATATGAAGATCGTGGTGAGCGCCTGTTTAATGGGTGAGAGCTGCAAGTATAACGGGCTCGATAACTATCATCGAGAGCTGATCGAGGCTTGCGAGCGCACGGGGACCGAGGTCCTCTTGGTGTGCCCTGAGGTCTTTGGCGGCCTGCCCACGCCGCGCAAGCCGTCCGAGATTGTGAACGGCGAGGTCCGTACCTGCGAGGGCATCTCGGTTGATCGCGAATTTCGCCTGGGTGCCCAACGTGCGCTCGATATGTGCGAGCAGGCGGGCGGTCCGTCTGAGATCGCCGCGTGCATCCTGCAGGACCGCAGCCCCTCGTGTGGTGCGGGTCACATTTACGACGGAACGTTCAGCGGCACCCTCACAGCGGGCAACGGTGTCTTCGTCGACATGCTCTTGCGCCACAGCTACCGTGTGATCCCGGCAAGCGAGTTCGAGCCCAGCATGTTGGAACATTGACCACAGCACTCGAACCCAACGCTTCCTCACGGGTGACCGTTTTGGCATCATCCGTGAATTTGATATTGAGTACGACCCGGTCATCAAAGACGTAGGCCGAGTTGACAGGCGCCGTACCCAGGCAGCCCCTCCCCGCGACTCTCGCGCAGGAACGCGCACACGGCCTTCCCGTCTCTTGCGCCCCTCCTGCCCCAAACCCTGCTAGGAACGAGTGCAGCAAACTGGAATTTTAAATTAGTCTTTGCAAATAACCTTTGAACCTTCACCATCAATTACAATTCCCTGACGATTGTTAATTGGGCATAGATTCAAATCCGAAAACTCAGTCATTATTTTCTCGGTAACTTTCTTAAATGGTGCTGTAAGAAAATGCGGAAGAACATAGAAATCAATCAAATTAAGCCCTGCATCATCTTCTTGTGAGTAGTCCTCCGGCTTTTCATCCATTTGTTCAATATATTGGATGCTTGGAGCGCATATAATTGCGCCTGCCGACTCGCCGATCATCAATTTTCCATTTGCCAATTCCTTTTTCAGTAGCCCATCAGCTCCCGTTTTACGGAGCTGGTCCATAAGAAAGAAAGAATTTCCGCCGGTAAAATATATCACATCTGCTTCTTCAAAAACAGACTGTATCGTTGAATAAGCCTCCGTTGAAATATCAATT
>CALAMK010000020.1:0-43100 GCA_937925735.1 uncultured Collinsella sp. | reverse complement strand
GGCCTCGCTCGAAGAGCCCGATCGCCGCCTTCCTGGCCTCGATGTCGTGCTTCACCCTCAAGTCGACACGCATAAAAAGCCTCCCATTTCTCATGTCCAAGAAATGGGAGGCAGTTCAGTTGTGCGCAGCGGGGGTTCTTTCATGTCCGAGGACGTCCGCGAAGGTTAGCCCTCAGATCCTGCGGCGGGAGACCTAGGCCTCGTTGTACACCGTCTTGAGCTTCAGCAGGTGAGCGTAGCGGTCCATAGCGGCCTGCTCGTTCTCCTTGAAGAGCTCCTCGGCGCGCTCGGGGAAGGAACGCGTCAGCGAAGCGTAACGGGCCTCGTTCATCAGGAACTCCTGATAACCGCCCGCGGGCTCCTTGGAATCGAGCGAGAACTTCTTGCCGGCAGCAGCCTCGGGGTTGAAGCGGAAGAGGTTCCAGTAACCGCACTCGACAGCCTTCTTCATCTCGGCCTGGCAGTTCTGCATGCCGCCCTTCTTGATGGAGTGCATCTCGCAGGGGCTGTAGCCGATGATGAGGGACGGGCCGTCGTAGGCCTCGGCCTCGTGGATGGCCTTGAGGGTCTGAGCCGGGTTGGCGCCCATGGCGACCTGCGCCACGTAGACGTAGCCGTAGCTCATGGCAATCTCGGCCAGGGACTTCTTCTTGGTCACCTTACCGGCAGCGGCGAACTGAGCGACCTGGCCCAGGTTCGAGGCCTTGGAGGCCTGACCGCCGGTGTTGGAGTAAACCTCGGTGTCGAAGACGAAGACGTTGACGTTGTGGCCGGAAGCCAGGACGTGATCCAGGCCACCGAAGCCGATGTCGTAGGCCCAACCGTCGCCGCCGAAGATCCAGAAGGACTTCTTGGTGAGGTAAGCCTTGTCGGCGAGGATTGCCTTGGAAGCCTCGCAGCCGCACTTCTCGAGCTCGGCAACGTAGGCAGCGGCAGCGGTCTTGGAGGCCTCGGCGTCGTTGACAGAGTCAATCCAAGCCTGGCCGGCAGCCTTGAGCTCGTCGGACGGACCATCGGCGGCGATGATGTCCTGGGTAGCGGCAATCAGCTTGTGCTGAACAGCCTCATAGCCCACGGCCATGCCCAGACCGTGCTCGGCATTGTCCTCGAACAGGGAGTTGTTCCACGCCGGGCCGTGACCGTCCTTGTCCTTGCAGTAAGGAGCGGTGGCAGCGGGGTTGCCCCAAATGGAGGAGCAGCCGGTGGCGTTGGAGATGAACATGCGGTCGCCGGCGACCTGGGTCACCAGACGTGCATAGGCGGTCTCGGCACAGCCGGCGCAGGAGCCAGAGAACTCCAGGTAGGGCTGCTTAAACTGGCTGCCCTTGACGTTGGCCGCGATGAGCTCCTTCTTCTCGGAGACGTTCTCGACCATGTAGTCCCAAACGGGCTGCTGGTCCATCTCCTGCTCGGTGGGAACCATCTCGAGGGCGCCCTTGGGGCAAACCTTGACGCAGTTGGTGCAACCCATGCAGTCGAGCGGGGACACGGCCATGGTGAACTTCATACCCTTGGCCTTGGGGCCCATGGCGTCGAGCGTGCGGGTAGCCTCGGGCGCGGCGGCAGCCTCGTCCTCGGTCATCGCGAACGGACGGATGGTGGCATGCGGGCACACGTAGGCGCACTGGTTGCACTGGATGCACTTGGTCTCGTCCCAGTGGGGAACGACCACGGCGACGCCGCGCTTCTCGTATGCGGAGGCGCCCAGCTCAAACTGGCCGTCGGCGCAATCGACGAAGGCGGAAACAGGCAGGCTGTCGCCGTCCATGCGATCGATGGGCTCGAGCAGGTTCTTGACCTGCTGGGCGATAGCGGACTTGGTCTCCTCGGAGAGCTCGACGGGAGCGGCGTCCTCGGCGGTAGCCCAGTCGGCCGGAACCTCGAACTTACGGAAGGCGGTAGCGCCGGCATCGATGGCCTTGTGGTTGGCGTCGACGATAGCCTGGCCCTTCTTCATGTAGGACTTGGTAGCCGCGTCCTTCATGTACTGCAGGGCGTCCTCGGCGGGCAGGACCTTGGCCAGCGCGAAGAAGGCGGACTGGAGCACCGTGTTGGTGCGCTTGCCCATGCCGACCTTAGCGGCCAGGTCGATAGCGTCGATCAGGTAGACGTTGACGTTGTTGTTCGCGATGTAGCGCTTGGCCACGGCGGGCATGTGCTCGGCGAACTCCTCGTCGCTCCACTGGCAGTTGACCAGGAAGGTGCCGCCCGGCTTGACGTCGCGGACCATCTTGAAGCCCTTAACGATGTAGCTTGGGTTGTGGCAAGCGACAAAGTCGGCCTTGGTCACGTAGTACGGCGAACGGATCGGAGAATCACCAAAGCGCAGGTGCGAGACGGTGACGCCGCCGGTCTTCTTGGAGTCGTACTGGAAGTAGGCCTGGACGTACTTGTCGGTGTGGTCGCCGATGATCTTGATCGAGTTCTTGTTGGCGCCGACGGTACCGTCGCCACCCAGACCCCAGAACTTGCACTCGATGGTGCCGGGGGCTGCGGTGTTGGGCGCATCCTCGGCCTCGGGCAGGCTCAGGTTGGTCACGTCATCGACAATGCCGATGGTGAACTCGCGCTTGGGCTCGTCCTTCTTGAGCTCCTCGAAGACAGCGAACGCGGACGCGGGGGGCGTGTCCTTGCTGCCCAGGCCATAACGGCCGCCGACGACCTTGATGCCCGTCTTGCCGGCCTCGTAGAGAGCGGAGACGACGTCCTGGTAGAGCGGCTCGCCGATGGAACCCGGCTCCTTGGTACGGTCCATGACGGCGATCTTCTGGACGGTCTCGGGGAGAACGTCGACGAAGTGCTTGATGGAGAACGGACGGAACAGACGAACCTTGACCAGGCCGACCTTCTCGCCGTGAGCGTTGAGGTAGTCAATGACTTCCTCGAGCACGTCGCAGAAGGAGCCCATGCACACGACGACGCGATCAGCATCGGGAGCGCCGTAGTAGTTGAACAGGCCGTAATCGGTGCCGAGCTTCTCGTTGATCTTCTTCATGTAGCCCTCGACGACGGCGGGAAGCTCGTCGTAGACCTTGTTGCAGGCCTCACGGTTCTGGAAGAAGATATCGCCGTTCTCGTGGCTGCCGCGGGTGTGCGGGTGCTCAGGGTTGAGCGCGTGGTCGCGGAAAGCCTGGACGGCGTCCATGTCGCACATCTCGGCCAGATCCTTGTAGTCCCACATGGCGACCTTCTGGATCTCGTGGCTGGTGCGGAAGCCGTCGAAGAAGTTAAGGAACGGGGTCTTACCCTCGATGGCGGCAAGGTGAGCCACCGGCGAGAGGTCCATGACCTCCTGGACGTTGCCCTCGGCGAGCATGGCGAAGCCGGTCTGACGACAGGCCATGACGTCGGAGTGATCGCCAAAAATGTTCAGGGCGTGGGAAGCGACGCAACGCGCGGAGACGTGGAAGACGCCCGGGAGCTGCTCGCCCGCGATCTTGTACATGTTCGGAATCATCAGGAGCAGACCCTGAGAAGCCGTGTAGGTGGTGGTCAGAGCACCGGCGCCCAGCGAACCGTGAACGGTACCGGCTGCACCTGCCTCGGACTCCATCTCGACGACCTTGACCGGGGTGCCGAAGATGTTCTTGCGACCCTGGGCCGCCCACTGGTCGACATGGTCGGCCATCGGGCTGGACGGCGTAATGGGATAGATTCCCGCTACCTCGGTGTACGCATACGAAACATATGCGGCCGCCTCGTTGCCGTCCATAGACTTAAACTTACGCGCCATATACCCCTCTCCTCTCATATAGGTATACAGGCCCCGGCGATCGCCGGGATGTTGGCGTGATGGGATTTACGCTGTTGCTTCCAATCATCTGGCAGGCAGGCTCAGCAGCAGGTACGTGGCGTGGAGAGAAGACATGCCGAGGCGAGGGACAGCTGATGCGCCCCACAGACCCGACCGCCCGTCTTGCACATGACCGAGCGCCGCAAAGGCCGCATGCCGGATGCTCCCGGGCACGCCCCGGCGATGGGAAGCGCCCGCAACGGAAATCCGCATGCGGGTTTATTGTACCCCGCCGTCAAGTGTAATTTCGGCAAATATAGGCGGGCGGTAAAGGTTTACCTCGGGTGACCGCCAAGGGCCAAAATGGCCCCTCCATCCCCGGGCGACCGGCTCTGGCGCGCCAAGGAGTGTCCCCAGCCGGCAGAGAAAAGGAACGTCCCTATCTGCCGGCTAGAGAGCACCGAAGAGGATGGCGTAGGTAGTGGATTCGCCGAGCTTGAGCTCGTCGCCGGGATTGAGTTGGGCGGAACGGCCGGGCTCGACCTGAATGCAGACGCGCGTGGCCCCGTTTACCACCACGGTTCCGTTGGTGGACGACAAGTCCTCGACGTGCCAGATATTTTGAGCATCGCACCAGATATGGGCATGGCGGGCCGAGACATCGTCGCCGACGTCGGTAATATCGCCCTCACCAGTGGCCAGCGCGCCAATCTCAACACCCTGCTCACTTGGCTGAATCCAGCGCGGGGCGCTCACGACAAAACTGTTTTGCACGCGCAGCAAGCCCAAGGGGTGCGCCGGGGCGGGTTCGCGTTCGCCCGCAGTCAGCGACATGCCAAGCGAACGCGGCGTGGATGTGCCTCCGCCACAGGTCGCGTGTGCGTAGTCGATGGCATAGTTCACCGAGGACCGCACATCCGCCGAACAACCGACGGCGACAAACAGCACCAGCACGGCCTCGGCGCGCTCGGCGGGCATGAGTTCCGCCGCCTGGGACAGGCGATCGAGCGCGTTGCGATAGAGATTCGTGTCCTGGTGGCACTCTTCGAGCGCGCGTACCATCGGTTCACCTGCAGGACCGCACACCATATTGATCACAGCCGTGGAGTCCATGGGATTGCGCTGGCGCAGGGCCAGTTGCGACATAATACGCGCAGCCGAGGTACCGTATTCGGCAAAGTAGCGCTGCTGAAGCGTGCCGACCGGCGCGCGAACGATAAAGCGGGAAACCCAAGAGCGATCGGCGGCTCGGCTCTGCGGGCTGCGGCCGTCGGCGAGCGGACGGGACGAAAGCACCAAGCCGCACAGCTCGATATGGCTCAGATGCGCCGCGCGCTTAAAGATGTCAAACATGGCCCCGCATGGGGTGAGCTCAACTTGAGATGCCATGACCTAGGCCTCCTTGGTCGTAGAAATAGAATCGGACGATACTTCGACAGGTCCGCCAAAAGTACGGGCAGCTGCGGCTCCACCGGCAAGCGGAGTCGCCATCTGGGCTTTTGTGCGTCGTGGTGCCGAAACGGGAAGTTCAAAGGCAAAGCCCATCGCAAGCAAAAACCACGTAAGCGTATAGGTTGCAACCAGAGCGGCAACAAGGCCGCCCATCACGGCGCGTTGGGAAAATACGCTACATGCAGCCACAACCAGCACCGGAACCTCGCAGGCAGAAAGCGCAAGCACACCCTGCAGGAACCCCGAGCGCCGATTGCGCGCAAGTGCCCCCGCGGTAACGCCGGCTATGCCTGGCAGCGCCAACGCCAGTGCGGCAATAATACTCGGTAGCGACCCAGACCACACGAGCGATCCCAAAGTCGCCGTCACGCGGGCGCCCGACGCCAGCAGCGCGGCCGAAACCACGACCACAGCCCAAACCACGCCACAGACGACCGTCGCGCCGACCATCAGCGCGCGACGAACCGCGCGGCCAGACGCATCCATGGGGCACGGCGTGAGCGGCTCGCCGCGAAGCGAACGACCGACATTTTGCGCATAGTGGTCACAAAACGCCGAGAGCGCCGCCTCGACCGCCGCCGGCTCGGGACGATCTTTTTGATGACTGGACAGACAGGCCATCACCACGTCGAACAGCTGGGCATCGACAAACGCCAGCGCATCGCGTAGCTCTTCGGAATCCGGCTCAAGCCCTAGCTGCTGGGCCTGCTCGGCCGCGGCGAGCGCCACATCGGGCTCACGACGAAGCAGCTGAGTCAAATCACAACCGGGCGCATGGGCACCAATGGGATAGTCGGGCCGCGTGTCCATCTTGAGACGGTAGGGGCTCGCGATGTCGCACGTCCTTTTGCGCGAACCCGAGGTGCCCGAAGTGCTCGGCGCGGCTTCGTATGGCGCGACGCCGGCAATGAGCTCGTAAACCGTGCTTGCCGCGGCATAGACGTCGATCGCCGGCGACATACGCAAAGCGCGCAGGTCGGGAATATCGTCGGTAAGCATCTCGGGCGGGGCATAGGCAACCGTCGCGCGACGCAGCGTGGCATAACGCTCCGTAAACGACGCCTTGCCTCCGGTACCGGCCACGGCCGACGCAGGCTCGAGCGCCAGCGACGAGCCAAAGTCGATCAGGCACAGGTCAAAGGTGCCCTCGGCAAGCTGCCGGTCAAGCGGTAGACGCGCCGTACGCACCATAATATTAGCGGGCGAGATATCGCGATGGACAAAGCCCTCACCCACCAGGCTCATACGGCAGAGCAGATCGAACAGGTCGCGACCCAGACGCGCCGCCACGAGCGGCGACAGGCGTCCGGCATCGTCCACGGCGAGTCGCGAACGCAAGCGGGCAAGCGTCTCGCCCTCGACCCATTCCATAACAATTGCAGGCACACCGTCGACCTCGCCCCAGCCATAGAGGCGGGGAAAGCCCTTAAGGCCCGAAAGGGCGCGATGGCATTCGTATTCCTCGCGAAACGCCGCCTTGAACTTGGCGACCAGCGCCTCGTGAGCGGCATCGTCGTCGAACTCATCGCGCGCCGGCAAGATGAGCTGCTTGAGCGCCACGGCCTCGCCTTGGGCGTTGACGGCACGCGTCACGCGGCCGATACCGCCACGGCGCATGGTGGCATCGTCGGCAAACAGCATCGTAAAACGACGCAGATAGGCAGGCAGTTCGTCCTGACCGAGCGCAATGGCCGGCTCAAACCCGTCGACACGCGCCAGGCGCAGGCCGACCATGGGATCGCGACCGAGCGATTGTAGTGTGGTGGATGCAAGATCGGTCATCATAGGGCAAGCGCCGCCACGTTATTGTTGAAGTTACCGAGCGCGACGTCATCATCGCCGTAATGGCCGACCCATTGGCATAGGTTGGTGTAACAGCCCCACAGATTGGCATACTGCTGATACCACTTTGACCGGGGCGAGAATGTCTGACGACCGAACTCGGCTCGAATGACAAACATCTCCCCGACCAGGCTGTCGCACGGCCTGGGATCTCCCGTAGAGTTATAGGTCGAGACCACGTCATTGGCACGAGAAACGTAGCCGTCGAGCATGTTGTACTTGGTCACAAGCCAACTGTGAATGCTCTCTTCCTCAGCAGCGGAAAGGCCACCGGAGTTTGCATCGTTGTCAGTGTTGCCGCCCGTCGAGCCGCCATTTCCAGACCCTCCGGTAGAGGAACCCGACCCAGAGCTGCCGCCCGAACTCGATGAATCCGAGCCGGAGCCAGAAGTATCCGAGCTACCGGGCTTTCCGGACTGCTGGGCGTCCTGTTCCTTCTGCTGCTCGACCTTATTCACCGTTGCCGCCACGCTATTGTTGGACAACCGATCGATGATCTTGGTGTTGGTGAGCACGATGGTTTTGCCATTGGCAAGCGTGACTTCGTTGTCCGGGGCCTCGGCGCCGTCCGCATCGTCGGTGCCAAACACAATATGCGCGACCACACTTGCCCAAGCATATCCAGTCGTGGTACCCAGATCACTTTTGACCTCATGCCCCACGCGCGGTTCGCGTGCGGCATGCGCCTGCATCATGGACGGCACGGTCATGCCATAGGCAGTAACGCCAGCCATGACCAGCACCAGCGAGCAAGACAGCAGTGCGTACGCCCGCGGCGCCAAGCCCAGTCGGCGTCGCATGCGCACCGCGGCGCCGCGCTTTGTCTGAGTGCCACCGGGCCGCATGCGTTCTCCTCCAAGAAAAACACGCCGCTCAGAAGCGGCGCATTCATTCAAATCCATATTTGAGTGTATCAGCGAACCCAAAAGGTTGCGCAACGAATGGGCAAATTAAGGATGCGAGCGGAAGCATCCATGCGATAAGCGGATACGAAGCATCTTTGTTGCACAACAAACTCACAGTCGCACGGGGAAATTATGACTACCCCGTGCGTCGCGAGGAAAACATACGGCAGGAGCAGGCTCGCCACCTAAATCGCGCGGCGGGCCTCGATGGCGCGGCCAAGCGTAAGCTCGTCGGCATACTCCAGGTCGCCGCCCACGGGCAGGCCGCTCGCCAGGCGCGACACCTCGACGCCCAGCGGCTTGATGGTGCGAGCAAGATAGCTCGCCGTGGTCTCGCCCTCGATGTTGGGGTTGGTGGCGATGATGACCTCATGGATATCCTCGTGGCCCAGACGCGCCAGCAGCTCGCGGATGTGCAACTGCTCGGGACCAATCTTGTCCATGGGGCTGATCACACCGCCCAGCACATGGTACAGGCCATGGTAGCTGCCCGTACGCTCGATCGCCTGGACATCGCGCGGCTCGCCCACCACGCAAATGCGGGTGGTGTCGCGCATCGGGTCCTGGCAGATGGAGCACTCGTCGGCCGTGGCGTAGTTAAAGCAACGGCTGCAAAAGTGGACCTCCTGCTTGACCTCCAGGATGGCCTCGGCCAGGCGGCGGGCCTCCTCGGCATCGGCCTCGAGCAGGTAATAGGCGATGCGCTGGGCCGACTTGGGACCAATGCCCGGCAGACGGCCCAGCTCATCGAGCAGTTTTTGCAGACTGTGATTCGCACTCATATATATGCGTGTCTTAGAACGGCATGCCCGGGATGTTGAGGCCGCCGGTGATGGCGCCCATCTGCTTGTTGGCGAGCTCGTTGACGCCGCGGACGGCCTCGTTGACGGCAGCCATGATCATGTCCTGCAGCATATCGACGTCCTCGGGATCGAGCGCATCGGGGTCGATGGTAAGGTTGACGAGCTCCATCTCGCCGTTGACAGTCACCTTGACCATGCCGCCGCCGGCAGAGGCGTCGACGGTCTGGGACTTGAGGTTCTCCTGCGCGGCGGCAAGCTGCTCCTGCATCTTGCGAGCCTGCTTCATCATCTGCTGCATGTTCATACCGGCCATGATGGCTCCTTTACGTGCGGCCGCACGCCGAGCTGCAAGGGCAGCCGGAGCGCGGCGGGACTTTCAAACTCAAAAATCGTACCACGGCGCGAGGCCAGCGAGCGGGGCGGTTGTGCCACCTCAGTCGATATACATGTCCTGGAGTGCAAGCCGCGCCCAAAGATTATGCAAGGTTGAATAATTCGCATCTGCATAATATTGAAAGCTAAATCTTGTAGAACCGGAATCCGACATTTAATGCGTACCACTAAATGGCTAAATGCCGAGCCACTACTCGAAGCGGCGCTCATGACGGCGGGTATAATTTGATTGTCATAGATATCAATTTGGAGGTGCCCCATGAATGCCCCCGACGTGCTCCAAAACATCCGCTCAAAACACCCCGTTGCATATGTGGTTCTCTATCTCTTTGTCGGCTGGGCATTGCTGGTTGTCATCACCCATGCCATAGCCTTTGGAGCAGAACTGCTGATAGCCAGCTCGGACCAGCCCGTCGTCAAATGGGAGACGACCGATGAGTGTACCGACGGAACCCGAACCGTTTACTACAACAGCCCGTCCCTCTACCAAGAGTTCAAGGTCAAGATAAAGGACTCCAAGATTGTCGATGCCGAACTGGGCTCTTTATTTACAATCGGAGCAACCGTCAACGCCGAGCAAGTCGAATACACGGACAGCCATGCGACATATCGTATCGACCTCAGCATCCTAGGCCGACCGTCACGCACCTGTCTGCTCGAATGCGATATACGCGGCACCACGTTGCACATGTCCGAAATACAGATGCGCCCGGACAAAGAGATCTCTTCTTGAGCAGTATACCCGCCCGCACGGTTACTCCACCGGCTTGAAGATGGTGGCCTGGCCGAAGACGCTGCGGATGAGGGCCTTGGCCTCATCCTCGGTCTGCGGGATGCTCGGGGCTGCGCCCTGGTGGCCGAAGGGGCTACCGGCACCGGGGTTGGACTCCCAAGGGGCAGTGGGGGCGTCGTCGCTTGCGGGAGCGGACGTCGCAGCTGCGGGAACCGCGGCTGAAGCGACAGGGCTGGGCGCAGGCGCCGCTGCCGGCACGTCGAACGGAGGAAGATCGTCCCCGCTCGCATCGCCGGCGAAGCCGCCAACCATGGCGTCGTCATAGGGCACCTGCTCGGATTCCCACGGCGCAGACGGCGCGGCGGGCTGAGCCTTGGAAGCGGACGCGCGCTCGGGCGCGCGGGGCGCGGGCCCGGTCGGGAGCTTGCCCGTGGCAGGAGCGCCGGCAGGGTTGTCGGAGCGCAGCCAGGGAGCCTTAGCCAGGTCGGATGACTTAGGCGCAGGCGCGGCAGCGGGCTTGGGCGCGGGGATCGGAGCAGCCGGTTTGGGCGCAGCGGGTTCAGGCGCAGATGGGGTCGGTGCCGCTACCGGTGCCGCTTTTGGCTGCGTCGCGTTGGCGCTCGAGGATGCAGGGGCCGCCGAGGACACGGGTTGCGGGTCCGCAGATGCCGCAGCCCGTGCAGATGGAGAATGCTCCTCATGCTGAGGAGCCGGCGTGCCACCTCCATCCAGAACATAGTCGACGGTGCGACGACCGAAGACCGCACTGACTGTCGGCAGGACCACCGACTGCGTATCGGCGCGACCGAGCATCTTAATGGCAAAAGTCGAACCCGCGGGGAACGAGACCGTGAGCTTGGAGCCGTCGTCGGCCGTGGCGCGAGCGTTGAGCAAAAGCCCTGCGTAGGAGGCCTGACGAGCCTTGACGCGCTCGACGACCTCGGCCCATTTGCGCTGGAGCTCGCCGGCATCCTCGACCGCGGGCGTCTCGGCAGCACCGGCGGCGGCAACCTGGGCGGCATTGTTGGACTGGGGCTTAGGTGCCGGAGCGGTGGCAGGCGCGGGGGCCGCAACGGGCCGAGGCGTCGGAGCCGGCGCAAGCTGAGGTGCAGGCGGTGCAGGCTTGGAAGCTGACACGGACGCAGAACGGGGCGCAGGCTGAGCCGCCGGAGCGGCAGCACCACGGTCCCAAGGCATACCGCCCTGGCGCGCGGGCGTAGCAGCGGGGGCGGCGGTCGCCACAGGAGTAGCAGCTCGGGCACCCGAGATCAGCGTCGGCTGCTGGACAGCGGGTGCGGATGCAGCAGGCGCGGCAACCTGAGCAGCAGCCACGCTCGCCGGCACGGCGCCGTTGGCAACCATGGCCTCCAGACGTGCCACGCGCTCGGCCAATGCCTCAATCGTTAAATCAGCCTCGGGACGTGCCAGACGCGTGCAGGCAATCTCGAGCACCAGGCGCACGTCGCTCGCGCCCCTCATCTCCAGTGCGGCATCGTCGAGCACTGTCAGCACACGGGCCAGACGGTCGGCCGGATGCTCGCCAAAGACAGCAGCCTCGGCAGCAAGCGCCTCGGCCTGCTCGGAGCCGCCCTCAAACAGCTCGGCACGGGCACCGGCAACGCAGGCAACATACACGTCGCGCACGTGCGCCACCAGGTCGCGCGTCAGCTCCAGCAGGTCGTTTCCTTCCTCGACCTGCGCACGGATCAGTCCATAGAGCTCGGCGACATCACGCTCGGCGATGGCGCGGGCAAACTCGCCCAGAATCTGGTCCGAAACCTCGCCTAAAAGCGAGCGGGCGTCGTCCGCATGCACAGAACCGTTGCCAAAGACGCTCAGCTGCTCCAGCGTGGAAAGCGCGTCGCGCATGCCGCCCTTGGCATGGCGCGCCACGATAGCCAGCGCCTCGTCGTCGTAATCGAAGCCCTCCTGCTCGCACACGTAGGACAGGCGATGTTCGATATCCTCGTTGCCGATGCGATGGAAATCGAAACGCTGGCAGCGTGAGAGGATGGTCTCCAGAATCTTTTGCGGGTCGGTGGTGCACAGCACAAAGATCACGTGTGCCGGCGGCTCCTCGAGCGTCTTGAGCAGCGCGTTGAACGCCGCCGTCGTGAGCATGTGAACCTCGTCGATGATATAGATCTTGTACTTGCCGCGCACCGGGGCAAAGTTGACGGAGTTGATGATCTCCTCGCGCACGTTGTCCACGCCCGTGCGGCTTGCGGCATCGAGCTCGTAGACATCGGGGTGGTTGCCCTCGGCGATGAGCTCGCACTCCTCGCAAGTACCGTCGGGCATGCAGCCGCTTGCACCCTCGGCGCGCGCCGCCTCGGCATTGCGGCACAGCAGCGCCTTGGCCAGAATGCGCGCCATGGTGGTCTTGCCCGTGCCGCGCGGTCCGCAGAACAGGTAGGCGTGGGACAGGCGTCCCTCGGTGATGGCGTGCTCGAGCGTCGAGACGATATGCTGCTGGCCCACCACGGAGTCGAAGGTGAGCGGGCGATACTTTCGGTACAACGATTCCATGGGTGCTCCCCCGGGTATACTGAGTCTTGTTGCCGCGACGGCCATGCGGTCGCACGGCATACTGCATTCATAATAACCCGTACGGCGAGCCCGCCGCGATAGGAGTCCAAAGAGTATGGCAGACGCAGAGAGCAACCTCGTTCCCTCCGATGCAGCCGACCAGGTCGAGGTCGCGCTCGAGGAGCAGGCCGCAGCCGACGACGGCATCCTGTACCTCAACGAGTACCAGTACGAAAACGACTTGGTCACCGACTTCGCCCGCCTGGTCGCCTCGCCCAGGCGTCGCGGCTCGCTGTATGTCGCCGCCGCGATTGCCGCGTTCATCGGCATCGGCATGCTGGTGGCCGGCGGCAGCTGGATCAAGTTTGGCGTCGTCCTGATCGTATTCGGCGCCTTTTTGGCCTGGTGGAGCAAAAACCTGCACCACACCCTCGCCCGCGACTTTATCGACGCCGTCGAGGCCGACGAGTCCATGGGTGGCCGCTATCGCCGCGTCGCCGCCAACGAGGACGGCCTGATGGTTTGGGGCAAGAGCGGCAAGTCGCAGTTCTTCCCGTTTGAGAAGCTCGACCACGTGCTCGACGGCGAGCGCATCTTTGTGGCCATGTTCGCCGACCAGGGCGTGACGATCCCTAAGGACACCTTCGTCCGCGGCGATGCCGAGCAGTTTGGTCCCTTCCTCAAGGCGCGCATCAACAAAAAACTCCGCATCGAGACCAAACGCAAGAAGATGAAGGCAGAAAAGGCCGCTGCCGAAGCCAAGCAGGGCGACAAGCCCCAGGAGACCAAGGGCAAGCAGCGCAAGCAGAAGAACAAGAAGAAGCGGTAGGCCAGCCGACACCGAAGACGCCTCGCCCCGCGTCATTCCGGGCCAGGGCGCCTGGGATCGAGCGCGAGTGCCACCGATGGACCCATTTTGCCTAGCTCTCGAGTTGCTTCACTTCAAACCTTAAGAGCCTTCTCTCTGGCAGATCGGTCATCTTCATCGTATAAGTCCCAGGAAAAGCCTTCTCAAAACGGACGGTCTCGTAACCTTCGAAATAGTCGTTGGTGTTTTGCATCATGAACGGGACGAGCAACTCGTTCTCCGCCCCAACCTGTACAGCAAACGCAGCAGAGCCGCCCAGAGCCGGCATTGCCTGCGTTATCAGATCGGTATTGACCACAAAGTCATAGTTTGGCGCAGACTCCGGCACCAAATGCCAAACATACGTTTTGATTCCGCCTTCGACATTGTCCTTATTCCTGACACGCATCTTTACGGCGATAACACACGTGATGTCGGCGTCCTTCAATTTCGTTTTCGTATCCACGATGCCATATTTTGAATAATCATCATGCGCACGCTTGAGATACTCGCGCGGCGTGAGCAGCTCTGCCCCGTCTATGCAAAACGAATACCCGTCAGTCGCCACATCCTTCGACCCCAGAAACGCCCCATCCATCGAGAGCCATTCGCCCTCCGCATAATATTTCTCAGGAATGACCGTCCGGTTCCCGTTAACGACGCTCACCCTCATGCCCGCAAGGCCGGTAGCAGCACAGCCGAAAAGAGCAAGCACCGCCCTTCTTGTCCACAGGGTCTTCTTCATCGCGCTCACGACCTTTCCCGAACTTTCACAACGGCACCGTCGCGCATGCAGTAAACCCGATCGGCCAGCTCCTCGAGCACCTCTCCGTCATGGCTGGACAGAATAACCTCGCGACCCGTTGATGCCGCCATCGCCACAACGCGCTTGAGCATTTCCACGCCCGCTTCGTCGAGGGCATTTGTTGGCTCATCGAGAACAAGTAGCTTCGGCTTTTCCATAATTGCCGCAGCTATCCCCAGACGTTGCTTCATCCCAAGCGAGTATGCTCGGAACTTCTTTTTTTCGTCTGCATCGAGCCCCACGAGCCGCAGGGCAGAGCGAATGTCCTCGGGGGTGGCAACGCCCTTGATCTGAGCGATGAGCTCCAAATTATCGTAGCCAGACAGATATCCCAAAAAGGAAGGCGCCTCGATCAACATCCCCAGACTCGGCGGGAACGAGATGTCCACCCCAAGCCTTTGGCCATCGATAGAGATTTCGCCTTCGGTAGGCTTGATCAATCCGCAGACCGCTCGCATAAGCATGGTCTTACCCGAACCGTTTATCCCCTGAAGCCCAACCACAGTCCCAGGGTCAACCTCGATGGACACGTTGCGCAGAACATCGTTTTTGCCCATGCGCTTCGATACGTCCCTAACGATCACGCTCATATCTTGTCCCCCTTTTCTATAAGGTCGGCCCTTCGAAACCACAGTCCGCCCAACGATAGGCATAACGACATAATCACAATTGAAAACAAGACGCTCGAGCCCGTCGCGATTCCCTCTTTGACAATTCCGCCCCAGCGCAACAGCATTAGGGCGTTGCCTAACAGCACCCAATGCCGCGCAAATGCCGAACAGATCAGGTAGCTCATTAAAACCACAAACGAGACCGACGGCCCAAGTACAAAGCCAATCACTGCCTGCGCAAACGCAAGCGCCTCGAAAGCAAAAAAGAGACCTGTGAAAAACGGCAGCGCATCCGCCTCGCCAGCTTTGAGAAACCACGGCGCCAAATTAGCCAGCTGAAGCGACTCGCCATGGACGACCGCGCTGAACGAGGCGCTCACCATCAAGCTCCAAATCACAACAGAGCAAACCACCACGAGCAGCGAAAATGCCGTTACCGCCGCCACCAAGATAAAACGCGAGACCCACCAAAGGGCTCTTGACCGGCATCGAACAAGCGCTTGCAAACCAAACCCGTGCAACGATTCGGTCGGATAATCGAGTGTTGTATAGAGAATAAGCAGAATGACAAATAGCCATCCTAACGGAGGCACAAACATGAGCCCGGGCCTAGGCTCAAACGGAGCGGATCCGGCAAACACGAGCGCGAGATTATCAGCAAACCCCAAGGCATTCGTCCGAACCCCATACACAGAAGACAAGCCGTAGGCGTACACCAAGTTCGCAACGGTCACTGCCGCAATCGCAATAAAAGTAAGGATGTTCTTCTTCAAAACGGTCCTCAGGTCCGCGGCGACCAGCCTAAACAGCATCAGACCACCTCGCGTCTTTTTAAGAATCTCGCGGAAATCAAAGAAAAGACGAACAGCAAAATGATTTCTGCAAACCCTGCTCGAATGTCGGGCCAGTTATTTAGTGATTCCGACCTGATGCTGTTAAGAATGTTGCAGTTAAAGCCGACGCATGAAAGGACGCTAAAAATCCAATCGTTAACAAAGTGCCATGCAACCATAATCAGATATGGAACGACCATCGCCTTGATTCTGCTGCGAAACACAACCGACAGACCAGTCACGGCCATGGATAGAGCCCCCAGCGTCACCGCATCGAACAGTGTATAAACCAGCACATATAACAGAGGCCGGGAATAAAACAGACCAGAAAAATAGCTATGCAGATAGAGCCCGACGTAAGTCGATTCATCGACCCGGGGGAGATACGCGGGAAACAGCATTGAGACAATCAGGAAGTTCACGAGTAGCGGAATAGCCGTGACCGCAAACGCAGAGAGAAAAGCAGACAGCATCTTCACGTTCACGTATGCATTTCTAGAAACACGTGTGCGGATCTGCGCCTCGTAACCGCTCAAACGCTCGGACAGGCATGACCACGACCCGGCCAGCATGGCAAGCAACGGCAGCGCATAGAAAAACAACGACGCTAACAACGGCGCGTTCGCGCTCACAACGATCCAGTTACCAAAGCTACTTTCACGCGTTTGGCCGAGGTATGTCTGAGACTGCAGACCAATGCCGTAGCCAAAAGATAACAGCTGCTTGCGCTCAGTCTCGAGCGTCCACCATGCCTCAATGGCAGCTGCCATCGAAATGGCAGTTGCAACCATAAGGGTCAACGCAAATATAGGATTGCCAAATATCTTGGACAGCTCGTGCCGTATTAGATTTCTATTCAAATGTCATCATCCTCCCATCGATGGGATGGAGCCGAGCGACAGCGCCTCATGGCTTTCTCCAATCAAAAGCGGTTAACAATGCGTCGACGCACGGCAACCTTTGCATGAATAGAGAAAGATGTCTGTAAACACCCGCTATTGAGTTGATCGCTCAGGCGTTTACACGTTATCTACCTGCGATAACAATGAAATAAGCTCCGCTTTATTCTTGATCCTCAACTGGCGGTAAGAAGCAGACCGCAGTGCTTGCACCGTAGATGCCGCGTAACCGACATCCTCCGCAATAGCCTTTGTCGTTGCGCCCTCTGCCGTCATCAGCAAGATTTGCGACTGAACATCGGAAAGGGAGCGCGACGTAAGCAGGGCCAGCTGGCGCACGCGGGCCGTTTCGGTGGACCCGTTCGCGCGGTACTCCAAGACGGCTTTCTCGTCCTCAACCGAGCGGGCGAGCGCGATGTGCGTGACGAATATGGGCACAGACCAGCAGACGATCACCGTTGCCACGACGACATTGAGAGCCATGCTTTGCCCCAACAACGACGCGAGGAACAACGGCTCGAAAACCATCAGATCCTGCACCATGTTGAGCAAGACAACCCAAGCAGGAGCCGTCGCCCCAAAGCAGAGCATCCATACCCCGAGCATTTTGCGCTGCGGACAGCTTCGCAGCACTATATACGTGAGCAGCATCCCCGTCAGTACCGCAAGTCCATGGATTCGACCCCTAGTAGTTGCATAGATTAAAGCGGTCACACCTATCGATACCAACAGCGTGATGGCCCGAGTATGGTCATGAACCTTAAACGGGCGCAGCTTAACAGCGAGCGAAGCCATAGACGCTATGCCGCAAAACAGGACCGGCGCAGCCATCAACGGATCGCGTATGCACCTCCATGCCGCGATATAAACAAAAGACCACTCCACAGCAGACAGTATCGCCCATACGCACGGGCTTCCGAGCCCGATCGCCCCATCCGCTCCATCCAGATCGTCCCCGCGCTTCGGTTTTCTACCCGCGCTGCACAGCGACAGAAGCAGCCCGAGACCCAATGTATAGCTTGCAAGAGAAAAGGCGATTGCATGCGTAACACCGGATCCCCAATCACTATCCGCCATTACCAAGGGGCCCGCTGCAAGGAGGATAAAAAATAATGTGAGCAGGTATCGAAACAGCCGGCGCGTCCGAGCTGATGCCAACATATCGTCAGTATGCCGCCGCGACAGCTCGGGCCCTACAGCATCACCCTCGTCCAAAAACAACGCCACGAGCTCGCGTGCGCCCGCAACCGACGCCTTCCCGTATGCTCGGTGAAGCGTTGTTCGCACCGTCGATGGCTTCGTATCCGTCTCCTTGGCAATTTCCGCCGGCGTTTTTCCTTTGAGCAGCAGTCGGACAAACTGTTCTTCTCGAGGCGACAGGGCAGGGGAAAACACCCCCGCATCGAATGGGTCGGACGTGCGAGGGGTATCCGAATTGTTGTCCCGTTTCTCCCTTAGCAATGTGTATACGAAGGCGGCAACAGCAATAGCGGACCCCGTCGACAGTGATGCAATGACCGTGGCATCGCTTGCAAAGTATGCCACCTCGACAGCCGGAACAAGGCCAATAGGAACTGCTACGAGCACAGAACGGGCAAACACGTCGCCCTGCCCCCGACCAAAGGCGCGGGGACAGCAAAGCAGCGGGGCCACAGCCAACATGAGATAGACCAGAGGAATTAAAAGCATAAGGCCAATTGATGCGGCCGTTACAGGGGACATCCCCCATGGCTCGGGAACGACTCTCCATGAAACTCGACAGCAAAACAGCAGGCAAGACAGGACAACTACTGTTTCTGCAAAAAGTGCGCTCTGCGGTCGGCGGGTCCCCCTTTCGCCGTCCCGCGCCGCCCCCCGTATCAAAGGAGAGCCCGCCGTATTCCAAATTACATATGAGAGGAGCAACGACCCAGTGAAGCACGAGGCGCATGAAACGCCGCGCAACAGCCAGATAGGCGCAAACACGAATGGAATAGAATCTCCGCGAGCATAGAAGGCCAAGTCGGCCCATTCGGGAACCGTAGCAATAACACCAAGGAAAACACCGATAGCACCGAGATGCTTCGGCCGTCTTATTTCTCTCCCCTTGCGGAGCGCAACACCATGACCAAACGCCGCGAGGCATGCACCAAGGATAACGAGGCAGGTCATCGCACCTGATGCCAGGCCGATTGAAGATGAAAACCGGTGATAAGGGGTGACCGCCATTACGATAAGCGCAACGGCACAGGCAGATGTAGCAGAACGGCGGGAAAAGAGCATATGGCCTCCATAGCGTGTCATTATATCGCTCGGGCTGCTCATTTATCTCCGCGCCTGCACCAGCCAGCATCAACGATTCAGGCGAACTCCAATCCGAGCCAGATCACGGTCCAGCTTTTGTCCGCAGTCCCCGCATCAAAGCGGGATGCGCTTTCCTTTTGAGTATCGATCCGGAAACTGCATCCCGTTCTAGGCCAATATTCTGGGATGCAGTTTCCGCAGCCTACCCCATTCGGAAAACGCATCCCGCAATTTGGACGAAAACTGGGACGCGCTTTCCGGATGGGTCGAGACGAGGGCCAAGCCAGATAGGCCACCTCACCCCGCTACCTTCACCATGCACCCGAGCGTGCTACACTAGCAGTATCTATGCCACCGCGAACGGCTCGGCTCCGCGCCCGCCACTCGCAAACGAACTTTAAACGCACGAGGGTTGGCCATGCCGCTTTTCTCGCAACATACCGCCCGGTTCTCGCCGGACGTTCCCTTGGAGGGCACCAGCTCTCGCGAGCTGCTCAAGCGGTACCAGCCGCTCGAGACACTTGCGACCGGCGGTTTTGGCTCCATCGAGATCTGCCGCGACACGCACCTGCGCCGCCGCGTCGCCATTAAGCGCATCCCCCTTATCAACGGTGCCGGCATGCCCGCCAGCGACATCATGGATGTCCTGCGCGAGGCGCACACTGCCGCCATGCTTCAACATCCCAACATCGTGCAGGTCATCGACTTTACGCACGACACAGCCTATGCCTACCTGGTTATGGAGTATGTCGATGGCATGTCGCTTGCCGAGTTTTTGCATCGCGTAGACGGCCACTCCCTTACCTTTGACGAGGCCGCGGCCATTGCCGATGCCCTGGGCCAGGCGCTCACCTTCGCCCACAGTAATGGCGTACTCCACCTGGACATTAAGCCCGCCAACGTGCTCATCGACCACTCGGGCAATGTAAAGCTCACCGACTTTGGCATGGCGCGACTGTCGTCCGCCGGTGGCTTTGGCGGCTCGCGCGGCGGCACCATCGGCTACATGCCGCCCGAGCAGCTCGATATCGAGACCGGCACGGTCGACGAGCGCGCCGATGTCTTTGCCCTCGCCTGTGTGATCTACGAGGGTCTGTGCGGCAGCGCTCCCTTTATGGCGGCCACGCCCGCCGACTCGCTCGACCGCATCATCGGCGGCGCCACCTATCCCAGCGAGCTGATACCGCACTTTCCCCCGGGAGCCGAGGCCGCGCTCATGAGCGCCCTCTCCCCCATGCCGCAAGACCGCCCCAACAGCATCGAGGCATTTTGCGACCAGCTCCTTGCCGGTCTGAGCAGCGTGCGCGAAGGCCGTCGCAGCCTGGAGCAAATGGTTGGCGAGCTTTCGGATGACGAGCAGGAGCTCGACGATATCGAGCCGTCGCACTACGAGAACGATGCCATCGAGGTCGACCCCGCGCTCGGCTGGGCGGGCACGCGCTGGAGCCATGCGCGCGACTACACCATGCGCGCTATCTCGGCGCTAACGTGCGGCACCTTTAGCTTTTTGCTGATGCAAACGGCCGGGGTCGCGGCGCTTCCCGGCCTGGTCATTGCGGCCATCGCGATCGGAGCGGCGGCTGGCCTGGCCCCCCAGATTGGCTCGGCCATCTCGGCTGTGGGCTTTTTGGTGCTCATGGCCAACGCCACCATGCAGGCGCAGGGCATCCTGTCGATGCTGCCCGTCGCGGTGATCTTTGCCGCCGCCATGTCCGGTTGGTGGATCGCCTGGGGTCGCACCGAGACTGCCGCGAGCGCCACGCTCACCTGCGCACTCGCGCTTGGCTGTCTGACCGGCAATACCTTCCTGGCAGCTGGGGTCGCCGCCGGCGTCGCGTCATTTTGGCTCGGCCCGGCAAGCGCCGCCGCGGCAACGGGCATGGGCGCGCTTTTTGCCCGTCTGGCCACGGTCGCGCTTTCAGCCGGAGGCGTGCTGGGGCTCGGTAACGTTGCCGCAGCGCTGGGAGACCCGCTCCTTTGGGCTGCCTTTGTGCTGGTCGCGGCAACTGCCGCAGCGTCATCCGCGCTGCTCAATGCCCATGCCAAGCGTGCCGATCAGGGCTCAAACCTTACTGCAATCGCCGCCATCGCTGTCACCGGCATCGGTTGCACAGCGTCGTCCTGTCTTGCACACCATATGGAAATTGCCAGCCTTGCAGCCGCGGTCATCGCCAAGGCGGCGGTTGCGGGAATCCTATCCTCTATAATCGTTGGGATATGCCTATATTTGCTCGGATACCAAAGAACCCATACGGAGAGTGATCTTTCGTGAACTTCCTGAACATCTTCGAGGACCACGTGGCCGGCATCTTCGGTGCCACCCGTGCCCCGTTCTCCTTTAAGAAGCTTGCCAAGCAGGCCGCTCGCGACATGGAGGATCAGACTCTAGTGATCAACGGCGTCAACACCGCGCCGGCACTCTATACCATCCTGATCGCCGCCGATGACGATCCCATGCTCGCCCCGTTCTACCCCGAGCTTTCGCGCGAGGTCCGCGAGTTTGTGAAAGCGCAGGCCGAAAAACGCCGCTACGTCTTTGTCGGCGAGCCCCTCGTTCGCTTTATGATCGACCCGCAGCTGCGCGCCGGCAAGTTCTCGGTCTTTGCCGAGAACGTCGATGCCCCCACGCTCGGCCGTCTGTACGAGGAAGAGCGTGCCTATCAGAACGGCCTGGGCCAGAACAACTCCGCGGCAAGCCGTGCCGCCAGCGCCCCGCGCGCCGGCCAGCAGCAGTTTGCTGCCCCGCAGCAGCAGCGCCCCGCCGCCATGCCCCAGCAGCAGCCGACGCCTCGCGCCGCCGCTCCCGACCCGCTTGCCGTGGCAGACCCCTTCGCGCCTAGCGTCCCCGACCCCGCCGCCGCACCCATCCCGGTGCCTCAGACCGTCTCGCGCGACGCGCTTGCCGGCATGGGCGGAGCCGCCGCGACCGGTGCCGCCGTGGGCCTAGGCGCCGCAGCCGGCATCGCCTCCAACATGGCGAGCACTCGCGCCCCGCAGCGCCCGCTCGCCCAGCTCGTCGACGTCGTGAGCGGCGAGAGCCATAGCATCACCTCCGCACAGGTGACCATCGGTCGCGAGCGCTCAGTTTCCGACATTGCCCTGCGCGACCCCAACGTGTCGCGCCGCCACGCCCAGCTCACCTTTACGGGCTCGGATTGGTCGATCGAGGACCTCAATTCCACCAACGGCACGCTCGTCAACAACCGCCGCATTACGCGCTGCCCGCTGCGCAACGGCGATCTGCTGACGTTTGGCCTGAGCACCTTTGAATTTAGGGGATAGTCGCTTATGAACATCGATATCGTCCTTTTTGCAGGCCGCATCGTCCTGGTCGCCCTGCTCTATATCTTCTTGTTCGCCGTCATGAAGACCGGCGTGGGACTTGTGCGTGGACAGCGCCGCGACTCGGCTATCTGGACGATCGATGTGGACAAGGGTCCGCGCGGTATCCGCGGCATCCACGTAGACATGCTCGGCCCCGTCATCGTCGGTCGCTCGCCGTCTTCGGACATCTGCATCAACGAACCGTTCGTCTCGGCCTCGCATGCGCGCTTTTCGCTGCAGGGCCCGGCGCTCATCATCGAGGACCTCAACTCGCTTAACGGCACGCTCGTCAACGGCCGCCAGCTCGTGGAGCCCGCGACGCTGCGTGAGGGCGACGAAGTCCAGATTGGCGACGTGGTCATGAAGGTGAACCGTCGATGATCGACGAGGAGAACAAGTCCGCAACTATGACCGAGGCACCGGCCGCCGCCACAGCTGCGCCGGCCCACGCCGCTCCGGCGGGCTCCGCACCCGTGGAACCCGAGGACACCGTGTTCTCCCTGCCTCTTTCGCATGTAACGCATGATATTTCGGATCTCGCCGATAACGAGGACGAAGAGGATGCCGCAGCGGCGCCCATCGGCGCACATGCTGCGGAACAGCCCACAGCGCCCGAAGCAGCCCCGGCGCCGGCTCACTTTGCAGAGCCCGTCGCCGCGGCAATCAACGAGAGCGCTGCGGTGTTTGCGGCACCCGAGCCCGCCGCGCCGGCGTTTCCCATAGCCCCGGCATCCGAGGTTGCGCCCGCGTCTACGCCGGCGCCCGAGCCTATAGACGTCAGCCCGCAAGACGACGAGTCGACCGCCCGCGTTTCCGAGGAGCCCGACTCCCCGGACACCGGCGATTCCGAATCAAACGCCGAGACCGACACCGTCTCTCCCGGTGACACCGCCGAGATCGACGTTGCCGCCGTTGAGGCCAAGCTCAAAGACCCCGGCTCGACCATGAGCTTTGAACCCCTGACCGAGGAGCGCATCGAGACCGACTCGACCTATGATGCCGGTACCACCACGCAACTCATGTGGGGCGCCCGCTCCGACGTTGGCTGCGTGCGCCCGCACAATGAGGATTCCTACCTGGTGCAGTCGCCGCTCTTTTGCGTATGCGACGGCATGGGCGGTCACGCCGCCGGCGAGGTAGCCTCTTCCATCGCCGTCGAGACTATTGCCAAGACGGCCCCGCAGTCCGCCGACGCAGCGCGCCTGGCCGCAGCCGTCGAGGCAGCCAACGCCGCCGTAATCGAGGCGGCCCTGAACGGCCTGGGCAAGCCCGGCATGGGCTGCACAGCCACCTGCGCCTATATCGAAAACGACACGCTCGCCATCGCCCACGTGGGCGACTCGCGCGCCTACCTGCTCCACGAGGGCACGCTCATCCGCGTGACCCGCGACCACTCCTATGTGGAAGAACTCGTGGACGCCGGCGAGATCACGGCAGACGAGGCTCGCGTCCACCCCAACCGTTCGGTCATCACCCGCGCGCTGGGCTCGGACCCCGCCATGTATGCCGACCACTTCACTCTGCATATCGAGGAAGGCGACCGCCTGATCCTGTGCTCCGACGGCCTCTCGAGCATGATTCCCGATAGCGATATCGAGAACATCGCCACGCAGTCCTCAACCGCGCAAATCTGCGTCGACAACCTAGTGGACGCGGCGCTTGCTGCCGGCGGCCACGACAACGTGACCGTAGTAGTCGTTGACCTGGTCGACGATGGCGTCATGCGCGAGGCAAAGCGCGTCCGCCGCCGCAACATCACCATTGCCACCGTACTGGGCATCGCTTTTGTGCTGGCGGCAGCCATCTGGGCCTACGCAGGCATCACCGGCTCGTACTACCTGGGCACCTACAAGGACACCGTCGCGGTCTACCGGGGCATTCCCGGCAAGCCGCTCGGCCTTAAGCTGCACTGGCTCGACAGCACGACCACCATCAAACTGTCCGACCTGCCCGAAGACACACAAAATCGCCTTAAGGCAGGTATCCAGCAGACGAGCATCGACGACGCACAGGACACCATCTCCAAGTACCGCCATCAGATCGACGAGGAGCAGACCCGTCAGGTGATCGACGCGCAAACGATCCGCAATAACACCGACCAGGGTTCGACCTCCGAATCGGATTCCGAGAATACCGCCGAACAGTCCGCCGAGGCCGAAGCCTCCGATAAGAATTAGAAAGGGAGTGCCGCTTATGAGTCGCCGTAATACCGAACTGCTCTTACTCATCGCCTCGGCGTTCCCCGTCATCCTGCTGTATGCGATGTACGTGCTCACCGCAGGCGCCGCCATCTCGTTTGAGACACTTGCCGTTCCGATCGGTCTCTTTGCCGCCTTCGCCGCGGCGCATATCGCCGTGCGCATTCTGGCACCCGGCGCCGACCCGGCCATCCTGCCCATCGTCTTTGTTCTTTCGGGCATTGGCATCACGTTTGTGACGCGCTTGGCGCCCACGCTCGCCATCTCGCAGCTCGTCATCCTGTTTATCTCGGTGGCGTTGATGGTAGGTACGCTTGCGCTGGTCAAAAACCTCGACGTAGTCATGCGCTACAAGTACACCTTTGGCATCATCGGCATCATCTTGCTGATGCTACCCATCTTTATCGGCACCACGATCTCGGGCTCTAAACTGTGGATTCGCATCGCCGGCTTTACCATTCAGCCCGGCGAGTTCGCCAAGGTCTTTATCGTGCTGTTCCTAGCCGGTTACCTGGCCGAGAACCGCGAACTGCTCTCTATCTCCAACCGCAAGATCTTGGGTCTTAAGATTCCGCGTCTGCGCCTGCTGCTGCCGCTGTTCGCAGTCTGGGGCGTATGCCTGCTCGTCGTTGTCTTCGAACGTGACCTGGGCTCAGCCTTGCTGTTCTACACCATCTTCTTGCTGATGCTCTACGTTGCCACGGGTCGCTTCTCGTATGTCATCATCGGCCTTGTGCTCTTGGCCGTGGGGGCCGTGGGCGCTTACAAGTTCCTGTCGCACGTCCAGGTTCGTTTCCAGATCTGGGCCGATCCCTTTAAGGATGCACAGGGCCAGGGCTACCAGATTGTCCAGTCCCTCTTCTCGCTGGCCGACGGCGGCCTTGTTGGCGTCGGCATTGGCAACGGCATGGCCAACAACATCCCCGTCGTCGAGTCCGACTTTATCTTCTCGGCTATCGGCGAGGAGATGGGCCTTTTGGGCGGTGGCGCCGTTCTTATCCTGTTTATGCTCTTTGCCGTACGTGGCCTGACCACGGCAGCCCGTGCCAAGTCCGACCTTGCCGCCTTTAGCGCCACTGGTCTTACGGCCGCCATCAGCTTCCAGGCGTTCTTGATCGTTGGCGGCGTTACCCGCCTGATTCCGCTGACCGGCGTCACCCTGCCCTTTATGAGCCAGGGTGGCTCCTCGCTGCTGGCAAGCTTTATCATCGTCGCGCTTTTGCTGCGCGCCGGTGACGAGGCAACCGGTCGCGAGGCCGAGCTCACCGGCACCGGCACCATGGCCGCCATCACCGACGACCAGGTCGCCTCGGCGGCCTCCCCGGCTGGCACGCGCTTCGCCACTTCGTCTTCGCACAACCGCGGCAGCCACTCCGCCGGCTCGCGCATGCGCCGTCGCCTGCTCGACACGCCCGAATCCGGTGTGCTCGGCCGCGTGGCGCTCGCCAATCGACTGACCCGTGCCGTGCTCGCCTTTACGGCACTATTCGCCATCCTTATCGGCAACCTCACCTATGTCCAGGTCATCAAGGCCAAGGACTATCAGGACATGCCGACCAACAACCACACCATCGCCCGCTCCAAGTACATCCAGCGCGGCTCCATCATCACGTCCGACGGCGTGACGCTGGCCGAGTCGCTGCAACAGGAAGACGGCACCTACGCCCGCTCCTACCCCAACGGAAACATGGCCGCTCACGTGGTGGGCTATGTAAGCCAGCAGTACGGCACCGCTGGTGTCGAGAGCGTCATGAACGAAACGCTCACCGGCTCCAAGGATTACTCCAGCTGGGACAACGCCCTCGCGTCGCTCGCGGGCCAAAACCAACCGGGCAACACCGCCAAGCTCACCATCGACTCGCGCATCCAGACGGCTGCCGAGCAGGCACTCAAGGGCTTTAAGGGTGCCGTGGTGGTTATGGATCCGCGCACCGGCGCGGTCCTCGCATGCGCAAGCTCGCCCACCTATGACAACACCAACATCGATGCCCTGATGCAGTCGGGCGGTGGCGAGGACGGCTCCATGTACGACCGCGCCATGGACGCTCTCTATACCCCGGGCTCGACCTTTAAGGTCGTCACACTCTCCGCGGCGCTCGAAACCGGCACCGCCAGCCTTACCAGCACGTACCAGGCGCCCGGCTCCATGGATATCGGCAACGCGCCGGTCACCAATTACGCCAACGAGAGCTACGGTACCATCAGCCTGCAACAGGCCTTTGCCGTGTCGTCCAACGTCGTCTTTGGCCAGGTGGCCAACGAGATCGGCGCCAGCTCGCTCGTCCAGTTTGCCAACGCTTTTGGTTACGGCCAAAAGCTCGGTCAGGACCTGACCACCGCGGCCTCCATCATGGCCGACCCCTCGCTCATGACCGAGTGGGAGACCGCCTGGGCAGGCGCCGGCCAGCCTGTCGGCATGGACCACACGCCAGGTCCGCAGACCACCGTCATGCAAAACTGCGTGATAGCGGCGGCCATCGCCAACAGTGGCGTGGTCATGGACCCGTTCTTCGTGGCCCAGGTGCTCGCCCCCGACGGAACCGTGGTCAAGACCACACAGTCCCGCTCGCTCGGCCAGGCCGTCAGCGCCACCACGGCCGAGCAGGTCAAGCAGGCCATGCTCGCGGTTGTCCAGTCCGGCACCGGCACCGATGCCCAGATTCCGGGCGTCAAGGTCGCCGGCAAGACCGGATCGGCCGAGACCGGCGGCACCAACGTCAACTCGATGTTCGTCGGCTTCGCACCTTACGATTCACCCACGGTTGCCATTTCGGTGGCCTTGGAGGATTACGACAAACACGACGTCAAGGCGGCCAAGATTGCCGGTATCGTCCTGACCGCGGCGCTCGCCGCCCAAGGAGCGTGATGCCCGTGATCGAAGCGGATACTTGGGGCGCGCCGCGGCCGATGAGCTAGCGGCAACGCGTCACACGGCCCCAGCGGCCACACATTTGGTACTACACACATCGTTGAGCGAATAGTTATGTTAGGAGCAGGAATGGAACAGAGGGTCCTCGGGGGAAGATACCTCCTCAAGGATAAGGTGGGAACGGGCGGCATGGCGACCGTCTTCCGTGCGCAAGATCAGGTCCTCGACCGCACGGTTGCCGTCAAGATCATGCTGCCGCAGTATGCCGGCGATGCCACCTTCGCCGCCCGCTTTAAGCAGGAGGCCCAGGCAGCAGCAGGTCTCTCCTCCCCCTACATCGTGGGCGTCTACGATTGGGGCAAGGATGGCGATACCTACTACATTGTCATGGAGTATCTGCGCGGTACCGACCTTAAGAGCGGCATCAAGAGCCACGGCGCCCTCGATCCCAAGAAGGTCGCGCAGATCGGCTCGCAGATCAGCTCCGCGCTTTCGGTCGCCCACAAGCACGAGATCATCCACCGCGACATTAAGCCGCAAAACATCATGGTGCTGCCCGACGGCAACATCAAGGTCATGGACTTTGGCATCGCGCGCGCAAAGAACAGCCACCTCACGCAGGACAACAATGTACTGGGCACCGCCCACTACGTAAGCCCCGAGCAAACGCGCGGCCAGGACCTCGGTCCCACCTCGGATATCTACTCCCTGGGTGTCGTGATGTACGAGTGCGCCACCGGTCGCGTCCCCTTTGACGGCGACGACGCTATCTCGGTTGCGCTTAAACAGGTCAATGAGCTGCCCGTGCCGCCGAGCCAGATCAACTCCGGCGTCGACGCCGATCTGGAGCGCATTATCCTCAAGTGCATGGAAAAGGATCCGGCCAACCGCTTCCAGACGGCCGACGAGCTGCGCCAGGTACTCAACAACTACCTGTCCGGCCGCGCTGTCAACGTCTCCGAGCCCACGCGCATCATTGGCGCCGCCGGCGACCTGGGCGCAACCAAGACCCGCGAGCTGTCCGACTCCACGCGCGCTATGGTTCGCCCCGTATCGGGCGCAAGCGGACAGACCAACCCCCGCAGCGCCGTTTCGGGTTCCACCGGTTCCTACGAAGCCGAGAAGCCCAAGTCCAACAAGAACAAGATTATCGCAGCCGTAGTCGCCGCAATCGCCGTGGTTGGCGTTGTGGTGGCCTTCGCCACCGGGCTCTTTGGGGGCGAGCAGGTTACGGTGCCCGATGTGCTTAACAAGGACCAGCAGACCGCTATCGAGCTGATCAAGGAGGCCGGCCTTGAGGTCGGAACTGTCGACCAGAGCTATAACGACGATGTCGACGAGGGCAAGGTTGCCGAGCAGACCCCCAACGGCAACACTAAGAAGCCCAAGGGCTCCAAGGTGAACCTGGTGATCTCCAAGGGCCCCAAGCCCTCCGAGAAAGTTGAGGTTCCGCAGCTCGTCGGCCTAACCAAGGACCAGGCCGAGGCCGCGCTGGCAAGCGTGGGCCTGAAGGGCAACGCAACCGAGGAGGCCAACGAAGCCGACGAAGGCCAGGTCTTTGAGCAGGGCACTGATGCCGGCAAGGAAGTCGAGAAGGGCACGACCATCTCGTATAAGGTCTCCAGCGGTCCTGACACCACCTCCGTCCCCGATCTGACCGACATGACCGAGGCCCAGGCACGCAACGCTCTCGACATGGCCGGTTTTGGCGTCAACGTGAGCTACCAGGAGAACGATTCCGTCACCGAGGGCACCGTCATTAGCTGGAACCCCAGCGGCAAGCAGAAGCCCGGCGCCACGATCACCGTCGTCATCGCCAAGAAGTCCGGCAAGGCCAGCGTTCCGGGCAACCTGTACGGCAAGAGCATCTCCGCCGCCGTCACCGCGCTCAACAACGCCGGATTCTACAACATCGCATTCTGCGATCAGAACGGCAATCCCGTGAGTGGCAACGAAAACGCCACCGTGACGGGCGTCTCCCCCACTGGCAAGCAGTCCACCGACAGCACGATCACGCTGACGGTTTCGGTTTCTGGCTCTGGTACTGATTCAGGCGACGATTCCGGTACAAGCAACTAGCCGGCTGCTTATTATCTGCGCAGCGAACCCCGCAAACATATTCGCTCAGAAGCGCCCGCTTGCTCCCCCGGCAAGCGGGCGCTTTGCTTTTGATGCGACCCGCTAGCATGGAACGGCGCAGCTCTAACACCAAAAGAGCCTGGCACCGTAGCGGTACCGGGCTCGGCAAATCTCTGGTGCCCCCGGGCGGATTCGAAAACTCCCCCCGCGGGGAAATTGGTGACGCGGGTGTCGACGGTCCGAATCCGGCCTTTAGACCAGAAGAGCCCGGCACCGTAGCGGTACCGGGCTCGATATTCCTCTGGTGCCCCCGGGCGGATTCGAACCGTCGACACCCGCTTTAGGAGATATGATTTAATGCTACCCCCTACCATTCATCAAGCATCATTGAACATCATATAACAGCAGATAAACATAGCAGTTTGTGTCTTTTGCCTCCGGTAGCTGCGCCTACGCTTTTACAAACATATTACTAACAGCTTTAGCTAAACTGCACTCAATGAATTGTTGAAAACTATTCAAAGAAACGGAGCGCAAAGATGTCAGAACAGCCACTAATTAGCGGAAGAGGCACGTGTTGGAAAGACAAGAGATCACCTAACACCTATCGCTATTTTTTTCCCTTGGAGTCAAGGACCCTAAGACGGGGCGCTACAAACGATCCCCAACTTATACAGTTCGTTGCAAGACTAAAACAGAAGCTAAGGCTGCAATGCAGGCCAAGCTGGCTGAAATCAACTCCTCTGGCACGATCACTAAAACTAAAAAGCCCACTTTGCTTGCGTCCTACTGCTGGGCCTTTCATGAAAATAGGGACACCGAGCTTGCGCCAACGAGCTATGAAAGAGAAGCGTACGATTGCAGGCATATCGAAGACCTATTCGGTGCGTTTCAGACAATTGAGGGGCTAACTCCCGATCTAATCGAAGAAACATATGCCGAAGCTCGTCGTACGGGAAAATACAAACCATCAGAGCTTGTACGAATCAATGCGAAACTGCGTCAGATTTTGTCGAATGCAGTCGCAAAGAGAATAATTGACCGAAACCCCTGCGCTACCGTTCATGTTCGCAGACCACGCAACAAAAGAGAATCACTGACAATCGACCAAGTAGCTACCCTATGCACACATCTTCAACACATTGAGCTCACCGCCGAAGCTGTTGGTACACTAGTACTAGTGTATACGGGTATGCGGAAAGGCGAGATGCTGGGCCTCGAATGGCGCGATTGGGACCCTGCCAATAAAACCTTGAAAATTGACAGGCAGTACACCAACGACCATGAACTGAGGGCACCCAAGTCACAAGAAAGCCAACGCAAAATCCCCGTTGGAGAAACCTTGGCCGAACGTCTTCAATCATGGTCAGCCATACAAAAAGAGCTCCTGGCCTCTCTGGGGCTGTCCCAGACTGGCAGCACTCCCATCATTAGCGATATTGCTGTCGAGCAAGGGATCCCTACTGTCTGTCACATGAAAAACTACATCTTCAACCATTGGTTTCGCGATTTCGCAGTTAGCTGCAATCTTGGAATCTATGAGCCGAACAATTCGACTGGCGGAAAACTATATAAGGGCATCTGCCCGCATCAGCTCAGGCATTGTGTAAGCACTTTTATGCTGGCGAACGGATCGGACGTTAGAAGCGTGCAAGGTATTCTTGGCCACGCGGACCCCAATATCACGCTCAAAACGTATACAAGCCTCGTTCAACAATCAGAAATAAAAGCAGTTAAAGGCTACGAAGCCTTCATCAACGCCTATATACAGAGAAGCGAGAAATAGCATGTTTTTCATTCATCGTTTATTTCATAATATTACGGTACTATAATACCATTTCCGCAGGTAGATGCTTTATTTGATTGACATCTAATGAGTTTTAATACATGCTAAAGCTGTCAGATGGCTACGCATGTAGTCATAGAAACCGGCCCCCCAAGTGCTTATGAACCTGGTACGTCTTACAAGCACAGGGAGGGCCCTCATTGAAAGGATAGCTCATCATGGCTACTCCAAAGATTAGCACTCAGGCGTCCACACCGACTTTCCCCACTGGTGCCGCTCAGTGCGATCGGTTGCTCCGCGTTAACGATATCCGCGAACTCACTGGCTGGAGCGAAAACACCGCACGCAAGTTTATGCGAGAGTCCGGCAAGCTCATCCAGATCCATCGCTCTAATTACATGTTTGAAAGCTCGTTCTACGAGCTTTTCAAGCAGCTTGAAGGTCGTACCGCCCACCTTGATTAGGTGGTAAACATGAGCGAGCTTCCGTCGATTTCCGACATATTTAGCGATGATGCTACTGAGCAACGAGAGATTACGGGAAAAATGGATAAGGCTATTTTTATTTCAGTGCCCGAGTGGGCGTGCTGCGTCACCACCGTTGCCGCCGAGCGTCTCATCCTCGGCCTTGTATGGAAGTTTGGAAAACCTTCCAAAAACAAACGGCCCATGGGCTTCTGCGCTAAAAGCAAATGGATTGAGGATCACTACCGCCTGAGTAAGAACACGATATCCCGGGCCTATACCTCTCTGAAGGATAAGGGGTATATTCAAAAAGTTGGTGATGGCAGCTGGATGCTTAATTACGCCGCAATCTACCGCGCCGCGATTGAAAACGCTTGGGAGCCTCCGAAACTTTAAGCCCACAAACCGACTATCGAGGTCGTGAGAGTCGGTCACCGTCAGGATGCCCACAAGAACATGCCGCGGATGTAAAATGAAGCAGGGTCGAACCGAAACAGTTCCCGGACAATTGGCGTCCGGCCAGACACTTCGATTCGACCCTTTCTCATGCCTGCATCTAAAATACTCCCATAATCATCCTCGACATCTTTAACGCCCTCACCTCCTGCCACCAACACGTCGTAGACGCTATTTACAACGAATCGATATAGCCGCCCATTCTTTAAGGCACGTGTTACCATGAAAACGTGCGGTATTTCTCCAACCGAAAACCTGCGTGAACGCATGACTTGAGACGCCTTTTAGAACTCACCGATCGCAGGGCGAACACAAATCAACAGCGGCCGTGCATTGTTCCCAGCCATATGGCATGGCGGAGCCATGCCCGTTGTTGATTGGAGTGCCGCACCATGGCAGACGAGAAGAAAATCAGGGAGATCTACGGCGTGAAGTCCGTCCTCGATGAGGCCGCTGAGCGAATCGAGGCGACGTGGCGGGAGAAGCTGCTGCGCGAGACGGGCGACCTCAGAACCGAGAACGCGTTGCTCAGGGCCCAGCTCGACGAATTCAACCGCAAGCTCGTCGAGGCGAGAGGCCGGAATGAAAAGATTGAGGCCGACTGCAATGAGCGGATTGCCTTTATAGAGGAGAAGTTCGAACTCGATACCGCGAGCCTCGAGCTCGAGAACAACGAGCTCCATGCCGCGAGCGTCAGATATCTCGCCGATGCTCGGGAACTCGACAGGCAGGTCGCCCAGCTCCATGCCGAGGCCGTGGCCATGGTCGATGAGATCGAGCGACTGCGCGGCGAGCGTGATGCCGCGCTGAAAGCCCAAGCCGAGTTGAACGACGCACTCCTGGCCCAGCGCGACCTGATAGCCGAGGTCGCCGCCCTCAAGGACCGCCTAGCTGCAACCGAACAGCGGGCGGCCGTGGCCGAGGCTAAGGTCGAGGTCATGACCCAGATGAAGGACGAGTAGCCCCGCGCTTCTCCTGTCAGGCTGCTGATTTCTAGGAATCTTCTAGAGCGCTTCCAGAAGGTTCCTAGAACCGGGCGCAGCATCTTCAATCGGCACGATGTCTCGGTAGATCAGGCGATGTCTGTCGTCGCGCCATTCGTCGCCGTGATAATGTCCGAAGAACCAGGCTCGGTAGCCGAGCCGGCCGTCGAGCTCGGCAAGGAATCGCTGAAGTCGGTCGCCCCGATACTCGCGTCCGCGCTCGCGGCACAGCTTCTCTGCCAGAGCAGCAGGGGCCTCATGCGTCACCACGTAATCGACCCTCCAGCCTACGCGGTTGAGCAAGGCGCGGCAGTGGTCCATCTCCTCCTCGCTCGGCATCTCCTCGGGCCACCAGCTCCTCCCCTCCCTGCGATACTGCCTGTCGTTGCTCGCGGCGCCGCCCATGGCAAGGACCGTGAGCCCGCCGATGTCGAACACCTCTCCACGCATCAGGTGCAGCACGCGCGGTCGCGCCTCATGGACGAGCCCGCCGTTCCACTCCCGCACCGGCAGCTCAGCCAGGGCGTGGTGGTTCTCATGATTGCCGTCCACGAAACACGTGGTCCACGGCTTCGACTCGAACCAGTCAAGCCAGTATTTCTCGGCGTTGGATCCATCCCAGACAAAGCCGAAGTCGCCGGCCACGATCACCACGTCATCGCGCGTCAGAGTCCGGCCCAGAGGCCAATTCTTGAAGGCAAACCGGCTGGACCCGTGCTCGGCCCTGCCGTGCACGTCGCCCGTCACATAGATAGCCATCAGTACGCACCCCACGGCAGGAGTTTGTCCCCGAGCCTCACGATCCGGTCGTACAGCACCGTGTGCCGTTCGTCCGGATTGCCGTCTCGGTGAAAATGTCCGTAATACCAGCGCTTGTAGTCCAGACGATCCTCGAGCTCGTCGAGGAATCCGGTCAGCCGGTCCACATCCGGGCGTTCCCAGCCTGGATCCGGGTAGAGCGTCGGCGAGAGCATGCGCGTCGAGCAGGTATGGGTGATGACGCAGTCGACCTTCCAGGCGACCTCGTCGAGCCTTGCCCGTGCGGCATCGAAATCGCGCTCGTCCGGGAGCTCCTGAGGCCACCAGCTGGAATACGGCACGCGGTATTCCCTGTCCACGCTCGTGGCACCGCCCATGGTGAAGACCGTCGAGCCGTCGAGCTCGAAGACCTCGCCGCGCGTCAGGCGCCGTATGGGCGAGGTGTCCGACAGGCGCCGCGTCAGCCCGCCGTGCCACGGCTCCATGGGGCGCTCCGCCCAGTGGTCGAAGCGCTCGTGGTTGCCGTCGACGAAGAGAACCGTGTAGGGGCGCGACTCCATCCAGGCGATATCGGCGCATTCCTCGGCAGAGAAGTCCCACGGAAAGCCAAAGTCGCCGGCGATGATCAGATAGTCGTCGCTGCCAAGGCTATCCCTAAGCTCCCAGTCGCGGAGCTTTTGCATGTCGAGCCCACCGTGGATGTCGCCTGTCACATAGACCGTCATCGGATCGCCTCTTTCCGCTTGTAAGCCGCCAGCTCGCGTTCGACCTGCCTGTCACCGGTCTCGTTGACCCACCAGGGCCATTTCACCCGGCCGCACGGCTCGTCGACCCCGGCGAACCATTCCCTCAGCCCGTCGAGGCTCACCGGAGAGTGCCCGTTGGCGTCGCAGCCCACGTCGTAGCGCAGGAGCCCCTGCTTGCGGTTGAACTCGTTGTACGCGCCGCCGCTGCTGTGGATGTGCCCGTGGAGGTGCCACGATCCATGGCTCATGCCCTGCCAGTCGGCCATGGGGTAATGGCTCAGGACGATCTTCTGCCCGTCGATCTTGAGCACGCAGATCGGCGGCTCCACGGTGAAGGCGCCCGCGACCGCCGGCTGGGTCCAGTCCTTGTCGTGGTTTCCCGGGACGAGGTGGATGCGCCTGCAGGCGATCCGCTTGCGCAGCCCGTAGGCGTCCTGGGCGGTCATCTTGAATGAGAAATCACCCAGGATGTAGAGTTCGTCGTCCACGGCAACCCTGCCGTTGATGCTGTCGACGATGGCGTCGTTCATCTGCCAAATCGTCTCCCACGGGCGGTCGGTGAACTTCAGCACGTTCTCATGCCCGAAGTGGGTGTCGCTGGTAAACCAGATCATATTTATGTCTCCTTCTGTCGCTAAAAAACGTTCTCCTTCGAGGTCAGGAGACGTTTTATGAGCGACATGAGGTGCATATCCCTCATGTTTCAAGCTCCAATCTGCCGGATTTGCCCAACTAAAAGTTTACGCCCACGCGCGAACAGGATTCGATTTTTGAAATATGGACGAATTCCTCGTCAGGAGCGTAAAATGGTGCCGACGGCAGCCCAAGTTGTAGAGAGCTGGGCAGAGCCGTTGCTTAATGAAGTTGGGTCATCGTCTTAGCGACGGTGGCCTTTCTTTTTGGGCTTCGAGCCCTGCTTGAGTGCCTTGGAAAGGCCGACAAGGGCCGTGAGGAGCGAGACCATAGCGGTTAGGAGCTTCACGGACTCAGTGAAATCGGTCATGGGCATCACCTCCCATCGGATGGAGGGCTCCGCCCGGCACGAGGACTGCCGCCAGCAAGGACGATTCTATCAGAGCGGCTGACTCCCGCCGATCAATTCATACTCCTCACCCTCGCCGAATTGCGAGTATGAAAGAATCAGCACTGGATGGCAGCGCGCTAGGGCACCGACGATAGGCTTTCCAAAACTAGCGAGGCGTGTCTCCACGAGCGTAATCGCCTCGGTCGACCGCGCGATCGACCTGCGGCGAGATGTCGATGTTGCCACCATGGGCTCGGCCTGCGGCGCGAACGCGGTCATCGCCAGCATCGGGAACGCCGCCGGCGTAACGGTTGCGAATCTCCCTTGCGTAACCGCGCCGGGCAAGGAGCTCATCACGAACCGCCGGATCCTCGAGCAGATCTTCATCGCACTTCGGTGCGATGAACTTAGGGAAGAGATTGTAGGCGACGCCCTTGCTCGCCTTTGCCTGCTCGACCCACGCCGAATACGCTTTCTTAAGCCGTTGAATGTAAATCTCGCAACGCCTCTCATAAGGAAGGGCTCGCTCGGCTTCCAACACGTTATTTTTAAAGGCCGCTTCAAGTTGCTTGACCGCAAACCGCCCGTCAAGACGGGTCAGGTTGAAAGTGCACTTCGGATTGCCGGCCTCTTTGATATCGAGATCTGTCGCATAGACTCGATTGTTCTTGATGAAAATGTCTACGCCCCATGAGGCAAGTAGCTTTTTGAATTGCTCCATATTCTTTACGCGACCTTCGTCAATCGCAATATGGATCAGCTCACGCAGATTGTTTTTATAACTGTACTCACCACGATCGACAATCTCCTTTTCAATATCGCGCGGCTGTCGATCTCGAATCTTCGAATTCTTCTTTCCCTTTTCGAGCTGAGCGAGATTCCAGGCCTCGTCCATTTCACGAACCCATGCAGCGCGTTCGTACTTTCCCTTGCGACCGCCGATGTCGCAACGCTTGCCGGTATCAAGGTTTGTCCGGTTGATTGCCATATGGACCGCGAACCGTTTTCCCGCTTTGTCGCTCTCCTCGTGCAGCGCGAGAATCACCTGTTGATGCGGATAGTGCTTCGCAAGCCATTGCTCCGCGTAGGCCAGACATGCATCGGGGGTCATCTTGCCTCCGTTGCATGAGCATTCTTCCGGAAGAAACGCGAGGATCTGGTGTAGCAGGATTACGTTTTTGGCTCCGGCTCTCGACGGCTTGTCGTGATGGAAAACCTTTCTGGTTCTATCCATTTTCGAAAACCAGTGGTCGCTCCATTCGATGTTCCAGCCACCACGCACAATCGCATCTTTTCCGTTGATGTATTTACGGACATTCTTTGCGTAGCGCTCGCTCGATACACTTTTCTGTTTGATAACAGTCACTTCACATCACCACCGACGAAATAGCGCTTTTCGAGCTCGTCGATGAAACGGTCTAGCTTACGCCCAACTTGATAAACCTTCTCAAGTGTTCGAAAAACAGCTTTCTCGTTGTACGCGGGAAGCCCTTGGGCGTTCACAAAATACATCAGCTGATTGAGGTTTGTTCCTTCCTTCAAAAGCTCGTGATAGATTTTGTCGATCGACGCCCGATCGACATCGATTTTCTCGACATGCCCTTTGAGCAGTACGCGACGAGCATACGCACTGACAGTCATATCGAGGGAATCAGCATTGCTTTCGATTTTTCTTTTTTCTTCCGGCGAGACCCGGACGTGAATGTCATCGGTTCGGGATTTTTGATCAGCGATTTCCGCAAGACCAAAATCGATATCGAGATCGTCGGCATTACACAAAACGAAACGTACGAGTTCCGCCTCGCTCATCTCATGTCGCTTTGCGATTGCAGCGATGGCTTTCTTCTCGTCATTTGAAAGAGACGCCTTGACGGTGTGCGGGCGGAGCCTACTCATGATTCCTCCGGAAAACGAATCAGCGATCGGAGAGGCCTCCGATCAAAACCTGCTATGCGATTCGCTTTCCTTTGATGAGGAACGACTGGCGTCGTTCCAATGAAGAATCGTCTCCGCGATTCTTCATCGCGAAGTTTCAACTTCGCAACAACCTTATCGCCGTAGCAGGCGATAAGCAAGGTCTGTGGCGTGGTGTTTTCGGGGTCCGGATGGGCCCACAAAAATGCCACCCACAGTCATCTTGCAATCACCGGAACGGCGATTGGGCGGAGCGTAGCGTAGACACGAAATGAGAGGCCTCGTTTCGAGCGAAAGGCTTCGCGGTGTCGTAGTGTCAACGGAGACCGTGAGCGGAAGCGAATTTTTAACGCGAAGGATGCTGAGTGTTAGAAATTCGCTGTAGCGAGAGCGGAGCGGTAATGTGAATGCGAGGGATGCCGAGTTTTTGCATTACCGCGCAGCGGACTCCGGGCGAGGGCTGGAGCAAGTTGACGGAAGACCTTACCGATTTGCGGAAGGTTTTACCCGAAGCATCCGGCACCGCCGGATGCTTTTGGAACGGCCTCTCGTTTGATTGCTTTCCTATCGTTTGCTCCCAGACTGGGCGTCTAAAAAAGACGGCCGAACCGGCCGCCCACAAAAATAAATAAACATTTACCGAATGTAAGAGGAGAGGAACGATGCACATTACTCCCAGTGGCCGGCGACGCCGACAACCCAATGCTGCCCCGTAGCCTTCTGTTCATAATGTCCCTGGTCCTCAGATGTGGTATACGAATCGTTTACGACAGATCCTCCGATGCCGCCGTTGTCCATATCATTATGAACCCACGAATAGGCGGCATCTTCGGAATCGAAGGGTCCTACCATAGTACCACCGTGGTTTACCCAATAGCGGGGATGACGCGTGTATACCACATTTGGCATCCAGACCTGGCTGTAATCTGTCTCCCAGTGGCCCTGCTCGGCAACCCACTTCTTCTGGCTACCGCCGTTGGAAGAGGAGTTATTGCTGCCAGAGTTCTGAGAATTACCGGAATTCTGCTTGGACTGGGAAGAATCGCCCTTGTTGTCCGACTTCGAGGAATCGGAAGACTTGTTATCCTCCTTCTTGGAGTCATCGGACTTCTGGTCCTTGCCGTCGGATTCTTTCTTCTCCTCGGTCTTGGCTCCAGAGGCTTGCGCCGCCTTTTCTTCACTCGGCTTCTTTTTGTCTTTATTCTTTACCGCTGTGGCGGCCCTTTCCGTAGAGCCGCTTCCTTGCTTTGCAACGCTGGCACATCCAAGTTGAGGTGCCGAAAGGCACACCAGAAGCGCAACGATAATAGCCTTTGTTCTCACGCCGATCTCCCTGTCCATGAAACCGGGCGTTGGACACCAGCCGATATCCAACGCCCGGTTCGCTTTTACATCTGCTCGCGGCGCTTCTTTTGATCGAGGAAGACGCCGGCCGCCACGAGGACGGTACCGCCGATGACGAACGTTTCGCCGATGAGTCCCGCGCGGTCACCGGTCTGGGCGAGGCTGCAGGGCTGGGCGGTATCCGTGCCGGCGAGGTGCTTCGGGATGTATGCCGCCTGCTGCTTTGCGGTCTCCTCTGCCTCCTGTCGTGCGATCTCATCGGAAAGCTTCTGCTCCGCCGCGATGCGGTCGGACTTCGCCTGCTCGTAGGCGGCGAGTGCCGCATCGTAGCCGGGCTGGAGCCCGTCCACCGCGGCCTGCTTCTCGTCCAGGATGGCCTTGGCGGGCGCGACCTTGGCACGTGCCTCGACGGCGGCGGCGAAAAGCGCGTTGAGGGCGTCATCCGCGTTCACATCATGGCCGGAAGCGATCGCCGCGCCGGCATCGATGGAGTTCAGCTTCGACAGCTTGGCGTCTGCCTGTGCCTTCGCCTGTTCGGCGGCGGAGACCAGGGACTCGGCGGCGATAGTATCCGCCTTCGCGGCATCGAGGGCGGCCTTGGTGTCATTGACGGCCTTTACTGCATCCTGCTCGCGCTGCTGTGCCTCTGCGAGCTTCGCGGCAAGGCCGGTGAGGATGTCGAGGTTCGACTGTGCGTCCTCGAGATCAGTCTGGGAGCCGGTAAGCCTGTCGGCGGCAACGCCGGTGTCGGCCTTCGCGGCATCGACGGCACGCTGGGCATCCGCGAGGGCGCGTGCGGTGCCGTCCGCCTTTTGCTTGGCGGCTGCGAGGACTGCCGCCTTCTCGGCCTGGCCGGCTGCCGCCGCGTCGTGGACGCTCTTTGCGGTATCGACCGCCTTCTTGGCGTCGGCGACGTCCTGGAAGAACTTCGCGAGATCGGCGTTCGCATCGGCAACGCTCTGCTGCTTGGCAGAGGTGTCGGCCTTTGCGGCATCCAACTTAGATTGTACGGTCGTTACGGCTGCGTTGGCAGCATCAAAAGCAACCTGCTTCTGTTGTACGGTCGACTTTGCCGTATCGACTGCCGCGTTGGCGGCATCGAGGTCCGATTTCGCCGCATCAAGCTCGGTCTGGGCAACCGTGACGCCCTGCTGCTTGGCGGCGACATCAGCCTTGGTGGCATCGACGGCACGCTGGGCATCGGCAACACCCTGCTTTGCGGCATCGACACCTGCCTGTGCGGAATTCACCGCGACCTGCTTCTGCTGGACGGTTGTGGCGGCGCCGGCGGCTGCCTGCTTCTTGGATGTGAGATCAGCCTTGGCTGCGTCGAGTGCGCTCTTGGCGTTCTTAAGGCCGTTGATATAGGAGGTCAGATTCTGCTCGTACTCGTCGACGGAGATGGGGTTCATGTTCCAGCCTGAACCTGCCCAACCAAGGTTTGCGGTATCGAGGCTGTCGGTCTGCCAGCCGTTCAAGGTTCCCTTGCTGCAGACTGCCATGCCCATATAGCCGATTTCGGGGCTGATGACATGCAGGTAGTGACCGACGGTTGCGGGATATCCGGCAACCTTGAAGTGCTGGTTGACATAGGATTCAATCCCGCTATGCGTCTTGTAGAAATCTACGGCATCCTTACCGGTTAGACCGGTGACGCCATAGAGCTCCTGAACCGCCTGATCGAAGAAAGCCTTTTCTTGGTCAACCCACTGCGGTTTCGGATCGGTTCCATAATTCCATGCGAGGTTTTCGGTCGTATCGAACTGCATGGAATGTCCAAACTTGACATCGGAATAGTTTGCGTTGGCTATCGCCGCTGCAATGAGCTTATAGGTGACCTGGAGTTCGGAGAGACCGACGGACTTGCGATACTCGTTGATGGACTTCATGTACGGGATTGCCGCGAGCATGTTGTCGAGACTGGTCGCATCGAGGCTGTTTCCGACCTCGGTGTAGTCCTTGTGTGTACAGTTCTGGATGATCTCGATGGCTGAATCGGCACCCATGGCCTTGAAGAAGCCGATGGCTCCCTGCTTGAGTTGTGCGTCGGCGGAGTCGAGTTTCGCCTGTGCCTCGTCGACCTTCTGCTGGGCGGCGGTCACGGCCGCGTCAGCGGTATCCTTTGCGATCTTGGCGTTCGCAAGCTCTTCGTCGGCGGCTGCCTTGGCGGACTCGGCGTCCTTGACAGCCTGCTTCGCGGCATCCAGCTTGGCGACGGCGTCGGCGTTCGCCTGCTTGGCCGCATCGAGGTCGGAGTTCGCGGCATCGAGTGCGGACTGGGCGTCGTTCACGCCGGACGCGGCATCGACCGCGGCCTGCTGCTTCGCAGAGAGGGATGCCCGGGCATCATTCAGCTCGGTCTGTGCCGTTGCTGCAGCGGACTGCGCCTGCTCGAGCTCGGACTCGCACTGGGACTGCACCGCTCGTGCGGCAGCGAGGGCTGCCTCTGCGTCCGCGACCTTCTGTTTTGCCGCATCGTACTCCGGACCGCTGGCGCCTGCCTCCGCTGCGGCGAGGTCTGCTTTCGCCTGCTCATAGGCGGCGCTGGCTGCTGCGGCCTTCGCATCCGCCGCGTCCTTGTTCTGCTTGGCTGCGACAAGGACGGCATCGGCGGAATCCTTTGCAGACTGGGTCACAACCAGCTTGGACTGGGCATCGGCAAGCGTCGCGTTGGCGTTGGCGAGATTGGCCTGTGCCCTTTCCACGGCAGCCTGGGCGTCGCGCACGGCCTGTTCGGCGGCACTGATTGCCTCCGGGGTGGCGCTTACGGCATCTGCCTTGGCCTTATCGAGGGCATCCTTGGCATCCTGGGCCGCCTTGAGGGCGGACTGGTACGCCTCGTCCTTCTCGGACGCATCCGCCTTGGCGTCTGCGAGACCCGCCTTCGCCTGCTCGAGGTCCTTGCCGGCAGCATCGGCGGCGTCCTTGCCCTCTGCGACCTGACGGGCGTACTCGTCCATTGCCGCTCGGTCGGCTGCCGTGCCGGCGCTGACTGCCGAATCGTAGGATGCCTTGGCCTGGTCGCGGGCGGAAGCCGCCTCGTTGTAGGGACCGGCGGCCTCATCGTAGGCTGCCTTGGCGGCGTCCTCCTTCGCCTTCGCCTCGTCGACTGCCTTCTGCAGGCCCGCAATGATCTGTGCGGCGGATTTCGCGCCGGTACCGGATGCCGCGCCGGCGTGGGCGGCGATCGGCGACATCACGGCGGGGTGCTGTGTGCCCCCGTCACCGGTCTGGGCGAATGCCGTGAACGGTGAGATGAGGCTCGATCCGGTCATGGCGGCCATGGTCGCCGCGGTGACGGTCAGACGCGCGATCCCCTTCGGAGTGTGAATCTTTTTGTTTGGCAGTGCGGCGAAGTGATCGCCACCGGCAGTGAAATGCTTTCCCTGGGTCATTGTGCTGTTCCATTCCTCTTCCGTGCCCTATTCGACTGGGCATCAGAGTGCTTTCCAATAGAGGTAATTATGCGCCTTAACAGGGATTGTTGTATATAGTCCGTTGGCATAAATACAACAATCCATGACCCTTTTTGTCATGGATATCTCGCCGCTACAACAATCCTTTGGTCTACGGTGCAAAGAACTCAGATCAGAGTCTGGTTACTCACAAGAGCAATTTGCGAACCGCATTGACATGGACAGGTCTTACTACGCCTCGATAGAGGTCGGACGCAGAAATGTCAGTCTTTCTAACCTCTCTAAAATTGCCAATGGATTCAACATATCAATTGCTGCACTTATGACTGGTGTCACCGATAAATCGGATTAGTCCATCAATCAGCGAACGAAGTGAGCGAATAAATCGGCGGCGTAGCCGGCGGCAAGGACACGGTACGTGGCCGCGCAGCGAGCTTTGCGAGCGAAGGGGACGGCATCGCCGTCCCTATTTCTTTATAATCTTTATAATCTATTTCTCTATATATTGGTTTCACCAAAATGGGTATGAAACAAGCTTCTGAACAGGCTTTTTATCAGAGAATTCAAAGCTGCCGAATCATCAAAATGGTGATATTTTTTACCCAAAAGAGGGAAGCGCGTCACCAAAATGGAACCGACTAACAGCTGTTGAAAACTTTTATCCCCAAAATGGTGATTTCCTGTTTTCAGTGGAAAACTCGGGAAGTCATAATATTTACTTACCAGATTTACAAACGGAAGCGGTTCTTAACCCCAAAACCAGAACAGGTCAGAAGCAAAAATAACTCCTGACCTGCGATTTTCCTGGTGCCCCCGGGCGGATTCGAACCGTCGACACCCGCTTTAGGAGAGCGGTGCTCTATCCCCTGAGCTACGGAGGCATGTTGTACTAGTGTAGCAGATTTACTGCATCGCTATACGTCGCATGACTAGACTTCGAAGTTGCGGTGGAATAGTTCCTGTCTGAAGCATCTAAAGCCGTATGGGGGTGCGGACAGAAAGTTGGACCGTGAAGCGGTCCGGACTGGAGGTTCGCATGTACAGCAGGGAGAAGGTCGAGCTCTTCCTCC
>CALAMK010000019.1:0-1012 GCA_937925735.1 uncultured Collinsella sp. | reverse complement strand
TGACGGTGGTATTCACGCCGGACGACCTGCGTCTCCACAAGCCGACGGAGATTACCATCAAAATCAACGCCATCAAAAACACCATCAGGAATATCGATGAACCGGATCCCATTACCGATAAGCCGTTCGGCACGCCCTTTGCAGAGCTCGGCTTGCCGGAAAATGTGTGCATCAATGCCGTTGACGGCGCATGGCGCTGGGTCGACGTGGCATGGGATGAATCGTCCTATGATGCGGAGTCCGTGGATTGGCAGACCATCACCGGCACGCCGGTGCTTAGCAATGATGACGGAGACATCTTTCAGCAGCCGGAGCCTGCGGTAACAGCCGCGATTCGGGTGAAGCTTATCGATAACCGACCCCCTATGCCACCGACAATCGTCGCGGAAAGCCTGCCCGACGGCATGGAAGGCGAGGCTTACAGCAGCCGCTTGACCGCCAAGGGTACCGCGCCCATCACATGGAGCATTGTGAGCGGCGTCCTGCCCGAGGGACTTAGCCTAAACGAGGACACAGGAGAGATAAGCGGCACGCCCGCCGGGGAAGGGACCGAGGTCTTTACCGTCATGGCGGTCAACGCTTTGGGTGAAGATATTAAGGAGTTTTCCATCACGATAGCCAAGGCTCCCGAGACGGAATACGCCGTCATCGTCAGGGACGACGGTCACGGCACGGGCAGCGCGGATCCCGCCTCGGCGACGGCCGGAACGGAAATCACCCTGACCGCTGCGCCAAACGCGGGCTACCATTTTAAGGAGTGGCAGGTTATGAGCGGCGACGTGACGGTAAGGGACGACAAGTTCACCATGCCGAGCGACAACGTGGAGATCAAGGCCATCTTCGAGGAGGATGCGCCGCCTACGCCCACGGAGTACACCGTCACCTTTGACGGAAACGACGGTACGCCCTCTGTCGACAGCATGACCACCACCAAGCAGAAGCTAACCTCTCTGCCCGATGCTTCCCGCAGCAAGCACAGCTTCAACGGCTGGTACACCGAAAAGAGCGGCGG
>CALAMK010000018.1:0-179741 GCA_937925735.1 uncultured Collinsella sp. | reverse complement strand
CCTCGTGTACTATCGGGATGGGCGCATCAAGAAGTCCCTCGGGTGGCTGAGCCCGATGGAGTACCGCAGGAAGCTTGGATACGCCTAGGCGCGGTCCAAGAAATCGTCCGCACCCCCTATTTAGGAACTATTTCACCGCAACTTATGAGGAGCTAGTTGCCTTTGTGGAAGAGGCCTTTGATGACGGAGGGGATGCTCTTGGCGCCCTTGGCGGTCACATCGATAAAGTCGGGCGAACGCACGAGCTTATCCTCGTCGACGTACTTGCGGACCGCGCGAAGCGTCTCTTTGTCGTCGCGCGTCGAAAACGTAAAGTGACCGTTGTCCTTGGTGAAGATGGCAAAACGCGTAATCTTCTTGGTGCCGCGCAAAACCTCGGCGGCAATATAGTCGACCTCGTCCCACGGGATTTGAATATAATCCTCGGGATTGCGCTCGTTATAGTACTCGAACGCCTTATTGCCCACCATCACGTTACCGTGGCTGGTAAGCCCCATCAGGCAGGTTGCCGGCGTTGCCAGATCGACCGTGCTGTTCTGAGATTGCGCCATACGCGCCTCGCCCTCCAATTAAAACAATCGGACCGCATCCAGTGTACCCACCGGGTGCGGTCCGTTTCAATGGCTCAAAAGCCCTTACCTAGCAACTCTCGGTCTTAAGCCGAAGCGTGCTTACATGAAGCCGCAGAAGCGACCGATGATGCCGACGGCGAAGAGAGCCAGGATGATGACGATCGGGCTAACCTTCTTCTTGAGGAGCTTGCAGACCAGCAGGGTCAGGCACACGGCGGCAAGGCCGGGGATGAGCTGATCGAGGTTACCCTGGAGCGTGGTGACCTTCATCTGATCAAGGGCGGTAGCACCGACGGAGTTGTACATCGTCAGCGCTTCCTTGATACCCTCGGAACCGGAAGGCAGGCTAGCCCAGTCGATAAAGGCGCCAGCAGACTGCTTGACCGTGGAGACGATCGGGGTGAAGGAAATGGACACCCAGCGCTCGACCAGGGCGCCGATGATGAACATACCCAGGATGGAAGCGCCCTCGGTGACCTTGCCCATCAGACCGCCGGAGAGGTCCTTGGCGATAGAGGAGCCGACCTTGTAGCCAAACTCCTGTGTGTACCACAGGAAAGCGTAACGGATGATGTTCCACGCGAAGAAGAACAGCAACGGACCGACGATGCTGCCGGACATGGCCAGGGAAGCGCCCAGAGCGCCCAGAATCGGGCGAAGGGTGAACCAGAAGACGGGGTCACCGACGCCGGCGAGCGGGCCCATCATACCGACCTTGACGCCCTGGATGGCGACGTCATCGATCGGAGCACCGTTGGCGCGCTCCTCCTCGAGGGCGAGGGTAACGCCAATGACGGGGGCGGAAACATAGGGGTGGGTGTTATAGAACTCCAGGTGGCGCTTAAGCGCGGCAATCTGGTCATCCTTGCTGGTGTAGAGCTTCTTGATCGCAGGGATCATTGCGAAGCACCAGCCGCCGTTCTGCATACGCTCGTAGTTCCACGAGCCCTGAAGGAACTGATGACGGAAGCAAACCTTCTTACGGTCAGCCTTGGTGAGCTGAATCTTGTTCTCTGCCATATGTATCACTCCCCTCCTACTCGTAATCGTTCAGAATGTCGCCGAGCGGGTCGCCGGAGCCACCGCCCGTGCCGCCACCCTGCTTGGCCAGATCCTTAAGGCCAAGGTAGATGAGGGCAAGGGAGATGCCGATGAGGCCAAGGGCGATCAGCGTGAGCTGAGGGATGGCAGCAAGGACAAAGCCGAGGATGAAGAACGGCCAGGTCTCCTTGGTGGCCATCATGTTGATGACCATGGCGTAACCGACGGAAGCGACCATGCCGCCGCCGACGGCCATGCCGCCGGACAGCCAGTCGGGCATAGCGTTAAGCGCGTTGGTAACAGCCTCGGCCGGGATAACGCACAGAAGTACTGCCGGGATGGCGATACGAAGGCCCTGCATGAGGATGGCAGCGTACTGCCAGCGCTCGATGCCGGAGAAGTCGCCCTTCTCGGCGCAACCGTCCATGGCGTGAGCGATAGCGGTAGCAATGGTACGGCAGATCATGGTCAGGAACAGACCAGCGACCGACAGCGGGACGGCGACGGCGATGGCCGCGGTAACGGCCTTGGCCGAATCAGTGGCGCCGCCGTTGAGGGCGAGCACCATGATGATCGAAGAAGCGACCGAGGCCAGAGCGGCGTCAGGCGCGACGGCGGCGCCGACGTTAGCCCAGCCAAGGGCCATCATCTGGAGCGAACCGCCCAGGAGGATGCCCTCCTGAAGGTGACCGGTTACGAGACCGATAAGCGTGCATGCCACGAGCGGCTGATGGAACTGGAACTCATCCAGAATGCCTTCCATACCGGCAAGCAACGCGACAATCGCAACAAGCAGAATAGTGATTGCAGACATGTATCGGACCCTCCTTTACTATGCTTGAGCGGCCAGTTCGGCCTTAGCTTTCTTCAACATGGCGTCGAGATCCTCGGAGGCATCCGAAGGAACCTTGCGGACCTCGAACTTGACGCCCTTGGCCTTGAGGGCCTCGAGGGTCTTAACGTCGTCATCGCCCATAGCGACGGCGTTGGTGACGACGACCTTGCCCTTGGAGTGAGCCATGGAACCGATGTTGACTTCCTTGATGTCGACGCCGGCCTCGATGGCCTTGAGCAGATCCTGCGGGTTCTCGAAGAGCAGCATGGCCTTGGTGTCACCAAAACGCGTGTCCTTGACGACCTCGGCCATCTTCTTGATAGGCACGACGTTGGCATGGACTCCCGGAGGGGCAGCCTGCTCAATCATGGTCTTGCGGAGCTCGTCGTGAGCAACGCCGTCGGAAACCACGATGATGCGGTTGGGGTTGATCTGCTTGGTCCACGTGGTGGCCACCTGACCATGCAGCAGACGGGTGTCGATACGGACGTGGGCAATCTTGATGTGCCCGTCGCCGATGACCGTTCCCGGAGGGATGGCGCCTGCAGGAGCAGCGGCGGCCGTAGCCGGCTTCTTCTCCTCGGGCTCCAGAGACTCGGGCTTGACGCGCACGCCAGCCTTAGCCTCAGTCACGAGATGTTTTGCGATCGCATGTGCAGTGTTCTTTGCATCAAAGCGCTGCGAATATGCCTCGATGAGCATAGGCAGGTTGACACCGGTGACGATAGCCCAGGAATCATGGCCCCCGATGAGCCCGCTAATCTGGTTGAACGGCGTGCCGCCCCACAGATCAACGAGGAAGAGCACCTGCTCCTGGTCCTCGAAGGAAGCGATTGCTTCCTCGACCTTAGCACGGAAGTCGTCGGGGCCCATGCTCGGCTCGAGCGAGACCACGGCCACAGACGGCTGATCGCCAAAGACCATCGAGCCCGTCTGCTTGATTCCAGCTGCCAAGTCCCCGTGGCTAGCAAGAACAATACTTACCATCACATAACCTCCTTTTTGTCTACGTAATTCCTACACGACATGAAAGGAGTATACCTGTTTGGTTTGTGGAATTTTAGCTAAATTCGTAAAAGGTTGCATTATTTATGGGTAGTGTCGAGAAAGTTGGTGTAAGGGCCCTTGCGGCCCCTGTGTCCGATATCCGGAATCAGTTGATATCCTAGGCCGCCTCCACGCTGTCGGCAAGTTCCAGGCTTGATTCGATCATCTTCCTGGCCGCCTTCTCCAGCTCCGCCCAGTCGTGCTCGCCCGCGGCACCCATTCTGAACGCGGTGTCATGCATCTCGGCCATCTTCCTCTCCGAGAAGTAGCGCGAGCCGGACCATGTCTCGGCCTGGTCGCACATGACGGCGCCCACGAGCCTGAGCAGCGAACTCTCCGACGGGAAGACCTGCACCACGCGCGAGCGGCGCTTGATTTCCCTGTTGGCGCGCTCCTGCACGTTGTTGGTGCGCAGGCGCTTCCAGTGCGACGGCGGGAAGTCCAGGTACGCGAGCGCGTCGGGCTCCGCCTCCTCGAGCACCCTCGCCGCCCTCGGGCAGCACCCCTCCAGCATCTCGCACGCCGCGTGGTACATGGCCACGGCGGTGGCGGCGTCCCTGGCGCGGAAGACCGAGGAGACGATGCGCCCCACGCGGCGCCTCAGCTGCCAGGAGCCGGCCTCGCGCATGCAGTCGCGCATCAGGTGCACGGCGCATCGCTGCCAGGCCGCCCCCTGGAAGACCTCGCCTACGGCCCTGACCAGGCCCCCGTGGGCATCGGATACGACGAGCTCGGTGCCGGTCGCGCCGCGGTCGCGCAGCTTCCGCAGGAAACCGAGCCACGATTCGTAGGACTCCGTGTCCACCACGGACACCCCCAGCACCCGCCTCCAGCCGGACTCGTCGCAGCCTATCGCCGTGACCACCGCGGTCGAAGCCACGCGGCCCCCGCGGCGGCACTTGACGTAGGTCGCGTCGAGCCAGATGTAGGGTATCGCGCGCGCATCGAGCGGCCCCTCCGCGAGGTCGGCTATCTCGGCGTCGAGGGTCGCGGCGATCGCGCTCACGCGGTCCCTGCCGAGCCTCTCGATGCCCATCTTCTCGGCTATCCTCTGCACCTTCCTGGTGCTGGTGCCGGTGGCGTACATCTCGGCTACCGCCGCGACGAGCGCGCGGTCGACGCGCTGGTAGCGCTCGAGGACGTCCTCGGGGAAGAAGCTGCCCGTCCTGAGCTTGGGGATTCTCAGGTTGAGCGTGCCCACGCACGTCTCGAGGCCGCGGTCCCTGTAGCCGTTCCTGCTGTTGGCCCCATCGCCGCAGAGCTGGTCGGCCTCCTCGTCCATGATGGCGTTGACCACCTGCTCGGCGAGCAGCCTGAGCAGCGACTGGATGTCGACCATCCCGTCGGTCGACCTCGGGATGGCGGCCTTATCCGGCATCGCGTCTGCTAATATCTCCATAGCGGTCCCTGTCCTTTCCCAGAACCTGTGTTATGTAGCAATTCCAGATTCTAGGACAGGGGCCGCTTGCGTTTGGCGGTCAGCCGTCGGCGCGCTTACACCAACATTTCCGACGCGATCTTATTTATTTAAACGTCTAAGTTTGTTACAAGTTGATTACGTTACTGCTTTTTGACTCATTACCCGCCAAGGCGTCGCTCATCAAGCCACGCATTTTACAGATACAAGCAGACTGTTCATTAATATCGATTTTAGGCAAGCGCGAATGCGCTTGTACTGCCGCTACATTGTTCAAACAGGTATGACTTGACTATTTGCGCGACTTATGATCTACGAAACCACTCAAAAAAGTTGCGGTGGAATAGTTCTTGTTTAAGAGCCAGAAGGCTGGATTTAGGAACTATTTCACCGCAACTTATAGGGAATCCTAGACGATGTGGAGGGGGTGAGCGGCATCGACGGCGTCGAGGACGTCGGAAGGGCCGTCGGGGGCAGCGTCTGCCGGTTCCTCGTCGGGGGTCTCGATCTGCTTGATCATGACCTCCTGGCCCTGCAGCAGGTATGTTTCGCCGCTACCGCAATGGGGGCAGGTCTTGCCGTGCTCGACCGTCGCGTAGTCGCGACCGCATGCCTCGCAATGCGTCACGGCCTCGACGGGCTCCACAATAAGCTCCGCGCCCTGCGTGATGGGCTTTTTATCTGCCGCCCAGCGCCAAGCGTCGAGCAGCAAGTCGGGAACGACGCCCGAGACCTCGCCCAACAGCAGCGTGACGCTCGAAACGCGACTCACGCCATTGGCGCGCGCCACGTTCTCGACATCGCGAATGATGTGATAGACGATTCCCAATTCATGCAAGGTAGAAACCTTTCAACAACGGTTAGTGCGATGTCAGCCAAACGTCAGTGAGCGACGCTCTGCGCCGCTCACTGACTTGTCAGGTTCTTTTACTTCTTCCCAAATTTGATCTTAATTGCACGCTTCAATGCGTACTTGCCCAGGCTTGGGAGCTTTTGCTCGTATTTGACCATCGTGGAGCACTCGGGGCGATCGCGATCCAGGTGGATGGCATCGAACGCGCACTTGGTGGTGCACAGACCGCAGCCGATGCACTTGTTGGGATCGACGATTGAGGCACCGCAGCCCAGGCAGCGGGCGGTCTCGGCGCGCACCTGCTCCTCGGTAAAGGTCTCGACGTACTCGCTAAAGGGTGCAGCCTTCTCGCAGTCGCGGTCGACATGTGCCACCTCGCGGCTCGCGTTGTCATAGCTCTCGATCACGACATCGTCGCGGTCGAGCGCGGTGTAGTGGCGCTGGTTGCGGCCGATGGTGAGCGTGGAGCCCGGCTGCACAAAGCGATGGATGGACACGGCGGCCTCGTGGCCGGCGGCGATGGCGTCGATGGCAAAGCTCGGCCCGGTATAGACGTCGCCGCCCACAAAGATGTCGGGCTCGGCGGTCTGATAGGTCTGGGGATCGGCAAGGGCGCCCTGGCCGCGGCCAAGCTCCACCTTAGAGCCTGCCAGCAGATCGCCCCACACAATGGACTGGCCAATCGACATGACGACACGGTCGGCATCAACACGGCGCAGATCGTTCTCGTCGTACTCGGGCGCAAAACGGCCCTCGTCGTCAAAGACGCGCGTGCAGCGCTTGAAGGTGATGCCGCACACATGGCCGGCCTCATCCAGGTGAACCTCCTTGGGACCCCAGCCGCAGCTGATGTGGGCGCCGTCCTCAACGGCCTCGCGACGCTCCTCCTCGCTGGCGGGCATCTGGGCCTCGCTCTCCAGGCAGAACATCTCAACGTGCTCGGAACCCAGGCGGCAGGCGTTGCGCGCGACGTCGATAGCCACGTTGCCGCCGCCCACCACGATGGTGCGGCCGGGCAGCGTGTCGATCTTGCCGTTGTTGACCTCGCGAAGGAAGTCGACGGCCACGGTCACGTCCTCGGCATCCTCGCCCGGAATACCGGCAAGGCGGCCGCCCTGGCAGCCAATAGCCACATAGAAGGCCTTAAAGCCCTGCTCGCGCAGCTCGTCGAGCGTCACATCGCGACCGACCTCCACGCCATAGCGGAACTCGGCACCCATCAGGCGAATGACCTCGACCTCGGCCTCGATAACATCCTTCTGCAGCTTAAAGCTGGGAATACCGTAAGTGAGCATACCGCCCGGGCGCTCGTTCTTCTCGAACACGACGGGCTTGTAGCCCTTCTCGGCCAGGTAGAAAGCGCAGGACAGGCCGGCCGGACCGGCACCGATGATGGCGATCTTCTGGTCGAAGCCGCCGGCACGCGTCGGGGTCACCACGGGTGGGACATAGCGGGTCGCGGCATCAAGATCGCGCTGGGCGATGAACTTCTTGACCTCGTCGATAGCCACGGCGGCGTCCACACGGCCGCGGGTGCAGGCATCCTCACAGCGGCGGTTGCACACGCGGCCGCAGATAGCGGGCAGCGGGTTCTCACGCTTGATGAGCGCCAGTGCCTCGTCATAGCGGCCCTGAGCCGCGAGCTTCAGATAGCCCTGAACGGCAACGTGCGCGGGGCAGGCCGTCTTGCAGGGCGCGGTACCGGACTCATGCGTCTCGATGCGGTTGTCGTTGCGGTAGTTGGGCGACCACTTGGTGTGGTCCCACTTGGTGGCATCGGGCAGCTCCTGGCGCGGATACTCGGGCACCTGTCCACCGGCCTTTTTGCTGCAGAGCTTCTGGCCCAGCTTGGCAGCGCCGGCCGGGCACACCTCAACGCAGCGACCACAGGCCACGCACTTGTCCTTCTCGACCTTGGCGACATAGGCCGAGCGCGACAGGTTGGGCGTGTTGAACAGCTGCGAGGTGCGCAGGGCATAACACACGTTGACGTTGCAGTTACAGATGGCGAAGATCTTGTTCTCGCCGTCGATGTTGGTAATCTGGTGCACAAAGCCGTTGTCCTCGGCCTGGCGCAGGATGTCGTAAACCTCGTCGCGCGTCACGTAATGGCCGCGGTCGGTCTCGACCACGTAGTCGGCCATATCGCCCACGGCGATGCACCAATCGGCGGGGTCGTCGGCGCAACCCTCCCCCATCACGCGACGGCTCGCGCGGCAGCTGCAGGTGCTGGCGGCATACTTACCCTCGTATTTGTCGAGCCAATGCTCGATATGCTCAATAGGCACCGAGGTGCTCGCGGCGTCGATGGCCTTTTCGACCGGAATGACGTGCATGCCGATACCGGCGCCTCCGGGCGGCACCATCGGCGTAGCCTTGGACAGCGGCCCCTTGGATGCCTGTTCAAAGAACTTGGCATAGACCGGATGCTCCTCAAGCTGGCTCACGCGCATGTTGAGGAACTCGGCGGAACCCGGTACCAGCATGGGCAGCACCCACTGCTTGGCGCGCTCGGGGTTTTCCCAGTTGTACTCGAGCAGACCCGTGTAGCTCATGTCGTCGAGCATCTTCTCGATCTGGGCCTCGGGCATGCCGGTGAGCCTGACCATCTCGGGCAGCGTGTAGGGACGGCGCATCTTCATCTTGCAGAGCACCTCGGCCTGCTCGTCGGTCGCGGCCTCGGCAAACGACCAGTACTCGTAGCCCAGCAGCTCGTCGCGATGCAGCAGACGGTTGGTGCAGTGCTCGCACAGCTTGACAATTGCCTCGCGCGGATGCTCCGGCAGCGGCGGCACGAACTCCGAACCGATATCGGGCTCGGTGTAGCTAATTCCCGGTCCGTTGAGAATCATGGTTGTCCCTTCTCTTGCCGCAGCCCGACGAGGCCGCAGCGCCCCTCTTTTTTTGCAGGTCGGGCATGCCCCATGCCGTTCACCCGCCATTGTTGACATTGTGTCAAAAATAGTATTGACGAACCGTCAACAATATTCAAGACTGTTAGGTGAACGGTCAGGCAAAAGAGGATGAAAGGCGGCAAAACATGGGCGACAACACAGCAGATACCTCTGTGGTCGATGCCGTCCCCGCGCCCGACAGCACGGCCAAACGTCTGACGGGCGACGAACGCCGTCGCGAGATCCTCGATGCCGTGCGCACCGTGAGTTCCGAGCTGGGCGTGTCGCATCTATCCGTCTCGGCCGTAACCAAGCGAGCCGGCTGCACGCGCTCGCTGTTCTACCACTACTTCGCCGACATGGACGCCGCCGTCACCGCTGTCATGGACGAGGCAATCGACGGTTTTATCTCCGAGCTCGAGCAGTGGAACGCCGGCCGCACCGTCGGTGATATCGAAGGCGCGCTCGACACCGTCGCCCCGCTCTTTAAGCGTCTGGTCGTGAGCGGCCACGAGCTGCCGAGCACGCTCACCTCGAGCAGCGGTGCGCTCTACGGCGGCTTTTTGCACAACGTGGTCCAGCGCGTGGCGCAGTATATCTGCGACACCACCGTGGTGGATTTTGTCGCCCATCATGAGCTACGCATCGACCATGTCTACGAGACGTTCTACACCCTCATCATGGGGTTGTTGATGTATATCCGCACGCACCCCGATGTGCCCGACGAGACGGTCAAGGAAATCATCGCCTCGACACTCCACATCGAGGGCTATACCGCCAAGTATCCGGAGCGCAAGCCCCAGAACTGACGACATTTGGCCAAACTGCCCGCGATCGGAAGAGGGGCCGCGGGCGTGTGAAAGGAGAGCAGCATGCTGTTCGATGTTTGGGGTAGCGATACCCTTATCCACTGGGCCGGCTGGGCCATGGTCTTTATTGGCCTGATCGTGCTCAACGAGGTCGGTCGCCGCACCAAGCTGGGCGCGGCAATCATCTTTGGCGTGGCTCCGCTGGCCATGACCATCTACTGCGTCGCCATCGCCGTCGGCGTTTCGCAGGGTGCCGAGTGGGCGCTCACCAACCCCACCCACGTGTACCAGAACAGCTGGTTCCACTACGCCAAGGTATACGCGGCGCTGGCCGGTTGCTGGGGCTTCATTGCCATTAAGTACCAGTGGGGGAAGATCGGCAAGGCGCATTGGTTCCGCGCATGGCCGTTTGTGATCGTCGCCATCAACATCATGATCGCCGTCGTGTCCGACTTCGAGAGCGCCTATCACTTCTTTGTCCTGGGCCAATCCACTTGGGTCACCTCCGAAGGTGCTACGCAGCTGGCCGGCTGGAACAACGTGTTCAACGGCATCGCCGGTATCATCAACATCTTCTGCATGACCGGTTGGTGGAGCGTCTACGCCTCCGAGGATCAGACCGACATGCTGTGGCCCGACATGACCTGGGTCTACATCATCGCCTACGATATCTGGAACTTCTGCTACACCTACAACTGCCTGCCCACCCACTCCTGGTTCTGCGGCTTTGCACTGCTGCTGGCGCCCACCGTCGCCGCCTTTATCTGGAACAAGGGCGGCTGGATCCAGAACCGCGCCTTCACGCTGGCCATTTGGTGCATGTTTGCCCAGGTGTTCCCGTACTTCCAGGAGGAGTCCATCTTTGTGACCCACTCCACGCTCGACCCCGGCGCCGCTACCGCGGTCTCGGTCGCCGCGCTGATCGCCAACGTCGCCGCAATCATCTACATCGCCTACCGTGCCAAGAAGCTCGGCCGCAATCCCTACAAGCAGGATGTCTTTGAGGGCACCAGCGATTGGGAGAAGGCCACCGCTCGCCGCGCCAAGGTGGACTACGCTCACGCCGAGTAACGCGCCTGGCGCAAACATCGCTTGAGTACGAAGCCGCGCAGCCGGCTCCGCGCAACTCAACGCATTGCAGAGCCCCCGGAATGTGATTCGTCCGCGTTCCGGGGGCTTTTTGCTGCCGCGAGGATGCGGCTAAACGATGCACTCGGGTTAAATCGGATCTTATATTTCGCATGCGCTTTATATAGCCCCATTTTTGGGTACAGTGTTGTCCCGATATTGAGCTTGGGGGATATATGAAAGATGAGACGATGGGCCAAGAGGATGCGGCCCAAGATGCAGAAGCGTGTGCCGAGGCCCTGGAGAGCCTTGACCGGATTGCGCTAGATGAGCTCTCGTTTAGCGATTCGGCCGTCGACACACAGGACGAGGCGCACGAAGGCACCGAGGACGAAGACAGCGACGTCAAAGACGCTCCTGACGAAGCCGAAGCCGAAGAGGACGATAGCAAGGGCGATGACCAGCCCGAATCCGACACGAGCGAGGAAACCATCTTGCTCGACAGCTTGCCCGCCGAAGATTCGCTGACCCGTGAGCTCCCTGGCTTAGGCTCTGCGCCTGCCGTGGACGAGACCATCGCCATGGGCGATATTCCCCTACCGTCCGTTCCTTCGGCACGCGAAGCCGAGGTTCGTCATCGTAAGATGTCGCCCAGGCGCCGCAACCTGATGGTTGCCGGCGTTGTGGCCGTCGCGCTCGTCGCCGGCGGCGCAGGCTATGCTGCCTGGAACGGATATCAGCAAGAGCAGGCTGCCGCTGTCGCCGCCAGTGCGCACACGATGATGTCGGTGCAAATTGGCGTACATGCCGCGGGGCTCGACTGCTCCACCGGCTCAAAGATCCCCGTGCAGGTGAGTGGCCAGGACTCCGACGGCTCCTCTGTGAGCGAAACGCTCTACGTTGACGAGCACGGTCGCGGCATTAAGCTGCTGCCCGGCGATTACACGCTCTCCATTGCTGGATCCCCCATCGCGGAAGACGGCACCATCTACACCGTCCCGACCACCAAGGCGCAGGTCACCATTAAGAGCGATGGGCAGGATCTGCGCGCTCAAGCCACCTTTAAGCTCAAGGTACCTTCGGCCGACACGGTGACTGACGACCAGATCGATGCCGCCGCCAAGTATGCCGAGGAAGGGGGCGCAAGCTCTGCCGCCGCGGCAAAGATACTCCAGCAGGCGGCAATTACGCGCCGCGATGCCGCCGCCAACGCCGTAAGCGCAAGCGAGGCTCAGTCCGCCCGCGATGCCGACGCTCGGCACAAGGCGACGAACCTGTATCAGCTCGATATTCCGGTTGAGTGGTATGGCGAGGTCGCAACCTGGCAAAACGGCAGCACGCTGTGCATTTATCTGGACAGCGACACCAACACACCGCTCGTGACGCTTGTCGCAGTGCGCGACGGCGAGACCTTTACCCCCGATGACGGCGATACGGTTTTGGGCACGGTCAGCCTGGGCAACGGCTACACCGTCTACGCCAGCGGCCCTGTCTATCCGTACGTGATTCCGCAAACCATCAACGGGCGCACGCAGAACCCCGTGTCGACCTACCCCATGGACACGGCGATTGAGCTTGTCGAGCTCACGACCGGCAACCGCTACACATACAGCCAGATCAAAAACGACCTGGTCGGTAAAGACGGCAAGGCAGACGCCGCGACCAAACTCGAGACCGACTACCTCGCCCAGATTCTCCTGCCGAGCATCAAGGCCCAGGACTAGCCGGGCCGAAGACAGCCACCCAACACCCACATCCCTAACGCAGTTGCGGTGAAATAGGGACTGTTTTTGCTGGTCAAACCGCAAAACAGTCCCTATTTCACCGCAACTTATTGGTGGCCTTTTGGGTGGCACTCAGCGCCACGGGTCGGCTTCGAACAGCGGCTCGCGCTCGGGGCGGCGATCGCTGTAGGGATCGTAGCCGTCGTCGTCCTCGTTCTCGGCACGGATGTAGGGGTCGCGCGGCTTGGATGCCGGTTTAGGCGCAGGCTTGGGTGCGGCGGGTACGGCATCGGTCGCCGGCGTATTCGTCTTGTTCTCGTCTTTCATCTGCATAGCTCCTTGCCATGTACTCACGTTCAACACCATCGATTGTCGCACGAAAAAGGGTGGCGGACCCAATTGGATCCGCCACCCTTGGCGTTCGGCTCAAAAGGCAGATTTTAAGGCATGTCCTAAAGATCTACTCGGCGTTGGGGACCTCGTAGGTGGCCGCCGGCGTGTTGTCGCACACGACGGTAAAGCCGCCGTCCTTGTCGGCATCGACCGTCACCTGATCGCCCTCGCGCACCGTGCCGTCGATGATGGCGGCGGCGATGGCGTCCACGACCTCGCGCTGGACCAGGCGCTTGAGCGGACGGGCACCGAACACGGGGTCCAGGCCGCCCACGGCGAGCATCTGCTTGGCCGCCGGGGTGATGGCAAGCGTCATGCGCTCCTTGGCCAGGCGTGCGCGAACGTCGGCAAGCTGGATGTCGACAATCTTCTCGATCTGCGCCATGCCAAGCGGATGGAACACCACGATATCGTCGATACGGTTGAGGAACTCGGGGCGGAAGGTCTGAGCCATGGCGGCGTCGACCTGATGGCGCATCTCCTCCTCGTCCTTACCGGACAGATTGGCGATGGCCTTGGAGCCCACGTTAGACGTCATGATGATAATCGTGTTCTTGAAGGACACCTGGCGACCCTGGCCATCGGTCAGACGGCCGTCATCAAGCACCTGCAACAGCACGTTAAAGACATCCGGATGGGCCTTCTCCATCTCGTCGAGCAAGATCACGGAGTAGGGACGACGGCGCACGGCCTCGGTGAGCTGGCCGCCCTCGTCGTAACCCACGTATCCCGGGGGCGCACCGATCAGACGTTGGACGCTGAACTTCTCCATGTACTCGGACATGTCGATACGCACGAGCGCGCGCTCGTCATCGAACAGGCACTCGGCCAGCGCCTTCGCGAGCTCGGTCTTGCCCACGCCGGTGGGGCCCAGGAAGAAGAAGCTGCCGATGGGCTTGTCCGGATCGGAGAGGCCTGCACGGCTGCGACGCACGGCCGCGGCCACGGCGGAGACGGCCTCGTCCTGGCCGATGACGCGCTTATGCAGCTCACCCTCCAAGCCCTTCAGCTTGTCGAGCTCGCCCTGCATCATCTTGGACACGGGCACGCCGGTCCAGGCACTCACGACCTCGGCGATCTCATCAGAGGTCACCTGCTCGTTGAGGCCCTCGCCGTCCTGCTGCTTTTGCGCCTCGAGCGCAGCCTCGGAATCCTGAATCTGCTGCTGCAGACCCGGAATCACGGAGTAGCGCAGCTCGGACGCACGACCCAGGTCGCCGTTGCGCGTCGCGCGCTCCTCTTCGCTCTTGGCCTCGTCGAGCTGCCCCTTGAGCTCCTGCACGTGGTCGATGGCGTTCTTCTGGTTGAGCCAGCCGGCCTTTTGCACGTTGAGCTTTTCCTGGACCTCAGCAATCTCTTGGCGCAGGGCCTCCAGACGCTCCTTGGAGGCGTCATCAGTCTCCTTCATGAGCGCCTGCTCCTCGATCTGCAGCTGGGTGAGCTGACGCGTGGTGGCGTCGATCTCGACCGGCATGCTGTCGAGCTCCATGCGCAGACGGCTTGCGGCCTCGTCGACCAGGTCGATGGCCTTGTCGGGCAGGAAGCGGTCGGCGATATAGCGATCGGAGAGGTCGGCGGCGGCCACGAGCGCGCTATCGGTGATGTGCACGCCGTGGAAGATCTCGTACTTCTCCTTGAGGCCACGCAGGATCGAGATGGTGTCCTCGACGGTAGGCTCGGAGACCATCACGGTCTGGAAACGACGGGCGAGCGCCGCGTCCTTCTCGATGTACTTGCGGTACTCGTCGAGCGTGGTCGCGCCGATCGCGTGCAGGTCGCCACGGGCGAGCGCCGGCTTGAGGATGTTGCCGGCGTCCATGGAGCCCTCGGTGGCACCCGCGCCCACGATGGTGTGGAGCTCATCGATGAACAGGATGACCTTGCCTTCGGACTTTTGCACTTCCTTGAGCACGGCCTTCAAGCGGTCCTCGAACTCGCCGCGGTACTTGGCGCCGGCGACCAACGCGCTCATGTCGAGCTCGATGAGGTCGCGGTCGCGCAGGGTGCTCGGTACGTCGCCGGCCACGATACGCTGGGCGATGCCCTCGACGATAGCCGTTTTACCGACGCCCGGCTCGCCGATGAGCACGGGGTTGTTCTTGGTGCGACGGGACAGGACCTGGATGGTGCGGCGGATCTCGTCGGTACGGCCGATGACCGGGTCGAGCTTGCCGGCGCGGGCAAGGTCGCAGATGTTGCGTCCGTACTGCTCCAGCGCCTCAAACTGAGTCTTGTCCTCGGCAGACGTCACGCGGTCATCGCCGCGCAGCTCCTCATAGACCTGCTCGATGCGTTCCTTGGTCACGCTGGCATCGCGCAGCACGCGGCCCGCCTCGCCCTTGTCCTCGGCTAGTGCCATCAGTAGATGCTCGGTCACTACAAAGCTGTCGCCCATCTTGGTGGCCTTCTTCTCGGCCTTTTCGATGACGCGGACGAGCTCGTTGGACAGGCCCATCTGCTGGCCCTCGCCCGAAACCTTGGGCGCATGGTCGATGGCATCCTGCGTGGAGCGTGCGAGCTGAGCCGGGTCGGCACCGATGCGCTCGATGATCACGGAGATATTGCGCTCGCCAGCACCGAGCAGGGCAGACAGCAGGTGAATCGGCTCCACCGCGCCGGCCTGCGCATCGGCAGCTGTGCTCATGGCGGTCTGCAGCGCCTCGCGCGACGTCATTGCTAGCTTATCGATTCTCATGGAATCACCTCTCTTGGGGCGGCCGCCCTACGGGGCGGCTTCACGTTGTTCGAGAAGTATTGTTGCCAGCTTTGCGCGATCTTATACACAAATCTAAGTCTCTATATATAAGATTTTCTGAGTGATTGATGGATAGGGACAGACGCGCTCACCCGCTGCGGCCTCACCCCCTTACTATCTCAATCTGTAACATCTAGCGACTGTTTATGGCTCCAGATGTTACAAATCAAGATGAAATGGCCAACGGCGCCCGTTTGTCTCAATCTGTAACATCTAATCGGCAAATAGAGCTCTATCTGTTACAGATCGAGACGAACAGGAGACACCCGAATCGAAAATCTAAATCTGTAACACCAAGCCCACTTTTAGCGGCCAAGATGTTACAAATCGAGACAAACCAAGAACTACTACAAAGGGGACGGGTACCTTTGTGGTGGTCGCGGTCTCTACTCCTTCGCCGAACCCGTACTTCCCGATTCGCCGCTCCAGGGCATCTCGTCTTCGAGCAGCCATGTACGGGCAGACCCACTATCGCGTGCAGTCTGCGGGTCAGGCAAGCAGGTCTGTTTATAGGCATCTTGGATACACTGGCCCATAAAATCGTTGAGCTCGGTCTGGTCGCCCTCCATGACATAAGCGACATCGCCGTCCATGATGTAGATGCCCGGACCCTCATTGCCCTCGTAGCCCGGATCGTACGAGACATCACATAACTTTGCGCCCTTCGCAGTGTCCAGCTCGATGGAAGAGTGGCATCCGCCAACCATGTCGTTCGCTTTTGCCCGATAGGACGCATATCCATACCAACGCTTAAATGTTTTGCCCTTGAGTAGCTCGGACGCCCTATCGATCAGGCTTGTATCCGTGGTATAGCGCATGGCCCCAAGCTGAATACACGGATAATTGCTAATACCCAGCACAGCCGGCTGCTCATCAAAATCAACGGTAATGGTCTCGGGCTTGTCGTCGCCGGTAAGAAGTTCGACAGATTGAGCCACAGGCTTGACCAACGGCTCCGTCACCGCAGCAGGTAGAAATGCCATACCGGCAGCGCCCGCGCCAACCACAGCGATCGCAAGCGCCAAGACAATCAATCCAATACGGGCAGAACGGCTCACGGCAAAACACCCCACAATGCAAACCTTCGCCACCTGCACTAATGATATCGCCAGCTAACACTATTACCAAAAGAAGCCGCGCGCTCCTCACCACCACAAAGGGGACAGGCACCTTTGTGGTGGTTTTCGACGCTAACGGTCGACCATCTCGCGCCATGAGATTAAACTTGAATTGTTCTCTGAACATATCCATTTCTGCCTATCCTCAACAGATCTTTGTCTCGAGGAGCGCATATGAAGCCGTCTCATTCCACCGGTCGCAACGTCATCGCCATTCTCGCCATACCCATCGTGATGCTCGTCCTTATCGTCATCACGCCCTTTTCTTTTGGTATCGCCTCGCCCTTCGATCTTTGCGGGATGATCGACGCCGGCTCGCGTGCCACCTCGCTCTCCTTTGTCTGCCGTGGCGTGTTCTACAAATATGCAATTCCCACCGGAAGTTGGCAGTCCAAGTTACCGTTGCTCGGCAAGGTCGACGGATGCTCCCCCTATTTCTGCCTTGAACCTCAGGCGCTAAACTATCTGATCGACGACCAGCCACTCGACTCCATCACCCTCGCCTACGACTACGCACCAAACACCGATGAGCGCCACATGAACCAAGTCCTCGACAAGATGCTTGGACAGTGCGGGCTCACCGAGGAGGCCGGTCGAACCATCTATAGCAACCAGCAATTAAAGCGAACAGAACTCCGCCGTGTCGGAAAAATCAAAGGGCGAAACGGGGCTGCCTACTGGCAGGCCTGGGCGACACGCGACAAGAGCGAATTCGGGCACAGCACCTATACGGTCACCGTCTACACCAAAGATGGAATCAAGGACGATGTTGACGATTTCGCGTCATCCAAACTCGGCATCCCCAAAACAACCAAACCCGCCGGCCCAGATGAAATTCTGTAGAGACGCTCATTAGAATGTCGTTCAACGAGCACGGCAACATCGAGCTCGCCCCCCCACCACCACGAAAGGGACAGGCACCTTTGTGGTGGTTTCGGTTCCGATGTTCCACTGTCTCGATCTGTAACATCTAGCGGCCCTTTTCGATCCTAGATGTTATACAGATTGAGATGAGATGATCGGCGGCGATTGTTTGTCTCAATCTGTAACACCAAGCCCACTTTTAGCGGCCAAGATGTTACAGATTAAGACGAATCGAGCCGCCACAAAGGTGCCTGTCCCCTTTGTGGCGGTCTTCGACAAAAAGAAGCCGCCCCGATAACAGTGGCGGCTTCAGGCAAGTCTATTTATTAGCGTCCCTCAAGACCCAACGAGAACGCAGAAATGTAGCCCGGGGCTTACCTTTTCCCGAACGCGACCCTCGCGAAGCGCGTGAGCGGGCGGGAAAAGGTAAGCCCCGGGCGGACAATTAAGTGCGTTACTCGACAGCGGTCTTGAACTTGTTGTAGTTGATCAGGCAGCCGGCCTTGACGATGGCACGCTCTTCGGCCGTCATATCGGCAATATAGAGCTCAATCTGCTCAACCGCACCGTTGGCACGCACCACATAGGCAGCGATGTCCTTCAGGTCGCCATCGAGCGCGGCGCGGATACCCGGCACAAAGACGTAGTCTCCCACCTCAAAGTTGGGCTCCGCCTCCATCTGGAAGGGCACCATGCCCCAGTTCATCACGTTGGAGCGATAGCGCTTGGTGGCGTACTCGTGGACGATGTTGGCCAGACCGCCAATCACGCGCTGGCAGCTCGCGGCCTGCTCGCGGGCAGAACCGTCACCGGGCTTCTTGGCATAGAGCATGGAGCCGTACTCGGTCGCCTTGGCATCTGCCGCGACGCCCGCACCAGCCAGCGCCTCAAACACGCCGGCAAGCTCGGCATCGAGCGCCGCCAGGTCGCCTGCTGCTTCGCCGGCAACGCGGCGCTTTTCCACCGCGTCGACCTCCTTGGAACGGCCCACGTAAGCCGGGTCGCGGCGGCTGAGCGTAAACTCGGCCAGGCCCAGCGGGTTGGAGCGGAAGGAGCTCGTCTCGCCCGAGGGAATGAGCTCGTCGGTCGTGGTGACCGGGTCCATGATCTTGGAGCACACCTTGAGCAGAATATCGTCGCCGAGGGGCTCCATCGCGGGCCACGGCTTGATGTTGGGGCCCTCGACCAGCTCGTCAGCAGGCTCCGCCTTGCCAAAGCCCCAGTACACGCGCTTTTTGTACGGCGCGTCGTCAAAGGTGTACTCGCAGGCCTCGTCCCAGGTCTCCTCGGGCAGGTCGGTCGCCGGCGTCAGGACGCCGCCGTTGGCAGCCGTCGCCGCGATGGAGCGGGCGTCCATCAGGGCCACGGCGCTCAGCTGGCCATTGCCCGGCTTGGAACCCTCGCGGTTGGGGAAGTTGCGCGTAGTGTGGCGGATCGAAAGGCCGTTGTTGGCGGGCGTGTCGCCGGCGCCGAAGCACGGGCCGCAGAACGCCGTGCGAACGATCGCGCCGGCCTCCATGAGGTCGTAGATGTAGCCGCGGCGCGTGAGCTCGAGTGCCACGGGCTGGCTCGTGGGATAGACCAACAGCGAGAACTCGCCGCAGCCGGTGTTGGCGCCCTTGAGCACGCGGGCGGCCTGGACCACGGAGTCGTAGTTGCCGCCCGAGCAGCCGGCGATAACGCCCTGCTGCACGTGCAGCTTGCCGTCGACGATCTTGTCGAGCAGGCTAAAGTGCGTCTTGCCCTCACCGATCTTGGCGGCCTCGAGCTCCACCTCGTGCAGGATGTCCTCGAGGTTCTCGTTGAGATCGTCGATCTCAAAGCCGTTGGAAGGATGGAACGGCAGCGCGATCATGGGCTTGATGCTCGACAGGTCGACCTCGACGCAGCCGTCGTAGTAGGCGACATCGGCGGGCTTGAGCTCGCGGTAGTCGTCGCCGCGGCCGTGCATGGTCAGAAACGCGTGCGTGTCCTCGTCGGTGGCCCAGATGCTCGACAGGCAGGTGGTCTCGGTGGTCATGACGTCAACGCCGTTGCGGTAATCGGTCGTCATGCTCGCGATGCCCGGGCCCACAAACTCCATGACCTTGTTCTTGACGTAGCCCTTGGCAAAGACGGCGCGGATGATGGCGAGCGCCACGTCGTGCGGGCCGACGCCGGGGCGCGGGGCGCCCGTGAGGTAGATGGCGACAACGCCGGGATAGGCGACGTCGTAGGTGTCGCGCAGCAGCTGTTTGGCCAACTCGCCGCCGCCCTCGCCCACGGCCATGGTGCCCAGGGCGCCGTAGCGGGTGTGCGAGTCGGAACCCAGGATCATCTTGCCGCAACCGGCGAAGTTCTCACGCATAAAGGAGTGGATGACGGCGATGTGCGGCGGGACGAAGATGCCGCCGTACTTCTTGGCCGCGGAAAGGCCAAAGACGTGGTCGTCCTCGTTGATGGTGCCGCCCACGGCGCACAGCGAGTTATGGCAGTTGGTGAGCACGTAGGGCAGCGGGAACTGCTCCATGCCCGAGGCGCGCGCCGTCTGGATGATGCCGACAAAGGTGATGTCGTGGCTCGCCATGGCGTCGAAGCGAATCTTGAGCGCCTCGGGATCTCCGGACGTATTGTGTGCCTGGAGGATCGAATACGCGATGGTACCGCGCTTGGCATCCTCGGGCGTCTGCGTAATGCCGCGCTCGGCAGCCTCGGCCGCAGGCACAACCTCGCTGCCGCCGCGCAGGTAGACGCCGTCCTCGTACAGCTTGACCATACTGTCTCCCACTCTGCCCAAAAGATTTGGGCGCATAGCATACATTCGTTCAATATCGTGCCATAGAACGGTTGCGAGTGGGTTACGAATCTGCACGTTCACTTTATCTCGGTAAAGTACAGGACGAGTCCGGCTAGGGCCTGCAGATTTAGTGCAAGAGTGTCCCTTTCGACTAGTCATTTAAGAACGTCCCCAATGACTACCAACGACTACCGCATCCGGAGCAAGGCAACGCCGCAGGTAGAGGACGGACAGCGAGCGCCGCCCAGGGCGAACAAGTTGGCATGAAAAAGGCAAGGCATAGACCTTCTGGTCATGCCTTGCCTTTTGAATGACAAATTGTCGCCCTGGGCGGCGCGCAGCGTCGGCCCGTTACGCGGGTTGGTAAACCCGCGTAACTACAAATCCCCGCCTGCGCCCAAAAGTTTGCGCATGACCTGTTCGGGGTTAACTGAGCCGTCGCGCGGGGCCAGGGCGGTGATCTTCTTCTGCATCTTGTACTCGTGCAGCTCGTCCTCGAGCTGGCGCACGCGGGCGCGGAGCTTTTCGTTCTCGCGCTCGCGCTCCTCGGCACGCTCCTTCATATCGAGGATACGCACCACGCCGGCAAGGTTGATGCCCTCGTCGGTCAGCTGGTTGATGAGCTCCAGGCGCTCGATATCGGCACGCGAATACAGGCGCGTGTTGCCGCCCGAGCGCTGGGGGTTCACCAGGCCCTTGGACTCGTAGACGCGCAGAGTCTGCGGATGCATGCCGGTCAGCTCGGCCGCCACGCTGATCATGTACAGCGGTTTGTTCCTATTGTCCTCGGCCATGCTACCTGACCCCTTTCCGTCTCGTTATCGTCCATCATAAGCCCGCGGGCGTGGTCGTGCGCCGCGACCGCCCTAGTACGTCGCCTTGTAACGATTGACCTTCTCGCGATAGTCGCGCGTGTCGGCCTCGCGCAGCTTGGTCATGGCATCGCGCTCGTCATCAGACAGGTTCGTGGGGACCTGCACCTTGATCTCGACGAGCAGCGCGCCCGTACGGCCACGGTGCTTAACGTCGGGCGCGCCCATCTCCTTAAAGCGGAACTTCTTGCCCGTCTGGGTACCCGCGGGCACCTTCAGACGAACCGTCGCACCGCCGGGCGTCGGCACGTCCACCGTGCAGCCGAGCGCCGCCTCATAGACCGAGACCGGTACCTCCATGGTCACGTCGGCACCTTTACGCTTAAACAGCGGGTGCTCCTCCACGTGCGTGGTCACGACCAGGTCGCCGCGCTCGCCGCCGGCAACGCCATACTCGCCGCGACGCTTGTAGCGCAGTTTGCCGCCGTCGACCGCACCCGCGGGCACCGAGACCGTAATGGTCTGTTGCTCGCCTGTCGAGGGAATGCGGTAGGTGACCTTGTGCGTCACGCCGCGAAACGCGTCCTCGGCCGTCACATCAACGGTCAGCGACAGGTCGCCGCCCTTGCGAGCGCGGCTGCGGCCAGCGCCGGCAGCGCCCGCAGCCCCGGCAAAGCCCGAGCCCCAATCGCTGCCCCAGGCGCCGTTGCCGCTAAAGATGCTGTCGAAGATATCGCCCCAGCCGCTGGCGCCCGCGCCAGCACCGTAGCCGCCGCCATACGCGCCGCCCGCGCCCGGCATGCCGCCAAACATGAGCATCTGGTCGTACTCTTTGCGTTTCTTCTCGTCCGAAAGCGTCTCGTAGGCCTCGCTGATCTCCTTAAACTTGGCCTCGTCGCCGCCGGCATCGGGGTGATATTTTTGCGCGAGCTTGCGAAACGCGCTCTTGATCTCTTTGTCGGAGGCGCTCTTGGATACGCCCAGGATGTCATAGAAGGTTTTGCCTGCAGCCATCGTAGCTCCTCTCCTGTTACGTCCGCCGCCCATGCAGACGACGGCTCATGCTGTCATATGGCACTAGGCCAGAAAGGGCCCCGGGTGTTGCCCCGGGGCCCTTCTCAATTACTCCTCGGTGCTCTCGGCCGTGTCGGCCGTAGCATCCTCGGGTGCCGCTTCGGGCTCCGGTGCGGGGCGCTTCTCGCCGCCGTAGGTCACCGTCACCATCGCGGAACGCAGAATACGATCCGCCATGCGGTAGCCCTTCTGGTATACGTCGTTGACGGTCTCGTCATACTGCGATGCGTCCTCGACGCGACCCACAGCCTGGTGCTCGAGCGGATCGAACGCCTCGCCCTTGGGGTCGATGGGCTCAACGCCCTCATGCGCAAACACGTCGAGCAGCTTGGCATGTACCGCGTCAACGCCGTCGACGAACTGCTTAAAGTCGTCGGAAAGCTCTTGACTGCGGGCATGGTCGATCGCGCGCTCGATATCGTCGATCACCGGCAACAGCGCGGTGACAAGCTTCTCGGTCGCGCGCTCGCGCTCGGCAATGCGCTCGTTGGCGGTGCGGCGACGGAAGTTCTCCCAGTCGGCCTGCAGACGGGCGGTGCGCTCGGTGGCGTCCTTCGCCTTGTCCTCGGCGGCCTTCTGGGCCTCTGCCGCAGCATCGAGCTCACTGCGCACGTCGGCAAGCTCCTTCTGGGCCTGCTCGAACTTGAGCTTAAAGTCGTTGTCGGCGGCTTCCTCACCGGCGCGGATAGCGGCTTCCACCATCTCGTCCTCGGTCATCGTCGCCTCCTTGTTGGAATCCTCTACCTGGTTCTCGGCAGCCTCGGCGGCCGGGGCCTCGTTGGCCTCGGTATCGTCTGCGGCCTCTACGGGAATCTTCACGTCCTTCTCCTCAGAGTCAACGGGGGCGGCGCCAGCGGCAGCCGCCTCCGTGCGAGCTTTACGAGCGGACATGATTACTTGTCCTCGTCGTCCACAACCTCGTAGTCGGCGTCGACAACGTCATCGTCGGCAGACTGGGCGCCGGCGGCACCGTCGGTCTGCTGCTGAGCGTCGGCGTAGACAACCTGGGCCAGCTCGTAGGCCACGGACTGCAGGGACTCGCCGGCGGCCTTGATGGCCTCGACGTCAGAGCCCTCGAGCGCCTTCTTGGCGTCGGCGATAGCGGCCTCGGCCTTGGACTTCACATCGGCGGAAACCTTGTCGCCCAGCTCGTTGAGGGTCTGCTCGGTGGAGTAGCACAGGCTGTCGGTCTGGTTGCGGACCTCGACCTCTTCCTTCTGCTTCTTGTCCTCCTCGGCATGAGCCTCGGCGTCCTTGACCATACGATCGACTTCGTCGTCAGACAGAGCGGTGGAGCCGGAAATGGTGATCTGCTGCTCCTTGCCGGTGCCCTTGTCCTTAGCGGAGACCTTGACGATGCCGTTGGCGTCGATGTCGAAGGTGACCTCGATCTGCGGCACGCCGCGGCGGGCAGCCGGGATACCGGTCAGTTGGAACTTACCGAGCGACTTGTTGTCGCGGGCAAGCTCGCGCTCGCCCTGGAGCACGTTGATCTCGACGCTGGTCTGGTTGTCGGCAGCGGTGGAGTAGACCTCGGTCTTGGAGGTCGGGATCGTGGTGTTGCGGTCGATCATCTTGGTCATGATGCCGCCCATGGTCTCGACGCCCAGCGACAGCGGGGTAACGTCGAGCAGCAGGATGCCCTCGACGTCGCCGGTGAGCACGCCGCCCTGGACGGCAGCGCCGTCGGCAACGACCTCGTCGGGGTTCACGGACATGTTGGGCTGCTTGCCGGTCATAGTCTTGACGAGCTCCTGGACGGCAGGCATACGGGTGGAGCCGCCGACGAGGATGACCTCGGTCAGATCGGAGAGCTTAAGCTTGGCGTCGCGCAGGGCGTTGGTGACAGGCTGCTTGCAGCGCTCGAGCAGGTCGCGGGTGATCTTCTCGAACTCGGCGCGGGTCAGCGTGTAGTTGAGGTGCAGCGGGCCGGACTGGTTCATGGTAATGAACGGCAGGTTGACGGTGGTCTGCTGGGCGGCGGAGAGCTCCTTCTTGGCGTTCTCGGCGGCCTCCTTCAGACGCTGCAGGGCCATGGGGTCCTGACGCAGGTCGACACCGTTCTCCTGCTGGAACTTATCGGCCATCCAGTCGATGACGCGCTGATCCCAGTCGTCGCCGCCCAGGTGGTTATCGCCCGAGGTGGACAGAACCTCAAACACGCCGTCGGCGAGGTCGAGGATGGAGACGTCGAAGGTGCCGCCGCCCAGGTCGAATACCAGGATGCGCTGGTCGGTGCCCTGCTTGTCCAGGCCATAGGCAAGAGCAGCAGCGGTCGGCTCGTTGACGATACGCTTGACGTTGAGGCCGGCGATCTTACCGGCGTCCTTGGTGGCCTGACGCTGGGCGTCGTTGAAGTAGGCCGGGACGGTGATGACGGCGTCGGTGACGGTCTCGCCCAGATACTTCTCGGCGTCGGCCTTCATCTTTGCGAGCGTCATGGCGCTCACCTGCTCGGCGGTGTAATCCTTGCCCTCGATGTCGACGACGGCACGGCCACCCTGGCCCTCCTTGACCTCGTACGGCACGGTCTTGATCTCAGAGGTGCACTCGGAGTACTTGCGGCCCATGAAGCGCTTGATGGAGAACACGGTGTTCTTGGGGTTGGTGACAGCCTGGTTCTTAGCGGCCTTACCCACGACGCGGTCGCCGTCGGCACGGAAGCCCACGACGGACGGGGTGGTGCGGTCGCCTTCGGCGTTCACGATAATGGTCGGAGAACCGCCCTCGAGAACGGCCATTGCGGAGTTAGTAGTACCAAGGTCGATACCAAGAATCTTGCCCATTAGAAATTCCCTCTCTCTTGTGCGTTTGCACCGACTCGGCGGTCTGCCGCGCGGTGTTTCGGCTTGTCTTTCAGGATGTAGTGTATCCCCTTATGGGCCGGAATATACAAAATCTAAGTCAATTCATATAAGATTTCTTATTGCCGAGAGTTTAGGTTCGCAAATGCGCAGGTAGACGTACTGTTTGAGTTCTGGGCAAATCTATTGAGATCTATGTAGAGATGGCTGAGGTTTGGGTCGGAGCCACACGGAGCGGTCTTGGGGCGACCCCGAGGAAAGCGCGACCCATTTTGGACGTCAATTCTGGGACACGCTTTCCAAAAGTTCGCTCAATCGCTCATTATTACGAGTCACCTTTAGCTAACATTTGTGCAGCTCAACGGCCCCACCTGCGCGTTTTTTAGTAAACCTTGGCATACTCGGCGAACGGTATGAAGATGCCGGCCAGAGGGTATTGCAAACGGTCGCTCCCGTGGTATGTTTTTGCCCGAATCAAACCGGCGCGCATCGCCTGTAGCGTCGGTCAACAGAGAGGAAACTACCATGGCTCATCCCGTAATTGATGCCGACGAGTGCATCGCTTGTGGCGTTTGCGTCGACTCCTGCCCCGCTGGCGTTCTGGAGCTCCAGGACGTCGCCACCGTCGCTGACGAGGACTCCTGCGTCGCCTGCGGCGCTTGCCAGGACGCTTGCCCCGCTGGCGCGATCACCGAGATCGTCAAGGAGTAACAACTCCCCCACTTGCACACTCAAAAGTACACCGTGCACAAAAAAGGAGGCCTCCGCATCGCCGCGGAGGCCTCCTTTTGCATTCGTCGTTACTAGGACAGGTCGTCTTCGTAGGGCATCAGGTCTGCCAGATAGCCCTTCTCCTTGAGCATGGCCTCGATCTCGTCGAGAGTCTGCTCGTCCTCCGCCGCAATGCGATGGAAGTGATAGCCGCTCGTCACCGTTAGTAGCGGAAAGCTCTTGCCGCTCTCGATATCGTGCAGGTAGCGCTCAACATCTCGACGATTGCGAATGTCCAGGTCGGCCGTGATCTTACCGTACACGCGGTGATTGACGATCACGTTGAGCACGGCGCCGCCGGCGTCGACGATACTCGTGAGCTCATCGCCTGCCTGCTCCACGCTGTGGCGAACCTTGACCAAGCGCGTGGGCACGGCGGGGCTGCTGGGGGCCTCCTGCAGCACATAACCACGGTTGGTGGCCACGACATCGTGCCCATCGGCACGCAGCAGGGCAATATCCTGAACCACGATCTGACGGCTCACGCCAACCTCGCGGGCAAGTGCGCTGCCCGAAACGGGCTCCTTGGCCACCTCGAGCACGTCCATGATGGCACGGCGACGCTCGCGGGCGTTCATTATTTACCGTCCAGCAGACGCAGGTGCTTAAGTGAGAGGTCGAGGATCGGGGCGGAGTGTGTCAGCGCGCCCGAACTAATAAAGTCAACGCCCAGGTCGGCGAGCGCGCGGATATTGCTGGCGTCCACGTTGCCCGAGCACTCGGTCTTGGCGCGACCGGCGATAAGCTCAATCGCGGCGGTCATGTCGTCATGGGTCATGTTGTCGAACATGATGATGTCGGCGCCGGCCTCCACGGCCTCGCGCACCATGTCCAGGTTCTCGCACTCAATCTCGACCGTCGTGGTAAACGACGCATGGGCGCGCGCCATCTCGATCGCACGCGTCACGCCGCCGGCGGCATCGATGTGGTTGTCCTTGAGCATGACGGCCGTCGACAGGTTGTAACGGTGGTTGCTGCCGCCGCCGATCTCGACCGCGGCCTTCTCGAAGACGCGCATGCCCGGCGTGGTCTTGCGCGTATCGACGAGCACGGTTTTGGTGCCCTCGAGCGCCGCGGCCATCTGGTGTGTATAGGTAGCGATACCGCTCATACGCTGCAGGTAGTTGAGCGCCACGCGCTCTCCCGAAAGCAGTACGCGTGCATCGCCGCGCACCTGGCCCACGTGGTCGCCAGCGTGCACCTCGTCGCCGTCGGCAACATCAAACAGCACCGAGCTCTGCGAATCCAGCAGCTCAAAGGTGCGAGCGAACACATCCAAGCCCGCGATGATGCCATCGGCCTTGGCGATAAGCTCCACCGTAGCGGGACGCGCCGTGGGGCACACGCTCGCCGTGCTCACGTCCTCAAAGGTAATGTCCTCGCGCAGAGCCTGCAGAATCAGATCATCGACGACGAGCTTCATGGTAATGGGATTCATGGTCTACTCCTCCACGGCCTGCGTGCCGGCGGCACGGGCCAAATCATCGATTGCCAGGGTGTCGGCGCTCAGGGCACGATGACGGCCATCGAGCGCGGGATCGCCCGCCTGCTCCACAGCCAGCGACTCGCCGGTACGCATGTGCCACGCGGCGCGACGACCCCAGACCAGCGCCTCGAGAAGGCTGTTTGATGCAAGTCGGTTCTTGCCGTGAACGCCGTTGCAGGCCGTCTCGCCCGCGGCGTAGAGCTCGGGCATCGAGGTGCGGCCGTCCTTGTCGACCCATACGCCACCCATAAAGTAGTGCTGCGTGGGCGTAACGGGGATGGGCTCGTCCAAGATGTCGCGGCCGTCCTCCAGGCAGTGCGCGCGAATGTTGGCAAAATGCCCGGTCACCACATCGCGCTCGACGGGGGCAAAGCTCAGCCACTCGTGCTCGGTACCGTCCTGTTTCATCTGCTCGCGGATGGCGGCGGCAACCACATCACGCGGCTGAAGCTCGTCGGTAAAGCGCTCGCCGGCGGCGTTGAGCAAAATCGCGCCCTCGCCGCGGCAGCTCTCGCTGATCAGGAACGTGCGACCCGGCTGCGGCGAGAACAGACCCGTGGGATGGATCTGCACGTAGTCCAGGTGCTCCATCTTAATGCCATGCTCCTGAGCGATGTAGCAGGCGTCGCCCGTGAGCTGCGGGTAGTTAGTCGAGTGGTCGTACACGCCGCCAATGCCACCCGTCGCCCACAGCGTGTGGCGGGCATGGATCTTAAACGGCTTGCCGGCATGCACGCCCTCAGCGGCATTTGCCAGCTCGTCGGCGGGGCGAACCGAGTTGTCCTCGTCCACGGCTACGGCGACGACGCCGGTGCACACCGTGGCGCCATCGCGCTCGGCGGTCAGGATGTCGGTCATGGCCACGTGCTCCAAAATCTGCACGTTGTCCAGCTTGCGAACGGCCTGGAGCAGCTTGGTCGTGATCTCCTTGCCCGTAATGTCGGCATGGAAGGCAATGCGCGGACGGCTGTGCGCGCCCTCGCGGGTAAAGTCGAGGCTGCCGTCGGCCTTGCGCTCAAAATCCACGCCCATCGCCAGCAGGTCGTTGATGACCGAGCGGCTCGAGCGAATCATGATGTCGACGCTCTCGCGGCGGTTCTCGTAGTGGCCGGCGTGCATGGTGTCCTCAAAGAAGGCATCGTAGTCCGAGCCCTCGGGCAGCACGCAGATGCCGCCCTGCGCGAGCATCGAATCGCACTCATCGACCGCGCCCTTGGAGAGCATGATCACGCGCGTGCTCGTCGGCAGATTGAGGGCCGCGCACAGACCCGCCACGCCGCAGCCGGCAATAACGACGTCGCACTCCATATCGAGGTATTGCTTGGTTTCCACAGGAATCCTCTCCCTTGTAATGTGACATAAGGGACCGTCCCTCATGCAACATTGTTCTAGCGCGCTGCGTACTCGAGCATACGGTCGAGCGTGAGCTTGGCCTGGTCTGCCGCCTCGTCCGAGACGCCGATCTGCACCTCGCCCTCGCCCGTCTCCAGGCAGCGCACGAGCTTCTCGAGCGTGATGAGATCCATGTTGACGCAGGTGGGCTGCACCGCGGGGAAGTAGAACTTCTTGCCAGTGCCCTGGCAGCGGCGCTCGAGCTCGTAGAGCACGCCGCGGACCGTCACGATAATGAACTCGCTCGCGTCGGACTCCTCGGCATACTTGATGATGCCGGCGGTGGAGCCGATGTAGTCGGCCTCGGCCAGAACGTCGGCCTTGCACTCGGGGTGCGCCAGCACGAGCGCGTCGGGGTGGGCCTCCGTCGCGTCGACGATCTGCTCGACGGTGATGATGTGATGGCGCGGGCAGTAGCCGTTGTTGAGGATGACGTGCTTTTGCGGCACCTGCTCGGCTACGAAGCGTCCCAGGTTTTGGTCGGGAATGAACAGGATATGCTGCTGCGGCAGCTCGGACACGATCTTGACGGCGTTGGAGCTGGTGACGCACACGTCGCTCCAGCTCTTGATCTCGACCGTGGAGTTGACGTAGCACACCACGGCCAGGTCGTCGCCGTACTCGGCGCGCGCCGCGTCGACCGTCTCGCGCTTGACCATGTGAGCCATGGGACAGTCCGCGCCCGGCTCGGGCAGCAGCACGGTCTTAGTGGGATTGAGCAGCTTGGCGCTCTCGCCCATAAACTCCACGCCGCACAGCACGATGGTCCGCTGTGGCAGGCTCTTGGCGAGCTTGGCCAGGTAGAAGCTATCGCCGACGTAATCAGCCACAGCCTGCACCTCGGGCGCCACGTAATAGTGCGCTAGGATCACCGCGTCACGTTGGGTTTTTAGTTGCTGAATGGCCTCGACGAGCTCTGCGGGCACCAATGCCGCGCGCTCCGTTGCCGTCGTTGCCGATGCCAGGCCGGCCGCAATGTCGCGTGCAAGCTCCGATGCATCCATGTTCGCGCTCTGTGCCATCAAGGCCCCTCTCTTTTGGCGAATCTTGGGGCTTTAGTATGACACCTAGGTTTACAGCTGACAAGACAGCTGTAAACCTAGGTGTAAAGTTGAAATAAAGATTCAATCATGCGGCAGGTCCATTTTCGAACTGGCAAGCTGAGGATAGTCGAAAATGGACCTGCCGCACGGTTCGAGCAGCCCGTTTTGTCTTGGCCCGAGAAGCGGTAGGCATAAAGCGGGTCCGGATCGCTCGATCCGGACCCGCTGGGAACTGGCATGCGGTTAAGCGCGGCGCTTCATGGCCCACGCCAGCAGCAGGGCTGCCACACCGGCAGCGAGTACGGCACCGGCCATGGCGTACGCGCTGTCGCCGGACTGAGGCAGCGTCTCCTTGCCAGCCTTCTTCTTAGGCTTGGAAGTCGTAGTCGTGGTGGTCGTAGTCGTGGTGGTCTGGCCAGGAGCGGGCTTGGCAGCCTCGGCAACGGTGAAGGTCGTCTCGGCAGTGCCCGTAGCCGAAACCACGCTCAGCTTGTGTTCGCCCACGCCGAGCGTCTTTAGGAAGCTCGCCTTGAGCGTCACGATCGTAGAGCCCTCGGTGAGCACGTAGTTCTCGGCGGCGACCTCCCTATCGTCGACCAGCACCTTCTGGAAGAACTCAATCGGCGCGCTCGAGCGGAAGCTCAGGTCCTTGGCGGCGTCGACCACCATCGTCTGGCCCTTGCCGTCGATGATCTCGGGTGTCAGAATCGCGATCTCCTCGGACTTGCCCTTCTCACGGCAGACGGTGCACTCCTGGTGCTTCTTGCCCTTGGTCTCGGTGGTCGCCGGCGTATCGACGACCCACTCAAAGGTATGCTCGGCCTTGTCGAGGACTTCGCCGCAGCGGCAGACATGCCAGTGGTTCTTGGCGTCGTGTGCCCAGCCGGAGCCGTCGGGCTCGTGCTTAAGCACGCCCTCGACCGTCACATTCACGTCGTGCTCGACGTCCTTAAGCTCAAAGGTGCCGGCGTCGGAGAGCTTAACGGCCTTACCGTCAACCTTTACGGCGTAGTCCTTGCCCGCAAAGTACGCACTGTCGATGCTCATGGCGAGTTTTGCGGAGCCGCGCCAGTCGAGCTCGGTTGCCGTCGAGGTGAGCGTGTAGCCAACCTGGCTGCTCGGCAGCGTCACGACGAGCTTGCGACCGGTAGCCACGGTGACCTCGGTGACGGAAGACGCGTCGTAGTTGGCCTTGGCCTGATAGCGCACCTCGTACACGCCGGCGGCGAGATCCTTGAGCTCGGTCACGCCCTCGCCCACGGCCTGGTACTCGGCAGCGCCCTTGGCGCGCCACTCCATGGTGGCGTCGACGCCCGTGATCTTGCCGTCGCGCTTGCCACTCACGGTCTCGGCGGTGGCCTGGACCTTCGGCGCGTCCTGAGCGGCGTTCTTGATGGAGAACTCGCACGTCAGGCCCTCAGTCGGCAGCGCGTAGTTGCCAGCGGCCTTGCCCGTCAGCGCACCGAGGGTCGCCGTGTAAGAAGTGCCGGCCTCGGTCTGGGAGCCCTCGACGGTCGCGCCGAGGTCATCATTGCCGATAACATTGCCGAGCGTGGCCACAGGGCAGTGCTCCTTGCCGTCATAGGTGAACTCGGTGGTGCCCCACGTCACAGTGAGCAGACGCTGGTTGATGGTGAACATGCCGTCGACGAACGTGATGCTGTAGTTGGGGTTTGCACCCTCGGGCTGCGTCAGCTGCAGAGCATAGCCGCCCTCGCGCACGTTGTCGTCATCTTCGCGCTCGATCTCGAGGCCTTGAAGCGTTTCGCCCGCGACGAGTTTGCCAGAAGTGACATCCCACGTAAACACGGGGTCAGCCTCGCCGTAGGTCTTAGAATCGTCCTGGGCGGTGACCGTAATCGCGCGCGGCTTGACCTCGAGCGTAACCTCACCCTCGGCCTTCACACCGTCGATCGTCACCTTATAGGAAACAGTCAGTGTGCCGACGTCCTTGATCTTGGGGGCCTCGGGAGACCAGTTCTTGCCATCGGCGCTGTACTGGGCCGTCGCGCCCTCGGGCAGTCTCGTCGCATCGACCGTGTGATACGCACCGTCGTACTCGTCGGAGTAGCCAACGATAGCGGCAACCGGAATCTCGACTGCAGGCAACGCATGCCCACAGACCGTGCACTGCTGATGCTTGGAGCCGGCCTCGGTTGCCGTGGGCGTCTTGTCGACAACCCACTCAAAGGTGTGCGTGGCCTCGTCGATTTTCTCGCCGCAGGCGCACTCGTGCCAGTGCGTATTATCGTTGGAGAGCCACTTATCGTTCACGGCCTCGTGCTTGCGCACACCCTCAACCGTGATGGCGGTATTCTCCTCGACATCGCTCAGGACGAACCTTCCGCCCTCGTTCTTCTCGAGAACCACACCGTTTGCCTTGACAGCAAAGTCGTCGCCCGCGTAGTAGCCATCGGAGATCTTTACCGAGAACTCCACGCTTTCGTGCCACTGCAGCCTGTTCGGGCTATGCCACACTATCGAGTACGCGTCATTTTTCTCGGAAAGGCTGACGTTCAGGTACTTGCCCTTGCCGACATGCACTTCCACAGGCGTGGACGGCATGTAATTATTGGTCTCGGCATACCAGACCTGGTGGTCGCCAGCGGCAAGATTCTCAATCTTACCGTCTTCGGAAACCATGGTCTCACCATCGGCGTCCCCGGCTTCGGTGCGGAACAGGCGGTAGGCGACGCCGCCGTGCGCGCCTTCGATCTTGCCGTCGCACTTGCCACGGATGGTTTCGGCGGTAGCCTTCAGGCCCTGAGGCTTCTCCTGCTCGGCCTTATAAATCGTGTAGGTATACTCAAGGTTTTCGGTAGGAAGGGCATAGTTCTTGATGACCTCGGGGTCACCGGCGAGGCCCGTCACCTTTGCCGGATAGCTACCGGCATCGATGCCCGTCGCGTTCTCGACCTCATAGGAGACCTTGCCCTCGTCACCCTCGGCAACATTGCTGACCGTGACCTTGGGGCCCTGAGGCTTGCCGTTATAGGTATACGTTCCGACCGTCCAGCCAACACCAATCTGGCGCTTGGTGATCTCGAACGTGCCGGTCTGGAGCGTCGGAGCATAGTTCGCCCGCTGGATCTTGTCCCACTTGTCGCCGACCTTGCTTTCCTCGATCGTCAGCGTATAGGCGCCCACGTTCTCGCCAGCCTCACGGTGGATCTTGAACCAAGAGAGCGGGTGGCCCTGAACAATCGAGCCCTCGACGGCTTCGAGCTCAAAGGTTGGATCGTCGAGACCGTACATCTTCGAAGCGTCCTTGGGCTTCACCGTCACCGGACGGGGATCGACCTTAAGCTCGACCTCGCCCTTGCAGATGTCCCCAGACGTAAGGATCGCCTCAAACTCGACGGTCTTGGTACCGGCATCGCAGATGAGCGGAGACTCGTCACTCCACTTCTTCTCGCCCTTCTCGCGATACTTAATAGATGCAACAGTCTCGGTGTCAACCGTCACGCCGTGCCACTCGCCATCGTAGGTGCCCGAGTAGCCCTTGATGCCGAAGGCGGGGATCTCGACAGGCTCGCGCTCGTAGCCGCACGTCTTGCAGCGCTCATGCTTGGAACCGGGCTTATCAGCCGTAGCGGCCTGGTCGACGACCCACTCAAAGTCATGCTTTGCGCGGTCAACGTCCTCCTTGCCACAGGTGCAGGTGTTCCAGTGTTCGGCGTCGTCGTGTTTCCAACCGCTACCGTCGGCCTTCTTAGGGCCGTCCTTAACCTCAACCGTCAGGGCCTCGGAGGCGTTATGGTTACGGTCGGCCTTAAGGCGAACGCTGTATTTGCCAGCGGCGAGGCCCTTAACCGACGTCTCGCCTTCGGCAATCCACTGATAGTCGCCGGCGGCCTCGGCTTTCCATTCGTAGGTGTTATCAATCCCGTCGATGCTGCCATCCGCCAAGGCATGCCCGGTCGCGGCCGTCGTCTTGACATCCTTGGGAGCGGCCTGATCGGCGGGGGCGATCTTGATCTTAAGCTCTCCCTCCACCGGCACGTAGTCGGGTGCGGTAATGCGGTACTTAATTGTCTCGGCACACACGTTGTCATAGACATCGCGCGTAACATTGGTATAGGAGGGGATTCGGTCTTCGTACAGCAAGCCACCATCGACGCTATATTCGACCTGCATGCCCTCGGGGGCGTTGTCAACCGTCACCGACGGCGAGTGAGCCTTGCCATCATAGGTGCCGTCAAAGCCCTTGGCCTGAACATTCTCGAACTGCGTGCCGTAGATGCTCCAGTAGAAAAACTTGCAGGAGTAAATTGACTCGTAGGATGCGAAGTTTCCCAGGCCCCAGAGCTGGCTCCGGTACGCACCTGGATCTTTCTCCGAAACCGATTCGCCCCAAGCGAGGCGTTCGAAATCGACGCCCTCTTTAAGCTCGATCCATTCGTCGCCAAGCTTATACGTCACCTTAATGCGAGGCGTTATCTCCTCGCCCGTCCACTTATAAGACGGAACGTCGTTGAGCACGTCACCGTTGCTGAACCTGACGTTATCCTTCAGCTTGTCGTAGCCGATGACTTCGATCTTGCAAAGATCCTTGCGGTTGGAGTCCTTCTCCGCAAGCGAGGCGGGGTTGATCTTGAACACGCGCTCGAGCGTAACATCGCTTTGTCCCTCGATGGCAACCGTCGCCACCACGCGATAGGTGCCCGCATCGCACGGCTGCGACCCTTCCATCTCGATGCCCACGGTGTCATTCTCATCCGCGCAACGGTAAAAGCGTGCGCTCACAATCTTTACCTTGCCCTGGGCCACAGCGTTGTCCTTTTGAGACGGCCTAGTCGTAGCAAGCACGGCGTCGCGCTGTTTGCCGTTGTAGGTAAAGCTCAGGTCGCCTCTCTTGGACGACATCAGCGAGATCGTCTCGCCGTCCCTGGAGTAGACACAGTGTGAGGCCTCATACTGTCCTTTGCACGTAGCCGCGATGCTGTACCCATCCTTGTTGGCGGAATAGGTCCACTCGTGCTCGTGCTTGCGATGGATGACCTTGACCTTGTCACCGGTAACGTCGTATGCAAGGTCGGCGTTGGCAAGCTTGAGCCTGCTCGCAAGATCCTCCTGCGAAAGATCGCTCGTGCCAAGGTTCACATACTCATAGTAGTAGTACTGCTTATTGGACTCGGGATCGAACTTGGTATCGTCGACAGACAGGACGGCTTCGCCCGCAAAAGACTTATCGACGTGAACCTTACCGTAGCTACCGACATCGGACGCATCGACACCCTTCGCCTTGGCCGTAGTGACCTTCGTGTTGCCAGCGAGCGTCACAGAGCCGAGAGCGTAAAATGCGCAGCGCTTCTCGTCCTGACCGCTTATGTCGCGACCGTTGAAATAATCAGAGGGGAACACGAACGAATCGTCGATAACCGTACCGTTTATGGTGCACGACGCATCCTTTGCCACCGCAATGGCACTCGTCATGTGCATCTGATATTGAATATCCCACACCTTGAACATATAAGAGCAGGGTCCATTCCATGACGCGTTATTTGTTGAACGAATGCTGCAGTTATTCAGAGCAACTATGGCATTTTTGACGCCAATATTGCCCGCATGCACATGACCGCTCTCAACCTTCATCTCGTCGCATGCAATCATTCCTTGACTGTTGTTTTCGAACGTACAGCCGTTCAACGTAACTTTTGGAGTCTTCGACCGCCCGACCACGCTCAAGGCGCCGACGCAGTCATCACTATTATTTTTAAACGTGCAGTTGACAAACGTTGCATCCACCGCGACCTGGCTGCCTCTGATAGTCACAGGCGCCGGCGAGGCTTCGTAAATTTCATTACCCTGGTCAACCTTGAATGCGTTGTTCTTGCAGCATTTCCAACCGCTGACATTCACGTTCGTGAAGCTGGCCGTCTCCCCCGCACCCATAGTTCCATAGAGCGTGATTGCCCGAACGGTATCTTTGTTATCGGTCCTTGAAACAAGCTTGAGGTTTTTCACGGAAAGGTTGAGGCTCTTGCCCGTATTCGGCTTATCGACACCTCCACGCGCTTCGTAATCGTTGCTATCGCTCAAAAACGTTTTTCCATCGCAGCGGACCTCGGTCGAGGTGCTTGAATCGCCGATGAACTCGACATAACCGCCCTTAAGCACAAAGAGGGGGTGCTGCGAATACGTAAGGTCGCGCTTAACGGTCAGCGGACCGCCCAGAGACGAGCTATCGGTGAAATATAGGCGGGTCGGATTCTCCTTGGTGCCGCCCTCGACCTCATAGTGGTCGATATCAACCGTGCCGGCAAACCGATAGTCTTTGCCGCCGGAAAGTTGGATTACATCACTTTCGCCATACGAAAGCTCGCTTTTCAGGTGTTTCGGTTTGAACGCGGCGGACGGATACGCCTCCGCTACCGTAGGCGTGGCGAGCGTCGTCGCCGCACCCCCAAGCGCCAGCGCTGCGGCCAGCACGCAAGCAGCAAGTCTGCACATCCCCATCTTCTTCTCCCTCATCACAGCTCCCCTTACCCCTATGTTTTCGCGATGTTCGCTATCGCCTGGCGCCGGCGGCCGGCATGATTCCCCGTCCGACCGCCGGCATCGATTGACGTGTGTATCCATGGAGTATTGTGCGGTCGTCAAAACTGACGCCCTGCCGCTTGGCGCGAGTTGCACGCCTTGGGGCGCAAATGGGACACGCCTCCGCGGGCGGCGCGCACCCAATGTGGCAAAATCGAACTACTAAGGGGGCTCGAATGCTCAAGATTATCGCCTGCGACGACGACGTCGCTTTTCTAGATAGACTGCACCGGATGATCGACCGCTGGTCGACCGAGACGGGCACGGCAGTCGACGTTGCGCTCGTCACGCGCGGCGAGGACCTGCTGGCCCGCCATGCCGCATCGCGTGCCGACATCATTCTGCTCGACATGATCATGCCGCTCGTCAACGGCATGGATACCGCGCGGGAGCTGCGCCAATCCGACACCGCCGTGCGCCTGGTGTTCCTCACCTCATCGCCCGAGTTCGCGCTGGAGTCCTATGAGGTCCGCGCCTTCGACTACCTGCTCAAGCCCGTAACGTACGAACGCCTGGCGCAACTGCTCGACGAGCTTTCGAGCATGCGACCCGCCGTGACCGACGAGCTCGTAACCAAAACGTCCTTTGGCTACCATGCCCTGCGCCTGTCCGATATCGAATATGCCGAGGCCCGCAACAAGCACGTGGTATTCCACCTGCGCGACGGGCGCGACATCGAGGCGCTCGAGCCGTTCCGCAACATCGAGGACCAGCTGGCCAAAAACGCAAGCTTCTTTAAATGTCACCGTAGCTACCAGGTCAACCTGCGCAATATCGACCACTTCAACCGCACGGATATCGTCATGCGCTCGGGCGCTTGCATCCCGCTGGCGCGCAGCTGCAAGCAGGGTTTCCAGGATGCTTACTTTGCGGCACGGTTCGAGGGCGGGAGGCGCTGATGCTCCCCACGGCCGAGATGATGCTTTGGGCAATTCACCACGCAACGACCCTGCTTTTTGGCGTTTTTGCCTCGGCGGCGCTCTGCGGTATCGAGATCAACCGGCGTCATGCGCTTGAGCTGGTGATGGTCGGCGCCGTAACCGGATGCGCATTCGGCCTCGCCAATGCCGTCGGCGGCGAGCTTTTCGCCCGTCAGGTATATCCACTCGTCGTGCATCTGCCGCTCGTCATCTATCTGTGCGCGCGCTATTGCCTGAGCCCGCTGCTCGTTATGCTGGGCGTCACCAGTGCTTATCTGAGCTGCCAGTTCAGCAACTGGATGGGCATCGCCGCGCTCGCCGCCACCGACTCGCAAATCGCGTACTACGTGGCACGCATTATCACCACGGCCGTCGTCTTTGCGATCCTGCTGCATTGGGCCAGCGACATCGGCCCGCGCCTGGCGGTTAAAAGCCCCACCGAGCTCGAGATTCTACTCATCCTGCCGCTCGTCTATTACATCTTTGACTACGCCACTAACGTCTACACCACGCTCTTCCACTCGGGCTCCGTGGTGACGGTTGAGTTTTTGGCGTTTGCGCTTTGCGCGTTCTACCTCATGTTTCTTGCTGTGTATCTGCGCGAATACGAGGCAAAGGAAACCGCCGAGCGCGAGCGCTGGATGCTTGCGACCCGCGACAACGCAGCCATCAAAGAGCTCGAGGCTTGGCGCCAATCTGGACGTGAGCTTTCGGTCCTCCGCCATGACATGCGGCACTTCCTGCGCGGCCTTGCGGCTTTGATCGAGGAGGGCCGCATCGACGAGGCACTCGAGCGCATCGACGAGCTCTGCGAGACGAACGACCGCACCGCCGTGCGCCGCTACTGCGCCAACGACACGGTCAATATCGTGCTTTCGTCATTTAGCTCCGATATCAACCGAAACGGCATCACCGCCGATTTGCGCGCTGCCGTGCCCGAGAGCGTCCATGTAGCCGACGTCGATCTGTTTAGCGTGCTCTCAAACGCCCTGGACAACGCCATCGTCGCCGCAAGCGCCGCTCCCCAGGGCAAGCGATTTGTCGATCTGGACCTGCGTTGCGAGGACGGGCAACTGCTCCTTTTGGTCTCCAACACGTTTGGGCGCCCGCCGCGCATGGTCGACGGCATGCCCGTAGCCGGGCACACCGGACACGGCTTTGGAACCAAGAGCATTAAGCTTGCCGTCGAACGCATGAACGGCAACTGCCAGTTTCGCATCAACGGCGACCGGTTTGAGCTGCGCGCCGTGATGTAAGGGCGCGACAAGTCGGCGCCGCGCTCGACCCGTCAGGGCCGCCTTACCGGCTCCGGTCCGCTACAGCGGCGCGGCTGCCGGGGTCAGCTGCTTGATGTATGCCCACATGCGCTGCTTGGCGGCTTTGTCAGTGAGCGCCGCCTCAAAACCGTCGAGCGCGAGCACGCGACGACCCTGCACATGGGCGACCAAGCCGGGCTTGAGCATGGCGGTATCGAAGTCGTCGATTGCCACGAGCATGTCGGCATAGGTCTCGCGCATGGTATCGGCCGCGCGATCGTCCAACAGCAGGACCGCCTCGGGGTCCAAGGCCTCGAGCGCTTCGCGGAACAGCTCGCACGGCAGGCCCTCGCCTATCGCAACCGCTCCGTCGCCCGCGCCGGCAACACTTGCCAGCACGCAGAAATCCTCGGGCGCGTAGCCGATGGCACCGAGCGCCTTGCGCAGCGCGGCGCCGTCTGGACCGGCAGCCAGCTCGCCGCCCGCACGCTCGGCATCGTCTAAATCACCTTTTACCAGCACAATCGGCGAGCACGCGTTTCCTGCGATACGCACGCCGCGGCCCGCGAGCGATGCGAGCTCCTGCTCGGTCGCCTGGGCGATAGCTTCTTTTTTCTGGCTTTGTGACGTGGGCATGCGCTCTCCAATCGTTTGCGTGCCCACCATTATATAAAAGAGCCGCCCGCGAGTGGTTGCATTGCGGGCCGTTGGGTATAAGCACGGTCGTACTGAGTTTTACGCGGCCGAGCCGCGTCGCACTATGGAGGTCACCATGGCTGACATTAAGCAGATTACCCCCGAGAACTTCGATTCCGTCGTTAACGGCAGCCTTCCCGTGCTGGTTGATTTTTGGGCACCGTGGTGCGGTCCCTGCCGCTCGCTCTCGCCCATTGTTGACGAAGTGGCCGACGAGCTGGGCGGCAAACTTGCCGTCGCCAAATGCAACGTCGACGACAATCAGGACCTGGCCATGAAGTTTGGCGTTATGAGCATCCCCACGCTGGTTGTCTTTAAGAACGGCGAGGAAATCGACCGCTCCGTTGGCGCGCTGCCCAAGGCCAGGCTGCAGGCGCTGCTTGAGAAGCACCTGTAATACGCCGGTCATGTGCTGCCGTCCATGAGCGGTTTTGCGCCGCTCACCGGAGAGCCGGGCGCTGCGCCCGCGACCACGGATAGTATGGTAATCACAAACAGCCCCCAGTGAACGGGTGCGGGTCAGACGGACTCGCACCCGTTTTCTTATGCGGCGATGCGCAAAGCGGGCGTAGTAGAATCTGAACCACTGATTAGACCCGTACAAAAGGAGACTTCCCATGCATGACGTCGGAATGAACATGAGCCAGCTTGCCATGAGCGTCAAGCAGGTCGACGACACGATCGAGCTCGCCCACGAGTGGAGCCATCAGCTGCTGCATGCAACCGAGAACTTTGACATGGAGCGCATTGGTGCCAAGCTCGAGGCCGCCATGGCGGCGCTCCACGAGGCGCACGACGCACTCGAGGGCTACGAGGAAGCCATCGAGGCCGACCATAACTCCGTTGGCTCCGTAAAGCTGGTGTAGCGTGGCCGAGCACGAGCACACCTGCGATCACGGACACGAGCATTCGCACGGGCCGACCGGCGACGCGGACTGCCGTTGCAGCGGCTCCGCCTCCGAGCTGGTCCGCTTTTCGGTCACCGCGCCCGACGACCTGCTGCGCCGCTTTGACGAGCAGATCGCGCGCCGCGGCGACGTGGCCAACCGCTCCGAAGCTGTGCGCGACCTGATTCGCGCCTCGATTGCCAAGGAGCAGATGCGAACGCCCGACGAGCAGGTCATCGGGTCGCTCACCATGATTTATGACCATCACACCGGCGACCTGACGCGCCGCCTGGACGAGGTGCAGCACGACTACACCGACGAGATCGTATCGACTATGCACGTGCACCTGGATCACCACAACTGCTTGGAGATTCTGGCGCTTAAGGGTCGCGGCGAGCGCGTCTACGAGCTGGCAGACCGTCTGCTGGGCCTGCGCGGCGTTAAACACGGCGAGCTCACCTGCGCCGCCACCGAGCAGAGCCTGGGACTGTAACAGCACACATTTCAACGAAGGAGGGTCGCATGCGACATGTGCATATCCATGTAACGGGCATTGTGCAGGGCGTCGGCATGCGACCGTTTGTGTATCGCGAGGCCATGGCACACGGCATTTGCGGCTGGGTGCTCAACGCGGGCGATGGCGTGCATATCGAGGCGCACGCTCTAAGCGAGTCGCTCGACGAATTTGTCGCCGCGCTTTCCGAGCATGCGCCTGCGGCGTCTCGCGTGGAGCATGTCGAGGTTGTGGACCTGGCACCCGGCGACTGGGACGCCGCTAACGAGCAGGGCTTTCGCATTGTGGCGTCGCAGGATCAAACCGCCCACACGACGCTCATCTCACCCGACATCGCCACGTGCAACGACTGCCTGCGCGAGCTGTTCGACCCCGCCGACCGACGCTTTCACTATCCCTTTATCAACTGCACCAATTGCGGACCGCGCTTTACCATCATCCGCTCGCTGCCCTATGACCGAGCGGCCACCTCGATGGATCGCTTTTCCATGTGCCCCACCTGCGCCGCAGAGTATGCCGACCCGCTCGATCGGCGGTTTCACGCGCAGCCCGATGCCTGCTTTGATTGCGGACCGCATATTACGTGGCGCGAGATGGATCGCGGCGATGCGCCAGCGGCGGTCGGCGCAACACCAGCCGTCGGCACAACGCGCGAGGCCAGCGATGCCATCATCGAACGCTGTGTCGAACTGCTGGCAGGCGGCGGCATCGTCGCCATCAAGGGTCTGGGCGGATTCCACCTGGCCTGCGATGCCACCAACGAACAAGCGGTGCGCGAGTTGCGCCGTCGCAAGCGTCGCAGCAATAAGCCGCTTGCCGTTATGGTGCGCGGCCTTGCCGACGCCGAGCGCCTGTGTCATATCGATGGCGCTGAGCGCGACCTGCTGGCCGGCAGCGTTCGTCCCATCGTGCTGTTGCGCCGCCGCGCGGCCGGCAGCAACACCCACGGCTCCCCCGACGTCCCCGAACTCGCGCCATCCGTCGCGCACGACTTGCCCGAGCTCGGCGTCATGCTCCCCTACACCCCGCTTCAACATTTGCTGCTCGCCGCGGCTGCAGCGCACGGTATGCAAGCACTCGTCATGACCAGCGGAAACCTGAGCGAAGAGCCCATCGAGACCGACGATGCCCTTGCATGGGAGCACCTTGTTGCCGCCGGCATCGCCGATGCGCTGCTCGGCAACGACCGCGCAATTCTGTCGCGCTACGACGACTCCGTGGTACGCGTGGTCGACGGCGACGTCATGCTCGTGCGTCGCGCACGCGGATATGCGCCGCAACCGCTGTCGTTGCCGGCGCTCGACGGCATCACGCCCTGCGTGCTCGCCTGCGGTCCGCAACAAAAAGCCACGGTCGCACTCACGCGCGAGGACGCCGACGGCCATGCGGTCTGTTTTGTGTCGCAGCATATCGGCGATGTCGAAAACGGCGCGACTTTCGATGCTTGGAGCGCCGCGCGCTCGCGCCTGGAAAACCTTTTTGACCTGGCGCCTGCCGCCCTGGCATGCGACATGCATCCCAGCTACCTGTCGAGCCAATGGGCGCGCGAACAGGCACGGGAGCACAATCTGCCGCTTATCGAAGTCCAGCACCATCATGCGCACATCGCGAGCGTGATGGCAGAGGCGATTGTCGCAGGCCGGCTTGCGCCCAATGCACGCGTCCTCGGCATCGCCTTCGACGGCACGGGCGCCGGCACCGATGGCACCATATGGGGCGGTGAGTTTCTTGTCGCCCGTCTCGCCGATTTTGAGCGCGTCGCGCATCTGCGCACCTGGGCGCTTCCCGGTGGCGCCGCATCCGTACACGATGCCCGCCGCAACGCCTTTGCCCTGCTCAGCGAACTCAACCTGCTCGAGCACCCGGGAGCCGCGGGGCTCTTGAACAGCCTTGACGAGCAAACGCGCAGCATAACGGCAACGATGATCGAGCGTGGCATCAACAGCCCACGCGCCAGCAGCATGGGTCGCCTGTTTGATGCCGCAGCCGCAATTTTGGGCATTTGCGGCCAGGCAACCTACGAGGGCGAACCCGCCATCGAGCTCGAAGCCGCCGCCTGGCGTGCACTGGACGGCAAAATCGCCCGTTTTCCCGACGACAACGTCGGCTATTCCACATCTGGCCCATCGTGGTTGGACGGCCCCGATGTGCTGGACCAGAAAGCACTCTTTGAGGCACTTTTGGAGGGAATTGAAGCCGGAGCGCCCGCCGACAGGCTCGCACTCGACTTCCATGTCGCCGTCGCGCGCTCCTCGGCGCGCATCGCCACCGAAATCTGCGCGCGCGAGGGCATTGGCACCGTCGCGCTCTCGGGCGGCGTGTTCATGAACCGACTTCTGCTCCAGCTCCTCACCCGCGAGCTCAAATACGCGGGCCTTGCTGTCTTGGTCCCCCACACCGTACCCGTCAATGACGGCTGCATCGCCTACGGTCAGGCGGCGGTCGCAAGCGCTCGTCTTGCGCAGATTGCATCGCAGTAGCTCGCCCTCACACGCCGCTGTGCCCAGCCGTCTCACAGGCGTAACGCGTTTGCCCGCAAACCCCGCGAGCGCTACCATCAACTGATGGATTATTGAGCGCCTATCCAGCGCAAAGCGTCTAAAAGGGGAACAATATGTGCCTTGCCGTTCCCGGTAAAGTAGTCAAACGCGACGACGACCTCAAGGCCACCGTCGACATGATGGGCATCGAGCGCCCCGTGTCGCTACGACTCGTGCCGACGGCGCAGGTTGGCGATTATATTCTCGTGCACGCCGGCTTTGGCATCCAGATCGTCGACAAGCAGGAAGCGCAGGAGACGCTCGACCTGGTCAACGCCATGACCGAACTGGCCGAAGAAGACCAACTGGCCAGCAACCCGGCCGAGGCATACTAGTGGCGGCCGGACAGCCGGTTCGCTCCGGTATCGACTTTTCGGCATTTCGCGACCCCAAGCTGGCTCGCGAGCTCATCGATCGTATTCATGAGCTTGTCGGCAACCGCAGCATCAACCTTATGGAAGTCTGCGGCACGCACACCGTGAGCATCGGCCGCTATGGCTTTCGCTCCATTATGCCGGCCGGGCTCAAGCTGCTGAGCGGCCCGGGCTGCCCCGTCTGCGTTACCGCCAACCGCGACATCGACCACGCGATCGCGCTCGCCAACATAGACGGCGCCATCATCACCACCTTTGGCGACATGATGCGCGTGCCCGGATCGTCCACCTCGCTCGCTGCGCAAAAGGCGGCAGGGCGCGACATCCGCATCGTCTACTCCCCGCTCGACGCGCTCGACATCGCCGAGCAAAACCCCGATCGTCCGGTCATTTTTATGGGCGTGGGCTTTGAGACTACGACGCCCACCATCGCCGCCGCCATCCTGGAGGCCGAGGCACGCGGGCTTTTGAACTTTTCGGTCTATTGCGCCCACAAGACCACGCCGCCGGCGTTGCGCGCCATCGCCAACGATCCCGAGACCGCCATCGACGGCTTCATCCTGCCGGGCCACGTCGCCACCATCACGGGCTTGGCGCCCTTTAGCTTTTTGGTCGACGAGTTCAATACCCCGGGCGTGGTCACGGGATTCGAACCGGTCGATATCCTGCAGGGCATCTGCATGCTGGTCCAGATGGTTGTCGAGGGCAGGCCTGCGATCGACAACGCCTACCGCCGCGGCGTCAATGCAGACGGCAACCCCGTGGCACGCCAGCTGGTCGAGCAGGTGTTTGAGCCATGCGACACCACGTGGCGCGGGCTGGGGCCGATTGCCAACTCGGGCCTTTCCATCCGCCCCAAGTTCTCACGCTTTGATGCCCGCGCTCGCTTTGACGTGCCCGTTGAGGCAACGGTCGAGCCGCGTGGGTGCCGCTGCGGCGACGTGCTGCGTGGGGCCATTACGCCGAGCAGCTGCCCGCTCTTTGGCCACGCATGCACGCCCGAGCACCCCGTCGGCCCGTGCATGGTGAGCTCCGAGGGCAGCTGCGCGGCACACTACCGCTACCGTAACTAGCCCGGACGCACCCGCACACTGGCACCACCCACGATTGGAGTTTTGGATATGTCCCATAGCATCACCGATAGTACCGTCCTGCTGGGCCACGGCTCTGGCGGTCAGATGATGAAACGCATCATCGATGAGGTCTTTTTGGATGCCTTTGGGTCGCCCGAGTTACTCGAGGGAAACGACGCCGGCGTCGCCGCGCTGCCCGCGAGCGGGCGCGTCGCCATGTCGACCGACAGCTTTGTAGTCTCGCCGCAGTTCTTCCCCGGTGGCAACATCGGCCGCCTTGCCGTGTGCGGAACCGTCAACGACGTCGCGACCTCGGGCGCCAACGTGCGCTACCTGTCGTGCGGCTTTATCCTCGAAGAGGGCTATCCCATGGATAAGCTCCGCCAGATTGTGCAGACGATGGCCGAGACGGCACATGAGGCGGGCGTGTCCATAATCACGGGCGACACCAAGGTGGTCGAGCGCGGCGGGGCCGACGGCATCTACATCAATACCGCCGGCGTGGGCGAGGTTCCCACGGGCGTGGCGCTCAGCGGCGCCAACTGCCAGCCCGGCGATGTCATCTTGGTCTCGGGCACGCTAGGCGACCACGGCATCGCCATCATGAGCCAGCGCGAGGGCTTGGCGTTTTCGAGCAACATTGAAAGCGACGCTGCGCCGCTCAATCATCTGATTGCCGACGTGCTCGCCGCCGCCCCCGACACCCGCTGCTTCCGCGACCCCACGCGCGGTGGCCTGGCATCCACGCTCAACGAGTTTGCCCAGGCCAGCGCCGTTGCCATGGAGATCGACGAGGATGCCGTGCCCGTGCGCCCCGACGTGCAGGCGGCATGTGAGATGCTCGGCTACGACGTTCTGCAGGTGGCAAACGAGGGCAAGATGGTCGCCGTGGTGCCGGCTGAGCAGGCCGATGCCGCGCTGGCGGCCATGCGCGCCGCCCGCTACGGCGAGAACGCCGCCATCATCGGTCGTGTGCTGCCGCTTGCCGAAGGCGCCCATCCCGCCGTGCGCGTACGCACCGGCTGGGGATCGACCCGCATCCTCGACATGCTCGTGGGAGAGCAACTGCCGAGAATTTGCTAGGGCGGAATCGCACGGTCGGCGCGATGCGGCTTGGTATCCCTGGAGATGTTCAGATTCCAAGCACGCCCAACGCGGAAGCCCAGTATTATGAGGTGCGTTTTAAATCCAATGACGGGAGCTTTCATGGCAGCAGCTTTTTCCCATGTGATCTTCGACCTGGACGGCACCATCCTCAACACGCTCGAGGACCTGGCGGCCGCCGGCAACCATACCTGCGAGACGCACGGCTGGCCCACGTTTGCCGTCGACGAGTACCGCTACAAGGTGGGAAACGGCATGCTCAAGCTGGTTGAGCGTTTTATGCCTGCCGAGTATGCGGGCGACAGCCGTATGTTTGAGCAGACGCTTTCCGAATTTAGGGCTTACTACGGCGAGCACAAGGAGGACCACACCGCCCCCTATGCCGGCACGATCGAGATGCTCGACCGCCTGCGCGCCGCGGGTGTGCAGCTAGCCGTACTCACTAACAAGGACCACGTCTCGGCGGCTCCGCTTATCGAGAAGTATTTTGGTCCCGAGCGCTTTGCGCTGGTACAGGGCCGTGTCGATGCGTTTCCGCCCAAGCCCGAAGCACCCGTCACGCTGCATGTGATGGAAGAGCTGGGTGCCGATCCGGCAACCACGCTCTATGTGGGCGATTCCAATGTCGATATCCTGACCGGTCACAACGCCGGCCTTAAGAGCGCGGGCGTCAGCTGGGGCTTCCGCGGCCGCGCAGAGCTGGAAGCCGCCGGCGCCGACTACGTGGTGGACACCCAGGCAGAGCTCACGGCGCTGGTACTGGGCGAGTAGCAAGCGGGCACCAGAGCGAACAAATTGGCATGAAAAGAGGACGGCATAGACCTTCTGGTCATGCCGCCGAAGTTGAAAGGCAGATTGCCGCTCTGGCGGGCTTGCAGCGTCGAGCAGTTACGGCGTTTGGTAAAACGCCGTAACGAACTACCGCGTAACCCCCTAGCTCATCATCGCATTCATCATCTCGGTGGTTGCGGAATCGTCGGCAGACCACTCGTTATCCTCGTTGGCGGAATACTTAAAGGTGACCTTGGTGTCCTTGGTCTTAGCGGCCTTGGTCACGTCGACCATGACCTGGCCGGCCATCTTGTACAGGTCATCCTCGGAAGGCATCGTATCGAGTGCGGTGACCTTCTCCTGATACTGGGTGGCGAAATCTTCGACGATCTTATTCATGGACTTGCAGGTGATGGTAACCTCGGCGGTCGCAGTGCCCTTGTCCTCATCGACCGTCACATCGCCGATCTTGTAATCAAAGCCCTCGAGATAGCTCTTGGCGTACTCCTTGGGATCGATGCCCAGTTGCTCAAACTCGTCGCCCGAAGCCTCTTCCAGACCGGAGAGGAAATCATCGCCGCCGTTCTTGATCTCGTCAAACTGGCTCGTAAGGTCGTTAGTGATGAGCTCTTCCACCGAAGGCCCTCCGCAGCCGGAAAGCAAAACCACGCACGCGACCAGGGCAGCCATCAGGGGCGCAAGCAGCAGCTTCTTTTTCATGACATTCCTCCAAACAAGCGGCGCTGCGTTCCCCGCGCAGCGCACGTCGTAACAGCAAGTCCATATTAGCGGCTCCGTCCAGACCCCTACGTCGCAAAAGCGCGGACGGCTCAATTTGACGAACGAATGGCCCGTAAAGCAAGCCCCCTGCAATAAAATGCGCCTGCTCAGTCTATTAAAAAAGGGCGGCCGGATAACCCGACCACCCTTGCACATCCTTATGTTGCCGCAGGCTACTTGCGGACGACCTTAACGATGGCGTCACCGGCGGCGACGGCAGACTCGGCCTCGACGGCGAGCTCGACGTCGGCAAACTCGGCGGTGTTGGACACGGCCACGACGACGCAGTCCTTGTAACCGGCGGCAGCGATCTTGGCGCGGTCGATCTTGAGTATGGGCTGGCCGGCCTTCACGACGTCGTCGGCCTTGACGAAGCCCTCGAAGCCATCACCGTTCATGTTGACGGTATCGACGCCAACATGCACCAGAACCTCGATGCCGCTATCGGACTGCAGGCCCACGGCGTGACCCATGGTGACGGTCACCTTGCCGTCGCAGGGAGCGTAGACCAGGTCGTCCTCGGGCCACACAGCGCAACCCTTGCCCAGAACCTCGCCACCAAAGACGGGATCGGGCACGTCGGCCATCTTGATGACCTTGCCCTTGACAGGCGAGCACAGCACGTCGGCGCCAGCAGAAGCAGAGATGGAGGCCGGAGCAGCAGCTGCCGCGGGCTCAGCCTTCTTCTTAAACATGTCAAACAGACCCATATGTTTTCTCCTCTTGATTAAGCGCAACGTTATGCGCATGCCTATGGTGATTATAGTGCCAAATGATCAAATTGCTAAGGTGAGGGCTCGAATCGCAAGCCCTTCCAAGCCCCTCCCAAAACCTTTTACCAGTGGCACTCATATTGTCGATTAAGCCAGACCCTCGGTGCCGTTGGACTTGATGATCTTCTGGTATGCGAAGAAGCTGTCCTTGCGGCGGCGCTCATAGGTACCGGTGCCGTCGTCGTACTTATCGACGTAGATGAAGCCGTAGCGCTTGCGCATCTCGCCCGTGCCGGCGGAAACCAGGTCGATGGGACCCCACCAGGTGTAGGCAATCAGGTCAACGCCATCGGCAATGGCCTCGCCCATGGCCTTGATGTGGCTCTGCAAGTAGGCGATGCGGTACGGGTCGTGGATGGAGCCGTCCTCCTCGACCTCGTCGTAAGCGCCCATGCCGTTCTCGACCACCATCAGCGGAATCTCGTAGCGGGCGTAAATCTCGTTGAGGGCGATGCGCAGGCCCAGCGGATCGATCTGCCAGCCCCAGTCGGTGGACTCCAGATAGGGGTTCTTGCCGCCAAAGGTCATGTTGCCCTCGGTCATCTCGTGATCCTTGTGGGTGCCCACGGTGCCGGACATGTAATAGCTAAAGGAGTAGAAGTCGACCTTGCCGTCGGCGATATCCTGCAGATCGCCGTCCTCCATCGCGAGCTCAACATCGTTCTCGGCCCAGAAGCGCTTGGCATAGAACGGGTACTTGCCGCGCACCTGCACGTCGGAGCAGTACCAGTTCATGGTATTCATCTCCTGCTGCGTGGCGAACACGTCGGCCGGATCGCACGTGGCGGCATAGGAAAGGATGAAGCAGTCCATGTTGCCCATCTTAAACTGCGGGTAATGCTCGTGGGCATAGCGCACGACGCGGCCGCTGGCGACAAACTGGTGATGCAGGGCCTGCATACGGGCCTGCGGCGTGGTGTGGACCGCCGAAGCCGGACCCTCAAAGCCCTGAATCATGCTGGTCTCAAAGAGGTTGCCCATGTCCTGAGTACCGCAGTTGATCTCGTTGAAGGTGAGCCAGAACTTGACCTTGTCCTGATAGCGATCGAAGACGGTCTGGCAGTACTTCTCAAAGAAGCCGATGAGCTCACGGCTCGCCCAGCCGTTGTATTTCTCGACCAGGTGATAGGGCATCTCGTAGTGCGAGAGGGTCACGAGCGGCTCGATATTGTGAGCGCGCAGGCAGTCGAAGACGCGGTCGTAGAAGGCGAGGCCGGCCTCGTTGGGCTCAGCGTCGTCACCGTTGGGGAAGATACGGCTCCAGGAGATGGACATGCGAAACATGGTAAAGCCCATCTCGGCGAACAGCGCGATGTCCTCCTCGTAGTGATGGTAGAAATCGATACCGTCATGATTGGGGTAGAAGCGGTTGGGGTCGATGTCAATCGTAATCTGACGCGGCTCCTTGTAGCTGCCGCCCAAGAAATGGTCGTCGACGGAGGGACCGCGGCCGTCCACGTTCCAAGCGCCCTCAAACTGGTTGGCGGCGGTGGCGCCACCCCAATAGAAACCCTCGGGGAACTTGATGTTTGCCATGAGCATCTCCTTTGCATCGCGGGTCGATGAGCTGAGTATCGCCCACGCGCGGAACGGGCAGAAGCGGGCGTACCAAACCCGACACTTCTTTTCGCGCCCACGGACCGCCGCCGCCCCGTCTCTGACACTTCCTGATACCGACCAAAAAGGGACAGGTTTATTTTGGCAGGTTTTATCTGGGCGAACGTCGGCGATAGGCGGCCGGCGTGCAGCCATAGCGCTCGGCAAATTTTTTGTAGAAGAAGCTCATATTGGCATAGCCCACCTCGCGCGCTGCGGCCTCTGCAGTAGCACCGGTGTCGAGTAGCGCCGTCGCGCGTGTCAGGCGACTCTCCTGCACGAGCTGCATAAATGTGCGGCCCGTCTGCCGCTTGAGCAGTGCGCTTGCATAGTTGGGACTCAGGTGCAGGTGGCGGGCCAAATCGTCGAGTGTGCAATCGCAAGCATGCCGCTCGATGTAGCCCATCGCCGCCGCAACCTGCGCCGAGGGAAGCGCGGGTGCGCCCGTTTGCAGCAGCGCGGCCTCGTAGCTTTGCATGAGCTCGACCAGCAGCAGCTCAAACAGCCTCGACACGATCTGGGGGCTTGCTGTCGTCGGCTCCAGGAGCTCGCACAACATCTCCTGCATATACCGGCGCACGCGGCGGCTGTTGCCCGTACGGAAATGCACGTGCCCGCGATGATCGGTCTCGTCGTTAAGTGCGTTGAGCAGGAACTGCGAGACGGCACTTGTGGGCGAAAGGCTTTGCTCCAGACTGCGGCGCAGCATCGGCCGCGAAATGACAATGCTCAACATCAGGTCATGCTCGCCGAGCTCGTCTACGGCATGCGGGCAGGCGGCATCGAGCAGAAGTATCTCGTTTTGGGCGAGCGTGAGTTGCGTACCATTGACAACCTGTGGCGCGCTCCCTCGATAGACATAGCTGATTTCGACATAATCGTGCACGTGCTCCGGCACGGGGTTAAAGCGCGAGTTGCGCACAATCGACAGGCCCTCGGGCATACCTTCTTGGTGCAGGGCGTACGTCGCGTTACCGATTTTATGGACATGCCTGCCATCGATATCTGCCTGTTGACCCTGTCTAAATACATCGTTCCAGTCATAGCGGGCGCCCGCGCAGTAAGCGCGCTCGCTGTCGGTCAGCTCGAGCAAAAGATTGTCCAAACGTGCGATATCCATAGCGCCACCATCGTTGATTTAGTCATATTCTGCCGTGGTTTTGATATTAGCAGGGCAGCGCGGACGACGTACTCTGACTTCAATCGATTTAAAAGGTTGGTTTTAGAGGAGTGGGTATGGCAGCATATGACAACCATGTGCTTCCGTTCTTGTGGCTCAAGGGCGAAGAACGCGAGACGATTACCGAATACTTAGAGCAGATTGCCGGGGCGGACATCCGTGAAGTCTGCCTTGAGTCGCGCACGCATCCCGAGTTTTGCCGCGATGGCTGGTGGTCCGACCTGCGATTTATCATTGGCGAGTGCAAGCGCCTGGGCCTGAAGATCTGGCTGCTCGATGATGCCCACTTTCCCACGGGCTACGCCAACGGCGCGCTTTCAGGCGAGGATGTAGACCCCACGCTCAAGAAGACCATGCTTAAGCATCACACGGTAACGGTCGTTGGACCCCAGCCGTCCACGACCATCAAGCTCGGCAACCTCATGGATCCCACGGAGCACTTTGTGGGCGCGGCGGGTTTTGACGCTGCCGGCGTGCCGCTCGACCTTGAGCTCGCCGTTGAGCAGACCGAAGACAGCATTCCCGCCCGCCTGCGCTTTGACGCCCCCGCCGGCGTTACCACCCTCGAGCTCTACGTCACCAGCCAAAAGACCGGCTTTCGCGATGAATACATCAACATGGTCGACGCCGATTCGTGCCGCATGCTCATTAACGCCGTCTACGAACCCACGTTTGAGCATTTGGGCGACGAGTTCGGCAAGACCATCCTGGGGTTCTTTACCGATGAACCGGGCTTTATGAACGAAAAGGGTGCGACCCTCGAAGACACTTCTACCAGCAGCTTTATCGGACGCGGCGACATGGCGCTGCCATGGTCGGACGAACTTGCGCGACGCCTGCACGAGGCACTGGGCACAAATTGGCTGAGTGAGCTCCGCGAGCTTTGGACGCGCGACCCCGCCGGCGCTCGGGTCCGCCACACCTACATGGACATCGCCACGCAACTCTACCGTGCGTGCTTTGACGAGCAGATTGGTGACTGGTGCCGCGAGCGCGGCGTTATGCACATTGGCCATGTAATCGAGGACAAGAGCTGCCACACACGCTTGGGCCAGGGCGCTGGGCACTACTTCCGCGCTGTCGCCGGTCAGGACATGGCGGGCATCGATGTGGTTATTAACCAGCTCGCCCCCGGCATCGACCACGGCCCTTACAGCTACTTCCATGGCGCATGGAACATGGAGTTCTTTACCTACGCGCTTGCCAAACTGGGCTCTTCGGCCGCGCGCCTCGACCCCAAAAAGCAAGGGCGCTGCATGGCCGAGGTCTTTGGCGCCTTTGGCTGGCACGAGGGCCTGCGCGAGATGAAGTGGATTGCCGACCACATGCTCGTCCGCGGCGTCAATTGGTTTACGCCGCACGCGTTTAGCATGGCGCCCTTCCCCGATTGGGACTGCCCGCCGCACTTTTACGCGCACGGCAACAACCCGCAGTGGCCGCACTTTGGCCAGCTCATGAGCTATATGAACCGTACGGCAACGCTGCTTTCGGGAGGCTGCGCCACGCACCCCGTCGCCATCCTGTACCATGCCGATGCCGAATGGGCCGGTAGCGCCATGCCTATCGAGCGCGTGGCGGCAGAGCTCACGCGCGCGCAGATCGACTTTGATTTTGTGCCCGCCGAGGCTTTTGAAGACAAGAGCCGCTACAAGGTTTCGATTGCCGATGGATTGCTTGGTGTTAACAACTGTCACTACCAGGCATTTGTTATGCCCGGTGCTACGTTTATTGGCGCGGAGACGGCAAAGGCGGCGAGATACATGACGGATGCAGGCGTTATGGTGCTTGCCGTCGACGAGGTGCCCGGCGCATTCTACGATTCCGATGGCGCGGTCGAGCTGGGAGGGCTCGTCGCAATGCCGCTCGCCGATGTCGCCCGCGCGCTTGCAAGCGCGGGACTGCAGACCGTTGTCGCCGACACACCGCAGCCCTGGCTACGCGCACTTCGCTACGAGCGGGCGGGCGAGACCTACGTTATGCTCGTCAACGAGCACCCACGCGAGCGCATCGACTGCACGGTTGCATTTGCGACAGGCGAGCGCCTTTGCGGCACGCGGCTCGACCTGCTAAACGGCACCGAGCCCGTTGCGTTTGACGGTGCGTTGGAGCTCGCACCCTTCGAGAGCTGCTTCGTTGTTTTGGAAGCGGGCAGCGAGGATGCGCCCGGAGACGGCGCAATCGACGCTGATGCATCGCTCGACCTGCGCATCGAAGGCCCATGGACCGTTGCCCTCTCCCCTGCCGGCAGCAATGGCGCCTTTGGTGAAGCGCAAGAGCTCGAGCACCTGTGCGACCTCACAGCCGATCTGTTCACCGGCACCTGCGGCACCTACCGATATCATGCGTCGTTTGAGCTGGCCAACGATTGCGCCGACGCCACGATCGACCTGGGAGACGTCTACGAAACCGCAACGCTCACGCTCGATGGACGCTCGCTCGGCACACGCATCTGCCCGCCCTACCGTTTTGCCGCCGACGCACTTTCCGCCGGTGCGCATGAGCTCACGGTCGACGTCATCAACACGCTCGACCATGCGATCCCCGACATCTTCGCCCTCACCGAGCCCGTTGCCCCCAGCGGCATCCTCGGCCCCGTTACCCTTTGCAGACAAAACCTGCCAAAATAAACCTGTCCCTTTTTTGGCAGGTTTGGCGAGTGTGGGAGTTCGCATGGATATCAAACGCAAGATCACCGAGGCGCAAGGCCTCACCCCCACCGAGCAACAGCTTGGCATTGCAGCCCTTGCCATCGGTCAGGACATCCGCGGGCTTTCGATTAAGGAATTTGCCGCGCGCACCAACGTTTCGGTCGCGAGCGTGCACCGTTTTTGCAAAAAGCTCGGCCTCGAGGGCTTCAAGGACCTCAAGGTCGAGCTTATTCGCTTGGCAACCGAGGCGGGAAACCGCCGCGACGTGGACATCAACTTTCCCTTCGATGCTACGTCCACTCCTGCGCAGGTTATGGAGCGCATGGAGGGACTCTACCAGACCACGCTGGCCGAAACGCAGGAGCTGCTCGACCCCACGCAGCTCGACCACGCCGCCAAGCTCATCGCGAACGCCCGACAGGTCGACATCTACACGGGCTCGCACAATCTCTATCCAGCGGGAATGTTCCGCGACCGCCTGCTCTCCGCCGGTAAAAGCGCGACGTGCCACGACGGTGTCGAGGCCCAGGTGCGAACGGCGCTCGCCTCGGGTCCCGACCATGCGGCAATCGTCATCTCCTACAGCGGCCTTGCCCCCAATCTCAAGGACATCTTGCCGATCCTCAGCAGTCGGCATGTCCCGGTCATCGTCATCGGCACGCCATACTGCGCGCGCCTGCACCCTGGTTTTGCCGCCTACCTTACGGTGAGTGACCACGAGAGCATGACGCATCGCATCACGCAGTTCGCGAGCCACATCGCCGTGCAATACGTGCTCGATTCGCTCTACAGCAGCTACTTCGCCAAAGACTACGCCCGCTGCACCGAATTCCTAGAGCGATCGTTTCCCTACACCCGCCTGCCCGGGCTCAAGTAGCGACGAGCGTGGATTTTTGGACGCTCGTTTCTGACTAGTCATTTAAGAACGTCCCCAATGGCTATGGCAACGACAGCGAGCGGGTCGTATTCGGAGCAAGACGACGCCGCAGGTAGAGGACGGACAGCGAGCGGGCCGCATTTGAGACAAGGTGACGTGAAACGAAAGGGCGCTGACCTTCTGGTCGCGCCCTTGAAGTTGAACGTCAGATTGTCCAAATGCGGCCCGCGCAGCGTCAACTGGTTACGCGGGTTGGTAAACCCGCGTAACTAACGTGCTCCGTACTGCTCGTAGTAAGCGTCGATGGCGGCCTTGAGCTCGTCATCGATGACAACCTTGCCGTCGATCTCGTGATTGTAGAGGGTCTCGACGACCTCGGCCATGGAAACGATGCTCGCGACGGGGAAACCGTACTTGGCCTCGATCTCCTTCTGCGCGGTGGTCACGCCGCCCTTGCCGACCTCCATGCGGTTGAGGGACACGATGAGGCCCTTGATTTCGACGTCGGCAGCAGCCTTAACCTTGGGATAGGTCTCGTCGATGGACTTGCCGCTGGTGGTGACGTCCTCGACCATGACTACGCGGTCGCCGTCCTGGGGCTCATAACCCAGCAGGTTGCCCTTGTCGGCACCGTGGTCCTTGGCCTCCTTGCGGTCGCAGCAGTACTTGACCTCCTTGCCGTACAGCTCGTGGTAGGCAATCGCGGTCACGACGGCCAGGGGAATGCCCTTGTAGGCCGGCCCAAACAGCACATCAAAGTCGTCGCCAAAGTTATCGTGGATGGCCTGGGCATAATACTCGCCCAGCTTCTTGAGCTGATAGCCCGTCACGTAAGCGCCGGCGTTCATAAAGAACGGGGACTGACGGCCGCTCTTGAGTGTAAAGCTGCCGAACTTAAGAACGTCGGACTCAACCATGAACTTGATGAACTCTTGCTTGTAAGCCTCCATGAGGGCTCCTCTCGTAATCGCGTACGTGCCTTCCAGTTTAGCGCAGGCGAAGCGTCGATGCGGGCGCGCTTTGAGGCCACGGCATTCTGCAAAGGCTTTGTCGGGGGCAATGGTTTTCCGAACAATGGGGTTGACATCGCAAACCCCCTCATCAAGAATACGGGCGGATTAAAAAGGGGTACGAGATACCCAAAGCGCGCCGCGCTCGGCCTTTAGGAGGTGTGCCATGGAAGGCAGTCCTAGTCGAAAAACCTGCATGTCGCCCTCGGCACGCCGCGAGGATTCCGCATACGCATAAACGCCACTATCCGATCGTCAAAACCGCCACATAGGTGCCTGTCCCCTTTGTGGGCTCAAGAGCTTGACGTGAGCGACATCTAGGTTTTTTGAAGCAAATACGACACGTACGCTAACTCCCTTCAACAAGGAGGACCCTATGCTGATGCTCAAAACCGTTACGGTACTCGAAGCCATCTCCAAGCGCCGCCGCACGGCGCGCCCCGCCGCTCATACCGGCCTGTCCAAGAACACCATATTCGCCGCCACCCATAGTGCCGAGGACGCCCTCGTACTGCTTGACGCCACGGCAAACGGTCTCACCGCTGAGCACGCCGCCGAGCGCCTGGATGCCGCCGGCCCCAACACCATCGAGGCGCCGACCAAGACGCTCGCCCGCCGCATCGCCGACGCCTTCATCGATCCCTTCGCCGGCATCCTCGCCGCGCTCGCGCTGGTCTCGCTCTACATCGACGTGCTCGCCGTGCCCGAGCCGCAGCGCGACCCCTCCACGGTCATCGTCATCGGCATCATGCTGCTGGTATCGGGCGGTATGAAGTTTATCCAGGAAGCCCGCAGCGGCAATGCGGCAGAGGCCCTCAAGGACCTGGTCTCCAACACTTGCACCGTCCTGCGCGACGGCGAGCGCATCGAGATCCTCTTCGACGAGCTCGTCCCCGGCGATGTGATCCGCCTCTCTGCCGGCGATATGGTGCCGGCAGATGCCCGCGTCATCACCGCGCGCGACCTGTTTGTCATCGAGTCCGCACTCACCGGCGAGAGCGAGGCCGTCGAGAAGACCGCTGCCATCACCGTCGTCGATGGTGCCGACGGCTCCGCGCTGCCGCTCTCTGCCTGCAAGAACATCGTCTTTACTGGCACCTCCGTGCAAAACGGCACCGCCATGGCACTTGTCGTTGCCACCGGCTCGGACACCTACCTGGGCGGCATCGCCAAGATGCTCAACGGGCGCGGCGAGAAGAGCGCGTTTGACCGCGGTGTCTCGAGCGTCTCCATGCTGCTCGTACGCCTCATGCTCGTTATGGCGCCGGCCGTCTTTGCCATCAACGCCGCCACCAAGGGCAACGTCATCGACGCGCTGCTGTTCGCCACAAGTGTGGCCGTGGGCATCACGCCGCAGATGCTTCCCGTCATCGTGACCACGAGCCTGTCGCAGGGCGCCAAGGACCTCGCCCGTCGCCAGGTTATCGTCAAGGAGCTGCCGGCGATTCAAAACCTCGGCGCGATGGATGTCCTGTGCTGCGACAAGACCGGCACCCTCACCGAAGACTGCATCGTGCTCGAGCGCTACCTCAACGCCGACGGCAACGAGGACACGCGTGTGCTGCGCCATGCGTTTTTAAACAGCTTCTTCCAGACCGGCCTCAAAAACCTTATCGACCTGGCCGTTATCGACCGTGCCGATGTGACGCCCTCGACCGTCGCACCCAATTCCATGCTGGGCCAGAGCCTGCGCGACCGCTATACCAAGGTCGACGAGGTTCCCTTCGATTTCTCGCGCCGTCGCCTGAGCGTAGTTGTCTCCGACGCCCAAGGCAAAACCCAGATGGTTACCAAGGGAGCTGCCGAGGAAATGCTCGAGATCTGCTCTTTTGTCGAGGTCAACGGTATCGCCCGGCCGCTCGCCGAAGACAAGCTCGCCCAGATTCGCAAGCAGGTCGCCGATCTTAACGCCGAGGGCCTGCGCGTGATTGCCGTGGCACAGAAGACCGATCCGCGCTGCGTGGGCGAGTTTGGCATCGCCGACGAATGCGACATGGTGCTGATAGGCTTTTTGGCCTTCCTCGATCCGCCCAAAGCAAGTGCCGCGGGAGCCGTCGCCACGCTCGAAGCCAAGGGCGTGGCGGTCAAGGTCCTGACCGGCGACAACGACCGCGTCGCCGCCACCGTCTGCGAGCAGATTGGTATCGATGCGAGCAACGTCTTGCTCGGCTCCGAGATCGATGCACTCGATGACGCCGAGCTTGCCGAGCGCGCCGAGAAAACCCACCTCTTCGCCAAGCTCTCGCCACTGCAGAAGGCACGCCTGGTGCGCGTCATGCGCGAGATGCTCGACCACACCGTGGGCTTTATGGGCGACGGCATCAACGACGCCGCCGCCATGCGTGCGAGCGATTGCGGTATCTCGGTCGATTCGGCCGTCGACATTGCCAAGGAATCCGCCGATATCATCTTGCTTCAGAAGGACCTGGGCGTGCTCGAGCGCGGCATCATCGAAGGCCGCCGCACCTACGGCAACCTGCTCAAGTACCTCAAGACCACAGTGAGCTCCAACTTTGGCAACGTGCTGTCCGTGACCGTCGCGAGCCTGTTCTTGCCGTTTTTGCCCATGAGTGCCCTGCAGCTGGTGCTGCTGTCGCTCGTCTACGAGATCGTGTGCATCACGCTACCGTGGGACACCGTCGATGACGCCTTGACCGCCCGTCCGCGCTCCTGGGACGCCGCGTCCATCAAGGGCTTTATGCTCGAGCTGGGTCCCGTGAGCTCGCTGTTTGACATCGTGACCTTCGCCGCGCTCTTCTTTGTGGTGTGCCCCGCCACCGTGGGCGCAAGCTGGTCCGAGCTCTCCGGGACGGGCAACGTCGCGGATATGGCGACCTTTGCCGCAATCTTCCAGAGCGGCTGGTTTGTCGAGTCCATGTGGTCGCAGACACTCGTGATCCACATGCTGCGCTCCCCGCGCCTGCCGAGCCCGCACGACCACGCCGCGCCGGCACTGCGCGCTCTCACCGTGCTAGGCCTGGCGCTTGTCACCTGGCTGCCGGCAAGCCCCATCGCCGATGCGCTCGGCCTCATGACGCTGCCCACGAGCTTTTTTGGGCTGCTCATTGGCATCGTTACCGCCTATATCGCGCTCACCCAGCTGGCAAAGCGCCGCTACATTGCCCGCCACGGCGAGCTGCTGTGACACCCGAATCGTGGCGCGCGACCCATCAGGCGGTCAAAAAGTCCCGCCTCAAATTAAACCGCCCCCATTTCCTGTGCTAAGGAAATGGGGGCGGTTCACGCCGGCCTTTATCTTTTTCGACAGCCTCGTTTGGCTCGCGCTACACCAGGCGCATGGCTTCCTGGACAGCACCGTAAAGGTTGGCGTCGTTGCCGAGCTCGGCCACCTTTATCTGCGGCACAGGAATGCCGGCAAGGGTCCCTTCGTAACCCGCGAGGGCCAGCGGCATCTGCGCACGCAGGGCATCGACGAGCTCGGGATGGCACGAGATACCGCCTGCGATCACAAAAACCTCGGGGTCGAGCACGGCCTGCAGGTTGATGAGCTGTCCGTCAAATGAGCGAGCGTAGCGGTCGAGCGCGCGCTGCGCCGCCATGTCGCCATCCGCGATCCACTCAAAGACGCGGCGGCCGTCCACCGGAGAATCCGCAGGCAGGCCCTTCTCGGCAACGACGGCATCGCGGAGCGCGCGCCAACCGCCCGAACCCGCAAAGGAGTTTTCCATGCCCGCGGCAGTCGTGACATCGTTGCGCAAGAAGCTGAACTCGCCTGCAAAGCAGTGCGCGCCGCGCAGGACCTTGCCGTCGATGACGATACCGCCGCCGATACCCGTGCCAATAGCGAGCACCACGCCAAAACGCGTCCCGCGCAGAGCGCCAGCCGCATACTCACCGAGTGCGCAGCACTTACCGTCGTTATTGACGGCAACCGGCACCCCCAGCGCCTCGCACATGAGCTTTCCCAGTGGGCAGCCGTCCATAAACGTGAGCGCACCGCCGCGATGGATCGTTCCCGTGACATCTCCCTCGTAGATACCGCCGGGTGCGCTCACGCCTACGGCGCTCACGCGCTCACGGTACGGCTCGACGAGCCCGATCAACGCCGAAACCGTCTCCTCAGCCGTGGTAAAGCCCGTCGGCAGGCTCCCGCGCTCGCGGATGGAAAAATCCTCGCCCAGCACAGCCCATTTAACGGCTGTACCGCCCACATCGATTCCAAAGAACTCCTGCATATTCGCCCCTCACGCGCCATGGTCCCGGACGTGCATCGCCACGACCACCACAGGGGCTGCCCCCTTATGATGGTCATGCGGCAAATCGCGCCCGGAGCCGATTATCTCTCTGTTTTACGCCTCTACTTTGGTCAGACGAACCAACATATCGCCGACGTAGGTCTCACCGTGGGCCACATAACCGCCACGCAAACTGCCCTCCCAAAGAACGTCCCCATTGACCACTCATTTAAGTACGTCCCCAATGAGTGCAACGGAATGGCTCCCCTTGGCAGCTTAAAGCTGTCGTGCAGGAACCATTCCGCTGCAGCCTCATGCAAGGGACTGGATTGTAAATGTTGGAGCAGAGCCGTTAGCGCCCGGGGGCCAGGATCACCAGCGCGTCGTGCTCAAAGGGATGCTGAGCCACGCGCACGGTGCCGTCACCGTTGTCGCGGACGGGCAGCTTGGCGATGCGCTTGCCCTCCATGTCGAGGACCGTTGCCGTCCAGCCGCGCGTGCCGTCGAGCTTAAACTTGAGCGCCGTGGTACGAGGCAGGTACGTGACGACGCGATCTCCAACGCGCGCCACACGAATGGCCTCGCGCGCGTCATCGAGCAGCTCCTGCGCCGGAACCACGGCAAGTGCGTCATCGCCAGCCGTAGCGCCCAGGCCGGCAAGCACATGCTCGATTGCGCCAAAGTCCCAAACGCCCGCAAACTGCAGACACTCCTGCCAGCGGAACGGCATATCGAAGCCCTCGCCCAGCACCGAGCCCTGACTCTTGCTGGTCTGCCAGTTCCAAACACCGTGCGCGCCATAGGTCACACCCGCGCTGGCGCCGGCAAGGATCGACGACCACACGCTCGCGCGGCAGTCCTGTGCGGTGAAGCGCCAGTACACGTTGCGCGACGCACCCATCTGCTCGTAACAGGGCTCGGAGTTGACCATCGGCTTTTTGGGATAGTTGGCGGTAAAGTCCTGCGGCAGGCGCCAAGCCTCGGGCTGGCCCTCGTAGTTGTGGCCGGGCTGGAACATGTAAAAGTCCAAACGGTCCAGGTACTGTGACGGAATGGTGCGGTTGCCGCGGTTGATATGCATGGTGCGCAACGCCCCGGGCGCGCGCTTGACGACTTCGTCGAGGGCATCCTCGTAGTAGGCGATCGCCTCGTCGCTGGTAAAGTCGGTATCGCCCGCCACCACATAGACGGGGTCGAACTCGCCCAGGTTCTCGACGACGCGGGCAACGTGGGCACGGACCTCCTCGCGCGGCATAACCTCGGCACCGCAACGCTCGGCAATCTTGGCACCCCAGGTACCGGGCACGTAGTTGCACCACATAAGTACGAGTGCCGGGCGAATGCCGTGCTCGACGGCAGCGCGGCACATGGCAGCAGCGCGGTCCCAGTACGCCTGGTTGGGACGGGACCAATCAAAATGCACGCCGTCCTCGCTGGCATAGGGCCAAATGCCCAGATCGGGGCAGCAGCGATCCCACTGCGGCAGCGTGTTGATCTGCAGCACGTTCATGCCCTGCTCGGCGCGACGGGTCAGATAGTAGTCCCAATCGGCCTCGGCAATGCTCGTAAACGCGCTCCAGCACGTATCGGCAAACCAAAAGAACGGTTTGCCCTCGCACAAAAAGCCGTCCTGGCGACCGTTAACGGTCAGCTTTCCCAAACTCATCTGCATGTCCTTTCGTTTGATAAAGGAGTTGCGAACCGGCAGATTCTTTCGCGGTAACCCCGCACGAAAGCCCCTGGCGCTTAGCAAACCCCGGCTAGTAGGCGCCACGCGCCCCCAATCAGTCTACCTTGTAAGAAGGGCCCCGCCGGGCTTGCGCCTGACGGGGCCCTGTCGTGTAGGTAAGGTCGTATGCGTCCGAATGGTTTGGCCTTAGGCCTCCATCTCGGCGAGCTCCTCCTTGGAGAAGCCAGTGGCAAAGACGACGGCAGCGGCGATGACAAAGGAGATTGCCATACCGGCGATAGCCCAGACGGTGTTCATCTGGCCACCCTGCAGGTAGTTGGTGAAGACCAGGAAGTTGGAGGCACCGCCGGCCAGGTAGTAGGTAACACCCATGAGGCCGGAGAACACAGCGCCGATGGCACCGCCGATAAACATGCCGAGCATGGTGCGACGGAAGCGCATGAGGATACCGAAGAGTGCGGGCTCGGTGACGCCGCCGGCGATGGCGGAGATGACGTAACCCAGGGCAAGACCCTTCTCGTCGGGGTTCCTCATCTTGAGGAAGGCACCGAAGGCGCAGCCCCAGACAGCGGCCATAGCGCAGTTGGTGGAAACGAAGACGAAGGGATCGTAGCCGGCAGCGATGATCTGAACCTGAGCGAGCAGGATGACGGGCATGTGCATGCCGCAGACCACGAAGAGCTGCCAGAAGGCGCCGAGGATGGCCATGACGATCAGGATACCGATACCGCCAAGGTCAGCAAGACCAAAGAGGGCGTTGGCGATGAGGCTGCCGATCTCGTTGCCGATCGGGGCAAGGACGATGAAGGCGATGGGGATGGTGACGATCATGGTGCAGAACGGCGTGAAGACCGTGGACAGCACGTCGGGCATGACCTTCTTAAAGAACTTCTCAACAAAGTACAGGACGGGCACCGAGAGGATGATCGGCAGGACGGACTGCTGATAGTTGGCAGCGGCGATCTGGATGCCGTAGACGGAGATGATTCCGCCACCCTCCTGAGTCGCGACACTCACGACGGACGGGGCCATGAGAGCACCGCCGAGGAGCATGCCCAGAACCGGAGAGGCGCCGAGCTTCTTAGCAGCGGCATAGCCCAGGTAAATGGGGATAAAGGTAAACGTGGCCTCGTACAGGGTGGTGTAGAGGAACGTGTAGGTCGGATCGGTATCGGAGAGAACGCCGAGCATGGTGGGACCGAGGACCGCGGCGATGGTGCGGAACAGACCGCCGGCCATGAGCAGCGGGATCAGCTGGGTCATGGAGCCCGACAGATAGTCGAGGATGATGTTGGGCAGGTTCTTGAGCTCGAACTTCTCCTTAGGAGCGTCGAGGTTCTCGTCGACCGCGGCACCCTGCTTGACGCCGGACATGGCGACGAACTCGGCGAGCACCTTGGGCACGTTCTGGCCGATGATGACCTGGAGCTGGCTGCCGGCGAACTGGCAACCCAGTACACCCTTGACCTTCTTGATCTTCTCCACGTCGGCCTTGCTGTTATCCTTGAGCGTCAGACGCAGGCGCGTCATGCAGTTGGTGGCGACGGTAACATTCTCCGCACCGCCCACGAGCTCGAGGACATCGGTGGCAATCTGTTTGTTATCTACTGCCATGGGACCCCTCCCCATATCATCGTGTGTCTACCCGTTTGGACGTAGGCACGCCTTTGGCCCGGCGGCTATAACCCCTTACGGCTGCCAAGCCCTTGGATACGCTGTCGTAAACAATCTGTTTACTGAACGTTTACAGCGCTTAGTTTACACGCAGCATTGAATTTGTGGCAGTTTTACCGTTTGTAGTCCGGTGAACGGTAGGAAATCGGGGGTGAACGTAATTGAATGCCAAGGCATTACATATAGTGTCGTTTATTTATAAATGGCCGTCTACGTGGGATTTTATATAATCTTGCACCCAAATGCCTTGTTGATTCATCAACAAAAGCCCTGCTAGATAGTAGTAAACGAGTGTTTAGTAGTTCATTGAGCGTTTGATGTGACCGTTTACCGAGTTCATCTGCTTATTCTCTAATTCTGCTTTACACTAAACATGTTTAGATTGTATTGCCGCACACGTTTAGCTCTCGCGGCGCAAGGGAGGCAGCTCATGGAACTCAAATCGTGCACCTACGCAACCGTCACCACCTTGGGTGACTTTGGCCCCTGGATCAGCAAGGTCGTTCTCGACCTACCCTGCACCGTGCGCGCCAACGATGTCGATGCGAACGCTTTCCATATATATGTAGAGCGTCACGAGCGCACGGGCGAGGTCCTGATGCGCAAGGAGCACGGCGTCGACCATGCCGCGCCCTCCGTGGGTTACATCGACGTTCTCGCCGCGTATCCGTGTGACGAGAACGGCCGCAAGCTCGCCGTGGGCACCCATGTGGCACTCGAGGTCGCCGAGCAGCGCCTGACCAAAAAGATCGAAGGCGGCGTCATGGGCTCGCGCATGCTCGATGACCAGCTGCACGTCACGCAGCTCGCGGCTCTTCCCGGCAACGACGGCGACGACCCCACCTGCGGCCTGGTCTTCGATACCTGTCGCGGCGACATCTGCCCCGCGCTCAAGGGCTGGAGCAATGCCGTACAAAAGACCGCCGTCAATGGCATCGCGCTCGAGTACGGCTTCTTTGAGCCCAACTTTAAGGCAGAGGACTCGGCCTGCTTCAATCCCTTCGCGCCCGAGACCACGGTCGTGCCCCAAAAGGCCCCGCTCGTGGTGTACCTGCACGGCGCCGGCGAAGGCAAGGGTGCCACGCAGGGTGAAGGTGCCACGCGCGCCTATATCGGCAACCGCGTGACAGCCATTAGCCAGGCGCAAATCCAGCGCTACTTTGGCGGCTTTGCCTGGGTGCTCGTGCCGCAGTCGCCCACGTTTTGGATGGACAACGGCATCGAGCAGCTCGGTCGCTCCAACCAGAGCATCTACTCCCCCGTGCTCAAGGCGCTCATCGACGAGTTTGTCGCCGAGCACGCCGACCGCATCGACACCGACCGCATCGTGGTCGCCGGTCTTTCCAACGGCGGCTTTATGACCCTGCGCCTGTGCGCCGACTACCCCGATTTCTTTGCCGCGGGCCTTCCCTGCTGTGCCCCGTGGTACAACGCCACGAACGAGGACGTAGCCGCGCTCGCCAAGACGCCGCTGTGGTTTACGCACTCCAAGGGCGACGAGCTCGTGTCTCCGCAACAGACCGTGCTGCCGCTCACGGCGCGCCTGCGTGACGCCGGCGCCAACGTGCACCTCACCTACTTTAGCCATGTCGAGGACCTGACCGGACGCTACCGCGAGGCCGACGGCTCGCCCAAGAAGACGTTCAACCACGGCGTGTGGATCCATCAATTCAACGACCTGTGTTATCAAGACTTCGACGGGGGCAACGTACTCATCGACGGCGAGCCGGTGGGCTGCTGGGAGTGGTCGGCCAGAGTTTCGAGGTAGCCATCCCATCGGGGGCCCTGACCTTTAGTTTTGTAAACGTCCTCGCGCATGAGCCCCGCTTTTCCTGCTCCTTCGGAGCATCGGATAAGCGGGGCCCGCGCTGCGGAATGTTTACAAAACTAAAGGTCGAGGCCCCCTAAGTTAACGTTGTTCGAAACGCTGGCCGGGCGCTACCGGCAGCACGCCGGGTCGGTGGCGATGGGGGCGTGGGTCCCGTCTTGCCTCGCGCGTAACTGGCTGAATTGATTTTGATTGGAGCTGCTCCTATGTCCCAGAATTTGACTCGGGTGATTGTTACCACTGATATGGAAGTCGACGATATGAACTCGCTCGTTCATTTGGCTCTGTATCTCAATGTGCTTGATGTTCAGGCTGTGGTGTATACGGCTTCGCAGTATCACTTTCTTGGGGATGGGGTTCATACGCTGGGCGAGGTGAATTCGCATTGGCGGACTAAAGGACGTCGCTCATATGAGTGGGCTATTGTGCCTCATGAGCCCGATCCGCTGGCTGGGGAGCTTCGTGAGTATCGGCCGTTTCCCGAGCATTGGATTGAGAGTCTCTGGAGTAATGAATATGCCCAAGCTTGGCCGCAGTTGCAGGCGAATGCGGACGCTGCCGGTGAGCCGCCGTTTCCCACGCCTGCCCAGATGATCGAGCGCACCTTTGTGGGAAATGTTGCCTTTGAGGGTGATGTGACTGAGGAAACTGAGGGGTCCCGCGTAATTGCTCAGGCGATTTTGGATGATGATCCGCGTACATTATGGCTGCTCAGCTGGGGCGGCATGAACACCATCGTTCGCGCCCTTATGAGCATTGCCGAGCGTTATCGCGCCATGCCCGAATGGCCCGCCGTGCAGAAGCGGGTCCATCAGAAGGTGCGCGTGATGGGCGTTGCCGATGGCATAGGGCAGGACAACTCATGGCTCGACCATGGACGCGAGCTCTTTCCCGAGCTCATCTTTTGGCGTGTGCCCTATATGTATGGCGGCTATGTCGACGCCAAGATGGCGCAGCCCGATTCGCTGCCACTGTTTAAGGCTCCTTGGCCCGAGCAAAACCTCACGCAGGAAAACGGCCCCCTTATGGCGCGCTATATGCTCTATGGCGATGGCAAGGTCTACGAAAACGAGCCCGAGCGCTTTCAGTTTGGCAAGCATGCCCGTCTGGATTGGGGTCTAGAAGGCATGCCCGCGATGCAGTTTGAGCGCGGCGACTTTATGGCCGAAGGCGACAGCATGACCTACATTCCACTACTGCCGTTTGGCCTGCGCGGTATCGATGACCGCAACTTCGATACACTGCTCGGCCGTATGTTTCTTGATGGGCATCCCGATTCGGACGCGCCCGCCGGTTTTGCCGCCATCGGCACGCCCATAGACGGCAACCCCAATCCCTACCTGCGCGCCTATCAGGAAGACTTTGCCGCCCGCGCGCAATGGTGCGCCCATGATCCGGCAGCGTGTTCGCATCCGGCACATGTTGCCGAGGTCACGACCGACCGCAGCGCCGCAGCCGGTGAGCGTGTCGTCCTTGCAGCGGCCATCGTCGACCCCGACGGCAAGGGCTTTGATGCACATTGGGATGTCGCCGTGGACCCGTCGAGCTATACAGGCGCGCAGGATCTTTCGCTGTGGCAGGAATGCACGGTGAGCACCGCTTTTATCGTGCCCGCCGACGCGCAGCCCGGCGACCGCTTCGTGCTTACCCTTACCGTGCAGACGCGCGCCGAGCGCCCCTGCACCCGCTACGCCCAGGTCGCCCTGACCGTGGCATAGCAAGGACGGCACCACTATTCGACAAAGAGTGTCCCCCCAGGCGCCAAACGAGCGAGCGGGCACTCATTGGGGACGTACTTAAATGAGTAGGCACTCGTTTAAGTACGTCCCCAATGAGTAGGTGAAAAATGGGCCATGTGTCCCAGTTGTGGAGACTCCTTGAGCCGTCTGGGTATCGTGAAAGATCGCGCACTCCCTCATCATCAAAAGTGACACACGCTACCTGTTGATGGGAGGCAGCCATGGGCTTCTTTGACAAGATGTTCGAGAAGAAAGAGTGCGCGATTTGCGGTACCGAGCTGGGACTTTTGGGAAAGACCAAGATCAGCGAGGGCTACCTGTGCAAAGAGTGCGCCGGCAAGCTCTCCCCCTTCTTCCACGGCCATCGCTCCAGCACCGCGGACGATATCCGCGAGCAACTCGCCTACCGCGAGGCCAATGCCGAGCGCCTGGCGTCGTTCAACCCCACGCGCACACTCTCGGCCGGGCGCACCAACATCATGCTCGACGAAGACGCGGGCCTGCTGATCATCACTTCGCAGAGCCGCTGGCGCGACGCCAATCCCGACATCATCGAGTTCTCGCAGGTACTCGGCTGCGATATGGATATCGACGAGCACCGCACCGAAATCTATCGCGAGACAAAAGACGGCGAGCGCGAGAGCTACAATCCGCCGCGCTACGACCTGGATTACGACTTTAACCTGACCATCCACGTCAACACGCCGTACTTTACCGAGATCAACCTGCGCGTGAACGACTCCACCATCGATCAGCGCGGTTCCATCGAATACCGCGAGGCCAAGCGCCAGGCAACCGAGGTCCGCGACGCGCTGGTGCAGCTGCGTCAGGAAACGCGCGACAGCGTCGTGGCCGCTAAGGCCCCCAAGACCGCGGTCACCTGCCCCTTCTGCGGTGCAACCACCATTCCCGATGCCAGCGGGCGCTGCGAATACTGCGGCGGCGCCATCGGCGCATAGCCTCCGGCAGCGAAAGGACCGATCATGGCCTTCGAGAGCGTCAACTATCAGTGCCCCGCGTGTGGCGGCCCCCTTCACTTTGCCAGTGCCGAGCAAAAGCTCGTCTGCGACTACTGCGATTCGCGTTTTGAAGTCGAAGAAGTCGAGGCCCTCTATCGCGAGCGCCAGGACAAGGCAGATGCCAAAGCCGATGCCGCAGCCGCGGCCCCCAAGCCTGCTGTCGACGATGCCGTGCAGGAGCTGGCTCAAAACGCCGGCTACATCTGCTCGTCGTGCGGCGCCGAGCTCGTGTCCGACGGCACCGTCGCCGTCACCACCTGCCCGTACTGCGGCAACTCCGCCGTGGCACCCGGCCAGCTCTCGGGCGACTTCTCACCCGACCTGGTGATTCCGTTTAAGCTCGGGCGCGACGATGTCATGGCCGCGCTCAAAGACCACTACAAGGGTAAAATCCTGCTGCCCAAGAGCTTTGTCACCGGCAACCACATCGACGAGGTCCAAGGCGTTTACGTGCCGTTTTGGCTCTACGGCGCCCGCGTTGACGGAGAAGTGTACTTTGACGCGACCAACGAGACCGTGACCGAGGAATCCGACCGCACCGTCACGACCACCGACCACTACGACGCCTACCGTAAGGGCAATATCTCGTTTGAGCGCGTGCCCGTCGACGGATCGTCCAAGATGCCCGACGGCCACATGGACGCCATCGAGCCGTTTGACTACGACGCGCTGCGCCCATTCTCGGTCGCCTATATGCCCGGCTACATCGCCAACCGCTATGACGAGGATTGCGAAACCTGCAAGGTGCGCGCCGAGCGCCGCATGGAGGAGAGCACGATCTCGGCCCTGCGCGAGACCGTCGTCGACGAGTACGACGACGCCACGGTCGAAAGCAAGCAGCTCGACTACACCTGGGAAGAAAACGATTATGCTCTGTTCCCCGTGTGGATGCTCTCTACCTCGTGGAACGGCAAGAGTTACCTGTTTGCCATGAACGGCCAAACCGGCCGCATGGTCGGCGAGCTTCCCTGCTCCAAGCCCAAGCTCGCTATCGCCTCGGTGCTGTTCTTTGCGATCGGATTTGTCCTTTCCCAGATTCTCTTTATGGGCGAGAACGCCTTCGATCCGGATTACCTCACCTTTGATGTCGAGGGCATCCTCATCAACATCGTCGCGCCGCTGATCATCGTGATCATCGCAGACGTGCTGCTGGTGGGCCAGCTCAAGACGGCCAACGAGGCCACCCACGCCGACTGCTACTGCGGCGAGCTCGACCTGACCGAGAAGCACGACACCTTCAGCCACACCGAGACCACCGTTGTCATGAAGGACAACAAGGACGATTAGCCATTCTGACCAATACCACCCGGCCTTTGACGAGAAAGGAAGATCACCATGGGACTCTTGAAAGCTGGATTGGGTGCTGCCGGCGGCGTCATGGCCGACCAGTGGAAGGAATTTATCTATTGCGAATCGATGCCCGCTGACGTCTTGGCCTGCAAGGGCAGCAAGCGCACCGGCGGCCGCAGCTCCAACACGCGCGGCGAGGACAACGTCATCTCCAACGGCTCCGTCATCGCCGTCAACGACGGCCAGGGCATGCTCGTGGTGCAAAACGGCAAGATCATCGAGGTCGCGCTGGAGCCCGGCGAGTTCGTCTTTGACACCGGCAGCGAGCCGAGCGTCTTTAGCGGCAACCTGGGCGACTCCATCAAGGAGACGTTCGCCAATATCGGCAGCCGCTTTACCTTTGGCGGCGACGCAGGCAAGGACCAGCGCGTCTACTTCATCAACACCAAGGAGATCATCGGCAACAAGTACGGCACCGCCTCGCCCGTGCCTTTCCGCGTGGTCGATAACAACATTGGCCTGGACGTCGACATCTCCGTTCGCTGCAACGGCGAGTATTCGTACCGCATCACCAACCCGCTGCTGTTCTACACCAACGTGTGCGGCAACGTGACCGATAGCTACACGCGCGATAAGATCGACAGCCAGCTTAAGTCCGAGCTGCTCACCGCCCTGCAGCCCGCCTTTGCCAAGATCTCGGAAATGGGCATTCGCTACAGCGCCATCCCCGGTCACACCACCGAGCTCGCCCGCGCGCTCAACGAGGTCCTCTCGGCCGACTGGCGCGACCTGCGCGGTGTCGAGATCGTGAGCTTTGGCGTCAACTCCATCGCCGCTTCGCAAGAAGACGAGCAGATGATCAAGGACCTGCAGAAGGCCGCGGTCATGCGCGATCCCACCATGGCGGCCGCCAACATCGCCAGCGCCCAGAGCGATGCGATGCGCGCGGCAGCCGCCAACCCCAACGGCGCGATGGCCGGCTTTATGGGCATGGGCATGGCAGGCGGCATGGGCGGCATGAACGCCAGTCAGCTGTTCGCCGCCGGCCAGGCACAGCAGCAGGCTGCCCCGCAGCCGGCTCCGGCTTCCACCCCCGCACCGGCACCCGCTGCCGCACCTGCGGCCGGCGCATGGACCTGCAGCTGTGGCGCCACCAACACCGGCAAGTTCTGCTCCGAGTGCGGCAGCCCCGCACCCGCCCCGGCACCGGCCAAGTGGTTCTGCCCCAACTGCGGTAGCGAAAACGGCGGCAAGTTCTGCAGCAACTGCGGAACACCCAGGCCCTAGCCCCTTTATCTGGTAATTGGCGGGGGTTCCGCCACCCCCGCATTTGCTTCTATGGGTTTCGTTCGATAAAGGAGGACACCATGAAGACAACGTTCAAAAAGTCCGTACTCGCATTCCTGACATGCGTCCTGGCGCTCGCCTTTGCCCTGACGGGCTGCAGCGGCGGCGCCAAAGACCCCAAGGCCGACTTCGTCGGCAGCTGGGAACTCTCGGGTGGAACCGTGGATGGCGAAGAGCTGACCGATGAGTACATGAAGATGCTCGAGGATTGGGGTGTCCACTGCGTCCTGATTCTCGACGAGGACGGTACAGGCGCCCTCGATCTGTTCCTTGAGGTTGTCGACCTTAAATGGGAGGCAAAGGACGCCACCACCGTAACGATCACCGCCGAAGACGAGTCGCACGACATGAAGCTCAAGGACGGCAAGCTCATCCTCGAAGAGGATGACGGCAATCTTGTCTTTACCAAGTCCGACAAGGACCTGTCCGGCACGGTGAAGAAGGATCGCGAGGCGGCCGAGAAGGAAGAGGAGATCGATGAGGCCGTCGAAGACGACGATGTCCAGAACGTCGAAATCTCCCCCGCCGTCACCGTCGCCGATGACGATCTGTGCACCATCACCATCACCGAGAAGTTCAAGGACGACTGGGGCGACATCGGCTTTGTCGTCAACATCACCAACAAGAGCGACAAGGACCTGACCTTCTACGCTCCTTCCGGCAAGACCAACGTCAACGGCACCATGAAGGAACCCTGGTTCTCGGCTCACCTGATGCCTGGCACCAACGCCACCGAGGAGTTCACGTTCTCGAGCGGCGAGCTTGACAGCCTTGACGACCTGGTCAACACGACCATCGGCATCGACGCCTACCTGACCGATTCCTACGAGGACGTCGCTTCCTACACCGCGACCATCGCGTAGCGACAGACACCGACAGCCGCGGATTGGCGGACATATCCGCGCACACCAGGCGGGGCCGCAGGAGTTGATCCTGCGGCCCCGTCGTTTTTATGCCGACAGCACTGCCCATACAAGCAGGCCGCCCGCCGTTTTTAGATGCAAAACGGCGGGCGACCTATCTTCGGCGTTGGAGCACGGGCGGCACACCGACTACGGGCGCTCCATGTTGGGGACGATGCTGCCTTCGGTCACCGCATGCACGGCAAGACGCATGATGTTGTCGTAGCCGGTCTTGCTCAGGATCTCCGAAATGCGGCGCTTGATGGTGCCCTCGCTCATAAACAGCTCGGCCGCGATCTCGCGGCGGCTCTTGCCCTCGCAGGCAAGGCGCAAAATCGACAGCTCGACATCGTCGAGTGCCGCCGTGCCCGAAAAAATGCTCTCGGGCGGCTTGGGAAACGTGCAATAGCCCGCCAGCGTGGAGCGCATCACGGCGAACAGCTCGTCGATACCGACGTTCTTGTACACAAAGCTATCGACGCCCGCCTCGCGCGCCTGGTCCACAAAGGTGATCTCGGGCATGCCGGTCATGATAATGATGCGACACTCGGGCAGCCGCTCCTTGATGCGCGCCGCCGCCACGATGCCGTTTGAATCGTGTTCGGTGCACACGTCCATCAGTATCATGTCCGGGCGCTCCTTGAGCGCGACACCCAAGGCCTCGGAGGCATCGGCGAGCGCGGCGACGACGGTCATATCGGGCTGGTCGCCAACGGAGCGCGCCAGGCTCTCGCGCAGGATGGCCTGGTCTTCGACTATAAGGACGCGGATCATGAGCTTCTCCTTTGGGACGTATCGTTGGCGTTAAGCGGAATGGATACCGTAAGCGTAAAGGGCGGGGCGGCGTGGACCTCTAGGCTGCCACCCAGATCTTGCGCGACATGCCTCATACCTGGGATACCCGTTCCCTCGCGATACGATACGGGGGCCGGAGACCCGTCGTTAGAAATCGTCATGCGCGCGACGGCGCCAGCATCCGCCCCCTCCTGCCACAGACGCACGTGGACCCGATGCGCCTGCGCATGCTTGGTGGCATTGGTCGAGGCCTCGCGGATAATCTGCAGAAAGGCTGCGGCGACACGCGCGTCCTCAGGCAGCGCCCCCTCAACATCGATCTGCACACTCACCAGGCCAAAAGCATGGACAATATCACCCAGCCGCTCTGCAGGCTCGCTGGCACCACCACTGCGCAAATCGGCGGCAATTGAGCGTAGCAACGGGTCGATCTGCTCGAGCGACTCATCGTCCAGACGCCCCTCATCCAAATAGCGATGAAGAATGGACAGGCGCTGCCCGATCACATCGTGAACGCGGGCGCGCATACGTAGGTAGGCCGCATTGTCGGCAACCTTTTTAACTTCTTCGATCTGGGACTGGAGCTCTTGGCCCGCAAGCTCAAGCAGGTGGTTTGCTTGCACCAAGCGGTCGTAGGCGTGTGCGTATTCCGTCACGTCCAGTCCGATAATGCGCTCAAAGAGGCGGCCCGAAACCATAACTTCGTCGTGCACAAATAGGCGAATCTCGGCGGGAGAAATCTCGATCACCGCGCGAGCCTCACCAAAACGGTCCAAGTTAATCCGCACGCGGTTCCTACTGCTTTCGGGCATTTGCATGCTAAGTTTGCGCAGGTCGTTCCATGTGCCGCTCATGTCACCTAGATCGGTGGGCATATGAAGTTCCACCAGGTTTTTGCGCATGCAGCGGTTCATGAGCAGCGGACGGCCCCTCGGGTCCAGATACAGGATGCCCACGGGAATCACGTTGATGGTCTCGATCGTCGAGAACGCGGTGATATCCTCCTGGCGGTTACGGACGTCCATCAAGAGCGCCGCGATGGAACGGAACAGGAAGAACGCTCCCTCTGCGATAAGGACAACGGTCCACGCCGAGCCCATGGCAAAAACCACCGGCGGTGTAACGGCGACAACAAGCAGCAGCTCGACCAGCATGACGGGGCGACGATAGCGCACCATAAGCACCACGCCATAGGCAAAGATTGCGGCATTGAGCCACAACGCTCCGCCCATTGCCCTGGCGCAAACGTCAAGCGGCGCCACCAGATACGAGCCAGACGACGCGAATAAGATGAGCGCCGAAATCATCAGGTGAAGCACAAGACTCGCCTCGTAGGCGCAAATCACCTTACGGTTATAGGACGAGCGGCGCGATGCGATGAGCGGGACGTGGATCGTCTGCAGACACGCAGTCAGGGCAAAGACAACATCGAGCGCAACGATTTGGGGAAGGATGAGCGAAATCTGCATCGTCACTCACCCGCCCTCGGCATCAAGACGATCATGCGCAGCTGGCCGGGCTCGCCCTCAAGGCGATATGCCACGTTGCGCCCTTGCAAAGCGCTTTCGAGCTCTTGCGCAGCGGGCGTCTGCGAAAGATCTGCATCATCGTTGGAAAAAAGCGTGGCGCGCAGCTCGACACTGCATCGGTCATGGTCGCCCAAGTGATACATAAGCGCCGGATGGTCGGTGGTATAGGCAAAAAACGCAAAGTCATACACGCAGTCGTACAGGGCGCTTACCGTACTGGCATGCATCGGGCGCCGTATGGCGATAATCGAGGCGCAATCGACATCGATCGTGCGCAGGTCACTTGCGAGCTCGTTGGCGATGAGCTGAATGCGGTCGCGATCAAAACCGCTCTCCCCGTGCTGTGCCAACGTGAGCGACCCCTTGCGCTTGCAATAGGCGACGAGGATCTTGGCGCGCTGCAGCATGCGGTAACGCTCGTGCGAAGACGCTTCGTCGGTCAACGGTGGCAACGAGCCCAGCAGGTCGTACATCTCTTCGAGCGCGCGGGCAAGCGCCTGGCCCACGTCTTGGACCAGCAAGGTCTCGGCCTCTTGATCTGCCAAATGCGTCTTAAGGTCGTAGTCGGCGGCGAGCAGCTCGTTTTGACGCTGCAGCTCCATGCGACGATGTGCCAGTTCACGGTTAAGCTCGTTGAGCTCCGACACGTCTTGGGCAAGCAGCGCCGATCCACCCAGCAGCGGAAAGGCACGGTACATCACATTGGGATCGGACGCCACGGCAAAGGCATGGGCGCGGCCGTGCTCCTGGGTCCGCAACTCCTCGCGCACGCCTACCGGCGTTGGCTTTGACACCGGCGTGGCATAGACCTCCTGCAGGTCGCGCGTTAGGACTTTGAGGTCAAGCGGCAAGGTGTCGAAGATGCCGGCGATGTCGTGATACGACGGAATGACACCGCAATCGAGACAGATTTCCATCGCCACCACGCACAGGATGCAATAGACGAGCGAAAAGTTGAGCCTCCATGCCCAGGGCACGCGCAGAGCATACGAGATGGCAAAGAATGCGCCACCCAGCAGCACGAGCGCCGCCGTGCCCGAGAATCGCTGGATGCGAAAGGACGAGGACCGACCAACCAGGATAAAAAAGGCCACGAAGTTAAAGGCCGTCCACGCGAGGACGGCGAAATAACCCCAGCCGTACGTGTAATCGTTGCTCCAGGTGTCGCTTGCGCGGTCAAAGCGAAAGACCTGCTGGTGAAAATCGTTGGTGAGCACAAATCCGATAAGCAGGATGGCCACAATCCACAGCGCAGCGCAGTAGCGGCGACCCAGGCGGTGTTGCTCCAGGCCCACAAGGCGCAGGCCACACAACTGGTAGAGCAGCGGAATGAGCGTCATGGGCACGTAGTACAGGTACCACAGCACGGTGGCATAGAACGGCGTGAACGACTTGTACTTCAGAATGACTTCGATCATCCACAGGGCGCAGATGGTGGCGATGGCAACAAGTCGGCGGCGCAACACATAGTCCAAACAGCGCAGATAGACCGATACGCCCCAGATCGAAAATACAATTGCGGCGACAAGCAGCGGGAGAGAGCTCGAATGGGCGAGCGCATCCACGACCTCTTCGGATACCTTGCTATAGGCGGGCACGGCGTTAGAAAGTTTGGGGTCGAAGGCGAACAGCGCCGGCAAGACCGCCAAAAGCATGAGGAACAGCGCGGTGATGGCGCCGGCGATAGCAAAGACGCGGTGACGGTACACCTGATGTGTTATGCCAACAAGGAATCGCGGCATGGCGAAGAGCCTGCCACCCCTGGGATCCGCAACCGGCGCGGTCCGGGCGGCCGCGTGGCCGATATGTCGCTCGCGGGTACCCATAGTCCCTTTAGTGTACCGACAGATGAGTCGAAAAAGCGGGCCGCATGTCCCAAAATCCGCAGACGGCAAGGCGCCCGGAGAGCACATACTCGCCGGGCGCCTTGGCTAGGAGGCTATGAAGTTGAGTGTCTCAGCTTCCTTAGGATAGGTCCTCACCGTTCGTTTCGATGACATGCTTGTACCAGTCGAAGCTCTTCTTTTTGGAACGCTTGAGGGTACCGTTGCCCGCATCGTCGCGATCCACATAGATAAAGCCGTAGCGCTTGGACATCTCGCCCGTGCCGGCAGACACCAGGTCGATCGGGCCCCAGGTGGTGTAGCCCAGCAGGTCAACGCCGTCCTCGGTCACCGCGTCGCGCATGGTCTGGATGTGCTGACGCAGGTAGTCGATACGGTAGTCGTCGTTGATGGAGCCGTCCTCCTCGACAACATCCTTGGCGCCCAGGCCGTTCTCGACCACAAACAGCGGCTTCTGATAACGGTCGTACAGGTCGTTAAGGGTGATGCGGAAGCCCAGCGGATCGATGGCCCAGCCCCACTGGCTCTCCTGCAGGTAGGGATTCTTGGCGCCGGCGAAGGCGTTGCCCTGGGTGCGCTCGACATCGGGGTTATCGGCACCGGCAGAGCAGCGGGTGCTGTAGTAGCTAAAGCTGATGAAGTCGACGGTGTTGGCGGCCAGGATCTCGCGGTCCTCGTCGGTCATGCCCACATCGATGCCTAGACGCTCGAGCTTCTTGACGGCATAGGCCGGGTAGTAGCCGCGGCTCTGGACGTCGACGAAGAAGTAGTTGTCCTGGTTATCGAGCTGCGCCTGGCGTACATCGCCCGGACGGCAGCTGTAGGGGTAGTAGCTACCTGCGGCGAGCATGCAGCCGATCTTGATCTCGGGGTCGATCTCGTGAGCAATCTTGGTTGCCCAAGCGCTGGCGACGAGCTCGTTGTGGGCGGCCAGGTACTCGACGGCCTCCTTGTTCTCGCCCTCCTCAAAGACCAGGCCGGCACCCATAAACGGCAGGTGCAAGATCATATTGATCTCGTTAAAGGTGAGCCAGTACTTCACCAGGCCCTTGTAGCGGGTAAAGATCGTGGTCGCGAGATTCTTGTAGAAGTCGATGAGCTTGCGGTTGCGCCAGCCGCCGTACTCCTTGATGAGATGAATCGGGCAGTCGAAGTGCGTGATAGTCACGAGCGGCTCGATGCCGTGCGCCTGGCACTCGCGGAACACATCCTCGTAGAAGGCCAGGCCAGCCTCGTTGGGCTCGGTCTCGTCGCCGTTGGGGAAGATGCGGGTCCAAGCCAGGCTCATACGGAAGGTCTTAAAGCCCATCTCGGCAAAGAGAGCGATGTCCTCCTTGTAATGGTGGTAGAAATCGATGCCGGTCTGCGCGGGATAGTAATAGCCGTCCTCGAAGTCGAGCATCTTACGCTGGCCGGAGACCACCGCATAGCGCTCGGGGCCGTGCGGAGCCACGTCCACGTTGGCAAGGCCGCGGCCGTCTACGTTGTAGGCGCCCTCGCACTGGTTGGCAGCCGTCGCGCCGCCCCACAGGAAGTCATTACGGAAAGCCATGCATCAATCCTTTCGCACGCTGTTGTCATAGGCTCAGTATCCCTGCAAACGGGGTACCGCTCAACGGCAACGGCGCAGGCCGATACTTCTTTTCGCGCGCAGGTGCCCGGCAGCCGCCCCGTCTGACACTTTTTGATACCCGCCTGTCCAAGCCGCCACAAAGGGGACAGGCACCTTTGTGGTGGCTTGGGCCCGTTTGTCTCGATCTGTAACAGTTAGGCCGCCAAAACCGGGCCTGGTGTTACAGATTGAGATTGTTCGGCCTGTCCCCTGCAGTTTGTCTAAATCTGTAACAGGTAGAGACGATCTAGCCCGCTAGGTGTTACAGATTGAGACAGAAGATTCTAGTCCACGGTGATGTCGAGGTTCTTTCCGATGAGGCCCACGTAGCCGCCTTCGGCTGCCTTGGGGCTGTCAGCATGGCAGAGGACCCACTTGTCGGCCTTCCAGTAGCAGTAGCTGTCACCGGCGGCAGGCATGTCGGTTGCGGCCTCGGGGCGCGGACCGTTGGTACCGGCGGGCAGCGCCACCATCACCTGGAAGCCGCTTTCATCGACCATGCACGGCGTGTAGTGGAGCGTGGTGTTGAAGACCTCGACAACCTTGCCCGCCGGCACGCGGAACGCCTTGACGAACGCGGTATCGAGCTTTCCGTCCTCGATCTCCCAGCGATGCGCCACGAGCAGGATAAAGTCGCGGGCGCCCAGGTTAAACTCACTCGCGCGGTGATACTCCAGACAGTTGAGTCGTGTGTTGTGGCCGTTGCACCAGCCGAGCTGGAAGGGGCGGCCGCCGTATATGAGCAGGCCGAGCGTGTCGGCGCCCTCAACCTGCTCGAGCTCGGGCGCGGAGGCCACGTATTTGCTGCCCTCGGGGACGGGTGTGGCGGAGAGCGCCTCCATGAGCGGGGTGGTCAGGCTGGACGGGACGTCGTCCCACACGCGACCATAGGGTTTGAACTCGGGATCCAAAACAGAGTAGATATGCATGTTCGCTCCTGTTCGTTTATGTGACAGTACGAACATTCTAGAACAATATCTTCCTGTTTTGAGCACTCGGCATGAAAAAGCGCCCCCGCAAAAGAGCGGAGACGCTTCTGGTACAAACGATATTCCTGCGAGCAGCCTTATGCCTGCTGATAGTGCAGGTGTGCCTCGTCGATCCCGTCCAGGTCGCGGTCGAGATAGCGGCGCGCGAGCCAGTTTGCCATGGGGAGGTTCTGGTCCAGGTAGTTACCGCACTCCTCGGGAGCGGCTCCGGGGACATCGCCCTCAAAGCCGGCGATAAACTCAAACAGCTCGCGCACGAGCGGCAGGATCTCCTCGCTCGTCACCTCGCCAAACACGACCAGGTAAAAGCCCGTGCGGCAGCCCATGGGGCCAAAGTAGACAATACGGCTCGACCACTCGTCATGATTGCGAAGGAACGTCGCGCCCAGGTGCTCGATGGTGTGGCACTCGGCCGTGTTCATGACCGGCTCCTTGTTGGGCGTGGTCAGACGCAGGTCGAAGGTGGTGACGGCGGCGCCGGTCGCCGGATCGCGGTCGATGCGGCTCACATACACGCCGGGCTCAAGCAGCAGATGGTCAACGGAAAAGCTCGCGATGCGCTCCATAGCAGATCCTCTCGGTAGTCAATTTGGGACGGGGCTCTTTTAGCTGGTTCGAATGGTCGCACCAATCATACCAGTCAAAAAAGCCCCGTCCCAAATAAGCTACCTGGGACGGGGATCAATGAGTTTTTAATCCCCGTCCCAGAAAAATCATGCTAGGCAGTGTACGAGATGGTGGCGGCTACGGCGTGGCGCCAGCCGGCGATCTTTTTGGCGCGCTCGTCGGCGGGCATCACGGGCTCCACGATGCCGCGGGCGCCGTAGACGTCGACAACATCGCGCGTGTACATGCCCAGCGCAATGCCGCAGGCCCAGGCCGCACCCAGGCCGCTCATCTCGTCATTGCTCGCGATGCGGATGGGCGAGCCAACCAAGTCGCTCTCAAACTGCATCAGGTACGCGTCGCGCGTGGGACCGCCGTCAACACGAAGCTCGGCCAGCGCCGCGCCCGAATCCTCGACCATCGCATCGATCACGTCGAAGATCTGATAGGCGATCGACTCGTCGGCAGCCTTCACGAACTCCGCGCGACCCGTGGTGCGCGTCATGCCAAAGACGCAGCCCTCGGCGTCACTCGCCCAGTGCGGCGCGCCCAAACCGGTAAACGCCGGCACAAAGTAGACGCGACTCGCCGGATTGGCGGCGTAGCACAAGTCGGTAACCTCCTCGGGGTTATTGATGAGCTCCAGATCGTCGCGCAGCCACGTCTTGACGGCGCCAGCGTAGCTCACGTTGCCCTCGAGTACATACTCGGTCACGCCGTCCATACGCCATGCGAGCGAGCTCGAAAGCCCGTGCGAGCTGGCAACGAACTCGTCGCCGACGTTCATCATGACCGAGCTGCCGGTGCCATAGGTCGCCTTAGCCATGCCGCGGCTATGGCAGCCCTGCGCGAACAAGGCGGCATGGCTGTCGCCGAGCACGCCGTGAATGGGCACGGGCGCCGGCAAAAAGCCGCCCAGATCCGTCGTGCCGAACAGGCCATCGGAATCGGTCACCTGTGGCAGGCAGGCCACGTCGACGCCAAAGGCCTCGCACACCGGCTCGCTCCAGCAGCCACGGCGCAGGTCAAAGAGCTGCGTGCGGCTGGCATTGGACCAGTCGCAGCGGAACTCCGCGCCGCCCGTGAGCGTCCAGACCACCCAGGCATCGATGGTGCCCAGGCACAGCTCGCCTGCCGCAGCAGCCTCGGCAGCAGCGGGAACGTTCGCAAGGATCCAGGCCATCTTGCCCGCCGGATAGTAGGGCGAGAGCACCAGACCCGTCGCGTCGCGCACCAGCTCGGCCACACCCTCGCGCACGGTCAGCTCGTCGCACAGCTCGCGGGCGCGGGCGCACTGCCACACCACGGCGTCACACAGCGGCTCGCCCGTCGTGCGGTTCCATGCAACGGTGGTCTCGCGCTGGTTGGAGATGCCGATGCCGGCGACGTCGGCCGGATCGACCCCGGTCTCCTCCACCACGGCGCGCGCCACGGCCAGCACATTGGCGGCAATCTCGGCCGGATCATGGCTCACCCAGCCGGCCTCGTTGACGATCTGGCGATGCGAGCGATCGGCACGATGAATCAAATGGCCGCCTTCGTCCACCAGCAGCGCCTTGGTGCCCTGCGTGGATTGATCGATTCCGATGATGTAGCGGCCCATGGCCACCCCTTTCAAAATGAATGTGACAAAGGGACGGTCCCTTTGTCACATTCCAGTTACTCTGCGGGCAGGAATTCGGCGACGGTCTGCGCGATTCCGGCACCCGTCAGGCCGTAGTGTGCAAAGACCTCGGGGCTCGTGCCGGTGATGACCGGCGCGTCGGGCAGGGAGAGGCACTTGACCGGACGCGGGCAATGCTCGCCCACCACCTGCGCGACCATAGAGCCCAGACCGCCGAAGGGGCTGTGCTCCTCGACGGTCACGACGGCGCGCGTGGCACCGGCGGCCTCAATCACGGCCTCGGCGTCGAGCGGCTTGACGCAGTACATGTCGAGTACCGTTGCCGAGATGCCCTGCTCGGCCAGCAGGTCGGCAGCGTCCACGGCATGGCGGACCATCTCGCCGGTAGCGACGAGCGTCACATCGGTGCCGCGGCGTACCCAGGTGGCGCGATCCATCTGGAACGGGCACTCGTCCTCGGTGTACACGTCCTCGACCGGGTTGCGGCCCACGCGGATGTAGGCCGGTTTGTTATCGGCGACCAGGGCCCGCACGAGCTCGGCGGTCTGGAAGCGGTCGCTCGGCAGATACACGCGCATGTTGGGAATCGCGCTCATGGCGGCGATATCCTGCGCGGAGTGATGGCTCATGCCCAAAGCGCCGTAGGACACGCCGCCCGAGATGCCGATGAGCTTGACGTTGGTGTTGGAGTACGAAACGTCGACCTTGCACTGCTCATACGAGCGCGTGGTCACAAAGGACGCCGGCGAGGCGGCCCAGGCCTTCTTGCCGCACGAAGCCATGCCGGCAGCGATGCTCACCAGGTCCTGCTCGGCAATGCCGACCTCGACGGACTGCTGGGGATACTGATTAAAGAACGGCGTGAGCGATGCGGAGCCGCGGGAGTCGGAGCACAGGACGACGATATCCTTATCGGTCTTCGCGGCCTCGAGCAGCGTGTCGCAGATAACCTTGCGATTGGCGATCTTGTTAGCCATTGATGGCCTCCTTATGGGCAGCGAAATCGGCGATGATCTGGGCATATTCCTCATCATTGGGCAGGTGATGATGCCAGGCGGCCTTGTCCTCCATAACAGGCGAGCCATAGCCCTTCACCGTGTTGAGGATGATGACCGTGGGCTTGCCGCAGGTCTCGGCCGCAAGCGTCAGCGCGGCGTCGATGGCCCGGACGTCGTTGCCCGGAATGGAGAGCACGTTCCATCCGAAGGCTGCCCAGCGCTCCTCCTGCGAGTCCTGCTTCATAACGTCCTCGGTGCTGCCGCTGATCTGCAGGCGGTTGCGGTCCACGAGCGCGCACAGGTTATCGAGCTGGTAGTTGCCGCCGCTCATGGCGCCCTCCCAGACCGAGCCCTCGGCAAGCTCGCCGTCGCCCATGATGGTGTAGACGCGATAGTCGCGGCCGTCCATCTTGCCGGCGAGCGCCATGCCCACGGCCACGGGCAGGCCGTGACCCAGCGAGCCCGAGTTCATCTCGATGCCCTTGAGCTTGTTGTTGGGGTGGCCGATGTAGGGGCTGCCGAACTTGGAGAAGCGGGCCTTGACGTCGTCGAGGTCAAGATAGCCCTCGTGGCAGAGCACCGCGTAGTAAGCCTCCATGGCGTGGCCCTTAGAGAGCACGAAGCGGTCGCGGTTGGGATCGTCGACGGTCTCGGGCGAAATGTTGAGGTGGTTGGCATAGAGGGTCATGAGGGCGTCAATCACCGACATGTCGCCGCCGATGTGGCCGCCGGCGCCAGCCATGATGATATCGACGCAATCGCGGCGAAGGTCCCAACGCAGGGACTCAAGCTCTTCGATAGTTGCCATTTCTACTCTCCTCGCAGGTAGGCTTTGACGTCTTCTTCAATCGGGTCGTATAAGTCGGGGGCAATGCCGATGTACTTGCACGCCTCGTAGAGCACCGGCACCACGTTGGCGTGAATGGCGACGCAGTGGTGGATGTAGGGACCCTCAACGATCTTGGCCTCGAGGCGCTTGAGGTTGTCGACCTCGACCCACAGGTAGGTGCCCATGCCGGCCGGGCCGTCGATGCCGCGGGCATTGCCCAGCAGCAGCGAGTACTCGCCGTTGTCGCCGTCAAAACGGGCAAGGGTGAGGTCGCCGTGCTTGGCCTCGGCCGTCAGCGCGCCGGGGTGATCGAACGCCAGCGGGTAGGTGAGCTTGGGCTTGACGGCCGCGCAGCTGCAGGGCCAGGGGCCGCAGTGCTGCAGCAGCTCGCCGTTCTCGTTGTCGGGATGACGCACGGTCCAGTCGGCGAACATGCCGCGGTGACGGCCCAGGTCGGCGGCCTCGACCATCAGCGCGGTGATGGCGCCGTGGATATCGGTCTCGCACACGACGGGGATGCCCATCTCGTTGAGGATGGCGTTGGCAGCACAGGGCATAATGCCCAGCTCGTCCTGCAGAGCGTTCCAGCACTGAATGGCACCGGCGTTGCAGCCGTACTTCTCGACCAGGCACTTCATGGCGATGGCAAGACCGGCGACCGCGGGAACCTTGTCCTCGGGGATGCAGATCTCAAAGCTGTCGTTGATGTGGGCAAGCATGGCGGCCATGGCCTGCTCGTCGGCCTGGGCGTCGCGCACAGCCTGGACAAGCTCGGTCATGGGGATAGGCGAAAGCTGGATGTTGAACTTCTCGAGCAGCTCACCCTCGTTGCACATGGTCGACCAGAAGTCGAACGGACGGGTGGCCATCTGCAGGATGCGGGTGTGCTTGAAGGTCTTGACCACGTTGCACACGGCCAAGAAGTCCCAAACGCCGCGCTCGAACTCGGGATCGGTCAGGCGGCAGTTGGTCATGTAGGTGAAGGGAACCTGGAAGCGGCGCAGGACCTTGCCGGTGGCGAACAGGCCGCACTGGCTATCGCGCAGGCGCGTGCCGTCGGGCTCGGGGCGCTCGTCGCGCGGGCCCCACAGCAGTACGGGTAGGCCGAGCTCGCGGGCAAGGCGAGCGCAAACGTACTCGGTGCCAAAGTTGGCGTGGCACAGCATAATGCCATCGACGCCCTCGGCGCGGAATTTCTTGACGATAGGCTCAATGTGGCTGTCGTCGAACAGCAGGCCCTCGTCATTGATGTCGTCGATATCCACGATGTCGACGCCGATCTCGCGCAGGCGATCAGCCGTCAGGCCGCGATACTTGATTGCGTCCGGCGCGCTAAAGATGCTGCGGCGCGTGGGCACAAAACCGAGCTTGATCTTGTCCATGTACGTCCTCCCCTAATCACATGTTCAGTAAACAGACGCATGTTTCGTTTTGTTCTGTTTACTAAATGTTTTACTCTACTGTTTAGAAGTTTAACGCGAAATACCCGTAGACGGTAGAGAAATCAGCCTAAACGGTATGTAAACAAACTGAACATACAAGGGCATCAAAAAGAGGGCCCAAAGGACCCTCTCTTAGTAGCGTTATGTATGGCTGCCTTAGCGAGCTTTGCCTCCCTACGGCCCAGCGTTGCCTTCGCCTAGATCTCGCACACGCTCTGGCGCTCGACAAAGTAGGTCGACACGGCCGTCTTGCAGGTATAGCTCTTGGGGTTGCGGATGTTGCCCACCAGGCGACGCACCGCGATCTCGCCCACCTCGTGCTTGGGAACATGCACCGTGGTGAGCGGCGGGTTGGAGAAGGCGCCCAAAGACAGGTCGTCAAAGCCGATGATCGAGACATCCTCGGGCACGCGAATACCGTGCTCGTTGAACGCGCGCATGGCGCCCACGGCGAGCACGTCGTTCTCGGCAAAGAAAGCCGTCGGCAGATCGTCGCGCGAGACGTTGTCGAGCCACACGCCCATGTCGTGATAAGCGCCCTCGAGCGTGGTACCCAGCGTGACGTGCCATGCCGGGTTGGCCTCAAGATCCGCGTCCTCAAGCGCTTGGCGATAGCCGCGCTCGCGGTCCTTAAAGTTGCGGATCCGAAGGTCGCCCGCCAGATAGCCGATTTGCCTGTGGCCTTTCTCGATAAGGTAATCCACGGCACGCAGCACCGAATCGGTGTTGGCGATGACTACGGCATCGAAGTACTGGCGATCGCTCCAGCCGTCGAGCACAATCAGGTGGGCGGCAGCGTCGGCGAACAGGGCGTAGTCCTCCTCGCCCAGCTCGGTACCCATCAGCACGATGGCGGCCGACGGGTCGGCGATCAGGCCCTCGACCTGCGGGCGCACGGCGTCCAGGTCGCTAAAGTCGAGCGAGACAAAGCTCGTGCTCATGCCGTGGCGACGCGCCTGGCGCTCCACGCCCTCGATGACCGCGGGATGGAAGGTGCTCTCGTCCAGGATGGCGCCCGTCTTGCGCGCAAGCACAAACTGGATGCTCTCGAGCTGCGTCGACTGCTGATAGCCAAGCGACTGCGCGCACTCCAGGATGACCTTGGCGGTCTCCTCGCTCACGCTGCGCTTGCGGTTGAGCGCGTTGGACACGGTTGCGGGCGAAAAGCCGGTAATGCGGCTGATCTCGCGGACGCTTGCTTTAGCCATCGTTCCCCCTAGCATCGGTCGCGGCCGAGCATCGTGGCTTGACCGCCCCGTGGCTCGGCAACTAAACGACCGCAAATTCAATCTAAACAGAATAGTAAATGTTTAATAGCTAGTTTAGCCTGTTGTCAAGCGAAGTGGCACGACTATTCCCCCAACGGGCGCATTTGTCCATCTTAACGTTATTACGCAAGGTCTTCGCCATTGCTTGCTATTACGCGTCGGTACCATTCGAAGCTTTTCTTTTTACGTCTCTCAAACGAGCCCGCACCGCTATCGTCTCGATCGACATAGATAAACCCGTAGCGCTTACGCATCTGTCCTGTGGCGACCGAAACCAAATCAATCGGGCCCCAACAGGTATATCCCATGAGTTCCACCCCGTCGAGCTCGACGGTCTCCCTCATCGCCTCGATGTGGGCCCGCAGGTATTCAACTCGATAGTCGTCTTCTATTTCACCCGAATCTTCCGGCACATCAGGAGCACCCAAACCGTTTTCGACGATGAACAGCGGCTTTTGATAGCGATCCCAGATTTCATTCATGGTGACGCGCAGCCCTTTGGGGTCGATAAACCTCCCCCAAGGCTCCTGTTTTAGATACGGATTAGGCGCCGAGCGAAGAAGGTTCGAATCGAACTGACCTTCCGCATGCGCTTTTGCGACGCGCGTCGAGTAATACGAAAACGAGACGAAATCGACCAGGTTTGCAGCCAGTACTTCGCGGTCATCATCCCGATAGGGCACCTCAAAACCATGGCGGGCGTATTCCTTGAGAACATAGCTCGGGTACGCACCGCGCACCTGGACGTCGGTAAACATGTAATGGCTGCGATTCTCAGCCTGCGCAGCCAGCACATCGTCCGGATCACATGTAGCCGGATAGAAGACACCTGCGTTGAGCATGCAACCGATCTTCGCCCCAGGGCACAGTTCATGACACGCCCCGACCGCACGGGCGCTCGCAACCAATACATGGTGCACGGCCGTGTGAACCGTTGCATAGCGATTCTCCCCTTGCTCGAAGATGATCCCCGCCGCCATAAAGCACGCCTGCGTCATGATGTTGATCTCGTTAAAGGTCAGCCAATAATTGACCAATCCCCGATAGCGCTCGAACACGGTACGCGAATATCGCTCGAACAGGTCGACCAACCTGCGATCGCGCCATCCGCCATACGCATCGACGAGATGCATGGGGACATCATAGTGGTTGAGCGTCACCAAAGGCTCAATGTCATGCGCGCGACACGTCCTAAAAACATCCTCGTAAAAGGCAAGGCCTTCTTCATTGGGCTCGGCTTCGTCTCCTTTGGGAAAAATGCGGCTCCAGGCGATTGATAAGCGCAGGCATTTAAAACCCATCTGGGCAAACAGTTCAATATCCTGCTTGTACCTATGGTAAAAATCAATGCCCTTGCGAGCGGGATAGAAGCTGTCGGGTGCCAACGCACGCGGATCAAGGTCTCCCCGCATGACGTCCATGCGTTGATCGCCAAACGGCAGCATGTCGGAATTGGCTAAACCGCGACCGCCTTCGTTCCATCCTCCCTCGCACTGGTTTGCAGCCAGAGCCCCGCCCCATAAAAAATCTTCTCTAAACATTATGGTGTCGTCCTTTCTATCAAATTCCCGGCCCACACTGTCGAACGCAACGGACTCGGCAAGTGCCGCGCAACAGCACAGTACCGTTGCGCGGCCAAGGGGTCGGACCGCGCAACGGCTGGGGAGCATATTTGTGTAGTAGCCTCTTATGCCTCGACGGATTCAACGGCCTCAGAATCGCCGCTCTTGGACTTCAACGACATCTTCTCCTGTCCTTCAAATCCAAAAATCATCGCCAACGCAAACGTCACGGCACCGCCAGCAAGACACCCGATGGTGCCAGGGATGATATCCTGAGCAAACATGAGCACGTTCATCCATGGGAAACCAACGCCAGTGAAGATATAGACGTTGGCATGAAGAAGGCTTACCAGCAGACCACCGACAGCACCACCAATCATGTTCCAGGCAAGAGCCTTCTTGTCGCGAAACAGGATGCCGTAGATGATGGGCTCACTCACGCGACCGAAGGCATAGGTGATGAACAAGTTCCAGCCCGTGGCTCGACTCTCCTTGTCCTTAGCGCGCAGGCCATAGGCGAGCGCGATGGCAAGCGTGGTGTAGGCTACAACCGCGGTGCCGGGGTATAAGATGGCGTCGTAACCGTTCTGGAGCGCGGCGGGCAATATGGCGGTATAGATCGGCACGTGCATGCCGGTGGCGATGATCAGATTCCAGAATGCGCCGATAACCGCGGTCGCAGCGGGACCGGCAACAGAGGCGAGCCAAATGATGAAATCGGCCACAAGGCCCATGACAAATTGGACGGCAGGGCCGCAGAGGCACAGCGCGACCGGCAACATCACGAGCACCGTACCCACGGGTACGATCAGAATGCGCAACATATCAGGCGAGATCTTCTCAAAGAAGCGCTCAACATAGGACTGGGCCCAGGTGATCAAGATGACCGGAAGAACAGCCTGGGTGTAGTTGACGAGCTGCATGGGGATGCCGAAGACGCTGAAAGGCTTTCCGTCCTCAACAATAGCGAGCATGTCGGGATAAATCATCACAACAGCGATGAGCAGTGCCAGCACAGGACTCGTTTTGAACTTCTTAGCCGAGCTATAGGCGGCAAACACCGGGAAGTAGTAATACGCCGCATCGCCCACCAGGGAAAGGATCCGATACAGGTCGCTCGTTTCGGACATAAAACCGGCGCCTTCGGGCCCAAACAGAATAACGAGCATCTTGAAGATACCGGCGACACAAAAGATCGGAAGGATCGGGGTGATAGCGCCGCTCACGGCATCGAGCAGCTGATTGAAGAGGTGCTTGGGCGCCAAGCGCTCCTTCCAGCTAAGCTGAGGGCCATCGAGTTCCTCGTCAATCGATACCGTGACCTCGAATCCGCCCTGCTTACAAACCTCGTCGTAGACCTTGTCGACCGTGGGCCCGACCACCAGCTGCACCTGCCCTCCGGCGTGCACGACGCTGATGATAGACGAGATGTCCTCAAGCTTCTCATCATTCGAGAGGCTTTCATCCTTGAGGTTGAAGCGCAGGCGCGTCATGCAATGCGTAACCGAAGCCACGTTTTCCGCCCCGCCCACAGTGGAGAGAATCTGCTCTGCCACCTTTTTGTAATTTGCCATCATTGGCTCCTTTGCACAATCTTGGCTTACTGTTCGAATCGGCAAAGGTCATGCCCCGAATGGCTACGGGTTACAATCCTTTTTTGGAGATGATCCGGTTGAGATGGATCATCAGATAGAGTTCCTCCTCCTCGGAGAGCGTGGCGTCCCACGTTTCACGACAATAGGAACCGATATGCTTCACGCACTCTGCCAACTGCGGAAACTCCTCACGAAAGTTCTTGTACATCTGCATGTTGGCGCTGTTCAGCGACTCGCCGGCTTGAATGCGCTTGAACAGGTACCGCAGATGCGTGGCGAAGCGGGTGAAATCAAAGGAATCGCGGTCGACAATAATGCGGAAATCGCTTTCGAGAATCTCGATAACGTCCTCGAGCATATCGTCGAACTGCTTTGCGGGCTCGGCCGTGGCTTTGACGGCCTCAACAACCCGTGCGTTCACGAGATTCATCGCAATACTGGCAATCTCATCCTTGGGAAGCCGCTCTCCGAGCTCCTTCTCGAGTCGCATGACGATAAACTGGGCAGCCTTGTATTCCTTCGGATACGTCTCCCGCACTTCATAGGCAAGAGGCATCGCGATGCGGACCCCCTTTTGGGCTCGCGCAACGGCAAACGACAGGTGATCAGCCATGAACAGCGTCGCATTGGTCGAGAGGTCGTAGGGCAGTTCGTTGGCAACGATGTCCATAACTTTCGCCGCAAACATCACGATATCCGAGGGAAGATCCCTCATGACATCTTGTCCTTTAGGATCAATGTCGTAAAACGTATGCTCGATTTTAGAAAGAGGGAGCTCTCGAGGAAAATCTCCGCCGAAACCGACGCCCCTGCCCATGGCGATGACATCTCGCCCCTGTCCGTCACGGCAAAGAACCGCGTTGTTGTTAAGCTTTTTAATTGCAAGCATGGTGAACCTCCTTTCAAGAACACTCACAGAAAAAGGCATGATAGCCAATAGCAGTGCTATTGCGGTCATGCCTTACGTAACAATCCGTGTTGTATTGCTCTTGGGCATGCCTCCACACAGGAGTAACAATCCAAGATGCAGAATGCATTATAGCGCTCTCCCCGCCCCGGGGACCATCGGGCTGGCGAACGGTAGATGTCGGCCCGCCAGCGGCCACATCGAGCAGATGGGCGTGCTTCGATCCCGAGCCTAGCCTAGGATGCGGGCCATGCGCGCCTTGAACTCGGACAGAAAGCGCGGGGCGTCCACGGTGAGTGCCACAAGCGCGCTCTTGTCGGGGTCGGACAGGCGATGCTCGTCGCAGATAGTGCGGCCGCGATACTCGCCGAGCAGGTCGACGCGCAAGTTGCAACCAAGTGCGCCCACGAGCGTGGGATCAATCGCCACGGCAACGGCAAGCGGATCGTGCAGCGCGCAGCCGCCCAGGTAAGGGGCGTTCATCTCGTACGAGCCAATGTAGTGCTCGACCATACTCGCAAATGCGCAGCCCGCCATGGTGCCCGAGCCCGTCCAACCGGCAATGTCGCGGCGCGTCAGCACCACGCGATGCGTCACGTCAAGACCAACCATGGTGAGTTTGCGGCCCGAGCGCAGCACGGCATCGGCCGCCTCGGGATCGCTTGCCATGTTGGCCTCGGCACCCGCACTCACGTTACCGGGCACGGTCAGGGCACCGCCCATTACCACCACGCGGCCGATAGACATCACCGCCGCCGCATCGCGCTCCAGGGCAAGCGCCAGGTTGGAGAGCGGGCCGGTCGCTACGTAGACCAGATCGGGACCATAGGTGCGCGCGGCATCGATCAGATAATCGACCGCCGCGTTGCCATCAGCCGATGTCGCCCCCACCGGCTCGTAGGGCGACGCGGGCACGCTCGCGCCGCCGATGCCGTTCTTACCGTGAATGAGCGCGGTGGACGCCGGCGGCGTATAAGGCTCAGTCGCCTGCAGAGGACGGTCGGCACCCAGGTACACCGGCACCTCGGGACGGCCCAACAGGTCGAGCACCGCCAGGCAGTTATGCGCCGACTGGTCGACGCGCACGTTGCCAAAACATGTGGTAATGCCCACGAGTTCCACCTCGGGGCTCGCGATGGCATAGGCAAGCGCCATCGCATCGTCCACACCCATATCCAGATCAAGGATCAGCTTCTTGATTGCCATTGCTCTACTCCGCTTCTCCGTCTTATACCAAATCGTCTAAATCAAACACGCGATCAACTTCGGCGCGCGTGGGAATCGACTGCTGTGCGCCCAGGCGCGACACCGTCACCGCCGAGGCGCGTGCACCCGCCGCCATGCACTCAAAGAGCGGCAGGCCCTCCAGGCGAGCCGCGGCAAGCGCACCGATAAATGTATCGCCCGCGGCCGTCGTATCGACCAACGTGCTCGAGAGCGCCGGCATGCGCAGCGGCTCGCCGTCATCGCCGAGCGTAACCGACCCGGCGCCGCCCAACGTGATGACCGCAGCTCCGGCACCCTTGGCGAGCAGGGCATTGAGCGCCGCGACGCAGCTCGCATCATCCGCGGGCAAGATGCCCGTCAGCACCTGGCACTCAGTCTCGTTGGGACAGACCAGGTCGACCGCAGGCCAGGCCTCCGCAGGCAACTCGCAGGCAGGCGCCGGATTAAAGACCGTATAGAACCCGAGCTCGTGAGCGCAAACAAGCGCCTCGGCCGTCGCCGCAAGGTCACATTCGCCCTGGGCGATAAAGACGCTTCCGGCAGCCGGGGCAATATCGCTGGCGTCTCCGTCGAGCTCATCGGCCACCAGACGTCTCAGCGCGCAGGCAACGTCCTCGCCCGCAAGCGCATGGTTGGCGCCCGGTGACAGCACGATACGGTTGTCGCCCTCGCAGCGAATGATGGTCGCCGTTCCCGTCTCCACGTCATCGCGATGCGCTACAAAGTCACAGTCCACGCCGGCGTCTTGGAGCCCCGCCACGAGCGACGCACCGAACGCGTCGCGACCGACCGCGCCGATCATGTGCGTGCGCGCGCCCATGCGCGCGGCAGCTACGGCCTGGTTGGCGCCTTTGCCGCCGGCGTTGGTGATGAATCCGCTGCCGCCGACGGTCTCGCCTGCACGCGGCATGCGCTCGCACGCCACCGAAAGGTCCATGTTCATGCTGCCGAACACCACAACGATGCCGCAATCTGCCATGGAAACCTCCTCGTCCGCGGGCTCTGCACCCGCTGTTGGCCGTCAATCGTGCGCTCTCGCACCTCTATAACTTTAGTTCACTTTGATGTGGACGCGCGCTTGAGCTTGCGCCGGCAGCAAGCATTCACAGGAGCAGGCGGCTACAATGAAGGCGTGCTGATTATTCTCGTCATTGGATGAAGTTTTATGGAACAATTCCCGCGATCGAGTTCGCGCAGCTCACGCCACGCGAGCGATCAACAAGCGCCGCACGAACGTTCGCGCGCTAACCGACAAGCCACCGAGCCGCGCCGCGCCGCAGGCTCTCATCGCGCGCCCGCCAACAAGGGTACCCACACCAACAGCGCCGCAAAAGAACAGGCGCCCACGCGCCCCAAATCTCGCTATATCCCCGCCCTCGACGGCCTGCGCACGCTTGCCGTCGTCGCGGTAGTGCTCTATCACCTCAACCTCACATGGGCACAGGGCGGCCTGCTTGGCGTCACGATTTTCTTTGTGCTCTCGGGCTATCTGATCACGCGCCTGCTCATCAACGAAGTGTCAAAGACCGGCCGCATCGACCTCAAGAGCTTCTGGATTCGCCGCATCCGTCGCCTGTTCCCCGCCGTGGTAACCGTTGTGGTGGTGACCTGCGCGCTGTGCACCATCTTTAACCATGTGATGCTCACCAAGATGCGCCCCGACATCCTGCCGTCGCTGCTGTTTTTTAATAACTGGTGGCAGATTGCCCAAAACGTCTCGTACTTCAATGCTCTGGGCGACCCCTCGCCGCTCACGCACTTTTGGTCGCTCGCCATCGAGGAACAGTTCTACCTGATTTGGCCGCCATTGCTGTTTGCCATGGTATCCATGCATGTGAGCAAGCCCAACACGCGCCGCGTGGTTCTGGGCCTTGCCGCGGTATCTGCCCTCGCCATGATGGTGCTCTACAATCCCGCCGCCGACCCCAGCCGCGTGTACTACGGCACCGACACCCGCGTGTTCTCGCTGCTACTGGGTGCCTGGATGGCCTTTATCCCCGATCGCGACCTGGCGCCGGTGCGTCTCGCTCATCGTTTGGGGCTCAATCGCCTGGCTGGCGCCGCCAAGCACGGCAAGAACGCCGAGGGCAAGTCTGGCGAGAAGGCCGACGAATCAGCCGATACCGCCCCGGCACAGCCGAGCGCCCTCGTGCGCTTTTGGTCCTCGCCCGCATCCATCGATGTGTTGGGCGTCGTGGGCCTGGTTGGCCTTGCCGCCATGGTCGCGCTCACCAACGGCTACACCGCGTTCCAGTATCGCGGCGGCACGCTGTTATGCTCCATCCTCACGCTCATGGTTATTGCGGCATGTGTGCAGCCTCAGGGCATGGTTGCCCGCGCACTGTCCGCCGAGCCGCTCGTGTGGGTTGGCAAGCGCTCGTATAGCATCTACCTGTGGCACTATCCGCTGCTGCTGCTTATGAACCCGGTCGCCAACATCAGCGATACGCCCTGGTGGCAGTACATCTTGCAGGTACTTGTGGTGGTCGCCGTAGCCGAGTGCTCCTATCGCTTTATCGAAACGCCGTTTAGGAAGGGCGCCTTCGGCCGCACCGTCGCCGAATTCCGCGATGGCACCACCACGCCCGTCAACTGGGCACGCGCGCACGTCCCTGTCTGCGCAGCCTGCGCTGTCGTGTTGGTCGTTGCACTGGGCGGCCTGATCTTTGTGCCCGAGACGTCTGCGCTGAGCGGCGAGGGCGCAGAAGTTCTGAACAAGGGAGCCAAAAATGCAAAACCCCAGGACCAGCAGGCGGCCGACGACACCGACAAGGACAACGACGGCTTCCCCGATGGCTCCTACGACCTGTTGATGATCGGTGACTCCGTGTCGCTGCGCGCCGTCGATTCCTTTGACGGCGTGTTCCCGCACAGCCATATCGATGCCGAAAAGGGCCGCCAGTTTGATGCGGGCCGCGCGACATTTGAGGGCTATATCCAGCAGAACCTTGCCGGCAAGATCGTGGTCTTTGCGCTGGGCACCAACGGCCTGGTGACCGACGCCCAGATTGACGCCATCATGGCCGATGCCGGCGATCAGCGCATCGTCGTATTTGTTAACACGCGTAGCCCGCAGCCGTGGGTCGGGTCCACGAACCAGGCCATCGCCAACGCCGCCACGCGCTACAAAAACGTTCGCGTTATCGACTGGTACGGATATAGTGCCAACCGCAACGACCTGTTCGACGGCGACGGCACGCACCTTTCGAACACGGGCGTGACCGAGTACCTCAACCTGATCCACGATGCCGTCAAGAGAGACCTGCCCGTGCACCCCGAGGACCACGTCAACGATCCGCAGCCGGCAGCCGTCAAGTCCGCCGCCGACGCACTCGTCAACGCCCTCGCCTACAAACCGCACAAGCTAGGCACCGACAAGTAACACAGTCAAATCCGCTTGCACCCGGAGGGGGCGTCGGCCACAACCGACGCCCCCTCCGGCAGTTAGGGACGCTCCTTATGTGCCGGCACCCAGGGACACTCCTGACGCGACCGATGAATGCCCCTCCCCGCGGCCGAATTCTGGGCTCCGCGCCACCCCGAGCGTCGTTTCCATGCCCCTCACCCGCAGCAACCACCCCAAGATTGCTCTTTTTGAGCCGGCCCCAAGAGGCTGCGGGCAAAAAAACAGGCCGCAGCCCATGGCGGCGACCTGTTTAGAGTCCAAAAGAGGCGCTACGCGCTGTAACCCATCGCTTGCAGCACAAACATGACGACCGTCAGCACCGTAATCACACCGATAGTCGCCCACGTGAGCACATTCCACACGCGGCCGTTGCGGTTGGCGCCCATAATGTGTCGATCGGCGGCAATAACCACCTGGAACACCAAAACCACGGGCAACAGCACGCCGTTGATGACCTGCGAGGTCATCATAATCTGGAACAGGTCGACGCCGGGCATGAGCACCAGCATGGCAGAGATGCCAATGATGGCCGTAATAATGCCGCGATAGACCGGGGCCTCGTCCCAGCTGCGATCGGCACCGCGCTCCCAGCCAAATGCCTCGCAGATAGCACTCGACGTAACACCCGGCAGCACACAGGCGGCCAAGAAGCTCGCCGCGACCAGGCCCGAGGCGAACAGCACCGTAGACCACTGGCCCGCGATGGGCTCCAGCGCGCGAGCGGCGTCGGCAGCATCGCTAATCTGAATGCCCGCGGGGAACAATACCGTACCGGTCGTGATGATAATAAAGCCGGCAATGACATCGGCGGCAATCGAGCCGCTCACGGTGTCGATACGCTGCAGCACGATATCGTCCTCGCCCGCATTCTTATCGACCACGTTGTTCTGCGCCAAGAAGATCATCCACGGTGCGATGGTGGTACCGATCGTTGCGACCACAAGCGACACGTAACTGGGGTCGTTTTGGATGTTGGGCACAACCAGGTCGACCGCCACATCGCCCCAGCTGGGACCAGCCATAAATGCAGCGACAATGTAGGTCACAAACACGCAACTCACCAGCAGCAGAATCTTCTCGATGCGCTGGAAGCTGCCCGACATGGTAAGCATCCAAACCAGCAGTGCCACCAGCGGCACCGAGATGCTCGCCGGCACGCCGAAGAGGGCAAGACCGCTCGCGATACCCGCAAACTCCGAAATGGTCACGGCCGTATTGGCGATCAGCAGCGCCGCCATGGCCAGCACGCTCCTGCGCACGCCAAAGCGCTCGCGGATGAGCGACGCCAGGCCCTTGCCTGTGACGCAGCCGCAACGCGCCGCAGTCTCCTGTGTCACGATGAGCAGCACGGTCATGACGGGAAGCATCCACAGCATCTTGTAGCCATAGCTGGCACCGGCACTGGAATACGTGGCGATGCCGCCGGCGTCATTGCCCGAAAGCGCCGCCAAAAGGCCAGGACCCATGGCGCCAAAGATGGCCGCGATGGTCAGCTTTTGCTTGGTGCTCGCCTTTTGTTTCGTGTTTTGCACGCGACCACCTACCCCATGACCGACATGGTGAGCAGCACTGCAGCGATGCAGTACGCCACGCATGAAATCATGACGGCAATGACGTTCATGGCGGTGCCCGACGTATTGAGGTCGTGCTCGTCACGCCAGAACAACACCATCAGGTAAATCACGGCGCTCATGTTGCCAATCAGGCAGACGATGGCCGCGATGTTAAAGCAGCCGGTAAAGAGCTGCTCCTCAAACATGGGCGCGTCGAGGAATGCTGCGGTGCGCACCAGCTGGGCGCACAGGTAGGTCACGAGCGACAGAATCAGGCCCATGCCCGTGCTCTGGAAGAAAAATCCCAAATACGGCTTGGGCTCATCGTCATGGCCGTCGTACTCCAGGAAATAGTTCTTGACGAACGACACCATACGCGAGGCAGCCAGCAACACGAGCGGCATGGCGCACATGGGAAACACCACCAGATGCGCGGAGCCCAGCGCCGTCCCCAGCACTGTTGCCATGATGCACGAGGCAATGCCCCACACGACAACCCAGTACTGGCGATGCACAAACCAGCTGAGCACATTCGTCGAGTCGTCGGACGCGCTATCGCCCGAGCCGACGCCTGCGATCTGCAGGTCCTCCTGGTGCTCCTCGGCGATAACGTCCATGGCGTCATCAAAGGTCACGATACCCAAGATGTGACGGTTCTCGTCGCAAACGGGGATGGCGACCAGGTCGTACTTGGTCATCTCGTCCGTTACGTCTTCCTGGTCATCGTCGGGCGATACATAAACCAGGTCGCGATAGGCCAGCTGGCCCAGCGTGGCGTCGCGGTCGGCCACGATCAGCGTGCGCAGCGAAAGCACGCCGGTGAGCATGCCGCTCGGGTCCTCGGTATAGACGTAGTAGACGCTCTCGAAGTCCTCATCGAGCTGGCGGATCGCCTCGATGGCGTCACCGACCGTCGCTGTGGCGGGCAGGGAGACAAACTCCGAGGTCATGATGCGGCCGGCGGTGTTGTCCTCATAGCCCAGCAGGTTACGAATCGCCTTCTCTTCCTGAACGCCCATCAGGCGCAACAGCTTCTCGGCCTTCTCGTAATCGAGCTCGTCGATCAGGTCGGCGGCGTCATCCGGGTCCATCATGGCCAGCATCGACGATGCGTCCGTATCGGACAAGCCTTCGAGCATCTCGGTCATAAGCTCGTCGTCATCGAACTCCGAGATGGCCTCGGCGGCCTGGGCGGTATCGAGCTGCGCGAACACCTGCGCACGCAGGCGCGGGTCGAGCTGTTCGATAATGTCGGCGATGTCAGCAGGGTGCAGCTCGCCGAGCGTCTTGTGCGACACCGAAAGCTGGATGTTCTTAGTCGAACGGTCGAGCAGGTCCATGTAGGACCAGGCGATGATGTCCTCGCCGAGCGGTTTGCCCAGGTGCTTCATAAAGCTCTCGACGACATGCTCGAGGGCGGGGCTGATCGCGCGCAGCAGACCACGGGCGCCAACTTCGGCACCCAGCAGACGCAGCTGATTTTCGCCCGACATGGAAAACTTGATGTCGTTGACGCGCACGACCTTCATGCCCTGCGTGTCGACAATCTGCTTGTTGAGCACGTCGCGCGCGAGCAAAAGTTCGGTCGGCTGCAGGTACGAAAAACGGATTTCGGTGGCCGGCGACTTAAGGTGTACGCCCGTCTCGTCGATACGGTCGACCCATTTGCGCCAGCTGATCATAAACGGCGTCTTGCCGGGTCCGCGGAACGCGAGCGACGTCACGTGCGGAAAAACTTCGCCGGTAGCAATGCCAAAATCATTCACAACGCCGAGCTTTTCGCCATCGACGTCCAAGACCGGCAGTTTGAGCATCTCACTCAGATAATTCACTGGTGCTCCCCATCATTATCCCTTCGAACTGCGGCCATGCCGGCACGCCGTCCGTGGACTTTTAGATATGTATACGCATGCGCGGGCGGCACGCCGCTCGGCGCTCACACCCCGTACATGCGCAAGAAGCACCTGCATGGGGTCATCGACTGTATGGTCGAGGTTTGGATTTCACCTGCAACCTTTCTCTTGACCCTTGTTATCCGCAGTAACTATAGCATCAGCATCGCGCCGTGGCGCCAAATTTATGCTCCAAACATCGCAGGCATACCAAACGCTGACGCAACCGTGACATAGTCATTGGGGACGTTCTCACATGACTAGTCTGTGGTGTCGTCATCTTCGGCGAGCTGGGGGAACACGGCGTTTTTGGGCATGGCGGCCTTCGTCAGCGAGGTGAGCTTTTTGCTCAGCGATGTATCCGTCTTGACCAGATCGCTCAATGTCACGATTTTGTAGCCGTCGGCAATAAGCCCGTCGATAATCTGCGGCAGCGCCTCGAGCGTCTGCTCGGCGCATTCATCGTTATCGGTCAGCAACACAATGTTGCCCGGCGTCACCGAATCGAGCACCGTCGAGACCTGCTCGTCGGCACCGTTGAGCAGCCAGTCGCCCGAATCGATATTCCACGAGACCACGGCAGACACCAGGTCCATCGCATCAATCCAGTTTTGCTCGTCAAAGGCTGCGTAGGGAGCACGCAAAAGCATCGTCTTCACGCCGGTCGCGGACTTGATCGCCTCGGTGCCCTTCGAAACCTGCTCGCGCACCGCATCGCGGTCCTGGCCCTTGAGCGATTCGTCGCTGTAACTGTTGGAGCCGACCTCGCAGCCGGCATCGACAATCGCCTTGGCCGTGGAGGGCGAGGCCTCGGCCGCATCGCCCGACAGGAAGAACGTCGCGGTGACGCCCTTTTCCTTGAGCACCTGCAAGATCTGCTTGGTCGCTCCGCTCGGGCCCTCATCAAACGTCAGCGCCACGTACTTTTCGTTGCCCTTGGGCGCCACGCTCGCGCACTCGACCACGCAATCGGTGGCGGGCACGACCTCGCCGCGGTCCTGCGTCTTACCCGACTGCTCGCCGACCCACACCTCGGAGCGACCTTGGATGCCCCACGTCTTGACGTACTCGATAGCACCCGTGCCCTCGACCTTGAGCTTGGGCTCGATAACCGTCGCCTGGACCTCATGCTTCTCATACGTGTCGCGGCCGTCTTTGACCGTCACCTTCTCGCCGCCCGTAAGCTCGCGGCTTTTCCACTTGCCCTGTTTTATGCGCTTGCCGTCCACTTTTACCGACAGCTTTTCGCCGCCATGGCGAGTAAGCACGCTGTCGTCAACGGCCAGCAAGTCCCCGGCGTCGTAGGTATCGGTCAGCTCCTGGTCGTCGATGAGATTTTGCAGCGTAGAGCCGACGCGCACCGCAATCTCCTGGCCGTTGAGGACGACATCCACGCTGCGGTTGACGTAGCCCACGATGGCGGCGATAAACAGCACGAGTGCGCAGCCCACGGCAATGAGCGCATAGGGCAGGCGAGACGGACGACGGGGCGTGCGGCTGTTTCCGATGCGAGCGCTGCGGTCGCTAAAGCCGCGGCTATGGTTGAGATACATCGCGCCGGGCTTACGGTGACGCTTGCGCTGACCGCTGGGCAGCTGCCCCAGGTCGCGGCGCGCCGTCGGACGCGCACCCGAGCGCCCGTTTAAGTTAGATCCGTTTTGGCGCATGTGCCCTCCCCCATAAACGCAGCAAGCCGGAGCAACAGGTCTCCGGCTTGCCTCCCATCAATTGGTACGTCGCTATTTGCTAGCTTTTGACGAGCTCCCGCTCGCCTTTTGATATTCGTCCTTAAAGGCCTTGAACATACCGCGCGTCTTGCCGAGCTGCTTGCCCAGCGCGCGACTGCCCTTGTCCACGGCGACCGAACCCTTGTCATCGAGCACCTTGGCGCCCTTCTTGACCTTATCGCCCACCACGACGCTTGCCTCGGCAGCCTTTGCAGCGGCACCGCCCGAATACCCGAGCGACTTGACTTCGTCCGAAACGATCATCGCGCCGTCCGCATAGCCGCGCAGCATCGTGGGCGGCATCTGCGTGTCGCCCACCAGCACACTCGAGGCAGTGCCAGTGGTCACATAGAACGTCTGCACGATGCCCGAACGCGGCTTGAACTCCACATCCGAACAATAGCCCACGACATCGCCCGACTCCGTGCGCACGTCCATGCCAACCCAGATAATGCAATCGTCCAGGTTGATGTCGAGGCGCTTGGCCGCAGCGGCATCGTAGGTGCCCTTGACGTCATCAACCGCGATGGCGCCCTCGTAGACGCCAATGGCATCGAGCGCCACAAATCGGTCGGGGCGCTCGATCATACCCGCGATATCGGACAGGCGGACCATAAAGCCCACCACGCGCGTACCGCCCGGGGTAAAGACCGGAAAGTGAATCTTGCCGAGCTTTTTAGGGCTGCGCGGCGTGCCGTCTTTTTTGGTGCGCTTATCCTCGGTAGGCTTGCGATAGATCTTGGCGCCGACAAAATCCCCGGCGCGCATTATGCCTCGGTCGAAGGCTCCGCGGCCTCAGCGTCGGCCTCGACGGCGTTCTCGACCACGACATCGGCGGCGGGCGTCACGTTACCGCCCGAGATGGCGTCGTTGAGTTGCTCGCGCAGCTGGTCCATGCGCTCGCGGGCAAGGTCAACCTTGGCACGCAGGTCATCGGTCTTGGCGTCGACCATCGGGCCAAAATCGTTGACCGCGGCGCGGGCCTCCTCGGCACCGTGCTCGTAGGTGTCGCGCATGTTATCCCAGGCGTCGTTGGCGATATCGGCAGCCATGGCGCGGGTCTCGGCGCCCGAGCGCGGAGCCAGGGCGACGCCGATGATGGCGCCGGCGGCAGCACCGAAGAGCGCACCCGAGATAAAGTTGAAAGTCTTACCCATGTTCATTCCTCTCCTGCGGGCACCTCGGCGCCCACCGTTTGAATGCTGTCCATTATACCCGCAGCACAGCGCTTGCCGTCTTGCTCATCTGCGTACGGTAAAGGCGCAGGTACATGATGGTGATAAGCGGGTGAGCCTACTCCTGCGGCATGGCCGGCATGGCCACCGTGGCGGCCGGGTCCTCGCCGGCGCCGTCAACGAGCGGCAGCGTTCCCTCGTGCGCGGGGGCAACCGGAGCCGTCGCCGCACCGCCGTAGACGGCAGCGGGGGCCTCATGGCTCTCAGCGGTCGCGCCCTCGGTATCGATTACCTCCTGCGGCTCATCGTCAAAGCTCGGGACGCCCTGAGGCTCCGCGGGCTCGGGCTCGACGGCCTCCTCGGCAGACGCCTCGTCGGCAGGCTCGACGGCAGCCTCGGCAGGCGCCTCGCCCTCGGACGCATCCCCAGGCTCGCCCTCGGCGTTCGCGGCGGCGACGGCCTCGTGCGGGTCCTTGCCCTCGGCCTCGGCACGCATACCCAGTACCAGGTTGCGCAAACCCGCAACCGTACCGTCCACATCGGGAGCGGGCTGGTCGGCATGCAGATAGGCCCAATCCATCATAAAGGTCGCCGAAGACAGCGCGCCGATGGCCAGCGCGTCGTCGGGACACGAAAGCTCGACCTCAAAGACGCGCTCATCGTGCTCACTCACGCGAGTGCGGCCGCACGAAATGCTGCCAGCGAGACCGGTCTCGTTCATGAGCTCGACTGTCACGTGCTCCAGCAGATGGCAAAGCTCGGTCTGGCCCATGCAGTCCTGGAATTCGTGACCGGAATCGCCCAGGCACAGATGCTTGGCAATCGCGGGCACCAGGTAATACACGCGCGCCGTAGCCTCGATGTCCTCCGAGGTCATGAGCGGCATGCCGGGGTTCACCAGCACATGCGCGCAGATCTTGTCCTCGCTGACGGTGACCTTAAGGATGTTGAACAGGCCTGCCATAACTCTCCCCTACTCTTCCTCGCCCTACTCGTCGCCATCGTGCGGGTCCGCAGAACCCGCGTCCGACGCCGCCGGCTTATCTGCCGAGGACTCGGAATCCTTCTTATCGGTTTCGGCCGGAGCGATCACGCGAATGAGCGAGATGCGCTGGCCACGCATCGACTGCACCTTAAACTTGTACCCCGCAACCTCAAACACCTCTCCGATGTCGGGCACCGAGTCGCAAAGCTCCAAAATCCAGCCGGCGATGGTCTCATAATCATCGCTTTCCTCGAGCGGCCAACCAAGCTCAATCGCGTCATCGCACGAAAAACGCCCATCGACGAGCCACTCGCGGCGCGAAAGGCGCGTGAGGTACTTGTTGTCGGGATCGAACTCGTCCTCGATCTCGCCCACGATCTCCTCGACGATGTCCTCGATGGTGATGATGCCGGCCGTGCCGCCGTACTCGTCCACGACCACCACGATCTGGTCGTGCGAGGTCTGCATCTCGGACAGCAGCGGCAGGATGTCCTTGGTGTCGGGCACAAAGGTGGCGTCGCGCAAAAAGTCGGCGATGGGCTGGTCGCCCTTGCCGTCGAGCGAAGGCTGGATCAGGTCCTTGATGTGCGCGATGCCGGCGACGTTGTCGGGATCCTCGTGATAGACGGGGATGCGGCTAAAGCCGGTCTGGCGCATGGCGGACAGCACGTCGGCGACCGTCTCGTCGTCCTCGCACATGGTGGTGTCCACGCGCGGCACCATGACCTCGCGGGCAACGGTGTCTCCCAGGTCGAAGATCTCGTGGATCATGCGCTTTTCCTCGTCGAGCAGATCGTCCTGCTCCGAGACCATGTACTTGATCTCTTCCTCCGAGACGTTCTGGCGGTCGTCGGCGCTCTTGATGCGCAGGATGCGGGCCAGGCCGTCGGAGCAGGCACCGGTCAGCCACACGAGCGGGCGGGCGATCTTTTGGAACACCGAGAGCGGTCCCACGACCTGCTTGGATACGCCCTCGGCGTTAGCGAGGCCGATGCGCTTGGGCACGAGCTCGCCAATCACGATGGACACGAAGGCGACGGCGACGGTGATGATGACCGGCGCCAGGCCGCGCGCAATGGCAGAGAGCGGCGCGATGCCAAAGCTCATGAGCCACGTGGCAAGCGGGTCGGACAGGCTCGTCGAGGCGACGGCGGACGAGGCAAAGCCCACGAGCGTGATGGCGACCTGGATGGTGGCCAACAGCTGATCGGAGTCTGCGGCGAGCTGGACGGCGCGCTCGGCGCGTTTGTCGCCTTCCTCGGCATCGTGCTCCAGCACAGCGCGCTTTGCCGTGGTGAGCGCCATCTCGGACATAGAGAAGTAGCCGTTGATGAGGGTTAAAACGAGGGTAGTGATAAGGGAGATGGTTATGTCCATCGGGAGTTTCTCGAACCTCCAAGATTCGGGACGTTAGGGTAAAACGTTGATGGCGGATACGGCAATTGTGCCAGCGCCCAAACGAGGACGCGGGCGCGAAGGCGTGGTCGCTAGATTACGAAGAGGATCACCGCCATGAACTGGAAGATGCTGCCGGCGAGCACCCACAGGTGAAACACGCTGTGCAGATAGCGTACGTTTTTGGCGATATAGAACGGCACGCCCGCGGTGTAGCACACGCCGCCGACGGCGAGCAGGGCAAGTGCCACGGGGTTGAGCAGCACCACAAGTTCGGGCAGCTTAAAGACAACGAGCCAGCCCATCAGCAGGTAGACCAAGCCACTTACCCAGTGCGGTTGACGCTCGCGCATAAAGCACTCGAGGGCGATACCGCTAATGGCGATGGCCCATACGGCAAAGAACAGCGCAGGACCGCCGTCGTTTGCGAGCGTGATGAGGCAAAACGGCGTATAGCTGCCGGCTATGAGCAGGTAGATGCAGCTGTGGTCGATAATGCGGAACACGCGCTTGGCGCGCGCGGGCTGAATCGCGTGGTAGAGCGTGGAGGCCAGATATTCGAGGATAATGCTGACACCATAGACAATCGCCGCGGCCATGTGGGCCGGGCCTCCGCCGCGCAGGGCGGCGAATACGATCAGGAGCACCAGACCCGCGATACCCAGCAGGCAGCCGACACCATGGGTGACGGAGTTCATGATCTCCTCGCCCACCGTGTAGTGTGGAACGGCCGCGGTCTTGGGCCGCGGCTTAGAACTGTCGCTCGAATCGGACATGCCGGTTACATCCTCCAACGTAAAGTGTTCTCAACACTATATCAAAGCGTCTGGGTACGTGCGAAATTTGCACCATACGTGACCCTTTGTTTACCCATTCTTTGCCTGTTGACGCATCAACGGCGAACGTCCATAATGCGCTTGCATTAAATGTTGATGTATTAACATCTTATAGGAGAATACCGCATGGCTCAAAACACACGTTCCCATCGAAAGCTCAAGATAGCCGGCATCGTTGCACTGGTGGTTGTCGTTGCGCTGCTCGGATTTGCCGGCAACTTTCTGTTTGACTTCGCGCTGAATCCCCAAGCGCCGTACACCATGAAGATGATGCAGGATAGCAAGAACGACAAAGAAGGCGAGCAGCCGGATGCCGAGGAAACCGAGGCGCGGGCGTGGTTTAAAGAGAATCGCGAGAGCAGCAGCCTTACCGCAGATGACGGAACCGAGCTCGCCGCTTGGTATTTTGCCGCCTCGGAGAACACCCACGATTATGCCGTCTGCCTGCATGGATATACCAACGAGCCCATCGGCATGGCCCGATACGCCAAGCGCTTCCACGACCGCGGCATGAACGTGCTCGCGCCTGCCGCCCGCGCCCACGAGCGCTCCGACGGCGACTATATCGGCATGGGCTGGCCCGAGCGGCTCGATGTCGTCGCATGGGTTGGGCGGATCGTTCAGGCTGACCCCGAGGCGCGCATCCTGGTCTTTGGCGAGTCGATGGGTGCAGCAACTGCCATGAACGTCGCGGGGGAATCTCTGCCCGCAAACGTAAAATGCATTATCGAGGACTGTGGTTATACGAGTGTTTGGGACGAGTTTTCTCTGCAGCTCAAGGACGTGTTCGGCCTGCCCAGCTTTCCCTTGCTCGATGTAGCAAACTTGGTGTGCAACGTGCGCGCGGGCTACGACTTTCATAAGGCGAGCAGTGTGGAGCAACTCAAGCACGCGACGGTTCCCATGCTGTTTATCCACGGCGACCAGGACACCTTTGTGCCGTACAGCATGCTCGACCAAAACTACGACGCGTGCGCCAGCAAGGTCAAGCAAAAGCTCACCATCCATGGCGCCACCCACGCCAAGAGTGCGCAAGTTGACCCCGAGCTCTACTGGAACACAGTCAACAACTTCCTCGACGAGTATTTTTAGGCGAATAGCAACGTCTGAGGCTTTATCTGACCCCCTATTTTCGGAAGTATGCGGCAAAATCTGGAACTGCCGACCAGACCACAGTTTTACCAACAATTTATCAGGGGTTTTGTTGCCAAAAAACGTCGTGTGCTCGGCGGTCTCGAAATTTGCCGCATACTTCCAAAAAGCCGCCCGTGAGCGCTGTGCCCACGGGCGGCTTTTGCTAACGTTGCGCTACAAAAGCGCTTGATATGTCCAATGGACAGGTGCTACTTGACCTCGATGAGCTCGTACTTGCTCGTGCCCAGGCCGATCTTCTCGGCATGCGCAATGCAGGTGCGCCAGTCGGTGTCGGGATGCGTGATGCAGAAGGGGTCCTTGGCCTGCTCGCCCTCCAGATGCTCGTGGTTATGCTCCATCTTGGCCGCGCTATCGGTGAGCTCGGTATTGGGCAGCGGCTCGGATGCCATGACGGCATCGGCACAGGCCTGGTCGATGGCGACCGGGTCGAAGCTCGCGAACATGCCGATATCGTTGACGATAGGCGTGTCGTTTTCGGGATGGCAATCGCAGTTGGGGCTAATGTCCATGGCAAGCGAGATGTGGAAGCTCGGACGGCCGTCGACAACGGCCTTCGTATACTCGGCGATCTTGCAGTTGAGCACGTCGGCCGCAGCGTCATGGCCGGGCTTGATGGCGTCCTGGTTGCACACGCCGATGCAGCGGCCGCAGCCCACGCAGCGATCGTGGTCGATAGCGGCAACGTGAACCGTACGGGTGTTGCCGTTGGCGAGCTCGCGCTCACGGGTGTCGTCAAACGAGATAGCGCTGTGCGCACAGACCTTTTCGCAGGCACGGCAGCCAATACAGTGCTCGGTCGCGACGTTCGGCTTGCCGGCGGCATGCTGCTCCATCTTGCCGGCGCGGCTGCCGCCGCCCATGCCCAGGTTCTTCATGGCGCCGCCAAAGCCGGCCTGCTCATGGCCTTTAAAGTGCGTGAGGCTGATCACGATATCGGCATCCATGAGTGCCCGACCGATCTTGGCCTCGCGCACGTACTCGCCGCCCTCGACCGGGACGAGTGCCTCGTCGGTACCCTTGAGGCCGTCGGCGATGATGATCTGGCAACCCGTGGCATACGGGGTAAAGCCGTTCTGATAGGCGGTATCGATGTGCTCGAGCGCGTTTTTACGGCTACCGACGTAGAGCGTGTTACAGTCGGTGAGGAAGGGCTTGCCACCCAGCTCCTTCACGACATCCGCGACGGCGCGGGCGTAGTTGGGGCGCAAAAAGCTCAGATTGCCCAGCTCGCCAAAGTGAATCTTGATAGCGACGAACTTGTTCTCGAAGTCGATCTGCTCGATACCGGCGTGACGTATGAGGCGCTTGAGCTTGTCGAGCTGGCTCTCGCGAGCATGCGTGCGCAAGTTGGTGAAGTATACCTTAGCGGGTGCTGCGGGTGCAGTTGCGGTCATAGATCTATCCCCTCGGTCTATATGGCGTTACAGACATAGAGGATGGTACCCGTTAAAGTAGGGTCAAAGTCAAGCGCGAAACCTAGTCGTTGGGGAGGTTCTTAAACGACTACTCTTGGACTTTGAGGGCCTCGGCCAGGCTCACGCGCGTGATAGAACGCGTGTGTAGCAGCGCCACGACCAGGTAGGTCGCAAAGCCAATGCCGACGCATGCAACCATGGACCAAGCGGGCACGTAGATCTCGATATTGCCGTTGTAGGCGAGCAACATAGAGCGGAAGATGGCCGTGAGTGAGCCAATAATGACCGGCAGGCTCAGCACGAGCGACGCCACCACGCACAGCGTAATCGAGCGGATGTACAGATGCGAGATCTCGCTATCGCGATAGCCAAAGACTTTCATGTAGCTGATCGAACGGGCGCTGTGGTCGATCACGGCCTTGGTCAGCAGGTACATAAACAGCAGGAAGATAAACACCGCGAGCCCGACCATCATGCCGATCATTTTGCTCATCATGCCGATGAACTGGTCGCCCACGGCGCGCATGTCGTCGGGCGTGGTGTCGCCGGCAAAGTAACGAGCATCGAGGTCGAGCTTCTCGTTGCTCACATAGCCGTTAAAGTAGGCGGCGTCGTTGTCGAACAGCTCATTAAAGTCGTCGATACTCATATAGATATTCATGTCCGACTTGGAGCCCCAGGCACAGTCCTTGCCCGCGTACTCAAGGGAATAATGCTTGCCCTCGTACTTGTCGCCGAGCGTGACCTTCTGGCCCTCGCTCCAGCCGAACTTGTCGAGCAGACCGCCGCCAAAGACGATGCGCCCATCGCCGACGTTGAGGTCTTTCCAATAGCGCGAATCGGATGAAATGCCGTAGACGGAAATCGTTTCCTCGCCATTTCCATCGCCGCGGTCGTATTGCAGCTGGTAAACGGCGTATTTCTCGGCCTGTGCGATTGCACCCGCACCGTTGTCGGTCGTATTGACCGGGTGGATATCGTCGTTGTCAGCGTCGATCTTAGAGCCCTTGTCGATCAGGTCGATAGCCTCATCGCAGTCGCAGCCGAGGGCATCGGCAAGATCGTCAAGGCGCGCGTAGAGCGCATCCTTCTTGTCCTGGACCTTGGCAAGCGCATCCTGCGCCGCAGTCAGGCTCTCGGCAGACGGAGATGCGGCCGCGGCATCGGCTGCCACCTGCGCCGCATCGGCCGCGTCGTCAAGCTCGTCATCGGCATCCTGAGCGGCGGAAAGCGGCGCGCCGTCAACCGACTGCAAGCGCTCGAGTGCCGACCACTGCTCGCGCTCCTCGGCGGTGCCCTCGAGCTCCAGCGGCGCCTTGAGCGTGTACTGGTGCTCGGCGACCAGGCTCGTCTCGAGGTTGTCCGCATAGTGCGTCATCGTGGGCAGAATCGCCAGGCCAAAGAGCAGTAGCAGCGACGCAAACGCGATGCCCACGAAGAGCGTGGCGAAGTTGCCCAGATTGCGCAGGAAGACACGCAGGCGGAAGCGGAAAACAAAACCCATGCGCTCCGGCAGTTGCATACCGCGCTTGGTGCCCGATTTGCCGCTCGCCTCGTAACGAAGGAACTGCAACGGCGTCTTGCCCATTTTGCGAAGCAGGCCCACCAGCGTGATGAGGATGAGCGCGGCGGCGGGAACCACGGCGCACTTCACAAAGATCTCCCAGCTCCAGTACACCTGGAAGGGCGGCAGGCTGTACGAACCGTAATAGAGGCTGCGCATGGGCTCGGTAAAGAACACAATGCCGAGCGCAGTGCCCAAAAGCGCCGCGACCACGCCCACGATGGCGGGAAGCGCAAGGTAGTGCAACACGATCTCGCGTCGACGATAGCCGCTGGCGAGCAACGTGCCGATGATGGCGCTCTCCTCCTCGATGGTGGCATCGGTAAGGACCACAAAGACGAACGCCATGATCACGATGATGATGTCGAGCAGCGTCATCCACATCATGGAGTCGCCGTCCACGTCGTCGCGCGCATAGCCAATGCCCTGGTTGGAATCGGCGTCGGTCAGATCGTCCACGCGCGCGTCGGAATCGGTCAGCGCCTCGACCATATCCTGCTCCGCATCGATGCGATCCGCGGTGGGGAGGTCGCGATCGGCAAAGGTGAAGGAGTAGGTGTAGGCAGGCGCGCCGCCGGCATCCTCGAGCGCGGCAAAGCCGGCGTCGGTGACCTCGGCCACGCCATAGGTGATGGTGTTCACCGTAAAGTCCGAATTGTTGAGGAACAGCGCCTGGCTATCGGGCTGGGTCATGATGCCGCAGATGGTGTAGGTGCGACCCTCGAGCTCGACTTTATCGCCCACGGACAGGTTGTTATTGGTGGCAAAGACACGGTCGATGGCCACCTCGTCATCCGCCTTGGGTTCCTTGCCCTCGCTGTACGACGCAATGTCGACCTTGGTGCGGTGCGCATAGGTGCGCAGCGTACGCTTGGTGCCGTCGTCGCCGGTGGTCTTTTTGATGATGGCGTCGATGGAGAAGTTCTTGTAGAGCGTGACGCCGCCGACGTCGCCGGCTGCATCCTCGGCAGCCTTGAGCTGGTCTTTGGTGGCCTCGAAGGAGGTGGTCACGCGGCCGTCCTCAATCGTGTACGCATCGCGCATGTCGTCGATAAGGCAGCCGATGGAATGCGCCGCGAGCAAAAAGCCCGATGTAAGGGCGATGCTTCCGCACATAAGCAAAAAGATGCCCAGATACTTGCCGATATTGCGGCGCAGCTCGCGCGGGAGACGTTTTGCGAGAGGTGTCATGGCGCCGCCTACCAATCGAGCTCGGCGGCCGCGACGGGCGACTCGTTGAGCTCATCCTCGACGATGCGCCCGTCGCGCAGGCGCAGCACGCGATTGGCCATGCGCGCGATGGCGGCATTGTGGGTGACAATGATGATGGTGCAGCCGTAGGTGCGGTTTACATCCTCCATGAGCTGCAAGATTTCCTTAGACGTCTTATAGTCGAGCGCGCCCGTGGGCTCGTCGCACAGCAGCAGACCCGGGTTTTTGACGAGCGCGCGGCCGATGGCACAGCGCTGCTGTTGGCCGCCCGAGACCTGGCGCGGGAACTTGTTGCGGTGCTCGTAGAGGCCCAGCGAACGCAGCAGGTCGTCGATGTTGGGCGGCTTTTTGGACAGGTGTGCCGTGACTTCGATGTTTTCCTTGATGGTGAGATCGGGCACCAGGTTGTAGAACTGGAAGACAAAGCCCAGCTCGCGGCGTCGGTATTCGCCCAGGTCGGTAGGCTTAAGCACGGTGAGGTCGCAGCCGTCCACCATGATGGAGCCGCCGTCGGCATCCTCCAGGCCGCCGATCAGGTTGAGAAAGGTCGACTTGCCCGAGCCCGAGGGCCCCAGCATGACGCAGATCTCGCCGCGGTTGATGGACGTGTCGATGCCATCGAGTACCGTCAGGCATGCATCACCGTCGCCATAGTGCTTTTTGAGATCCTTAACCTGGACATAGGCTTCCTGCGTTGCCATGGTATCCCCTATTGTTAGCCCCGTACTACTTTATGAGCGTAATAGTAAACCTTGGCAAACTATTTTGGGGCGAGGCTTGGGATTTATTTCAGACTAGTCATTAGGGACGCTCTTAAACGACTAGGCGGCTAGGCGCGGGATTTGGCGCGTGCGAGGGCCAGGCCTACGGCGGCGATGGCCGCGGCAAAGAGCACCGTGACACCCAGATCGCAGGCGATATCGCCCAGCACGGTGGGCGTCAGGTCCGCGGCGAGCGCCTTGCCGATCGCGTCGTTCACCCAAAACGTCGGCACAAAATGCGCCACGGTCTGCACGGCCGAGCCCATGAGCGACAGCGGCATCCAGGCGCCGCCCAAAAACGTCATGAGCATGCCGAGCAGGTTGCCCACGCCGTTGAGCAGCTCCTCGCGCGCACCCAGGCTCGAAAGGGCAAAGCCAACGGCCAGAGGCGTGCACGCAAGGGCAAACGTCGCCGCCAGCGCCAGGCACACACGGCCCACGCCGACCTCGGCGACCGCGCCGGCAAAGCCCACGACGCCCATCATGCTCGACACAAACCAGATGCAGACGGTGAGTACGGCGGCGGCCGCAAACACGGCAAGCGAACGCTGGCGCTCGGAGATTGGACCGGCATCCATACGACGCACGCGCCCGGGCTCGTTCATGCCCGAGAACACCAGCCCCACCGACACGATGACCGACGAGATAATCGCGTACGCGCCAAAGTTGAAGTACGACTCGAGCGTGGCGGCGGCAATCGAGTCGACCTTGACCCGCTCGATCTCGACCTCGGCGCGCTCGGCAGCGGCATGATCGGCAGCCTTGGCGACGTCACCGTTGGAGGCAGTGGGCTCAAGCGCCGCCGCAGCGCCCGCAAGCGAGATCCAGCGCGAGGCCTCGGCAGACGAAAGCGCCGCCGCCATGGTGCCGGCACCGTAGGTCACATCGAGCTTGGGCAGGGACTCCCCCGCGCGGGCAGCTGCAACGAGGTCGCCCTCAAACCCCTCCGGGATAAAGAACACGCAGTCGGCACTGCCCTTGGCGCTGTTGCTCTTGGAAAGCGCGTCCGCAAGGTCGTAGGTGTCGTCGCCGACGCCCGTGACCAGCTCAAAGCGCGAACCCAGATGCTTGGTAAGCGCACGCGAAAGGTCACTGTCGTCGCGGTCGGCCACGATCACGTTGGCATCGTAGGGCTTGTACTCGGTAAGCTGCGACGAGTTCCAGCTCACCGATGCCGCGATAAACACACCCATCAGCGAAATGAACACCGTGTAGATAAGCAGGTAGAACGGGTGCGCGAGCGCCATGCGAAGCGCGGTCTTAAAGGTGCTCATAGCGGCTCCTTCCAAAGATCAGCGTGGCGGCGGCGACAAACACCAGGGCCATCAGGACGAGTGCGCCCGCGCGAACGGCAAAGGGGCCCAGGTCCTCAAAGAAATACAGGCGGTTGAACATGTCGCAGATGAGCTTGACGGGGTTGAGCCAGCACTCGGCCGGGCAGGCGCGGGCGACGTCGTCGGCAAGCGCCATCGCCGGCTCGCCGTAGAGGCCGGCGAACAGGGCGCACGTGGTGGCAAAGCCCGTGAGGATGCCCGACTTGGACGCCTTGCCGCCCTTAACGGGAAGCGTGCCCACAAAGAGTCCCAAGCCCGTGGCGGCAAGCGCGGAAGCGGCGCCGCCCACCAAACACAGTCCATCGCGCCCGCCAAAGTCGATGCCCACGACTAGGCGCACGTAGCCGATCGCAATCGCCATCGAGGCAAAGGAGACCAGCCACGAGCCCACAAAGATACCGGCCAGTGACGCCGTCTTGGAAAGACCACCCACGCAGCGACGTGCGCCAAGGCCGGACAGATTGGGCTGCAGATCGACGACGCTCAAGGCGGCAAACTCGGCAGACATCATCGCCACCAGACCAAAGAGCGCATAGTAGTAGATGACCGTGCCATCGGGCGTGGTACGCGTCAGGCTCACGCGACGGGTGCCGCCCTCGAGCGACAGGGCGCGCGCAACCGCCTCCGGGTCGGCGAGCGCCGCTGGGTTGTCCTGGGCAATTTGGGACATGAGCTCGGCATTTTGTGTATACGAGCTTGCCACCGTCTCCAGGATGCTGCGATCGGTGAGCACCGACGACGCACGCGAGCCGTCATAACTCGATAGCAGCGTGAGTTTGGGCGTGCCCGCGTCGTCGACCGTATAGATGCCCGCGACCTCGCCGGCCTTAAGCGCACGGCTCGCGTCGGCTGCGTCGTCGCACTCGTGGATCTCGAGCAGTTGGTCGTCGCCTTCCTTGGCAAGCGAAGCCGCCACGTTCTTAAAGGTCGAGGCGTCCCAGGCCTCGTCCGCCACGATGGCAACCGGCACCGGATCGACCGTGCCGTCGGAGCTGAGGTTCGCAAACATAAACATGAACATCGTGGAAAGCGCGATGGGAAAGAGAGCGCCCCAAACCCACGTGCTCGGCCGGCGCAGCAGCGTCTTGACCGTGGTGATGATGGTGTTGAACATGGCTGCCCCCTAGTCGCGCAGCTCGCGGCCGGTGATCTCGAGGAACACGTCGTTGAGGGTCGGCGGCTCGCTCCACACGCGGCCGAGCGCCACGTCGGCGGCGCGCAGCGTGTCGAGGATGTCGACCAGGTTATGCGGGCTCGCTTCGCAGGTGCAGACGAGCTCGCCGCCGGACAGCTCGACTGAAAGCACGTGCTCGAGGGCGCGCAGCCGCTCGACCGTGGCCGACTCGACGGCGCCGACCTCGACCGTCACGCGCTCGCCCATCTGAATCATGCGCTTGAGCTCGTCGTTAGTGCCCTGCGCCAGCACGCGCCCGCCGTCCATGATCATGATGCGGCTGCAAATCTGCTCGACTTCCTCCATGTAATGGCTGGTATACACCACCGTGGCGCCCTCGTCGCGCAGGCGGCAGATGCCCTCCAGGATGGCGTTGCGGCTCTGCGGGTCGACCGCCACCGTGGGCTCGTCAAAAAAGATGAGCTCGGGCTTGTGCGCGATACCGCAGGCGATGTTGAGGCGACGCGCCAGGCCGCCCGAGAGCTTGCCGGGGCGGAACTTGGTAAAGTCACCCAGCCCGACAAAGTCAATCGCCTCGTCCACCAGTGCACGGCGACGCTTACGATCGTTAACGTAGAGACTGCAGAAATAGTCGATGTTCTCGCGCACCGTGAGCTCGTCAAACACCGCCACCTGCTGCGGCACCACGCCGATGCGGCGCTTGAGGTCATAGCGGGCGGGCGTCATGGGTTCGCCGAACAGCTCGATGGTGCCTTTGTCGTAGGCAAGCAGCTGCAAAATGCAGTTGATGGACGTGGTCTTGCCCGAGCCGTTGGGGCCCAGCAGGCCAAAGATCTCGCCGGGGGCGATGCTCAGGCTAAAGTGGTCGAGCGCGATAAGGTCGTCGTAGCGCTTGACGAGGTTTTCGACGTGGACGATGTCTGTCATGAGGCGGCCCTCCTGTTGATTGCGGCCCGGTACGATTGCATCATCGCAGGAGCCGCCGGCGCGCGCCAGTGAGCTTTGTCACGAGTGCGGGGGGGGTGGAGTCGAAACCCCCGCTCGCGCGAGCGATCGACGCCGATTTGCCGCGCGGGAGGAATGTCACGGTTGCGCAGGCGGCCCCTCCACCACGCGCAGCTTCGCGTACAATACCCGTATGAACAGGCTTTTCGACAAATCGATTGTGCTGGTGTGCTGCATTGCGGCCGCCATAGGTCTTACTGTGGACGCTCGCCTGGTCGCGGCGTTTTGCCTTGGCGTTATCGCCACCTCGCTGGCCGAGGTCGCAAAGGGAGAACGCACGAGCCGCACAAGCGAGGCCGCGAGTTACGCTTACATCATCGTGGCTGTCTTCGTGCCGCCGTTTGTGCCGTTTGCGCCTCTCGCCCTCTATGACACCGCGCGGCGCGTGCGCCGTGAGCGCGCCTGGGTCGCGCTGGGCATTGGCTCCGTCTTTGCTTTTGCGCTCGTCGCGGACCTTCGCACCAACGTGCTCACCGCCCGAACGCTCCTGCTGACCGCCATCCTTTCGGTTGCCGCCACCTTGTTATCGCTACGCACCGCCCAGTTGGAGCGCGAACAGCAGCGCATGCGCCACACCCGCGACGAGCTGCAGGAACGAGCCCTCGCGCTCGAGGCGCGCAACCGCGATCTTGCCGACCGCCAGGACTACGAAGTCGAGCTCGCGACACTCGCCGAACGCGCCCGCATCGCGCGCGAAATCCACGATAACGTCGGGCACCAGCTCACGCGCGCCTCACTGCAGACCGAGGCCCTGCGCGTCGTGCACGCCGACGAGCCCAGGGTTGCCGCCGATTTCGCCGACGTCAAACGCACGGTTGACGAGGCGCTCCAGCTTGTGCGCACCAGCGTCCACGCGCTCAACGACAACGCCGTCGACCTTTCCATGCAGCTCGAACGCATTGTCGAAGGCGCGCGCTCGGACGGCGGCCCGCAGATTGAGTTTGAAGTTATGACCGAACATGCGCCCGCAAACGTCGCCAACTGCTTTGCGGCAGTCCTGCGCGAGGCGCTCTCCAACACCATGCGCCACGCTTGCGCCCATGCTGTCACCGTACGGTGCATGGAGCATCCGTCGTTTTACCAGCTCGTTGTTACCGACGATGGCATGGGCGGGGTTCAAGCAAGCAGCCGCGGCGCCGCGGAGGGCATGGGGCTCGCCTCTATGCGCGAGCGCATCGAGGCGCTTGGCGGTACCTTCACCGCCGGGCCGCGCGCCGGCGCCGCCGGCTGGCGCGTGTTTGCCACCGTTCCCAAGCAGCAAGGAGATGAGGGCCGATGAGGCTCATCGTTGTCGACGACGACCGCCTAGTGGTCGATTCGCTCAAGATTATCCTGGGCGCCCAGCCGCAGATCGAGGTGGTGGGCACCGGTGCCAACGGCAACGACGCAGCGGCTCTCTATGCCGAACACGCACCCGATATCGCACTGCTCGACATTCAGATGCCGGGGCGGGACGGTCTTTCGGCGGCACGCGAGATCCTTGAGCGTGATCCTGCAGCGCGCGTGGTGTTTCTGACGACGTTCTCGGATGACGAGTACATTGTGTCGGCGCTCAAGCTGGGCGCCCGCGGTTACCTGATCAAGACCGATGTCGCCGCCATTCCGCCAGCGCTGGCGCAGGTCATGGACGGCAAACGCGTGCTCGAGGGCAAGGCGATCGAGGACATCGATTTTGACGGGACAGGCGCCGATGCCAGCACGCCCCGCCGGCCCGCCGCCTTTGCCAGCCTGACCGACCGCGAGTTCGAAGTCGCCGAGCTCATCGCCCGTGGCCTCGACAACAAGGAGATTGCCGCCACGGCATACATGGGCGAAGGCACCGTGCGCAACCACATCAGCTCGATCCTTGCCAAAATGGGCCTACGCAACCGCACACAGATCGCCATTGCCTACCTGCGAGGGTAATTACCCAACGGCCGACCACCCCGGCATAGCAAAATGGCTGCTACCGCTTTAATGCCATTTCAAAACTATGCCGGTTTACTACGGTGAATCGCCCACCTTTGACCACGGCAAATTGCGCACTTGCAAAACCGCAGGTAGAACGCTTGCAATATTTAGAAAAATGCAGTCATGGTCGGGAATGTCGAATTCATCGTAGTAAACCGACATAGTTTTGTTCGGGCGGCCCTGCACGAGTGCCTCCGCAAGCCTCGCGGGACCAAAATGATCCGTTTCCCTCTGTCCACGGGAGATCAGGGGCTGGTACTGATATGGTGGCATTTCAAAACTATGCCGGATTACGGGGCTAAAGCCGGAGCCCTCATCCATACCTTCATTTTTTGAAAAACAGCAAGCTATCTACCTGCGGTTTTATTTTCGTGGTTTTCGGTATGGTCGGGGGTTCGCTATCCAGCCCCGTAATCCGGCATAGTTTTGTTCGCGGCGGCCCAACCGCGCGTTTAAGCGCGGGGCCGGTGGGGCAATTTTGCCCCACCGGCCCCTATTCCAACTCTATTCCAACGCTACTCCGGCTTGGTTTCTACCGTGGGAGTCTTGTCCGCCGCAACTGGAATGCGGGCGGTGTCCATAGTCAGGCAGTGTTTGGGACAGCTTTCGATGCACTCACCGCACACCACGCAGGCATACGGGTCAATCGACCAGGTACCACCCTTGCGATCGACCGTGAGCGCGCCCGCCGGGCAGCGACGTGCGCACATACCACAGCAAATGCACACATCCATGTCGTTGACGATATGCCCGCGCAAGCGCTCGGGCGCCGCCAGCTTCTCCTGCGGATAGCACACCGTTACCGGCTGCTTGACCATAGAGCCCAAGGCCGTCTTGGCAAATGTCAGTAAACTCATGCCGCGCCTACCTTTCCGTGCAGCTAATGCAGGGGTCGATGGTCAGGATAATCATGGGCACGTTGGCAAGGAGCACGCCCTGCAGCGCATGCGTCAGACCCGCCAGGTTCTGCGACGTCGGCGTGCGCACGCGAAAACGGTCCAGATTCTTGGTGCCGTTGCCGCGCACATAGTAGTACGCCTCGCCGCGCGGCTGCTCAATCACAACCTCGCCGCGCGCGCCGTCGGCCGGCGTAAGCTTGGTGCGCCCGCCGATACCGTCGTGCGGAATCTTGCCCACAAGCTCCTTGATAATGTCCATGGCCTGCATGACCTCGGCACAACGCACCTGGCAGCGGGCATAGCAGTCGCCGTCTGTGGCAACGATGGGCTCAAACGCGGCCAGATCCGCATAGGCGCCGTCGCCGAACATACGCACGTCGTAGTCCACGCCCGAGGCGCGACCGAACGGACCGACCATCGAAAGCTCCAGCGCGTCCTTCTTGCTGATCACGCCCACGCCATGCAGGCGCTCGCCGCAGCTATTGTCGTCCAAAAACGTATGCACCAGGGCCTCGTAGTCGGGGCGCATGGCGTCGAGCGTCTGGACAATACCCGCCAGCTCGGAGTCCTCGATGTCGTGCTTAAGGCCGCCGATCTCGTTGATCGACAGAATCACGCGGCCGCCGCAGGTGCTCTCAAAGATCTTGAGAATCTGCTCGCGCAGCGTCCACGACCGATAGAACAGCGCCTCAAAGCCAAAGGCATCGGCGAGCAGGCCCAGCCACAGCAGGTGCGAGTGAATGCGCGAAAGCTCATGCAGAATGGTGCGGATACACTGCACACGGCCGGGCGCTTCGATGCCGAGCATGCGCTCGCAGGCGCTGGCATAACCGTAGCTGTGGCCCACGGCGCAGATGCCGCAGATGCGCTCGGCGATGTAGCCAAACTGATGCATGTCGCGCTTTTCGGTGAGCTTCTCGAGTCCGCGGTGCACAAAGCCGATCTGCGGAATTGCCTCGAGAACGCGGTCGTCCTCGATCACCAGGTCCAGATGAAGCGGCTCGGGCAGCACCGGGTGTTGCGGGCCAAACGGAATAACGGAGCGATGTGCCATGGACCTTACGCCTCCTTTTTCTGCTTATCGCGGGCGGCTTTGGCGGCAAGCGCCGCGCGGACTTTGGCCGCTTTCTCGGGATCCATGGCGGCGAGCTTTGCCTCCATCTCGGCAGCCTTGAGCGCGGTCTTGGCAGCAGCATCGTCATGCTGAGCATCGGAGCCGGTAGCCGCAGCGGGCTGGGCGGCAACAGCGTTCGCAGCATCGCCGGCACCCGCGGCGCCCTCCCCCGCGGCAGCAGCGGCAGCAGCCTTCTCGGCCGCAGCCTTGCGCGCCTTGGCCTCTGCGGCGGCACGGACCTTCATGGCCTTCTCGCGCGCGGCCTTCACCTCGGGCGTGATAACGCTCATGGGCTCGGCCGTTGAGACCTGGTAGAAAAAGCCCTTAAAGTCGATCTGCATGTCGGTGATGGCAAGCCCAAACAGATCGTGTGCCTCGTTCTCAAACGGGAACACCGCCGGATAGTACGAGCTGATGGACGGAATCTCCTGGTACTGGTCGATGCCCTCGACCACCAGGTTCTCGATCGCATAGCTACCATCCTGAGCGATCTGCTCCTGTGCAGCACGAACGTTGATAAACGTATAGACCAGGCGATACGTGCCGTCGTCGACGTTGCGCTCGGCGTGCATTTGCACAAAGCGCGCGCCGACGCCCTTGAGCGCCTGGACATGCGACAGGAGCTCGTCGATCCCGACGGTGGTATAGATAGCCTTCTGCATTACTCAGCCTCCTTTGCAGCGGCGGGCGCGGCGGGCTTCCCGGCAGGCGCGCCACCGGCACCGTCAGCCCCGGCCCCCGCGGCCACAAACCCGTCCTCGCCCAACTCAACGCCACCGTCCCAGGTAGCGGCGCCGCCCACGGTGAGCGGGTCGCCGCCGGCGCGCATCACGGCCTCCTTCTGGTCCAGGATGCCGCACGCCTCCACGATGGCATCGATCACGGTCTCGGGGCGAATGGCGCACCCGGGCGCGTACACGTCCACGGGAATCGCGCGGTCCACGCCGCCGATTACGTTGTAGGCATCGCGGAATACGCCGCCCGAGCACGCGCAGATGCCGCACGCCACCACGCACTTGGGCTCGAGCATCTGGTTGTAGATCTGGCGCACGACGGGCAGGTTCTGGGCATTGACCGACCCCGTCACCAAAAAGATGTCCGCATGCTTGGGGTTGCCGGTGTTGACCACGCCAAAGCGCTCCGCATCGAACAGTGGCGTGAGCGAGGCCAGCACCTCGATATCGCATCCGTTGCAGCTCGAGCCGTCGTAATGAATAACCCACGGCGAGCGCGACATTTTATGATCCATGGATGCCGCCTCCTAAATAAACACGTCGACGAGGATGGGCATAAGGTTGAGCAGGCCAAACACCAGCGCCACGCCCCATCCGAGCTTAAAGCAGCTGCGCCAGGTGCTGCGCGCGAAGGTGTTGTCGATCAGCACCTCGACAAAGTACGTCGCAGCCATCACGACCAGGGCGACCACCCAGCTCACCGGGTTGTCCCAGACAAAGAACATGCCCACCCACATCAAAAACAGCACGGTCTCGCACCAGTGCATAAGGGTCATCTTGGCCAGCGTGCCGCCGCTCATCTCGGTGGCAACGCCCTGGACGATCTCCTGATGCGCGTGATGCGAGTACGAAAGGTCAAACGGCGACTTGCGCAGCTTGATGGTGAGCACCGCGAGCAGCGCGAGGAAAATGGGCGCGCTGTACACGATGATGGGGGCCGACTGCCCCGTCACGGCGATGGAATCGAAGCTATCGGTGGCAAGGTACAGACCCACGCTCATCAGCAGAACGGCGGGCTCGTAACTCATAACCTGCAGCAGCTCGCGGTCGGCGCCAACCTGGGCAAACGGGCTTTGCGTCGAGGCGGACGCCAACACCACAAAGATCGCGGCGAGCGTCACCATAAAGGCGCACAACAGCGTGTTGGAACCCGACACAAAGATGCCGCCGCCCACCACGGTAAAGATGAGCGCGCACGCCATGTAGGTATCGTCCATGGTGTTTACGCTGGCGGGGGCCTTGCGCAGCAGCTTGGCAACGTCGTAGAAGGGCTGCAGCAAGCGCGGGCCCACACGGCCCTGCATGCGAGCCGAAAGCTTACGGTCAACGCCGTCGATCAGGCCGCCCACAAGCGGCGCCAGCAGGGCAAACGCCACGGTGCCAATAAAGATGCCCACGACACCCGAACCTTCAAAATACTTGCCACGCAGCACCGAGGGCGCGCTCATGGCAAGCCGCTCGGGCCCAATCCACGCGCAACACAGCAGCGCAAACAAAATAATACTGCAGCACACGACGCTACCCGCGGGGCCAATACGCTTCTCGCCAAGGGCGTCCTCCGAGTACCAATTGCGCTTTTCGGCCTTTACCTCGTGACCCATCGAGCCGCGGAAATGGCGATATTTGTCGGTTCCCACGCCCGAAAGGTACACGTTGACGTGCGGTTTGTTGCTCACGCGGAATGAAGTCAGCAGCACCACGGCGATAAACGCCACGATAACCACCATCAGATACATGGCGTCCTTGCCAATAACGTACGGCACGCGGCCAAACACCATGGCCAGGTAAGGCGACACCAGACCGCTCGAGATGAGCGGGAAGGCCACGCAGCACAGAATCAGCAGCGCGGCGATGGTGTTGAGCGCCATCCATTCGGTCTTATGGACATTGACCTCAACGTTTTGAGCCGTGGGGTCGACGCCCGAAAGCTTGGCAAGCCACTTGCCCCAGAAGTAAAACGTCGCAGCCGAGCCAAAGGCCAACACCATGATCATGAGCACGTTGCCGGTCTGCGCGAACGCCACCAGGGCGCCCCACTTGGACACGAGCATGCCAAACGGCGCCACAAACATGCCCATGATGCCCAGCATCATCAGGCGCGTCAGGTGCGGCATGCGGCTGAACATACCGTCCATGTCCTCGATATTGCGGCTGCCGATATGATGCTCGGCCGTGCCCACGCACAGGAACAGCAGCGACTTTGCCACCGTGTGGAACAGGATCAGGAAGATGGCCGCCCATACGGCCTCGGGCGCGCCGACACCCAAGCAGGCACTGATGAGGCCCAAGTTGGAAATGGTGGAGTACGCGAGCACGCGCTTGGCGTTGCTCTGCGAGATGGCCATGAGGGCGGCGAGCAAAAACGTGATGGCACCCACGCTCGTGACCATAAAGCCGGTCACGGGATAGATGGCATAGAGCGGGCTCAGCTTGACCATCAGGAACACGCCGGCTTTGACCATGGTGGACGAGTGCAGCAGGGCGCTCGTGGGCGTGGGGGCAACCATGGCGCCAAGCAGCCAAGTGTGGAACGGCATCTGTGCGGCCTTGGTGAGTGCGGCGAGCGACAGCAGAATGACCGGCATCACCAGCAGCGCGGATTGCGCGGTTCCGGCGCCGGAAAGCTCAATCATGCCCGAGATGGTCAGCGGCATGCCGTTAACGTGCAGGTACATGAGTCCGACCAAAAACGCGATGCCGCCCAGCATGTTGAGGATGATCTGGGTAAAGGCGTTCTTGATGGCCTCGGGCGTGCGCGTGTAGCCAATCATGAGGAACGAGCACACGGTGGTGATTTCCCAGCCGCAGAACAACCACTCAAGGTTGTCGCTCGTCACGATGACGAACATGGCCGAGAGGAACAGGAACATAAGCGCCAGGAACTGCGGCCGTCGGTCGGGCGCGGTCTGCCCGCGCAGCGCGGCCTCGTGCTCGTCGTGGGCCTGGAAGTCCTTCATGTAGCCCAGGGCATACACGCAGATCAGGCTGCCGACAATGCCGACGGCGAGGACCATGATCACGCTCATATAGTCCAGGTAGAGCGGCGTTGCGGTGACGGCTTCGGCCGCGGGCAGCGTCATGGCTGCAAAGGCGAGCGAGCCCACCAGCTGGACTATGCCGAGCACCGTGGTGAGCGCGTTCCTATATTTATACGCGTTGTATAGGATGACGGCGCACAGGATGACATCGATGGCGGAGCTGATGATCGAGAGCACATGCGAGGTGCCGGAGGCAACCTCAAAGCTCTGCGGGCCCGCGCCAAAAAACATGACGGCGACTACAACTGTCACCGCCATAATGATGCCGGAACCTATGAGCCCCACCGCATCGCGGGCGCGGTCACCGCGCGCGAGCAGCATGCCCAGCGCCGGCACCAGCGGAAACAGGGTAAGGAAATACAGTAGCGTCATACCATCACTCCCCCATGCAAAAACGCTGCAATTGTTTAACGTTATAGCTCAATTGAGGAGTAACGGCGGCGGGTTTTCGGTCAACTGGGGAGTTTTGTACGTGCGGGGTAAGGAGTCTGTCCGCATTGGAGCAGAGGGGCGGCAAGAAAAATGCGCCCCTGTGGGCGCACCATCCCGTTCGCTATTCCGCCTTTTTAACGCGCGGCTTGCGACCGCGCGGCTTATCGACCAGCGCGGACTCACCGCTCTCGCGATACTGGCGGCACCAAGCCTTGACTGAAGACTCGCTGGGAATCTTGTGCTTGATCATAGCCTCGCGAACCGTCAGGCCGTTTTCCAAACGGTCCTTAACCACGGCGAGCTTTACGTCGTACGAATAGGTGTGATGGCGAGCGCCCGCATTGAGCACGGCGTCGGTACCGCCCACGGCATATGCGCGGGCCCACTGACGAGCCGTGGCCTGGGGAATGCCAAGCTTTGCGGCGAGGGCGCGGTGACCGACCCCCTCTTGGAGGATCTCGACGGCGCGCTGCCTAACCTCGGGCGCATGCGTGCGAGTCCTAGTTGCTTCCGACATACCTGCCACTTCTTAGCCTTAACCGTTAATCTGCTTTCTTACGTGCTTGTTAGATAGTAGCATTTTGCTGTTCCCGCGTAACAGTTAATTGAAAATCGTAACAGCGGCATCTGGGTATTTGCCATTCATTTGCAACGGTTCTTTAGGCTTTATTTACGCAGCTAGTTGGCTCGCGACTCATTGACGGTGTTTTACCAACCAGATGGGTATCTTTTTGTTTGGCTGGTATGGTTTGTGCAATTATTAACCCCTCGTCAGTCCGCACCTAACATGTCAGCTTTCCACTTAACTTTCCAGCTTTCCACCTTAAGTGGTAAGTTAAGTGGAAAGCTGGAAAGAAGTTGGGAGACCGAAGCATGGGCGACGGACAGCCCTACTTCGCGAGTCGATACCGTTGTCGCGGGCTGCGCGGAGGCTCCATCGCCTCAATCTTGCCCGCACCAATCAAGCCTTTTATGTGGTTGGAAACGGCGCTCCTGCTCAAACCCGAAGCGTCGGTGAGCTCCTTGGTCGAAGCCGAAGAATGTGTTGCCAGGTAATCCAAGATTGCCTCGTCCACATGCCCCACAGACGTCACCTGTTCCGCCCGCATTATCTTTCGCTTATCGAACGTCAACGAAAAAGAAACTGTCGAGTTCTTTGGTTCGGGCGGCGACATGTTTGCCCGCTCGAGCTGCTCACCTATCTCCTGATAACCAGTGCCGCGATTTTCGACCACGTAGCCACCGTCTGGGTACGGCGTGGTCTCGAGGATATTTGAAAGGAACTGGTTTCTGGATGACGAAACCCCAGAAACTCCCAGCGAATCGATCGTTACGTCGCCGTACAGCCCGCCGGGATTGAGAATCTCGACGCGGTCGATATACAGGTTGACCTGCACTTGTGAGCCGCGCGCGGCGGAAGAGTAGTCGCGGTGCATGAGCGCGTTCGCCACCGCCTCGCGCAGCGCCACGGGCGGATAATCGGGCACATCTTTCCGGAACGCGCCCTCGATAACCGCTGCGTTTCGGGTGTTTCTCGCAACGGCGGCAAGCACGTCCTCAATCATGAAAGGGATCGGACCCAAAATGGTCTGAGAATCCACAAAACGCTTGTTATCACTTACTCGCTGCGTTTTTGTGGTCCCGGGGTACGCCGTAAAGGTCACATTGAGACGTGGGAAGAACTTTTGCGGAAACCGTCCCATCGCGACAATTGCAGCAAGCGTCGGCACGATTGCGTCGTCCACCCTTTTGGTCACATGCAGGTCAAGAAGAATCTCATCGTCGCTTCTGGTGCCCAAAAGCCTAGGGTGTAGCTCGCGCTGGCGTTTTATAAACCCTTGCAAAAGATCGGCGTCAAGGTCATCGAGCGTGGCACCTTCGACCGGCTCGTCGTCGTATGTAGGCTGAACATGCTCCTCCATAAAGCGATCGATTTCGTAGGGAGTCATGCGCCGGTCGCCGTCGCCCGTACGGATAAAGGACGAATCGTACATTCCGCGTGCCGCAATATAGCAGGGTTTATCGCGTGGATGCATTTCTTTGATGCGCGCGCAAAGCACCAGCTTACCCTCGAAGGGGAGCACTTGGATATCCGGCCTCACAACGGGCGTCAGCTCTTCACATGCAGAAGAGAGGGCGTCTTGCATCTTGCGGGCATCAAAACCCTCGACGGGCATAAACCCGTTCTTTTCGGAAATGCCGAGGATGATAAAGCCGCCCTGCGCGTTGGAAAATGCCGAAAGCGTCTCGACGATGCTTTTGGGGAGCGCGCCCTTGGCTTCTTTTACTTCGTACTGCTGGGTGTCGTTTCCTATTGTCCGCAGATGATGGATGACCTGCGCCAACCACTCCTCATTCATGCCGAACCTCCCAACTTTCCAACTTTCCACCTAACTTACCAGCTTTCCACTTAACTTTCCAGCTTTCCACCTTGAGTGGTAAGTTAAGTGGACAGCTGGAAAGTTGGTGGAGAGCTGGGGCAGCAGTAGGCCAAGCGAACAAGAAAAAGGGCGGCAACCGGGTGGTTGCCGCCCCTCGCGTAGCTAGTTGGTTTTCGTCTCGTGCCGAATGCCCTCGGTGTTGATGCGCGCTAGCGTGTACGTCACGTAGTCGGAGTGCGAATAGCCATCAAGGTTGCTAACGTTGACCGGTGTGTCGTCGACAACGTTGCCGGTCATAATATTGGCCGTAAGCACCAAGCGGTAGTTTGCGTAAGTTTGGTTCTCACCCTCAACATTCGTATTCACTTTAACGCGGAAGGCATGCTTAAAGGCGAGGCTGTTGCCGTCGCGCGTGAGGAACGCGCCGTTGGTCTTGGTGTCGGTGAACACATAGCTGTTGCCGTCGGCGGATGCCGCACCCGTGCCTAGGTAATCGCTGCCGAGCACCGTAATGTAGTTCGAGATATCGCCGACCGGAGCATAGCCGCCATTATCTTGCCGCTGCTCCAGGCTCAGCGTGTAGGTCACCGTGTTTGCGGCGTCGATCTTAGCCTCGGCGCCCGTGAGCTTGCTCAGGTCGTAGGTACCCACCAGAGCGATCTCGCCGTCAGCGGACTTGAGGTCATCGATGTTGATGCCCAACTGGGATTTCTTAGACGCCTCGAGCGCGATGGTCGATGAGCCCACATCCATACGGTAGTAGCCGGCGCCGCCATCGTTGTATGCCGAGTTGCTACTGGTGCTGAGCGTGTCGGCATGCGTGGAAAGGTACGCGCGGTAGTTGGGTTTGGTGTAGCGGTCGGCGCCGCTGTTCTGCGAGGCCACGATACCCGCCTGGCAGGCAGGCTCCGTCATGGTGAGCGCGGCCCTCATGGTAACGGTGAAGGCGTTGACATGGTTCTTGGCGATCTCGCGCAGGCCCGACATGTCGATGGGATTACCCTCAGCATCGGCAAGCACCAGTGACATGTCGCCACCGTTCGCAGTCCAACTAAGGCCCGACACCACTGGGGTCTCCTTCGTGCCGGCCAGATTCCAACCCGACCCGCCCCAGGTGTAGTAGTTATCACCCACCTTAACGTAGAACTCATACGTGCCCTGCGTGCCCGTGGGGTATCCTACCGAGCCCGCGATGACGCCATCGTGATAGGTGACAAGCGACGAATCGAGCTGATAATACAGCGCGTCAGAGCTCGTGTATTGCTGGCTCGAGTCAAACGTCACGGTGTCGCTCACGTTCATGGAAAGCGAATAGGTGGCTTCCTTGAGCTCCATCCGGCTGATGCTGTCCCTGTTGTCGACGAGGTTACGCTTGTTGTCAACGAGGCTGTGCGTGTAGTTTGATGCCACGCTATAGGTCGAGGGCGTATTCTGGTGCCCATCCTCGGCAGCCTTGCCGTCGGCTGCTTTCTTGCCTCGCAGCAGGTAGTTGATGTGCTCGTTGAGGCTCGTGTCCACCGTAGTTGCAGTGTAGCCGTTGACACCCGCAGAGCCCGCCGGCGTGCGCACCACCAAGTAGAAGTTCTCACTCTTGGGCTCTTCCTCGGCAACGGAGAGGGTATAGAACGTGCCCGTCATGTCGGAAGAAGTGCGCGCGCGGTAGTACGCGCCATCGACCTTGGCGCCAGCCATCTTCGAGAGTTCGGCCTGGCTCTTGCCCTTGACCTCGTCATTGGCGAGCTTGACCCAGGCACCGTGCTTGTCCTCCTTGGCCTCATCGGCCTTCACGCCCACGATTTCGCTCAGCCACGGCTCGACGTAGGCATTGTTGCCGGCATCCACAAAGTCGGTGAGCTTGACCGACGCCGCTCCGCCTGCGCCGACCGTGCAGTGGTATTCACAGTTGTTATGAGCAGTGTCCACGAGCGTAAGCTGCGTGCCCTCGGGCAGCGTGGCACCAAAGGTGATGCTCTTGTTGAGCGGGCCCATGGAGCCGCCGGCTTCGAGCAGCGTGTTCCAGCCGTAAGCGACTGGCTTGGCCCGGGCGCTACCATAGGTCCAGGTAAGGTAGCCGGTCATGGTATCGCCGCTGCTCACAAGCACGTGCTTGTCGTATTTAGTCTCAAAGTCGGAAGCCTTAAAGTTCGCGCCCTCGGAATAGGTAGCGGTGAAGTCGATCTCGAGCATGCGCTTAACGATAATGGGCACCTGCACGCGGTAGATCTGGCCGGCCTCGCTAAAAGTGACCGTGAGCAGCGTGAAGCGGCCCCGCTCGTTGTCCCAGTCGGTACTCGCGCGGAAAACCATGGAGCTCGTGCCGTTGTTGAGCACCTTGAGCGTGGGCGTTTGCGAGGCGTTTGCGTCCTTGACGAAGGCGCCGTTATCGGCAAGCGAGAAGACCTCGGCGGTGGCGGTCACGTGCTTGGCGCTGCCGTTGAGGCGGCGGGCATCGGAAAAGCCGCCGTTAGTCACGATGTTCAGATACTTCTCGACCGTCGTCGTGTCGTTGCCGGGAATCATGAGTACAGGGAAGTCGGTTGCGGCCTTCTTGCCCGAAGTAACGTTGTTGGTGTTGAAAGTGGGCCTTGGGCTGTCCGCGCTATAGGTGCTCGTGTTTTGGTACGCGCCGGCATCATTGATGCCGCCGATATTGGTATAGGTGTAGCGGCCGGCAACACTGGTGCCTGCCTCGCTCTGGATGGTCGTCGCGGTGTCAATGGCGACACCGTCGCCAAACAGATAGCGATCAGTGGTGTCGTCGTTGGAGGCACGCACCGCCAGCGTGCTCACGGGGCTCGTAGTCACGTACGGGCTTGCCGCCGTTGTGGCGGCATCGTCCGCACCGTAGAGTGTGGTGTCCTTGCCGGGTACGTCGAGCCTGTCGTTGTAGTCTCCGAACGCGATGTAGGTTTTCTTGTTAACCGCAGCCGTATTGGTCGTGTAAACCATCGGCGGCAGGTCGCTCGTGGTCTTGCCCTTGCCGGGTTTTACGTCCACGCCCGCTGCGGAAAGGCTATAGCCGCCTGTGTCGACCTCGCCCAAGAGCACACCCTGCTTAGCGTCAGATTTATAGATATTGCTGTCCATGAGCACGTTTACCAGATGAAACTGGCCGCGGCCGTCGCCCGCGATGCCACCGTTGGATGTTCCGCCAAACGTGGTGTTAGAAACCTTTGTGTTGGTGACGTCGATGACGTCGGAACCTCTGTTAATCGCGCCAAGTAGACCGCCGCTCCAGCTGCCCTTGATCGTAGCGCCCTCAATTGCGATGTTGTTGCAGGCTATGCCCAAATTGCTGAAGTAGTAGCCGATAAGCCCGCCTGAACATTGGTAGGTGCCAGCGATGTTGATATTCTTGACGCCGCAGTCCTTGAACCAGTACGCGTTGGAACCGCTACCACCGCTCGTAACCTTCCCGATCAGGCCGCCCGCATTGCGAATCTTCGAATTCTTTCCGGTCTTATCGCCAATAGTGGCGTTCTCGGTGCCGCCTCCGGCTTCAATGCGCACGTTGCTCATGGAGATAACACCGCTATAGGCGTTTCCGACCACGCCGCCGGCACCCATATTTTTCAATTGTTCTTCCGACTGCCCCGCAGTCTCTCCGGTGATGAGCACATCGACCTTGGAGATGACCGCCGTGCTCGATGCGGCGGCTACCGTGGTGCCAATATTGGTGTTCACCGATACGTTGCTGGAGGTATAACCGAACACACCGCCCGCACGGCATTCTGAGGCTAGTCCCGTAGCAGTTATGGTCGAGTTCGCGCCAACAGTCTTTTCGCCCACTCCTTCGGCCGCGGTTGTCCACACGCCGCACGCCGAGGCAACCGTACCCACGTAGCCGCCAACGTTCTTCTTTCCCGTGACGTTAAGGTCGGTATATGAGCAGTCGTGGAGCTGCACAGGAGAGGACGTTCCCCCATAATTCACAATCGAACCGTTGGCGCCATCGGTGCTGCGCGACATAAGGCCAGCACTTCCAATGAGGCCGCCAGCCGTGCAGCCTCCGACTACGGTGCTGTTAGAAATGCCGACGTTTTTGAACACGCCATAGGTAACCTTGTCATAAACTCCCTGGTTTGCCGTTGAGCCCGCAAGGCAGCCGACTCCCACCGAGCCGCTGTTTGTATTGCTCGTCGACGTGGACTGCTCTGCCCCATTGGAAGTTACATAGGTAAGCGAAATGTTGCAGTCGCTGAAGTTGAGATTGTTTACGTTTGCGTTGTCATTCGCTTCGATGCTTCCCTTATTGAATGCATTCGAGTAGAACTTGATAGTGCTGAACAGACCGCCTACGCCTGCCACGCAGTAGTCGTCATCCACGTATTCGCGCGCGTTGTTTGACACTTTGATTGTTGCGCCGTTGCCTTTGACAGTGGCGATACCCGGGGTGATGAAATCTTTGTCGTTGACCTTCTTGTCGGTCGCGCATGCGTTTGAGTAATAGCGGCCCGAAAGACCCAAGAACCCCGAGCCGTAATTCGTCATATCATAGGTCACGCCTTGCTCAAACTGCAGATCCATGCCGCAAACGCCCATCGCACACACATAGCCAGTGCGCCAATCGGTCGCATATTTCTTAACCAAGTAAGGCGAGTTGATATCTTGTCCGTCTTTGCCGTCCAGCGGACCTTGGTAGTTCTGGTTGCCCGGCGCCTTGAGATCATCGTTGACCGAAGTCGCGAAATCTCTCGCTGCGTCGGCATCGTCGGGTTTTCCGACCGCAGCGTAATTCGCATTGCGAACCTTGCCATACCGTTCATTTCCGAACTTGTATCCCGTCGAGGAGATGAGGCCGTGAACGCTACTGCCCTCATACGCATGTGATCCGCGATACGTGCCCCTGCCATCAGTCACGTCGGTATGAGCAGCTCCGGCACCTGCGCCACTGTTGATAATGGCAGACAGCACGAGCAGGCCCTGTTGATCTTTAACTGTAGTTTTAGGAGCCTTGTTGTTTTGCTGGCCGGCACCCCAGCTGAATTTCATGTACGTATCGGTGGTGGTAACGCAGCCGGTGTCGTCTACATCGAGCTGGTTAATCTTGTAGTTAGCGTCACCGTTTTCAACCTTACAGCCCTCGCTAAAGGCATAGCCATCAATCACACGACCGACGTAGGGATTGTTGTAGAGATCAAAGTTGCCCTTTCCCAGACCACGAGATTTGTCACCAGTTCCAGCACGCCAGGAAGATTTCCCGCTTTTGTCCATATTGCGGAAGATCACACCGCCGCCCGCAATGGCACCGACGTAGCCGCCAATGGGAACAAGATGCGTCTTGTCGTCACCGCCCGTGACGGTAAATCCCGTTGTAGGGTTTTCGGTCGTCGTCTCATTAACGGCCACGTGATCGATAATGTTATCGCCGCCAAGAATGCAGCCGATAACGCCACCGAAAAACGCCGTCGGGACGCCGTCCGCATCCTTCTCAGAATAAGTAATAGTCGCCTGCGCATTCACATAGTTGATGTTGAGATTGCGCACCACGCTGCCATAGCTATAGGGAATGAGGCCGCGAAGCTCGCCCTTGTTGTTTTTGATCTCAATTGTTGCAGGCTCAGAGGACTTAGGGTCGCCAACAATAACGCCGCGGAACGGATTAGCCTTGTTGCCAAATCCGCCAAACGAGGCCGCATCGACGGTAATCTTATTGCCCTCAGGAGGCTCAATGCTGTAATACGCACTTTGTACATAGCGGTGCATGGTTTCGTCGCTCAGCGTCTGCGAGGGATCGGTCGTATCGTCTACTTTTTTCTCCCACTTACTCTCGCTTGGATTGTTTTGCTTATAGACGTACACGACCTCGTTGTCGGTCCTCGCGCTGTCGATCTTCGTTTCGTTACGCCGCTCGCACAGTCTGGACTGATCGGCGACAATAGTGACTTCCCAGCCATCCAACGCCACGCTGTTGTTGATGTAGTTAGCTATGGTGTACATTTCCGTCGCGTCCTTAACGGTGTACGGATCGCCATACGTACCGCATCCCATCATCAGGTTAGAGATGCGCTGGTTGACTTTGATTTCGTGGTACTGAACGCCGCTTTCGGTGGCTTTTCCCTTGGCTACATAAGGAAGATAGTCGCTAAACCAAGGCCTTTCGGCATCCGTCGACTCGCCCTTTACATTTACAAACCCTTCCCTGGTGCCATATGTCGCCTTATCGTAATACCAAAGCTGCTTGTCCGGGTACTCCGTACTCCCATCAATCTCGGATCCGTAGGTCACCTTGCCCGCATCGGCTTCAGCCCTAGTAAAGATGTAGTCTGCAGAACCCGTGCCCGTACTTTTGTAGCCAAAACTCTCCAGCAGGCTCGCATGGGTGAAAATCGTATTGCTATTTTGGCTGGGTAAGCTGATTCGCTCAAACTTCGCCGTCACCTGATCGGAATTTTTGTCATAGCCCAATCGGCCAAACAAGCTGGAAGCTGCAACTTTATTGACACCAGAAGTGCCTGCATAATTGGACGTCGTTACATTTTTCACGTCCAGGTTGACATACCCTGTAATGGCGTTGATCAACAGCGGAGCATATTTCCTGTCTTCCGCCCCATCCACCTGCAAGCCGTCAAGAGTTAGAGTGTCGATTTTGATATTCGCCATTTCGGTGCCAGACGATCCATGGGCGCAACGAAGCACCAGCGCACCCGACACGCTTTCTGGGTCCATCTCCTCCGCGGCATCGTCTTTTACCCTGCCGATTGTTCCGGAAAGCGTCACATTCGAGACCGTCATGCTCCTATCGCATGTGCGAATAAGGCCGCAGTGCATATTTTCATGCTGGGTAGCCGAGTCGTTTCTCTTATTACTCTCCTGCTCTGCCCTTATCCTTGAGTAGCAAAAGACGATATTTACATTTTGGACGGTCACCGGATTATCGCCGTTTGGGTTTGAAGGGTAGTAGCTATAACCCGTCAGATTAATTTCTTTCCGTTCGCCTCGATCGAGCCCAATCACATTGTTCGTAAAGATAGACACTTTGGTGCCCGTTAGATAGTCGTACGTCGCGCTCGGAGCATACTGCCTCGCTGCCCATAAAACGAGATGTTCGGGCGTGATCATTGCAGTCGCATTATCGTTTTTTGAGTTGGTCACCACGGCCAACGCTCTATCCAGATTGTAGTAGTAGCGAACAGAACCGTTTGTTTGTGGCAGCTTGTCAGGAGCAATTCGATTTTGATAACTATTGTCTTTAGTGGGATCACCGCTCATGTCCAGGTTATCGGCCTCGGTGTGGAGCGAGACAACCGCATTGCAGTCGTTATCGGTCAGCTTGCTATTGGGTTTAACGCCATTTGCAAGCCATTCGTCGTATGTCTTTACCTTTGGGGCGGTTATAGACACGCCACCCACAGCATAAGCGGTGCCCCACCAAGCCCTGTCCTCCAGATATAGACCGTTATAGTTGGTCTCGGCACCGAAGCTATTATCCGAATTGGATGTACTGCCTCGAGCAATAAGGACACCAAGCGTGGTCGCACTATCAGCGACAAAGGAGGTTCCGCCCAAATTGATAGCATGATTATTGATGATCCAGTGGCCACTGGCGGCGTATACGAGGCCGCCGACCTCAGTAGAACTATTTGCGGTCACGGTCGTGTTGTTGGCAGTTTTGAGGGCATAGGCGTTATCGCTGGCGCTCGCAGCAGCATCGCCAATGGTGACGATGGCGTTGCCCCAGCTGTAGCCCAGAAGACCACCGGCGCCGTTGAGCTTGTCGCCGTTCTTGCCCACGGTCATAGCAAATTCACTAAAGCTAAGACCGGTAATGGTAACGTACTTCTCGTTCGATCCCTGCACAATGCGGCCGATAAGGCCACCGACCTGTGCGATCTTGCCGCTAGCGCAATTGCCGGTTTCGATTGATCCGCCAACTTCGAGGCGCGTAACATTGAATGTCGAGGTATAGTCGCCCACATTGCCGATGGCGCCGCCAATGCGCATATTACCGTTAAGCGTTTTAGTTGCAGCAATGGTCGCCTGGGCCTTGCTGTTGCCCTCAAACGCAACCGTAGAAGCCGCCGACACGCTGCCCGCAATACCACCAATGTTCACTTCGTTGCCGAACGTATCATCACACGCGATATTCGTTTTGCACGTTACGCCAGACAATGACAGGTTGCCGACGATGGCGCCCGCAAGCGACCCAGCATCGATAGCCGAACCGTTATCGAACTTCATGGAGCCAGCGATTGTGACGTTGGAGATGGTTGCGCCGTTGACGGCCGCGAACAAGCCCAAGCGGCCGTGGCGGTAGATTTTGCCGTTGCCGTTGCTCGTGTCATTGCCGTCGAGCACAGCTTCACCGCGCATGCCGTACGGCTCGCCGACGGCAAGGTTGATTGTGCTGTTGCCATTTGTGCCGCCACCGTTCAACGTTCCCGAGAAAACTTGCGAGCCGTCTGCACGATCCTGCGTGAAACCCGTCAGGCCCGTGCCCTTGAGATCAATAGTGCCGTTCACCGTAATGGTCGCGGACTGCAAGATGTTCGGGTTTTTTTCAGAAACGCCCTCGACCATGGAGTAGTAGCCGTTGGTTTGCCAGGTGATTGCAAGTTTGGCGAAATCCTCAACAGAGGTTAGGGTGTAGGCACCGCCGTCTGATGTCAGCGACGTCGGCAAGGTCAACTTGTGCGAGTTCGGATCGAGTGCAATAAAGCTATTGCCCAGGCCCTTGCCCAAGCGAATGACCTCGCCGTAGGTCGCGATGTCGTCCGTCTTCGAGGCAGTATTGCTACGCTTGAAGGTCCAACCCTTAGCACCTTTGTCGGTCAGTTCTCCATTAGAGCCATTGCCGGCAGCGAAGATCAGCGCGTTGTGGTTCTCGTATACGAGCTGGCCCGTCGTGCTGTTTTCGGCAAAACTTGCGCCCAACAGATCCGTGATGCCGCTGAATTCGATTACAGCATTCCACGCGGAGCCTGCAATTCCCGCGGCACGGTTGCTTTGCGCCTTACCGATAGGATTGTCGCTTGTAAGTTTGAAATCTCGCACGTCAAGGACATTGCGCGTGTCGACAACACCCACGGCGCCACCGAACTTTCCGGCGTCCGTTCGCGCCGAAGCATCTCCCTTGCACGCAACCGCCACGCCGTCGAGCACAACGGCGACAGGCTGCGAATTGGAATCCGCGCTATCGCCAACATAGCCAACAACACCGCCCGTATCGGACAGCTTGCCCGCAAGTTCAAACTCAATTGAGCACGTTTTCTTATCCGCATCCTTTTGGACCACAAAGGCGCGCAGCGACTCATCGACGCCTTTTGCCGTCGCAAACACCTTGCCGACAAGGCCGCCGTAGCTGCCGTTGAAGCTAACTTCTTCCGGTAAGGTGAACTTGCTCTTATACGTTCCGCCTTGCACCACGATGTCGCCATTAGAAATATCGGCCACACCAAAGAGGGCGCCGGCACGCTGTGTTGCGCCAAGCGTCACAAGCTCGCCCAGATCGAACATGTTGGGCTTAACGATAAATCCTTGCGCAAAGCTCACGTCGCCGATGACGCCACCGGAGCAAGCGCTGTCTTTATCGCCGACGTTGCACGCCGGCTTAACCGTTACGCCATCAGCGATGTTGAGCGTGAGGCTGGTGGCCTTACCGATAAGACCACCCGCCGCGTTTTTACCTGCGACGCTCAGCGCCGAGACATCGATGCCAATTGGTAGGGCGACGGTGGCACCCTCCTGCGCCTCGCCGATAAGGCCTCCTGCGTTGGCGCCATCGGCTGTCGCGTTGATGGTGGGCGTGCCGTTGAGTTTATCCGGCAGGGTAAGGTCCGCAAGCGTAAACGATGCTCTTTCGGCAAGGGTGTTCACAAGCAAGCCCATGTTGCCTGCGCTCGATTGCATATCGACTGCCAGGGGGCTGTTCGTGCTTGTCGTGTAGGTGGCGTTAAGCGTGAGCGCGCCCGTGACCTCACCCACAAGCGGCGAGGTGAGTTTGCAGATGTCCTTTTCGGTCTCGCTTTTGGGCGTGCCCACGGTAACGGTAGCGTTTAGCGTCTTGCCCGCCCCCACGACTTTGGTGGCCACGATGGGCTGCTGGGCATCGGTACCCTTCCAGGTGAGCTTTACGGTGCTGTTGGCGTCGCTGAGCTCGATGTTGTTGAAGAGCGTCTTGTTGACAGTCAGGATCCTGTCGCCGAGGTTGAGCGCGCCTTTGAAAGGGTAGGCATCGCTGCCGAAGCCCTGGAACGTGAGGCTACCCAGGCCGTCCACGATCTCCGCGCCGCACACGTCGAAGTCGATGCCGGTCGAGCCACCTTTGGAGATGTTCGCGTTCTGGTAGATGGCGGGATCGGTGTTGGAGATGGCGATAAGGTCGGCATTTGACTCAAAGATAATGGCCGTGACGGCGCCTGAGTCGTCAGTGATGACATCGCCGTCACCCAACGCGTGCCTGAGAGCCTCGACAGTAGTGATGGTGGGGTCGGTGTTTGCCTGATCAGCAGCATCCGCGTCCGCGTCATCCGCTTGTTCTTCGTCAGCAGCACCCTCATCGGCAGCCGCATCGTCTTGGGACGCATCGCCCTCCGTTGGGGTATCGCCGTTAGTGGTTCCATCGGTCGTGGAGTCCTGCGATTCGCCAGCGCTGGTAGAACCGTCGCCGCCGTCGGTGGCGCCCGCGTCGGCGCCCGGAGCCGCTGCGGCATCATCAGATGCAGCCTGATCGACATCTTGCAGCGCGGTAGCCACGGCATCCTGTACGGAGAGGGCAGTATTACCCGCGGCGCGCGCGGCAGAGACAGACGCCTCCATAACGGCGTCGAGCTCTTGCGCGAACACCTCCGTGGAGGGCGCAAGCGCCTGGAAAATCATGATCGCAGTCAGGCATGCGGTTGTTATGCGCTTTGCCGTTCTCATCTGGTCCTACCTCGTTCTATCTCATGCCCCGTGCGGGGTCTCAAAATCTACGCTTGCGGATCGCTTCGACTAGCTCTTCGCGGCCGAACACGTAACGCCAATGTTTTTAAAGCTTGTCGGCTCCGAGGTGTCCTTCCGGTAAAAGGTGATGATTTCCGAGCCAGGAGATGCATCGTATGTGATCGAGTTGCCGCTGACGGCTGCTTGCCCATTACCGTTCTTGTGATTCGCCCCAAAGAACGGATCGAGCTCGACCCCGTTCCCCCATGTGAGCGTTACCTTGGTCGTAGTGCCCGTAACGGTCACACGATAGTTGTAGGCGTCGAAGTCGCCGACATTCGTATCATCCTTGTTCTTGTCGACCCACTCGCCCGAAACGCCCGAAGCCGTTACCTCTGCACGCTCGGAAGGCGCAATCTTGGCGGCGAGCCATTTAAGGTTGGTGCCAGGGCTATTGGAGCCGACCTGGGCCTTAACGGTGAAGGATGCTTTGTTGAGGTCCGCCTTGGAAAACGTAACCTTATAGGTATACATGGTTGCCTTGTTGGCAGGGAAAGATAGGGCAACGCTGCCGCCCTCCGTCAGCGCGGGCTTACCGTCAACACTCCAAGTGCCCGTCGTTCCCGTCGCCTCCACGCTCAGCGTCGCGTTAACGTCCTTGTCGTTGACCTTGTTCTTGTCGCCCAGCAGATGGTTGTAAATGCGAAAGGTAAAGGAGCAGTTTTCCCCACTCGTGTCGGCGATGACACTTCGGACGGCAATATCCCCGTCATTCAGGTTCTCTCTCGTGTAGCCCGTAAGCATATCCGAGGCAAACAGCGCCTGTGACGTGCCCGAGACGGCGACCGACTTAAGGAAGTCGCCCGCCAAAAAGGCCGTGTAGGTAAGGTAGGTGCCCGCCACAATCGCGACGACGCATAGCAGCACCGCAACCGCCCATAGGCGCTTGCGCGCTTTAGAAGTAGGGGTCGCCGACTCCGCGCAGCAAGGCTCTGCCTTAGAATCATCTACCTGCGCAAAGTGCTTGCCAGCAGGCCTCGCGATTTCATTTTGCTCTTTCTTGTCTTTTCGCATCTGCCGCCCCTCCCCTCCTACTTATTAGTTGCCGCTCGTGACGCGAGCGATTAGATAAACCATGTCGGTTTCTTTAACGTTGGAGACTGTCTTTCCGTTTACGGCCGCAACGCCCGGATTCCACGTGCACTCGATGATGAAGTTCGTGGCGGCGTTGGCCCTTTTGTTCTTATCGCTGTAACCGTCGAGCTCACTCTTTGTGAACTCGTGATACCGGTAGAGCGGGCGCGCGTTTTTCTGGACATTCACGTACGAGCCGTACGTCGGGTCGTTTGCCTCAAGCTCTTTATCCAACGCACTTGTCCCGTCCGCGGAGTTGATAAAAGCAAACTCAATCGGGGTGCTGCTCTTCTTGCTCCACGAATACGGCTGATTGAGCCCGTCGAGGCCGACCACAGTGCCGCTCGTATTACTCGGATCGTTGACCGTCACGTGATATACGTTGATCGTCAGCCCCGTGATATTCGTTGTGTTGGCAACCTGCAGCTCAAACGCTTGACCGCCGGCAGCGGGATCGCCATTGTCACTCTGCACACAAAACGCGCGACGAACGGTCACGGTGCCGTCGCCTTGCTTCTCATCGCCGCGCGACTCGTCATACGAAATCTCGATGGGCTCAATGCTTGTCTGGTTGGGACCCATGATCTTGAGCTGCGCGGGCGTTTGGATCTTGCCCACCGTGGACAGACTTTTGCTGCCCACAAACCACGAGAGCGACAAGCCGATGATAAGAACGATTGCCGCCAGCAGTATCAGGACCGCAAGAGCCTGTGCGCGGTGGTTTTCTATCCAATTGCGGGCATCGCCGAGGCGCGTTTGCATGGTGCTCATGAGCTCACGCCCTCCTGAGCGCTAATTCTAAGTTGGATGTATTTGACCTTATTGCCGATCTGCTCGTCGGCATTGTTGTACAGCGCCGAGCAGATGGCGGTGTCGCCGAAGGATATGTCAGCCGAAACCGCAGGAGCGTTGGCAGCACTCGTGCCGTTTGCCGCGCCATAGAAGTAGTTCGCTTTATGCTCGTTCATGTCCGCCTGCAGAGCGCCGTAGTCAGACTTTGCGTCGCCCGCCGCCGCAAACAGATTCTTGTAGTAATTCGTGTTGCCGGTAAGGACGAAGTTCTGAAAGTACTCCGGCCATACCCAGTACAGATTGATGGTGACGGGTTTGTTCGTTGGCTTGGCCGCATCGCCGTTTTCGCAAAATTCGCTCTTGTGAATCTTGATCTTGCTATCAACCACGCGGCCCGAGTAATAGCCGTTCTCGCAGCTCGTAAAGAACAGCAAGTGGCCTTTGATCAAGCCAAGGAGCGCCTCCGCCTCGGGCGCCAGCGTTCCCCCGTCCCCAACAACGCCAACAGTGTTCGTGACCTTAAGCAAGCGCGACAGACTGATCGTGACCCCGTCCAGGTCACTCACCAGCGGCTTCACCGTAAATGTAATCTTGCCGCGAGCACCCGGGTACAGAGAGCCCGCGGTCTCGTTGTTCAGGTTGGAGCCGAGTGTTACCGTCATGGCGTCGGTCGTATCTAGGCCATCGATGGCTTTCTTTTCCTCGGGCGTGCGCTCGGAGCGCTCGTAATAGCCCACGTGTGCGCCGGACTCACCCTCGCCCGCGGCGGTCAGCGTGTACCGATCCGCCTTCGCCCCGATCGTGCTGCCCGTGGCGCTCACTCGGTTATTCGCAGCAAACCAGGCCAGACACGCAAAAATGGCAACGATGGCGGCCAGCACAAACAGACCGCTCACCAGGAAATCCTTCCAGAAATCCTTGAGGGTCCGCACGTGCTCGTCGGCAGCTTGGCGGTACTCGGCCGCTGTCATGTGCTGCTGGAGCTCGCTATGTCGGTCCATGCCACTCATCGCTTACGTTTGCCCTGCTTGCGGGCTTGCCATCCTTTTCCGCTCGGTCGCGTTTATCTGTTGTTCGCAGGTAGAGAATTCAGGCAGAATACAACACCATACGATAAGGTAAAAGAATAGCATTGACCTGCGGTTTGCTCCACAACGCAAGCCTTAATGATGTCTTAAAAGTCAAACCCTTGGTGCAAGGGGGCAGGTTACTTCGCACCAACATGGTGCAAACAAACCTGACCACTTGCACCAATCCCCTTGCATCAAATTCGGATTTTCTGAACCCGCTGTTCAGGGGCGCCTCTTATCGACAAAAAGGCGGGGAGCACCGATACGGCACTCCCCGCCCACTCAATACGCGATGGCTTTCTTGCTTAAAGCTCGTTGGCCGCGTGATATGCCGTGCGAATGGCGCTCGCAATGTCGGCGGTACGCTCGCCCGAGCAGTCGCCCACGCAGGTCACGGGCACCGTCACGCCATCAAGGTCAAACGCGTTGGCCTTGGAGCCCACGGCCATCACCACGTAATCGCAGGCGATCTTCACCGGCTCCTCGGCGCCGTCCTCGGTGGTGCGAACAGCCTCCACGCCCTCGTCGGTAATGGCGGTCAGGCGGGTCTTAACATGCTGCTCCACGTTGTGCTCTGCAAAGTCGCTCATGATCAGCGGCAGAATGGTCTCGGACTCGCCCGCGGCAATCTTGTCGAGCATCTCCACGATCGCCACCTCGCAGCCGTGCTGCAGCAGGTACTCGGCAGTCTCGGTGCCCACCAGGCCACCGCCAATGACGGCGACGCGGCCGCTGAGCTCCACCTTGCCGGCCAGCACATCCCAGCTCGAGACGACCTTGTCCGAGTCGGCACCCGGAACGGGGATGACCACGTCGTGCGCGCCCACAGCCACAATCGCGGCGTCGGCGGCGTTGAGGTCCTCGGCGGTAGCGGCATGGTTGAGCTCGACCTTCACGCCCAGGCCAGGCAGAATCTTCTCGTAATACTCGACCGAGCGCATAATCTCGTCCTTGCGCGGAGGCGCGGCTGCCAGCACAATCTGGCCGCCCAGATGATCGCTCGCCTCGTAGACAGTCACGTCGTAGCCGCGCTTGGCCGCCACGCGCGCGGCCTCCAGGCCGGCGATGCCGCCGCCCACCACGGCGATCTTCTTGTCACCCTCGCCCGGCTTAATGGCGATGGTCGCCTCGTCGCCGTTCTCGGCGTTGAGCACGCACGAGATGTACTTGCGGTTTTGAATCGCGTCGACGCAGCCCTTGTTGCAGTTGAGGCACTCGCGGATGGGCTCGCCCGTAGCGGCCTTCAGCGCAATGTCGGGGTCGCACATGAGCGAGCGGCCATAGGCGATGATGTCGGCCGAGCCATCCTCCAGGATCTTCTCGCCGGCCTCGACCGAGACAACACGGCCCACGGTTGCCACCGGCACGGAGACCAGGGCCTTGACGCGCTCGGCCACGGGCAGCGTCCAGTTGTAGGGCATGGCGCCCATGGGCGGAATGGTGTCGCCCATGTTGCCGGTGTGGTTGGCCTGCGCGACCTGGATCATGTCGATGCCCGCACCCTCGAGCATCTTGGCAAATTCGCAGGCCTCGTCGGGCTGCAGGCCGCCCTTGCCGCGCGGCGTGCCGTCGGGGTTCTCCATGATCACGGGGAGCTTGTACTCCACCATCAGCTCCGGCGCGGCCTCCTTAATGGCAGCGACGACCTCCAGCGCATAGCGAACGCGGTTCTCGAACGAGCCACCGTACTCGTCGGTGCGCTTGTTGAGGATGGCCGAGCACAGCGAACCCACCAGGCGGTCGCCGTGGACCTCGATGGCGTCGATTCCGGCCTGCTGCGCGCGGGCGGCCGAGGCGGCGATGGCCTCCTTGATCTGGGTGAGCTGCTCTACGCTCGCCTCGTTCACAAAGTGCTGCATGTCGTGGTGCAGCTTGGCGTATGCCTGCTTGCGGATCTCGTTGGACTCGGCCATCTTGGCGGCAAAGGTCTCCTCGTCGCCGGCGGCCTTGGCTTCCTGCGCGGCCTTGGCGGCGGCCATGGATCCCATGACCATGCGGCCGACGCCGGGCACGTCGTACTCGGGGTGGAACAGCTGCAGCGCGACCTTGGCACCGTGCTTGTGGACGGCGTCGGCCAGCGCCTTAAACGTGGGGATCTGGGCGTCAGTCGCCAGCTTGGGCGTGGGGCTCGCGGTCATAACGGGGGCGACGTCGCCGATGACGATGTAGCTCACGCCGCCACGGGCCAGGCGCTCGTAAAAAGCCAGGCTGCGCTCGCCAATGGAGCCGTCGCGCTCCTCGTAGCCGGTGGTCAGCGGCGGGAACATAATGCGGTTCTTGAGCTCAAGGGGACCAACCGTAATGGGCTGGAGCAGTTTGGATGCAGGTGCGGTCATGGACATTCCTCTCTTGTAGGCGCGACGGCGATGATGCCGCGTAGTTGTCTAGAGGATATGGCATGGGGGCACAGCGGCACAACGAAAATCGGCGAATATCAGGTGGCGGCAGGTGGATGGGGCGGGGCGGCCCGTCGGTTTGTCTCAATCTGTAACAGTTACGCGGCAAAACCGGGTCTTACTGTTACAGATCGAGACAAACGGAAGCGTTCCGTCGGAAAATCTCGATCTGTAACACCTACAGACCAAAACGACCCTAGATGTTACAAATCGAGACGAACAAATTCGGTCCGCCCAAACATCTCAATCTGTAACATCTAGACCGACTTTTGTCCTCCACCTGTTACAGATCAAGACAAACCAATCTAGCCTGCCGAAAGATCTAGATCTGTAACAGTTACTCGGCAAAATGGGTCCCAGATGTTACAGATCGAGACAAACCAAACCCGCCTGCTAGAAAATCTCAATCTATAACAACAACTCGGCAAAATCCGTCCCTCGTGTTACAGATTTAGACAAACGGGACCCAGCCCACCGGTATATCTCGATCTGTAACACCTAGCCGCCCAAATCGGGTCTAGATGTTACAAATCGAGATTCTGTTTGAGAGGCCGAAAATTGGACCGAAAACACGGTCCCGGGATAACAAAAAAGCTCGCCGGCTAGGCCGACGAGCTGCAAGTTCTTGGTCGCGGGGGCAGGATTTGAACCTACGACCTCCGGGTTATGAGCCCGGCGAGCTACCAGACTGCTCCACCCCGCAATGTCTGGGCGCCTCATGTGCGCAAGAAAGAATATTACGTGGGAGTTCGGTAAACGGCAAGGAAAATCTCGTAGAGCATAATTCCTTCATATTTAAATCCCTCAGTCCGCATCACCGTAAACGAATCGCAGCCGAGCGCCGTCGACGGCACGTATACAATGGTGCGCGTCCTTTTACGCCGACACCGGGAGTAGACATGCTGCTCGCTATCGATATGGGAAACACGCAGACGGCCATGGGTCTGTTTGACGGAGACGAGCTGGTGCAGTCGTGGCGCATGCCCACCGACCGCTCCTATACCGCCGACGAGATCCATGTGCGCCTGATGGGTTTCTTTAAGATGTACGACCTTTCGCTCGATGCGGTCGACGCGATCGCCTTTGCCGGCGTGGTGCCGCAGCTCTCGCGCGAGTGGCACGCCGTAGCCGACCGCATTGCCGCGGACGCCATCGTCATCGGGCCGCAGACGGCCGCGGTGACCAAGCTGCGTGCGGCGCGCCCCCAGGCCGTGGGCGCCGACCGCGTCGCCAACGCCGTTGCGGCCGAAACTTTCTACGGCGCGCCGGCGATCGTGGTGGACTTTGGCACCGCGACCAATATCGACGTCATCGATGAGGACGGTTATTACATTGGCGGAGCGATCGCGCCGGGCATCCGCATCTCCATGGACGCGCTTGCCGCCCGTGCCGCCAAGCTCGCCAGCGTGCCGCTCGAGGCGCCCGAGCATGCCATCGGCCGCGATACCGAGGAGTGCATCAAGGTCGGCGCCGTGATGGGCGCCGCCGCCATGGCCGAGGGCCTGGTCGCGCGCATGAAGCGCGAGCTGGGCCGAGAGGATGCCACCGTTATCGCCACGGGCGGTCTCGCCGGCATCGTCGCCGATTCGACCGACGCCTTCGACGTGGTCGATGGGCAGCTCACCATCAAGGGCATCTGCGAAATCTACCGCCGCATGCAGGAGCTGGGGTAAGACGGGGCTTAAGTCGAGCACGCCCGATGTCACAGCCCCCGCAAACGTTCGCCAAGCCCATTCCTCAAAACCGAAAAATTTTCAATTTTGAGGAATAGAGACTCCTCGAATACGCCCAGTACAGCGATATCGTGCATGTTTCCTATTCCTCAAAAACGAAATTTTTTCAGTTTTGAGGAATAGGACCGAGATGCCGCGCTACGGTCACACAGAAGCCCTCCCCGGTACAGGCCGAAGAGGGCTTCTGTGTCATCGTTATCTTTGAGCGCTGACGCCCCGCGCTACAGCCCGCGAATGCGCACGGCCTCGGGCGGAAACTCCTGCTCGCCGGCATCGGTCTTGATGGTCGCACGGCCCCAGATGTCCAGGCCCGCAAACACACCGACCGCAAGCGGCAAACCGCTGGGCGACACCGCCGCAACTTGGCGACCGAGCAGCGGCACCATGTCGAAGTACTCGCCCAGCACGGGGGCCAGCGGACCTGCGGCGCCCTGCGGCGTGTTGGCAACAGCCGCCCAGGCGTCCACGCGGGTCAGCACGGCGGCAGCCAACTCCTCGACCAGCGCTTCGTCGGCCGCATCCACACCGAGCTCGCTCAGCGCCGAACGTTCAATATCCACCGTCACGGCACCGAACATGCCCGCAGCACCGGCGCCGCCGTTGACGGCGACGCGCGCGAACGACGTCTCGAACGCGGGCGCGCCGCACACGATATTGCTCGGCCACTCAATGCCCACCTTGCCGGCAAGGTCCAGGCCCGGCGTCGACGCCGTGCCCACCAGCGCGTCCATCATGCCCATCGCCGCCACAAACGGCAGGCCGTGGAAGGCATGCATATTCACGTCCGGGCGCACGACCAGCGAAAACGTCAACGACGTCTCGCCCGCGCTCCAAGCGCACCAGCCCGCGGACGCACCCTCGCGGCCCGCGTCGCGTGCGGCGTCAAGCTCGGTGCCAACGGCCACAGCATTCATCTCAATCATCTACATACGCCCCAATTCGCCCACGATATGGCCCACGCGGTCCTCGGGCTCCTTGACCTCGACACCGTTGTAGCGGAAGAACCGCGCCGGGTCGTGCATCAGGTCCTCGAGCGGCACCAGCACAAAGTCGCGTTCGCCGATCAGCGGATGCGGCAGGCGCAGCTTTTTGCCGCCATGGATCTCGCCGTCCATCCACAGCAGGTCCAGGTCGATGGTGCGCGGACCGTTGACCTTGGCCTTCTTGGAGCGGTCGCGCCCCAGCTCAGCCTCGATCTTCATAAGCTCGTCGAGCAGCACCAGCGGCGCCAGCTCGGTCTTGATCTCGATGACGGCGTTGGCAAATGCGTCCTGGCGCGTCTCGTAGGCCGGCTCGCTCTCGTAGATGCGCGAGCAATTGGACACGCAGGTGAGCGGAATCTCGGCGATCATGTCGCGCGCAGCGCGGATGTTGTCGCAGCGATGCCCCAGGTTGGAACCCACGGCCACAAACGCGCGGCGCGGCTGCGGCTTGGCAACGGCCCAGTAACCGTTCAGGAACTGCGCAAAGCCCGCAACGTCATGCACGCGCACGATGTTGGCGCCGGCCTGGATGGCGCCCAGGCATACACCAAACGTGGCGGCATCACGCGCGGCGGCCTCGGTCACGCCCGAGACGGCGCCCACAAAGCGCTTGCGCGACACGGCGCACATGAGCGGATAGCCCAGCGACGCCATCTTGGCGGTCTCGCGCTGGATGACGATGTCCTCGTTGGCCGTCTTGCCAAAGCCCGGGCCGGGATCGATGCAGATACGGTCGCGCGACACGCCGGCATGGATAAGCGTGCGGGCCTGGTCGGACAGAAAGCCCATGACACGGCGCATGATGGGCGCCGAATCGGGCAGGGTAAAGCGGCGGAGCTGCGAGGTGGGCACATAGGCTTCCTCGCGGCGGGCACTGCGGCGCATCATGGCTGCCAGGTGGTCATTGGGCTCCGGCGCGGGCTCGGGGGTCGCGGCGGCCTCGGAGACAGGGGCGGCCTCTTCGGCGGCCGGTGCCTCCTGCTTCTGCTCGTCCGTGGGCTCGGGCGCGGGTTCCGGATCGCCGAACGGCAGCGAGGGCTGCACCACGCCTCCCGGCAGCTTGGCCTCCGTCTTGGGCTCGCCTAGCAGCTTGCCGCGACGACGACGGGCCGGCTTCTCGGCCTCGCGCGCGGCCTCGGCAGCCGCTTCGCGTGCCTTCTCAGCAACAAACGCCGCAGCCGAGGTATCAAGCTGCACCGTCGCGTGCGTGCGTGCGGGTGCGGCGACCTCGCCGGCGTGCATTACGATGACGCCGCAGGTGCTCGTCGCGACAAATTCGACCATCTTGGGGTCGGTGAAGCCCGTCACGTCGTTAACAATCGAGGCGCCGCAGCGCACGGCCGCCTTGGCAACCGCCACGTGGCGCGTGTCGATCGAGACGATAGCACCCTCTTTGGCCAGCGCGCGTACCACGGGCAGCACGCGGCGAGCCTCCTCGTCGGGGCTGACCGGGGTAAAGCCAGGACGCGTGGACTCGCCGCCCACGTCGATGATGTCGGCGCCGGCGTCGAGCATCGCCAGGCCGTACTCGATGGCGGCATCCGGGTCGAAGTGCTCCCCGCCGTCACTAAACGAATCGGGCGTCACGTTGAGGACGCCCATGATGCGCGGGCGGTCAAAGCTGAGCTCGTACTTTCCGCACCGCCATGTCTTGCTATCGTTCGCCATGAACATCCTCCTAAAATGCCCGCGCCGCCGCGCTCGGGCGCAGGCGGCGGGGTTGCTTTGCAATCAGTCTTTCTATTGTATCCGCGCACACGGGCTAGAACGCAAACGCGGCCGCGATGTCGCAAGAAATCAGCAGGTCGGCATTTGCATCCTGATCGGTGGGAGCAAGATTGCAAATGGCCAGCGTATCGCCGGTAAAGTAGCGCGTAAGGCCCGCCGCCGGATACACCACGAGCGAGGTCCCGCCCACAATGAGGGCATCGGCCGCGGCAATGGCGGCGACGGCGCCGGTCAGCACACGCTCATCGAGCGGCTCCTCGTAGAGCACCACATCGGGCTTAATGCGCCCGCCGCACGCAGGGCACACGGGCACACCCGCGGCGTCCTCGTGCTCGCGCGAGCAAATCCACTCGGCGCTATAGACCGCGCCGCACGACTGGCAAATGTTTCGATGGACCGATCCGTGCAGCTCAAACACACGCTGCGAGCCGGCCATCTGATGCAGGCCGTCGATATTTTGCGTCACCACGGCATTTAGCTTTCCGGCGCGCTCCAGCTCGGCCAGCTTGGTGTGGCAGCGGTTGGGCTTGGCGCCAAGCGCGATCATCTTGGTGCGGTAGAAGTCGAAGAACTCGGCCGGATGCGCCTCATAAAAGCTATGCGAGAGCATGGTCTCGGGCGGATAGGCAAACTGCTGGTGATACAGGCCGTCCACGCTGCGGAAATCGGGGATGCCACTCGCCGTGGAAACACCCGCGCCGCCAAAGAAGACCACGCGCTTGTGGGTGCCGAACAGCTCTTCCAGCGCGGCGGAGGCCTGCTTGGGATCCGTTATTGCCTGCGTCATACGAGTCCTCCGTCCTTGTTGGTCGGATGGCGGCGGGCGCTTGCCCGGCGCGCAGCCTTTGGGTCGACACGCGCGGAGCCCACCACCGCCCCTGTTGCGCTAATCTTAAGCCTGCCAACCCCGTCGAAAGGACACCATGCCTCAGACTTACACTTTCGCCTCGTGGAACGTCAACGGCCTGCGCGCCGTGCTCAAAAAGGACCCGAGCTTTATCCAAATCGCGCAAGAACTCGATGTCGATATCTTGGCGCTGCAGGAGACCAAGCTGCAGGAGGGCCAGGTCGATATTGACCTGGCCGGCTATCACCAAACCTGGAGCTACGCCGAGCGTAAAGGCTATTCGGGCACTGCGGTCTTTAGCCGCCAGGAACCGCTGCGCGTGTTGCGCGCCGACGCGCTGCTGCCTTACGCCGGCGAGGGCGAGACGGCCGAGCTCGTCGCCCAAGCCGCAACCGAGGGCCGCGTCTGTGCGCTCGAGTTCGACAAGTTTTGGTTCGTGGATGTCTACACGCCCAACGCCCAAAATGAGCTCGCGCGCATCGATGTGCGTATGGCCTGGGACGATGCCTACCGCGGCTTTTTGAACGCGCTCGAGCGCGAGACCGGCAAACCCGTCGTAACCTGCGGCGACTTTAACGTGGCGCACGAGGAGATCGACCTTAAGAACCCCAAGTCCAACCGCGGCAACGCCGGCTTTTCGGACGAGGAGCGCGGCAAGTTTACCGAGCTGCTCAACGCCGGGTTTACCGATACCTGGCGCGCGGCAAACCCCGACGTCGAGGGCGTCTACAGCTGGTGGAGCTACCGCTTTAATGCCCGCAAGAACAACGCCGGCTGGCGCATCGATTACTTCCTGGTAAGTGATTCAATCGCCGCCGACGTTCGCGACGCCGGTATCCGTGGCGACATCTTTGGCAGCGACCACTGTCCCGTCACCCTCACGCTAGAGCTCTAACCCCAGCTGATCCCCTGGGGACGGAGGGAAACAGATCATGCGACCCCTCTCCCCCTATAAGTTGCGGTGAAATAGTTCCTGTTTGGGCAACAAATAGCCCAAACGAGAACTATTCCACCGCAAGTTCGTAAGGGAACGCAACCAGCCCTACAGTCCGTACTTCATGACGACGCGGTTGATCCGTCGACACCAGGGCCTGTACAGGGCGGCTAAGAACACGCAGGTCGCGAGGCCGTGTGTGATATCGAACGGCACTGCCGTGGCAAGACGCGCCACGGCGCCCGCCCACGTGAGCGGCTGCACAAAACCGATGATGTCGTAGGCGTTGATTACCACGCCGTAGAGCAGGCCCGATGCAAAGCCGTACGCCATCAGCGCCGGCATGCGCACAGCTCCATCCGCACGGCCGAACGCGCCCGCATGCGCCAGCGCGCCGCCAACATAGCCAACCAGGCCCCAGGCATACATCTGCCATGGCGTCCACATGCCCTGTCCAAAAAAGAAGTTGCTGGTCAGCGCCGCCAGCGCACCGACCATAAAGCCGTTACGACGACCGAGCGTCGCCCCGGCGATAATGGCGATGGCACTCACAGGTTTAAAGTCGGGAATGGGGCCAAACAAGATGCGCCCCGCCGCGGCCAACGCCGCCAAAACCAGCGTTGGCATAATCTGGCGCAGGCCCGGTCGCGACGCCTCGTAGCCCGCAAAGAACAACGCAAGCACCAGCGCCACCACGACAAGCATGGCAAGCGCCGCCTGCTCAACGCCCGCCAGCAACGCCGCGGCCATTACCGCCGGCACCGCCAGCAGCAGTGGGATCTCCAGTTTTGCTAGTAGGCGCGAGACGCGATAATCCGTCATCCCATCACGCCCTGTAGAACACGTTGTCGGCAAAAAAGTCGGTCGGCGGCTCCATGCAGGCAATCTCACCGTCGAACATCATGGCAATGTCATCGGCAACCTGCTCGGCAAAATCCAGATCGTGCGTGGCCATGATGACGGTGCCGCCAGCCTCTGCATGGTCACGCAGGGCGCGAGCGATGATGCGGCGACTGGCCAGGTCCAAACCCTTGGTGGGCTCATCGAGCAATAGCAGCTCGGGGCCAATCAGAAGCAGCTTTGCCAACGCAAGCAGTTGATGTTGTCCGCCCGAAAGATCGTACGGGTGGCGCCCATCCAGGCCCGACAGCCCCAGGCTCGCCGCGCGCTCACGCGCCACAGCCTCGTCATATCCGCAGGTCGAAGCCCATTCCATCAGCTCGTCGCGCACCGTCTCGGCAACCAGCAACGCCTTGGGGTTCTGAGGCAGCAGCGCTGCCGATCCCGCCCCGCGCTCCATATGCCCACGCTGCAACTTGACCGTCTTGGCCAGCACCGAAAGCATTGTCGACTTGCCGCAGCCGTTACCGCCCACAACCGCATGCACCGCGCCAGCCGAAAACGCCGCATCGAGTCCACGCAGCACCCAGCCGGACGCTCGATCGTAGCGAAACCAGCTCCCTGCCAGGGTAGTAGCCGACCCAGCGTGCATTTTTGGGAGAATTCGGCATCCACCGGCGCGCGATGGCGCCCCCGAGTCGTCTTGCGGCAGTATTTGCGCCTCAAATTCACCCGATTTGTCCGATTTCAGCCCTTTTTCTGCACCCGGAGCGCCCGCGCGCGGGTCCAAAGAGCCCAGCTGGCCACTGGCGCTGCTGAAAACTCCGTTTTTTGCACGCCACGAGGCACCCCACCCTGGCACCTCGCCAGAAAACAGCTCTTCACGATGCCCCAGGGAGGCAATGTCGGCCACCTCGCACACGCGTCCGTCTTCAATCCGATACGCGCACGTCGCGTATTCGAGCATCGGACGTGGCTGATGCGTTGCCACGACAACCGTGCAGCCCAGCTCGCGATTCACGCGGAACAGCGCATGCAGAAAACTCTTCTCGGCAACGGGATCCAGTTGGGACGTGGGCTCGTCGAGCAGCAGCACGCGTGGGCGCAGCGCCAGCACAGCCGCCAGCGACAGCAGCTGTTTGCGTCCACCCGAAAGCGTATCGGTATCGCGGTGGAGCCAATCCTCCAACCCAAAGAAATAGCTGGTCTCGGCCACGCGACGGCGCATCTCGTCGCGCGACATGCCTAGGTTTTCCAGACCAAACGCCATCTCGTGCCACACGGTTTCGCACACGATCTGGTTCTCGGGGTCCTGAAACACATAGCCCACGCGCTCCGCGGACGCCCGAACATCCATGTCGGCAACGCTCTCGCCCAGCACGCGCAGCTCGCCAGCGCATTCGCCCGTCGGCGAAATCTCGGGTTTGAGCAGCGAGAGCAGCGTCGACTTGCCCGATCCGGTACCGCCAACAAGCAGCGCAAACGCTCCTTGGGAAACACGCCAATCGAGCCCCTCGAACACCGGTGCCTCAGCCCCGGGGTAGGCAAAGCGCAGACCCCGCGCTTCAATCGCCGGCGTATCCGAGCCGCACACCATGCCCGCCATCATGCTTCCGTCCAACCGGGTCATCAGCCAAACCTCTTCTCGTCAATCGCGTGCAGCACACAGGGCAGCGCCATCCAGGCCGCGTATACAACATAGCCCGGCCACGGCGCCGGCGCCGATAGCTGCGGGTAAAACGAATACTGCGTCGTCGCGGTCCATGCCACCGCCACCGCGGCGGCACCAAACAACGCAAGCCCAACCAGCGCGGCAACATCGCCGCGCCCCAGCCGATACCGCGCGTACGTCGTTCGACGCGTCACAGCACCCCATCCGCGCGAGCGCATGGCGTCCGCGCGCTCCAGCGAATCCTCCATGCCCCAGCCCATCAACACACTCGATGCACGCAAACGCGAACGCACGGGGTCGGCCGGCGCGCGCCCCGGTACATCAATCGCATCCTGTACCGCCAGTACCGTACGACCGCGGCGCAAAAACTGCGGGATAAGCCGCATACACATCGAGATCATGAGCGCGATCACCGGCGCGGCATTACCCAAAAGCGCAAGCACCTTGTCGTAGCCAAGCATCGATGCCGCCGCCTCAAACCACAGCACGCTCGCCACAAACAGCCCGCCCATGCACAGGCCGTAAACCATGCTCTCTAGATACACCGCACGCATGCCAATACGGAACAGCTCCGTCGAGCCCGAGGCGCTAAACAGCGGATTGAGCACCGCGATGATCAAAATCACCGGCAGCTGCCAGCGAAGCGCCCCCAACGTGCGCGCGACGCCGCGCGTCGCAAACCCGTACGCCAACCCGCCCGCAAGCGACAGCGCAATCAGCACCGGTTGCATCGAGAACATGGTGAGTCCCAGCGTCAGCACCGTGTAGAGCGCCGGCACCGCCGGATGCGACATCGAAAATGCCGCGACGGGTTCGTTGCCCGATTCCTCTCGCATGATATCCACGGGCACCTCCCATCCCCTCGCGCAAAACGCCAACGCCGCAGCGCCGCCGCTATGCACAACCAGCGCAAACACCACGCCGGCGGCAGCGACACCGGCCGTCACGCGTCAATCGTTACGCGCTCATCATATGCCTGCGGTATCATATTGTGCCGTGTATCGTTTCCAAACACACGTCTCTATAACGTAACAGGAGATCACATGGACGCAACCGCAATTATCCTCGCCGCCGGCGAGGGCACCCGCATGAAGTCGAACCACTGCAAGGTTTCGCACAAGATCCTGGGTAAGCCCATGGTCCAGTGGATCGTCGACGCCACCATCAAGGCCGGCTGCAGCCGCGTCGTGGTTGTCATCGGCAGCCACGCCGACGAGATGCGCGCCCTTATCGACGGCGCCTACGCCAACAGCGCCACCAAGGTCGAGTGCGTCGAGCAGACCGAGCGCCTGGGCACCGGCCACGCCGTCAAGGTCGCGCTCGAGGCCTGCGGCATCACGCAAGGCCCCGTCGTCGTGCTCAACGGCGACCTGCCGCTCATCACCGCCGACACCGTCGCCAAGTTCGCGCAGACCGTCGCTACCGGCGAGCTCGCCTGCACCGTCATGACCATGACCCCGCCCGACCCCTTCGGCTACGGCCGCATCAAGCTGGGCGCCGACGGCCAGATTGAGCGCATCATCGAGCAGAAGGACTGCACGCCCGAGCAGGCCGCCACGCTGCTCGAATGCAACGCCGGCTGCTACGCCTTCGACGGCGCGCAGCTCGCCGCCCACATTGACGAGATCGGCAACGACAACGCGCAGTCCGAGTACTACCTGCCCGACATGCTCGAGATCCTCAAGGGTCACGGCCAGGCGGTCTCCATCTTCCACTGTGACGACTACCGCGACGGCCTGGGCGTCAACAGCCGCATCCAGCTCGCGCAGCTCACCGCCATCGCGCGCGACCGCATCAACGAGCACTGGATGGCCGAGGGCGTTACCTTCATCGACCCCACGCAGGCCTGGATCGGCCCCGATGCCGTTATCGGCCGCGACACCGTCGTGTGGCCGCAGACGCACCTGATCGGCCACGTCACCGTGGGCGAGGAGTGCCAGCTCGGCCCCAACAGCCGCCTCACCGACACCACCGTCGGCAGCGGCTGCACCATCGATGAGACCATCGCCATCGAGGCCGTCATCGAGAACGGCGTCGACTGCGGCCCGCGCGCCTACCTGCGCCCGGGCACCCACATGCTCGACGGTTCCAAGGCCGGCACGCACGTGGAGATCAAGAAGTCCACGATCGGCGAGGGCTCCAAGGTTCCGCACCTGTCCTACATCGGCGACACCACCATGGGCTCCGGCGTCAACGTGGGCGCGGGCTCCATCACCTGCAACTACGACGGCGTGCACAAGCACAAGACCGTCATCGGCAAGGATGCCTTCATCGGTTCCGACACCATGATGGTCGCACCCGCTCAGATCGGCGACGGCGCGCTCGTGGCCGCCGGCTCCGTCATCACCGAGCCGGTCCCGGCAGACGCGCTCGGACTGGGCCGCGCCCGTCAGGTAAATATTGAGGGCTGGGCCGCCGATTACCGCCGCCGCCTGCACGAGGACGACGAGGTATAACGTTTTACCAAGCATCTAAGGAGCTGTTCCCATGGGGACGGCTCCTTTTTCTATGCTGACCTGCGCGGCAGAATGAGTGGTCGGTTCGTGTCCGTTGACGGTAAAGACGTTATCAAGACTCGATAAACCCCGTCGCGCGGTTACAATGCAACAAGGCATCTATATGGCATTCGATATAAAGGAGAAGGGTAATGCCGATTAATGATCCCGAGAAGTCGGAGAATATGCGCAAGTCCATCCGCGTGTATTCCGGTTCCTCCAACCGTCCCCTCGCTCAGAAGATCGCTGAGTACCTTGGGGTCGAGCTTTCGGGCCTTACGCTAAAGCAGTTCGCCAATGGTGAGATTTACGCCCGCTACGACGAGACCGTCCGCGGCGCCGACGTCTTCCTGATTCAGTCCGTGGCCGGCGGCAACGTCAACGACATGCTCATGGAGCTGCTCATCGCCACCGACGCTGCCAAGCGCGCATCCGCCCGCTCCATCACCGCCGTTATCACCCACTACGGCTATGCCCGCCAGGACCGCAAGGCCGGCCCGCGCGAGCCCATCACCGCCCGCCTCGTCGCCAACCTGCTCGAGCGCGCCGGTGTCGACCGCATCATCACCCTCGACCTGCACCAGGGTCAGATCCAGGGCTTCTTTGATATCCCGGTCAACCACCTGTCCGCACTGCCGCTGTTTGGCCAGTACTACAACGCCATGAACTTCGACACCGACAACCTGGTCGTCGTCTCCCCCGACGTGGGTCGTGCCAAGGCCGCCAAGAAGCTGTCCGACATGCTCGGCTGCGACCTGGCCATCGCCCACAAGGGCCGTCCGCGCCACAACGCCGCCGAGGTCATGGGCATCATCGGCGACATCAAGGGCAAGACCTGCGTCATCAACGACGACATGATCGACACCGCTGGCACCCTGTGCGCCAACGTCAAGGAGCTCAAGGCTATGGGCGCTGGCGACATCTACGTCTGCGCCACCCACGGTATCTTCTCCGGTCCGGCCATCGAGCGCCTGAACGACGCCCCGATCGTCGAGTGCGTCGTCACCGACGCCATTCCCGTCGAGGTCGGCGGCAAGATCAAGACCATCTCGGTCGCCGAGGAGTTCGCTCAGGCCATCTCCGCCGTTTACCACGAGGAGCCCGTCTCCACGCTCGTCGGTGGCGACTTCGCGCTGTAATCGCATCGTCCTTGCAACCCGGCGCATCGCCGTCGGAACAGAAGAAACCCCCGCGCTCCCCCTTGCTTCGCAAAGGTCGCGCGGGGGTTTCTTCTGTTCCGACGGCTTGCTCTGCTGCGGCCGTGCTTTTGTCTGGTGGGATTTCGCTGAAACGAAGTCTCGCCTTCGGCGGGCGTGGTAGCCTTTGTCGTTGATTGAACTATTTGTGTAACGAAGGGACAAATATGGCAGCTGCACAGCCGCTTAAGATTCGCATGGTTGCCGGACTTGGCAACCCGGGCGATGAGTATGCCGAGACCCGCCACAACGCTGGCTTCAAAGCAGTCGACGAGTTGGCCCGTCAGGCCGGTGTCACGTACTGGAAAAACCAGGCCGGCGCCGAGGTCGCGCTCATCAACATCAACGACCCCGAGGAAGAGGGCGGCAAGCGTCAGATTGTGCTGGTCAAGCCACAGTCGTACATGAATACCTCGGGCGGTCCCATCTCCAAGCTTTGCCGCGAGTACAAAATCAAGGCCGAGGAGCTGCTCGTGATCCACGATGAGCTCGATATTCCCGCCGGCGACGTACGCGTTAAGGTGGGCGGCGGCCATGCTGGCCACAACGGGCTGCGTTCCATCATCGACAAGATGGGCAGCCGCGACTTCAGCCGCATCCGCACCGGCATCGGCAACCCTCCCGGCAAGATGGCTGTCGCCGACTACGTGCTCAAGCAGCTACGCGCCCGCGAGGCCGAGGATTTCCAGGACACCTGCACCCGCGCCGCAGATGCCGCCGGTCTGGCCATCGTCCACGGCGTGATCTACGCCCGCGATCACGTAAACGGCTCCGCCTCCGCCAACGGCAAGCACTAAAACCTACCATTTAGGGATGTTTATTTTGGCAGGTTTTGTATGCGGAAACACCTCAGTTGCGGCATCGCAATCAACCGCGCGCCGACTTACACACATAGCGCCCCAAAGGGGGCCGGCCTCATCACAACCCGAGGCCGGCCCCCTTTGCCGTTTTACCCGATAAAACTGACCAAAATAAACCTGCCCCTATTTGGTAGGCCAAAGTGGATAAACCCTGCTCCCAACCGCCGAAGATACACGTAAGCGACATGTCCATGAGGGTATAATTTGCACCGTATGTCTGCACAACGCCTGTGCGCGTACGGTTTTATTCGGGCTACCGTCCATTTCCGTGGAGGCACGGTTCGGTCGCCCTAACAAGAGAGGGGTTCTATGTATAAGATCCTGGAGAAGACGCAGTTCTCGGAGAAGGTGTTCAAGTTCCGCATCGAGGCGCCCGCAATCGCCAAGCATGCGCACGCTGGACAGTTCCTCATGGTTCGCGCCAATGAGACGGGCGAGCGTGTCCCGTTTACCCTGGCCGGCTGGAACGGTGACGAGGGCTGGGTCGAGTTCATCTTCATGGTGATCGGCAAGACCACCGAGATGCTTTCCACCTACGAGGCCGGCGAGTCGCTGCGCGACGTCGTGGGCCCGCTGGGAGTTCCCACCGAGATGGCCGAGGGCCCCTGCGCCGTCATCGGCGGCGGCGTCGGCCTGGCAATTGCCTTCCCGGTCGCCAAGCACCTGGTCGAGACCGGCCACGAGGTGCACGCCATCATGGGCGCCCGCACCAAGGACCTCCTGCTCATGGAGGACCAGTTCCGCGAGCTCCTCGACGAGGACCACATCCACATCACCACTGACGACGGCTCCTACGGCGAGCAGGGCGTTGTCACCGCTCCGCTGGAGCGTCTGCTGCAGGACAAGGCCGTGAGCCAGGTCTTCTGCGTCGGCCCCGTTCCGATGATGAAGTTCTCGACCCTCACCGCCCAGAAGTACGACACCCCCATCACCGCGTCGCTCAACCCCATCATGGTTGACGGCACCGGCATGTGCGGCTGCTGCCGCGTCGAGGTGGGCGGCGTGACCAAGTTCGCTTGCGTCGACGGCCCCGACTTCGATGCCACCCTGGTCGACTGGGATGACCTCCGTGCCCGCCAGGCCGCTTACCGTTCCGAAGAGGGCGAGTCCCTCAAGGCCTATGAGGAAAAGAGCTGCGCATGCCACTAGTTAACGGTCGTTTCGTTGCCGATATGAAGTCGCCCCGCACCCCCGATAACGAGGAGCCGGCTGCCGAGCGCGCCTGCGACTTCCGCCCCGTCGACAAGGGCTTCACCGAGGAGATGGCGCTGGCCGAGGCCGAGCGCTGCCTCAACTGCAAGAAGCCGTTCTGTGTTGAGGGCTGCCCCGTCAACATCAACATCCCCCGCTTTATCGAGCAGATCCGCGCGAAGGACTTCGGCGGCGCCCTCGATACCATCCGCGAGGACTCCATGCTTCCCGCTATCTGCGGCCGCGTCTGCCCGCAGGAGAACCAGTGCGAGGGCAAGTGCATCCGTGGTAAGAAGTCCGAGCCCGTGGCCATCGGCCAGCTCGAGCGCTTCCTGGGTGACCGCCCCGAGCTCGCCTCCACGCCCAAGATGGCTCCCAAGAACGGCAAGAAGGTCGCCGTCGTCGGCTCCGGCCCGTCCGGCATCACCTGCGCCGGCGAGCTCGCCCGTAACGGTTTTGACGTCACCGTCTTTGAGGCCTTCTTTACCGGCGGCGGCGTGCTGGTCTACGGCATCCCCGAGTTCCGTCTGCCCAAGGCGGTCGTCAAGCGCGAGATTGACGGCCTGGAGGACATGGGCGTCAAGTTTGAGTACAACTCCGTCGTGGGCAATATGGCCACGGCCGAGGAGCTGTTCGAGCAGGGCTTCGACGCCATCTATGTGGCGACCGGCGCCGGCCTGCCCAAGTTCCTCAACGTCCCCGGCGAGAACCTGCCCAACGTCTTCTTCGCGAACGAGTACCTCACCCGCGTGAACCTGATGAAGGCTAACAAGTTCCCCGAGTACGACACCCCCACCAAGCACGGCAAGAACGTCGTTGTCTTTGGTGGCGGCAACGTGGCTATGGACGCCGTCCGTACCGCCAAGCGCCTGGGCGCCGAGCACGCCATCATTGCCTACCGTCGCACCGAGGACGAGATGCCCTGCCGTCGCGCTGAGCTGCACCATGCCAAGGCCGAGGGCGTCGAGGTTCTGCCGCTCGTCTCCCCGCTCGAGTTTGTCGCTGGCGAGGACGGCTCCGTGTGCGCCGTCAAGGTCCAGAAGATGGAGCTCGGCGAGCCCGACGAGTCCGGCCGTCGTCGCCCGGTGCCCATCGAGGGCGCCATCGAGGAGATCCCCTGCGACGTCGCAATCTCGGCTATCGGCACCAACGCCAACCCCTTCGCAAAGAAGATCGGCGGCAAGATGGAGCTCAACAAGTGGGGCTACATCGTTGCCGACGAGGAGACCGGCCAGACCACCGATCCCCGTATCTGGGCCGGCGGCGACATCGTCACCGGTGCCGCTACGGTCATTCTGGCGATGGGCGCCGGCAAGAAGGCCGCCGCTTCGATCACCAAGAGCCTGCTGGGCGAGTAATCACCTACAGCGCTAGCCACCAAACGGCAGAGTCCCCGTCGAGCACACGCCCGGCGGGGACTTTTTTCTATGCCAGCCGCCCGACCACCACGATGGGGACAGGCACCTTTGTGGTGGTTTGAGGCTTGGTCGGTCGTTTTGTCTCAATCTGTAACAAATAGACCCTGTTGAGCCTCGTAGTTGCTACAGATCAAGATATTGTGCGAACATCCGCCTGTTCATCTCAATCTGTAACAGTTAGAGGCCAAATTCCTCGCTAGATGTTACAGATCGAGACGTTAGGTTGGCGGCCGAACAGTTCGTCTCAATCTGTAACACCTGGAGCCGTTTCGGGCAGTTTGGTGTTACAGATTGAGATTTTGCTGAGGCCGAGAACGAGAGCCGCTACCCACCCCTAACGCTTGCGACGCTTGGTCGCGGCGATGCCGGCCGCGGCAACGGTTGCGCCGGCGATGCCCAAGGCGGCGACCGTCATCGCGGTGGAGTCACCCGTGCTGGCGAGCTCCGTGCCGCCGGACTTCTTGCCGTTCTCGCCCTTACCCTTGGACTTGTTCGTCGTCACCGTGGTCGTCGTCGAAGTCGAACCGCCCGCAGGTACCCCGGTGCCGCCAGAGCCATCCGCACCGCCGCCCTGCTCGCCGTCGCCAGGCGTCGGCTCGGGCTCTGGCTTCAGACCGGGATCGGGCGTCGGCTCAGGCACCGCCTCATCGGTCACCGTAATCGTAATGTTCAGACGCTCGGAATACTCGCTGTACGACATGCCAGGGCGCTGTGCCGCAATGCGCACATACATGTTGCTATCGAGCGCAATGGGCTCGGTGTACTTTACACGGCCTTCGTCACGGCAGGTGTCGTTGGTGGTGTACCAAATCGTCGCGCCATCCTCGGCAGAAAGCTCCAGCTTCGTGCCCTTGGGCACCGTAATGTAGTTCTCCTTGGGCGACCATGCACCAAACGTCGTCGCACCAATCGTCGCCACCGGTCGCGCCGGTCGCACTGCCTCGGCAGACACGCGAACGTCGACCTGCTTGGACAGCGCCGTGCCGCCCACCGCCGCCGTCAACGTCGTCAAACCGGGCAGAGCACCATGCAGCACAAACGTCGCCGCACCGTCCTCGCCCGTCACGGCCTGGGTGGCATCGACAGAGCAGATAGCCGAGGACTCCAGCCCAACACTAACCTTGGCGCCCGCAAACGGCTTGCCCGCCTTATCGGTCACGTGCGCCACCAGCTCAAAGTCACTGCCATCAAGCATGGTCACGGCCTGCTCCACGTTGAGTTTGAGCTTGTCGGCACGAACGCCCACGACAAGCTCGCCACTTGCCCAGCGCGCCATGGCCGTGCCGGCGTAGTTGCGAGCACCGTCGAGCTCAAACGCCACCGTCGAGCCCGCCTCACGCGCATCGGCATAGCGAATACGCAGCACGCGCGATAGCGGCTTGCCATTGGGATCGTCCTGTTTGTCGAGCCACGTATACGTCACGTCGCCCAAGCCCTGCGCGCGCAATGCGACCAGGGCATCGTCGCTCGCATCCATATACTGCGCAAACTCAACCTCGATGCAATCGGTATAGGCATGGGCCGAGGCCACCTCGGGCGCCGCCGTCGACACCAAGCCAATGTTCACCTCAGTCTGAATCGGCGGCACGCGCAGCCAAGCCGAACGCGCCTCCTCATACCCGTCCTTGGTCACGCGCACCTGATACCAGCCGGTCGGCGTATTCCAGTTGTACGCGCCGTCCGCACCCGTTGCAAGCGGATTGTCCTGCTCATACTCCTCGGCATCCCAACGCACCGCATTGGTACCGGCCGCATTGTCGGCGCTCCACAGCTCAACCGTCGCGCCTTCAACCGTATTGGACAGCAGGCCCTCGTACACCACGCCCGCAGGGTCGGGTGCAGCCTTGGCAGCCACATTGCGGTAACGCGCCTCGAAGATCGACTGCATCTTCTCGTCCGAGATCAAGCCGTCCTTGTTGGCCTTGTAGACCTCGGCATCGGTCAGCTCGCCCCAGTTGACCGTAATACGATTCTGGCACGCGCGCTCCACCTGCTCGCAGGCAACATCATAGGCGCATTCGGCATTGGTCAGCTTAATCGCGCGCTCCGAACCTACGCTGGTCGAAGCCGCGTCATAGGCAGCGCCCACCACGGTACCCGCCGAACCGGCCGTCAGCACGCCGGCGATTGTCATAATGGAGCCCACTGCCACATCGGTGCTGTCGTGGCAGAGCTGGCGATACAGCAGATCCTCAAACGCACGCGCCTTCTCCATGGCGTCGCGCAGCGCGTAAATGCACTTCCAGTCGTCCTCGGTCTTTCCGGGCTTGGCAAGCAAGCGCGTATGCTGAAGCTCATAGCCCTCGCGCTCGCCCTTCACCTTCTGCATACGGACGTTCACGTTCTCCCAGTTCTTGCTGGCATCGTTCACGCCGTAAATGCCGGTAAAGATGCCGATGCCCTGGGTCGCCGCGGGAAACGCCTGGCCGGCCGCCTTCCACGCATCGGTCTTAAAGACCTGTCCGAACATCTCGCACTCGATCTTATAGCTCTTGAGCGAACGGATCGTGCGGATGAGCTTCATATGGGCGCTCACGTCGCCGTTGCGCTTCCAGGCCATGAGCCATCCGCGCACCTTGGAGTTGTTGAGGCTATGGACCACATTCCAGTTGTCGTACAGGTCGTCCAGAATGTCGCACTGCATGGCGATCGAGTTAAACAGAAGCGCCTGGTTCTTGTTGTTATTGGAGTTCTCGATAAATTCCGACTCGATATAGGCCGTCTGCTCGCCATCGGGCGCGGCGACCTTAAAGCCCTTGACGGTATCATCGTCAGCCGCCTTGTAGCTCAGTGAGCTGCCGAGCGCCTGGCCCAAATCGTTAAACCCGCTCGTCGACTGGCCGTTGTACTCGCTGGCCTTAATGCCCGCACACTTGTTGAGCGCCGCAGCGGTTGCGTCATTCCAGCTTCCATATTGGTTGAGCTGGCCGATACCCATCGACTGGCCCACCAGATCCTCGGCCTGCTGGGCAATAAACTCCGCTCGCGATGCATGGTCGACGAGCTCCTTGATGGCGGCCGCATCCGCAGCGTTCGCGCCCTGGGCCGCCGCGAGTTCCTGATACCAATCCTCGCTGGTGCCGTAAGCATCCTCAAAGATCATCTTGTCCACATTGACGCCATAGCTGTCGCCCTGCTGGGTTAGCAGCGCCGCCGACCCGCCGACCGCGGCCTTGAGCTCAGCCGCAAACTGCGCGGCCTCGTCGTTGCCAGCATCATCACCCTCGCCGTCGCTGGCGGCAGGGGCGCGACGAGCCTTACGGGCAGCTCCGCCTTGGGCTTCGTCCTCTTTACCGTCCTTGTCCTCCTCGGCAAACGCATCGGCGACCATCTGGTCAATCGCGTCGTTAAAGGCCTCGTCGACATCATTAAACGAGTTATCCATCATATACTCGTGCCACTGCTGCACGGCATTCGAGAACTCCTTCTGGCGCTCCTCGGCCGCGGCGGAATGCTTTTTGGCCGAAGCTTTGGCGTCAAAACTCAGCATGGTCATAAGCTGGGCATTGGAGATGCGGTAGGTCTGCGGCATAAAGATTTGCTCGAAGTTGCCGCAGTTCACATAGGTCGAGTCGTTTGCCTTGTTGAACTCATCGAGCAGTTTGAGATAGCCCTCGTCCACATACTCGGCCGCGTAGCGCACGCGGGTGCCCTCGCGCGACTTTTGGCTCAGCGGAATCGTCACGGTCTTGCCGTCCACGCAGTCCACGTACAGGTCGAGCGTGTCGGCGGCCTCTTCGTTTCCCACCTCGAGCGTGATATCAAAGGTCCAGTAGGCATTCTTCTTTTGTGGCAGATGATGGAAGGTCCACAGGCTCTTGCCGGTGTCCTTGCCGTCCTTGACCAAGTTTTGCGTACCGCCACGATACGTCACATCAAAGTTCCAGACCGAAGCACCCGGAACATAGCGCACATAATTGCGAGCCGTTACCTCGGCAGCAGCGGCGGCAACATCGGTCGAGCCCACGCGCGCTTCGAGCGTCACACGCTCGGCGGCAAGCGTATCCTGCGGCAGGTCGTATTCAATCTTGGCACGGCCGAGTTTATTGGTCTTGCCGGTGTACTTTGCAGCCGACGAGCCCGTCCCCACGGTGAGCTGCACGCTTTTTCCGGGCGCTGCGTATACGTAGGCCACATTGCCCAGTAGGCTGTGAACGTCGGTGCTGTCGACCTCGATGCGCGATCCGCTAACCTCGAGTGTGGTGCTTCCCAGCGGCAATGTCACCTCGCCCAGCGTAATAAGCGGCGAGACGGCATAGATGCCCGCGGCCTTAGGCTTAAAGCGTACAAACACATCGGCGCCCATGCCCTTCCTCATATCGAGAACGAGGTTATCGCCCTCCCAAGTTGTGCCAGCCCACATGGCATCGGAGCTGGCGCCGGCTTCGCGAGCGCCTGCGGACACATCCTCGACGGCATCCTTGGCCAGCGGAATCTCAATCTTGGCAGCCTGGCTGTCCTTGAGCTCGTAATGAATGCGCAGCTCGGTCTCCACGCCAACGACCGCGGACGAATCAGCGATAACCGAGCCCGCCGTCAGCCCGCGCTCGGCACGATACGTCTCCACGTCAAACGCGGGAACGTCGAGCGTCACGTCGAGCTGTTTGCCGTCCTCGATCTTCACCTGCTTTTGCGCGATATGCTTACCCACGGTCAGCCCTAGGCGGCTAAACGTGGAATAGCTCGTTGCTTGGATGTCGTAGCTCGTCTTGTTAAAGGCGACGATGGTGTACGAACCGGCCTTAAGGCGCGGCGTCTCGGCCTTCATGATAGGCGTGGTGCCATCGTCTTCGTAACCCATCAGATAGGTGACGCCGTCGGTGACCAGCTTGCCGTCGGACGTACGGAACACCAGCACGCGGTTGGCGCCCTGGTAGTCGCCCTTGGTCGTGACCGTTGCCGTGCCCCAGGGCTTCAAGTCGATATCGACCTTGCCGGCCGAAGGCTTCACCGTCGCCGTCGCCCCACCCAGCTTGAGGCCGTCTTTGGGCTCGAGCGTTATCTCCAGATCCTGGTCCGCGTCGGCAATGGCCTGCGACACCACGAGCGCTGTACCCTGGACACGGTAGTCGTTTTCCTTGTCGCCCTTGGCAGGCTTAAGCGTCTTGCCGCCGCTCTTCACCGTCAGATCGATGTTATCGAGACTATCGAGCTCAATGCGTTCGGTCTTATCCTGGCCCACAATCGGTTCAAGATAGCCCACGTTGAGCTCAATCGCGCGCGAGGCCGGAATCTTGGTAAAGTCCTCCGCCTTAATCTCTCCGATATTCCATGTGCCCGTCATCTGGTCGCCCGGGCGAGCGAGCACCATGTCATAGTAACCGCTGAGCGAAATGCGCAGCGTTGCTGCCGTCTTGGAGAGAGCGTCCGCTGTAAAGCTGCCGTCATCGCCAACCGCCAGCGGCGTGGACTGCCCCGCCTGCACGAGTGTAGCCGTCGCGCTCTGGGGAAGTTTGCCCGTCACCTGGGCCGCCTCGCCCATCCACTCAAACGTGTAGGCAGGCTTCGAGGAATCGACGGAGTCCTTGCGATCGGCCACGGCATCGGCAAGCTTTTTGACCATCGAGGGGTTGCCAGCCGAATCGGTCGCATAGGCATAGATGGTCTGGCCTTCACTAAAGGGAATCGCATACGTTACGCCATCGATTGTCACGCGCTCATTATAGTCGCCCGGATAGCCCGCCTCACCAAACTGAAGATCGGGGTTCATCACGCGCAGGGCAACGGCATTATGGTTCGTCTCGTTTCCGTATCTCGTGTTCTCAAAAGCTCCCCACTCTATCATTTCCACGCTTTTGGGTAGCACAATCTCTTTGCCGGCAATCGCAGGATCAAGAGAGGCGAACGCGAGCGCCCCGATAGATTTGACACCATCGCCGATCGTCACCGACGACACATGCGAGCACCCATCAAAGGCATAGTGCCCGATCCGCTCCACCGTGCCCGGCACATTGATCTGCGTAAAGGTGAGTACCGTTGTATCCGAGACATAGAACTGCGGCACGCCGCAATTGGCGAAGGCACGATAGTCGATAGTCTTAACCGAAGGTGGCAGCGTTGCCACCACATTGTCGTCAAGTTGTTCGCAGCCCTCAAAGGCCTGCTCGGGAATCGTGGTAAAGGCCGCGTTGTTGGGCCAGGTCACCGTCTGGAGCGTCTTGCTTCCGGTAAACGCATTCCAGCCCAACTCCTCAACCGAATCGGGCAGTGCGATTTCCTTGATGCTGCTGCCTCCCAGGCCGCCAACGGTGCGGACGTGCGAATCGGGGGCGAAGATGACCGATGTGAGAGCGGCGTTTCCCATGCCCCTAAGGCTTACGACATGCTTGCCGTCGATGGTCGAGGGCACCTCCAACGTGGTAATGCCCGCGTCGCCATACTCGATAGAAATTTCGTTGGTGAGGCTATCAATCGAGAAGTAGTACTGCGCGGGGGTCTGCTCGCCGGCCACGTAGCCATCATCGTATTCGTCCTTTACGCCCGTGGCGCCCTTCGAGGTTGCCCAGAGTTCAAGTTCCTCGTTCCAGGTCGCCTCGGTGCCGGAAGCCTCCTCTTGCTTTTGCTGCTCGGCGAGCTCCTTGCCCTCGACAAGATCAGTGGCGAGCGTACCCGCAGGTGTGCTCTCGGTCTGCCCGGCGCCCGTTAGGCCCGCCGCCGATGCAATCTCGGAGGGCGGGGGCGTAGGGGTATCACCGCTATCGAGCACTGTGGGGTCGGCGGCGCCGGCATCGGGCGCGGGGTCGGCGGAAGCAGAGTCTGACGTTTGGGCGTCAGCCGAATCGGCGGGAGCGGCGTCGGCTGCTTGGCCGTTATCCGTCTGCACAAAAGTGCCGTCGGTGTTGAGGGCCTCAGCAAACGCGCCCGCGGGAAACGAACCCGTCACCATCGCGAGGGTCACCGTGGCAACCGTCAGCCGTCGGCAAAGCGCTCGAGCAGTAGTCCACCTCATGGTCGTTCCTTTCCTGCAAACCAAAAGTCATCCAGCGTAATCGTTGTTCAAAAACAAAGCGAACGGTAGGTTCATATATACGAACCTACCGTTCTACCTGCGCAAACCACCGCAAAGGGGACAGGCGCCTTTGCGGTGGTTCTGGACTCGGCCGGCCAGTTTGTCTCAATCTGTAACAGTTAGAAGTCAAATTCCCCGCCTGGTGTTACAGATCGAGACATTAGATTGGCGGCCATTCGGTTCATCTCAATCTGTAACACCTGGAGCCCAAATATCTGGCTTGGTGTTACAGATTGAGATTTTACTGAAGCCGAGAACGAGAGCCGCCACCCAGCTCTAATGCTTGCGGCGCTTGGTTGCGGCGATGCCGGCCGCGGCAACGGTTGCGCCGGCGATGCCTAGGGCGGTGGCCGTCATCGCGGTGGTGTCGCCTGTGGCGACTAGAGCGGTATCGGACTTCTTGGCCGGCGTGGCTTTCTCAACCGTCTTGGTCGCGGTCGGCTTGGTCGCGGGTTTGGCCTCGGGCTTAGTCTCAGGCTGCGGCGTTGGGTTGGGATCCGGCGTGGGCTGCGGATCGGGAGTAGGCGTAGTCTCAGGCGTAAACGTCAGATTGGTGTTCAGCCACAGGGTGTAAATCCAACCGCTCTCGGGATCAACCTCACTTGCCTCGCCCACCTGATAGCCACACTCAACCCCATTGATCTTCAGCTTGGTATTGGGCGTAAAGTAGAAGCCACGCGCCGGCTTAAAGTACAGGCCGTAACGATAGGTCACACCGGACTTAAACGCGTCAATATGGTTGGTGATGTGCTGGTCCCAAAACTCGATGGAATTCACCTCACTGCCGTCGCTCCCCGTCCAGAACTCACACTGAAGGACAGAGCTCGAATCCACCGGAGTACCCGCCGTAAAGACCGGCCTGTCGCCCGCCTTGAAGGTGGTCGTGGCGCCGTTGATCTCAATAACGTCGATGGCACGCCATTCGTCGATTGGTTGCTCACACAGCATATTGTCAGCATTGGGCGCAAAGACGCCGTTGACGGTCTTAATGTGGTGTACCCAATGACCGTTGACGTTCATATTGCAGTCATCAGCCACGGTATTGTCGCCCTTGAGCCTCAGCTCAACGGAATACATGTAGAACTTGCCCTCTTCGAAGCGCTCGATCCTCCTCGCGCCCGTCGGATACTTAGCGGGGTCGGAATACCAGAAGGCAACGGGCGTAAGCTCCGCAGGGTCGCTGCCATCCATCTCTTCCCAGCACTCATAGGCGATCTCATACTTGTCGGCATCGGCGGCAGGAATCGTCGCGGTCGCACGCGGCGCCTCGCCGGGCGCATAGTCGGTTTTCACATCGTTGACGTTCAAATTCTCGAGGGCTTCGTTTTCTGACGCAACGAGCGTAATTTCGCTATTGATGACGTAGCGGAGGTAATAATCGTACCTGGTTTCGTTGAGGATAGTCGAGCTGCCTTCATAGTCAGTTCCGGTATACTCCAGTGCCGTGCCAATATAGAGAGCCTCATTGCGCGTGAGTCGATACGAGCCGCCTGCCGCGCCACCCGTAAAGGTCAGCGTCAGCCTCATGTGATTGCCAACGGGTTCGAAGCGAGCCGTCACGTCGGACATGGACGCATCCTGAACTTCGACCAGAGTGCCCGAAGCGGCATCGGCCCTGTAGTACTTAACCTCGACAACTTCGCTCGCAAGCGTTTCTGGAATGCCGCCCTCAACATCGGGAAAATCATAGGTATACGACTGGCCCTTTTCGAGTGTGACATTGCTCGGAAGCGCGCAGTCCGTGTAGCGGGGAACCACGGTCGTATTGACCCTAACGTCGCTGCCGCCAACAACATCGGTCACACCGCAGGGCATGATGGCGTTGCTCGCCGGCATGGCGGCGTTGTCGTCGCCAGAAGCGTTTTGCCCAGCGAGCGCAGCACCGCTAGACTCATTGGCGGCATCGGCTGGGATTGTCTGCTGAGGCTCAACGGTGGCTTGCGCCGCCGGAGCAGCATCGGTTGCAGGCGCGGTCGAAGCAGCTGGTGCGGTCGTTGCAGCCGTATCCTCCGCAACCGTCGGCGTCACCGGAGCCGCGGCAACCTCATCCGTCCCAACGGCGGGATCGGCGCATTCCGTCGCCAGCGCCACGCTCGGCAGCAGCAACTGACCGACCATAAGCGCACACGCGCCGGCGCAAGCTATTTTGGCACCCACACAACGCCAGGTACCGTGAACCAGCGAGCAGGTGGACTCACGTTGAGCTTGCTTGTCAAAGTGACTTGCGTTCATAACGGCCTCCTTGGTCGTAGGGATATACCACCACAAAGGTGCCTGTCCCCTTTGTGGTGGTCCTGTACCACCAAGATGTGCCAAATGACTCCATATGCCTAGGTTCGTAGATGTGAACCTAGGCCTCTACCTGCGGTTTAATTCAATATGATTTCGCCATCGCCACACTCGTCCCGGGAACGCTACAATCGAGGACACGATTATTCGTCCACCCAAAGGACCGTCCTTGAACCTGAGCAGGCCTAAAATCAACGCGCTTCTGGCACTCGCGCTCTTCACCTTCGCCTTCCTTGCCGCCGAGTTTCGTTTCGACGTCAACGTCGGGCTGCTCGCCGGTGCCGAACGCGTTGTAATCGCACAGGGCTTTATTCTGGGTGCGAGCGTGCTCGGCTTTATCGGGTACGCGCCGCTGCTCGGGCTCGCACGGCGCAAAGGCCACTCACTGGCAGCCGTCAACGCCGCCGCCGTCCCTATCGTCATCGTGGGCCTGACCCAAATTCAGTTCCCTACGGCCCCGCTTGTCCTCGAAATTCTGGGCTGCGTGGCATTCCTTGGACTCGGCCTGCTGGGTGCCGCCGCTCACCACGCCTTCGCGACGGCATTCCAAGACGATCCCAAGCTCGCCACCGGTGCGGGAGCAGCCTATGCCGCGGGCATCCTGATGCAGTTCGCCGTCAACCTGCTCAATTGCGGCGGTATCGCAGAGCTCATCGTCCTTGGCGCAGCGACTATCGCCATATCCGCCCTCAGCGTCGTTCCCCTAAAGGCTGCCGAGAGTCCCAATCCCACCGTCAACCCCTTTGCCGAGCCCTCACGCGCCCTCGCCAAGCAGGCATGTTGGAGCATCGCGCTCGTCATGATTCTTGCCTGCTTGTTCTCGACCCTCGACAACGTGGTCACGCTCTCCAACGCCCACGGCACCATTGCCGTGCAGACTTGGCCGCGCCTCTTTTTGGCGGCAAGCGGCCTTGCCGCCGGTCTTATCTTTGATCTTGCCGAACGTCGCTACATGGGTCTCATCATGCTCGGCGTCACGGCACTTTCCACCATCTCGATCTTGGCCGTGGAGGCCGGCGCCGATCCCAACCTAGGCCTTGTCGTCTTTTACCTGAGCTCGGGCTTTTTTGTCACGTTCTTTACCGCCACCTTTACACAGCTGGCACCGCGCATGCATGCACCCGCCCTCTGGGCCGGCATGGGGCGCGCCGCCAACAATGTATGTGCATTCACTACATCGGGCATCTCGCTTGCCCTCGTGACCTCGAGCAACGTTGCCCTCATCATGATCGGTGCGCTCATGCTGCTTGTGGCGGCGAGTGTGGCGTTTGTAGCCGCGGGCCTGTTCCGCCTGCCCCAAACCGAGCAGGAGCGCGAGCGCGAGCAGCTGGCAGAAGAAGCACTCGCCGCCCCCACCATCGAGGAGCAACGCCAGGCCTTCATCGCCAACCACGCTCTCACCCCGCGCGAAGTCGACGTGCTCATAGCCGTGACCCAGGATGAACGCCCGCTCAAGCAGGTCGCCGAGGAGCTCGGTATCTCGATGCGCATGGTGCAGCGCCACCTGAGTTCTATCTACCAAAAGACCGACACGCAGACGCGCGCCGGTCTCACCAAGGCCTTCCCCTCCGCCTGAACAAAAACCACCACAAAGGTGCCTGTCCCCTTTGTGGTGGTTTTTGGTCGGTTAAGCCTCGAGTTGCGCCACTTTGTAGCGGTAGGCGGCGGCGATAACGTCTTTACAGCCCTCGCGTCCCAACTTGGCGCGGTTGACGACGATGTCCTTGCCACTCGTCATCTTCCACTTTCCGGCGCTGTAGCGCTTATAGAACGCCTCGCGCGCCTTCTGTTGCTGCTTGACCAGCTTGGCGCCCTTCTTTTTGTTAAGGCCGCGCTTCTTGCGCACGATCTCGACGCGGTCCTCAAAGGGTGCGGTCACCAACACGGCAATGTGGTTGGGGTTGTTGCGAAGCAGATAATCGGACAGACGGCCTTCGATAATGCAGCTCTCGGTCTCGCCCAGATCCAAAATCACCTGGCTCATCTTTTGGAACAACTTATCCGAGTACGAACGTGCATCGTAGCGGTCGGGCAGAAACGCCATATTCTCCACGGCCAGGCGCTCGTCGTAGGCAGCCATCTTATCGAGCGACTCGCCCGCGCGCAGAGACGCGCGCACCAGCAGCTCGTTGTCGTACAGCGGAATCCCCAACTCGTTGGCGAGGATGCGTCCGATCTCGTGGCCCTCGGCACCAAAGTCGCGCGCGATGGTAATGACCACAGGACTCTTCTTGTTCTCCAGATCGCTCATCGCGATTCCTTTCTCTATGTGACAAAGGGACAATCCCTTTGTCACATTCTACGCTGCCACCATTCGCCTCTGATATGCGCGAACCAGCAACGAGATACCAAAGTTGAGCACAAAGTACATCGCAAACACCAGGCCGTAGAGCATAAGCACCTGCGACAGGTCGATTGCGTGGGCCATCACGACGTTTGCCGTGTACATGAGCTCGGCCACGTTGATGCCCGAAAGATACGAGCTGTCCTTAATGACGGTCGTGCACTGGCTAAACAGCGCCGGAATGATCGTCTTAAACGTCTGCGGCAGAATGATGTAGCGCATGGTGGCAAAGAAGCCGAAGCCCTGGCTCTGCGCCGCCTCAAACTGGCCGCGCGGAATCGAGTTGAGGCCGCCGCGCACAATCTCGGCCATAACAGCACTGGTAAACAGCGTAAAGGCGATGGTCGAAATCACAATGTCCAAACCCTGCACCGTAAAGTAGATAAACAGGATCCACAGCAGGTTCGGCGTGCAGCGGAACAGCTCGATATAGGCGCTCACCAAAATACGGAACGGGCGGGGCGCATAGCTTTTAACGAGCGCCAGCACCGTGCCAAAGATGAGCGAGAAAAAAATCGACAGCGCCGAGATCTCGATTGTCTTAACAAAGCCGCCCCAAATGTAGAGCAGGTTGGTCGCGTTGAAGATTTCCATGCGCTAGGCCTCCTCTACGTTGTCGAGCCCCAGCTCGGCCAGGCTCACGCCGCGCGGACGCTCCTTGGAGCGGCGCTCGAGCCACTGCACCAGCATGGCGAGCGGAAAGCAGATGATGAAGTACATAAGGCAGCAGACGATGTATCCCTGCAGGTAACCGTACAGACTCACAAAGTTGTCGGAACGGTACATAAGATCGCCGCCGGCCACAAGCGCGAGCACCGACGTGTTCTTGACCAAGTTGAGCGCCTGGTTACACAGCGGCGGCAGAATGATCTTGAATGTCTGGGGCAGCACGATGTACCAGTACGCCTGCGCACGGGTGAAGCCCTGGCTCTGGGCCGCCTCCATCTGACCGCGCGGAACCGCCTCGATACCGGTGCGGATGACCTCCGAAATGTAGGCCGCGTGATACAGGCCCACACCCAAGAAGCCCAGCACGAACGGCGCGATACGCACCGGCTGGTCGGCACCGGTTATGGCCTGCAAAAACTGCGGACCGGCCATGTACATAAAGAGCACCTGCACGGGCAACGGGGTGTTCTGGTAAAACTCAACGTACACGCGGCTTATGGCGCGCAGCACGCGCGAGCGAGTGGTAGAGAACACGCCCAGCAGCGTGCCCAGCACCAGCGACAGCAGCAGACCGGCAACGACCACCTGCAGCGTCACGCCAAAGCCCTCCCAGAAGGGCCCCATGTTTTGAAATGTCGTCGACCAACGGTCGGCGTCAAATAATCCTTCGAGCATTTGATTCCTTCCTTGGACGATCCGCCTATACAAGACCCCAGGTCTTGACCTCTTGGTCGAGCCAGCCGTCGGCCAGGCGATCGCATATCACCTGATCGACCACGGCCGAAAGGTCGCAGCCCTTCTTGGTCGCCACGCCGTAGCCCTGCTCGCCAAACTTGACCTCGGGCTGCAGCAGCTCAACGGTCTCGTTCATGTAACCGGCCAGCGTGGAGCGGTCCATGGCAAAGACGTCGATATTGCCGGCGTCGAGCGAACTCTTGATGATGGGGTAGCCGCTAAAGGCCCTAAACTCGGGCTTGCAGCTAAAGCCGTTGTCCTTGATCATCTGCTCGATCAGGCCCTGCGTAGTAGCACCCTGGCTCACGCCGATGACCTTGCCGTCCAGGTCCTCAATCGAGGTAAAGCCCGAACGCTTCTTGACCATGAGTCCCACGTAGTCGGTGCGGTACGGCGTCGAGAAATCCCAGCTCTTCTTGCGCTCGTCGGTGATGGTGTAGGTCGCCGCGACCACATCGAGCTGGCCGTTATCGATCAGCGGGCCGCGCGTCTTGGGCGTTACGTCGGTAAACTCGACAAGCTCCTGAGCGCGGGCCTCCTTATAGCTCACGCCAAAGACGGCAGCGGCGATCTGATAGCACAAATCGACTTCCATGCCTTCAAAGCGGCCCTTGGCGGTGTCGTAATAACCGTAGCCGGGAACGTCCTTCTTAACGCCGGCATTCAGATGGCCACGCGACTTGATGGCCGCAAGCTTGGACCCCTTGTCGGAGCCCTCGCCGCTGGTGGAGTTGCCGCAACCGGCAAGCGCGGTCCCCGTCAGCGCAAGCATGCCGGCGCCCGCCAGCTGCAAAAAGCGACGGCGCGACACGGCCGCCCTCGTCATATCCGTCATGTCCATCACCGCGCCTAGTGCAGAATCTTGGACAGGAACTCGCGGCAGCGCGGGTTCTCGGGGTTATCGAAGAAGTGCTCGGGCGTGCCCTCCTCCAGGATGCGGCCGTCCTCCATAAAGATGACGCGGTCGGCCACCTGGCGCGCAAAGCCCATCTCGTGCGTCACGCAGATCATGGTGATGTCCTCCTGCGCGAGCTCAATCATAACGTCCAGAACCTCCTGGACCATCTCGGGGTCGAGCGCCGAGGTCGGTTCGTCAAACAGGATGATGGGTTGCTTGGTGCACAGGGCACGGGCGATGGCGATGCGCTGCTGCTGACCGCCCGAGAGATTCTGCGGATACTCACCAGCCTTATGCGCCATGCCGACGCGCTTGAGCGCGGCGATGGCGATCTCGGTCGCCTCCTCCTTGCTCTTCTTTTGCAGCTTGATGGGCGCGAGCGTCAGGTTGCCCAGCACCGTCATGTTGGGATACAGGTTGAACTGCTGAAACACCATGGAACTATACTTGCGAGCCATCTCCAGGTGATTCTTTTTGGTGAGCGGCGTACCGTCGATGACGACCTCGCCCGACGTGGGCTCCTCCAGATAATCGACGCAACGGATGAGCGTCGACTTACCCGAGCCGGAAGGCCCGATCATTACGAGCTTCTCGCCGCGCTTGACGGTAAGATTGATATCTTTGAGCACATGCAGGTCGCCAAAGTACTTGTTGAGATGCTTGATCTCGATCATGTCTGCCATGAATGTCCCTTCCCTGCGTTTACACGAGTTGAACTATTGTACGGAAAGAACCACGTTTCCGCAGCCCACACTACATTCCCGTAAAGAACCCGCAACCTTCCACCCACTCATTGGGGACAGACTTAAATGAGTACCCGCTCATTGGGTACTCATTTAAGTCTGTCCCCAATGAGCGCCGAAAATAATACAACCGCCCTTGTTGAGCATAAGTCAGCGAAAACCCGTACACGCGAGCAAGGTGACGTGAAATGAAAGGGCGCAGACCTTATGGTCGCGCCCTTGAAATTGAACGTCTGATTGCCGCGTGTACGGGTTTGCAGCGTCGAGCCGTTACGCGGTTTGGTAAAACCGCGTAACAAATTACGCAAGTTTGGCGCCGACGATCTTTGCTGCTGCCGGCTTGTCGAAGTTGCCACCGGTGGCCTTGCCGAGTGCCCCCATGACCTGGCCCATCTGCTTCTTGGACGTGGCGCCCAGCTCGGCAATGACCTGCTCGATCAGAGCCTCGAGCTCCTCGCCCGAAACCTGCGCGGGCAGCAGGCTCTCCAGGATCTTGACCTGCTCGGTCAGGTTGTCGGTACGCTCCTGGTCGGTACCGGCCTTAATGGACATCTCCAGCGTCTCGCTCGTCTGCTTAATCAGACGCTTGATCATGCTGTTGACGTCTTCCTCGGTCACGGCGCGGCGCTCGTTAACCTCGATATTCTTCACCTCGGCCTTGACCTGGCGAATGATAGACAGGCGAACCTTGTCCTTGGCCTTCATGGCCGCAATCATTTCCTTCTGCAGCTCTTCGTTGGTCATCTGCAAATCCTCCTCAATAGTGTGGGCGGCACTCGCGCGAGCACCGTCCCATGATTACTCAGTCGTCGACGAATCGTCGGTCGAGCTCTTGGTGACGCCCTTTAGACTCACGTTATAGGGTACGTCCTTGGGCATGGGGTTAACGGTGATGTCGGCGTCCTTCTTGTACTGCTCCAGCCACTCGCTGTACGCGGTGCTTGCCGCCTGCGTCTTCACCACGTTGGAGATGTACTTCTTGATGTCCTTGGGCACCTGCTTAATGTCATCGACCTGGCTATCGACATGGAAGTAGTCGGTGCACTTGATGATGTGATAACCATAGGTCGACTCGACGACGTCGCTCACATCGCCCTTGTTGAGTCCCTCGAGCGCCGCCTGGTAGCTGTCGACGAAGGTGGTGAGCTTATCCCAGCCCACATCGCCCTTCTTCTCCTTGGAGCCGGTATCGTCGGAGTACTGCTCCACGGCGTCCTCAAAGCTCAGTTCGCCGGAGTTGATTTTGTCCAGGCACTCCTGCGCCTTGTCCTTGGCGGCGGCCTTGTCCTCGTCAGATGCGTCGGAATCAACCTTGATCAGGATGTTCGACGAGCGGCGGGCATCGTTGTAGTTAGACAGGTTCTCGTTGATGTAATCGACGATCTCACTGTCCTTGGGTTTACTGGTGGGCGCCACGGCGTCCTTAAGCTTTTGCTGTGCCAGGTTCTCCTTGAGCGAGTCCTTGTAGGTGTCCTCGGTATAGCCGTAGGTCTTAAGGGTCTTCTTAAAGGCCTTGGCACCGCCCGCGCTCTTGCACGCGTCCTTCCATGCCTTCTCGACCTCCTCGTCCGACACCGTCACGCCGTTTTCCTTCTGCGCCTGCTGGAGCAGAATCTGCTGCGTGTAGGAATCGATGAGCTGCTTGCGGTACTTTTTGGGCGTCAGGTCGTTGTCGACCAGATACTGCGCCCAGTCCTTGTCCTTGGTGTAACCGTAGGACGTGCGCATGCTCATGATCTGCTTGGTCACGGTGTCCTCGGTGAGGTTGGTACCGTTGATGGTGGCGGCGACACCGCCGGTAAGCTTGTAGCTCGAGGTATCCTCTGCCTGCGACATGAGACCGGAGCATGCCATGGCCGAGACGGAAAGCAGCATTGCCAGCACGCCGATAACCACCAGGACGATCTTGACGGTCTTAGACACGTACGTCTTGCGCTGCTTCTTACGAGAGCTGGAGGCAGCGCGGGACCGTTGCTCGGGCGACGGCGCGGCCTCGGGGTTCTTTTTCTTGTTTGCCATGTTTGGCCTTTCGCATCACGAATCGAACAAACGCCATTGTGTCACAACGCAGCCCCCGCGGCACACCTGGTGCATGGGGGACAGGTTAATCTGCACCATTTTGGTGCAAAGGGGACAGGTCTGGCAGTTGGCAGTTAGGGACGTTCCTTTTCTGCCGGCGGTTAGGGACGGTCCCCAGTGCCGGCCTTAAAAGTGTCGACGGATGGCGTCGACCATGCCCTGCGGCATGGTTTGGCCGAGTACATCGGCTGCAGCGTCGGCATCCATAAAGATATTCATGAGCGCCTGAAGTGCCTCGACCTGACCGCCCGGCTCGGCAATGCCCAGGTTGATGACGATCTGCGCCGGCACCGGGGCGCCCATGCCAGCCATCGCGTTGAACGTCACAGGTGCGGCGGGCTTTACCACCGCGATATAGGGCTTGGCCACAAATCCCGGATCGGTATGCGGAATGGCGATGTTTGCCGCCGGCATAGCGAGACCCGTGGGATAGGCGTCCTCGCGCGTGCGGACGGCGTTGAGCCAACCCTCGGCAATGTAGCCGCGCGGGGCAAGCTCACCCTCGAGCCGCGCAAACACCTCGCCCGGCGACACGCACTCCCAATCAAAAAACACCAGCTCAGGCGTAAACAATGCTTCGTTATCCGCCATGGGCCCACCTCTCTCACCTTGTCACCTGCGACGTTCTTTAACGACTAGTCACTGAAGAACGTCGCAGGTGACTACCTAAAACAAAGGATGGCCACTTGCGCCTTGGCGCCAATGACCACCCTGACTACTCGGCTAAATTGTACTGTGCGCTACTAGCCACGAGGCGCATCAATTGCGACCTTGCCGCTCTCCAGCACGTGAACGCGACCGTCGGCGAGCATCTGCACGACCTCGGGATACAGCACATGCTCAATCGCGTGGATGTGCTCCTCGAGCGTGTCGACATCCCAACCTTCCTCGACAGCCAGCGCGCGCTGGGCGATGATGGGGCCGTTGTCGTAGATCTCGTTGGCAAAATGTACGGTCACACCGGTCACCTTGACGCCGCGCGCAAAGGCATCGTCGATCGCATGCGCGCCGGTAAAGCTCGGCAGCAGTGCCGGATGTAAGTTGACCACGCGGTTGGGAAACGCCGCCAGCAGCGGCGTATGCACCATGCGCATGTAACCGGCCATGACCACATATTCGCAGCCGCGCTCGAGCAGCTCGTGCGCGATGATCTCGTCGGCGGCAATGGGGTCGGCATAGACATCCTTGGACAGCGTAAGCGTCTGGATACCCGCACGCTCGGCACGCTGCAGACCCTTGGCCGAAGGACGGCTCGACACCACAAGCTCAATTGAGGCATTGAGCTTATCCGCGGCGATCAGGTCGATCAGCGCCTGCAGATTGGTGCCGGAGCCGCTGATAAGCACGCCGATCTTGAGCGGCTCAGCCGTATCGGTACCGGTCGGACGGGTATAGGGCACAAAGTCCAGACCCTCGGCGGCAGCCATCTGCTCGTTAGCGCTCATCGGAGTACACGACCTTACCGGAACCCTCGACGCACTCGCCCACACGGAACGGCTTCTCGCCCAGCCCGACCAGGGCCTCGGTAACCGCGGCCTCGTCCTCGGGGGCGACGATCAGGCACAGGCCGACTCCCATGTTGAAGGTCTTGCATGCCTCGTTGGGCGCGAGCTCGGCCTGGCGCGACACGTAGGTGATGACGGGAGGAACATCCCAGCCCATCTCGGCGCCGTTGCGAGTGACCACGGCGTCGACGTCGTCGGCAAGCGCGCGGTTGAGGTTCTCGGTGATGCCGCCGCCAGTGATGTGGGCGATGGCGTGCACCGGAGCGCCACCGCGCAGCAGCTCAAGAATCGGCTTGACGTAGATGCGCGTGGGGGCCAGCAGGGCGTCGGCCAGCGATGCGCCGCCGAGGGCCTCGAGCGGGCGGCTCAGCTCCTCGGCCTTAGCGGCGGCCTCGGGCGTGCCCGGCTTGATGCCGTCAACGCCAATGACTTTGCGCACGAGCGAGTAGCCGTTGGAGTGCACGCCGGTGGAAGGCAGGCCCAGAATCACGTCGCCGGGGCGGACGTTCGCGGGGTCGAGCATCTTGGGACGGTCGACGACGCCCACGGTAAAGCCGGCGAGGTCGTAATCGGCGGGAGCCATGACACCGGGGTGCTCGGCCATCTCGCCACCCACGAGCGCGCAGCCCGCGAGCTTGCAGCCGTCGGCCACGCCCTTGATGATCTTTGCCATGTGCTCGGCCTCAATGTGGCCGATGGCAACGTAGTCCAGGAAGAACAGCGGCTCGGCACCCGAAGCCAAAATGTCGTTGACGCACATGGCGACCAGGTCCTGGCCCACCGTCTCGTGACGGTCCATAATCTGAGCGAGCACGAGTTTGGTGCCCACGCCGTCGGTACCGCTGATCAGAATCGGGTCTTTCATATCCTTAAGTGCGGCGGCCGAGAACAGGCCACCAAAGCCACCGATACCGCCGATGACCTCGGGGCGGTTGGTGTCCTTAACCATTTGCTTAATAGCGTCGACGGCGCGACCGCCCTCGGCGGTATCGACGCCGGCATCCTCATACGTCACATGCTTGCTGTCGCTCATCTGAGCCTTCCTCTCCCACTACCGTCCGCCGCCCGGGCGCCAAACGGTGCTCATAATTGCGTTCATTTCGGCGCGCATTCTGGCAACGCGCGCCGCTCAATCAACAAAACAGCAGGTAAAACCTACCAAAATAAGCCTGTCCCCAAATGGCAGGTTTTAAGCCTCGCCGTGCTTCTCTTCCCAGCTGCGGTCATCGTATTTCTCGACCACGGCGTCGTCGTCAAAGTGCAGCGGCTTATCCAGGTTGCGGGGCTTAAAGCCCTCCATGAACTTGTCGCGGCCAAAGCTCTCGGGAATCGCCACGGGATAACGGCCGGTAAAGCACGCATCGCAGTAGCCGCCCTTGGGCATGACCTTCAGCAGGCCCTCAACCGAAAGGAAGGCCAGCGAATCGGCGCCGATATACTCGCAGATCTCCTCGACCGTCTTGTTGGCGCTGATGAGCTGCGACTGCACGTCGGTATCGATACCGTAGAAGCACGGCCAGATGACCTCGGGCGAGTTGATGCGGATGTGAATCTCCTTGGCGCCGGCATTGCGCAGCATCTTGACGAGCTGCACCATGGTGGTGCCGCGTACGATGGAGTCGTCGATCACGACCAGGCGCTTGCCCTCGATGTTGTCGCGCAGCGGGTTGAGCTTCATGCGCACGCCCATGGCGCGCAGCTCCTGCGTGGGCTCGATAAACGTACGGCCCACATAGCGATTCTTGATGAGGCCCTCGCCAAAGGGAATGCCGCTCTCGTGCGAATAGCCCTCCGCGGGCGGCAGACCGGAGTCGGGCACGCCGATGACCAGATCGGCCTCGACGGGCTCTTCGTGTGCCAGCTGACGACCCATGTCGTAACGGCAGGCGTAGACGCTCTTGCCGTTCATGATGGAGTCGGGGCGGGCAAAGTAGACCTGCTCAAAGATGCAGTTGGCGGACTCTTCGGCTGCAGGCACGCCCTGCTCGGACACCAGGCCCTCGGCGCTGATGCGCAAGATCTCGCCGGGGCGGACATCACGGACATACTCGGCACCCACGATATCGAGTGCGCACGTCTCGGAAGCAACGACCCAGCCGCCGGCGCGCGTGACATGGACGGCGGAGTCGACCGTCGCGGCGCCGTCCTGCGACGGCAGCTGCGAAACGGATGCGGCGTCGGCCTGGTCCAGGCCCTCGTCCACCAGCTTGCCCAACACCAGCGGGCGAATGCCATGCGGGTCGCGGAAAGCGTAGAGCGCCTGCTCATTGATGAGCGTCATGGCGTAGCCGCCGCGCACGAGCTCCATGGTCTTGCGAATGCCCTCGCGCAGATGGCCTGTACGCTGAGTAAAGTAGCCGATGAGTTTGGTCGCGACCTCGGAATCCGAGTTGGAGAGGAACGGCACGCCCAGCTCGATCAGCTGGCGGCGCAGCTCGTCGGTGTTGACGAGGGTGCCGTTGTGCGCGAGCGCGATAATGACGCTATTGATGGTAGAGAGGTGCGGCTGAGAGGCTTCCCAGCTCTTGGCGCCGGCGGTGCCGTAGCGCACATGACCCACGGCCAGCTGACCGGAGAGCGTCGACAAGTCGGCATTGGAGAACACGCGGTCGAGCAGGCCCAGATCCTTGCGGACCATAACCGTACCGCCGTCACCAACAGCGATTCCCGCCGATTCTTGGCCACGGTGCTGCAGTGCACGCAGGCCAAAGTACGTCAGTCGAGCCACGTCGCGATCGGGCGCCCAGACACCAAAAACGCCGCATTCCTCATGCAGCTGGTCAGAGTCCGGATCATACGTCGACATGGCGTTCACCTGTCCCGCGGCACGCTCGGCCGCGCGGATGGTTTCTTGAGACATGGCATCCCCTCAGAGCCTCGTTATTTGGCGTTACCCGCCCTATTATACGCACGGTAAGACAAGCACTCCCGCGCATGAGCAGCGCTTTTTAAAAGCCCACCGAGCTTATAATCCGTTTTGCGGCCAAACATTTTATTGGGAAACCCGCCCGCGGGACCAACGGTCTCGTATGCTTCCGTCGCGACGCGTCTCGCCCACCGTTAGGGCTTACATTGCTGCAATTGGGACGTTCGTCCTGTCTTTTAGCAGGTCGGCGGCGTATCCTGTAACCTAGGACAAAACGAGAAAGGTTCTGTATGGATCGAAACGAACTCGACCCCAGCGTCCCCAGCGCCACGGAGGTCAAGAAGATCCCCCTCATCATTAAGGTGTACGCCGTCCTGTGCATCCTGTCCGGCGTGGGTACGCTCCCGTCGGTCACCGCCTTTATGTGGCAGGTCATCACCGCACTCATCAACGGCAACGCCGCCGCCAAGCTCGGCGACAACACGCTCGTCGCGGTTGGACTCATCGTCGCCGGCATCATGCTCTCTGCGGCAAGTGCCGTCATCCTGATTATCTTTGGCCTGGACCTTATCAAAAACCAGCGCCGCAACGCCGCCCGCCTGTCCTACATCCTTATTGCATCCACCGTCGTCGAGCTTTTGGTCGACGTGATGCTCCAGGGTATCGGGCTCTTCTTGCTTCGTCCCGCCATCCAGCTCGGTATCCTCATCGCGCTTTCGGCCACCGTCGATCCCACGCTTCGCCAGGAGCGCGAACTGCAGCGCCGCCTGCAGGAGATGCTCGACCGCGACGCCGCCGCCGAGGGCATGCTCGGCCGCGATGAGACCGGCGAAGGCTACATCAAGCTCAACTACTTCAACCTGTTCTGGGTATTCCTCGTCTGCTGCGTGCTCGGCCTGATTGCCGAGGACATCTGGCACATGACGGTCGACGACCCAGGCGTCTACCAGGACCGCGCCGGCATGCTGTTCGGTCCCTTCAGCCCCATCTATGGCTTTGGCGCCGTACTCATGACCATGGTGCTCAACCGCTTCTACAAAAAGAACCCCATCATTATCTTTTTGGTGAGCGCCCTACTTGGCGCAAGCTTTGAGGTGTTCGTGGGCTGGTTTATGCAGACCTCGTTCGGTGTGGTCTCGTGGAGCTACTCGCATATGAAGCTCTTTGGCATGCCCGATCCACTCGCCGTGCTTACGGGCGGGCGCACCTGCACGGGCTTCGCCTGCCTGTGGGGCCTGGGCGGACTCATCTGGATCAAGCTGCTGCTGCCAAGATTGCTCAAGCTCATTAACATGATTCCCTGGAAGAGTCGTTACTCAGCCACCGTCATCTTTACCATCATCATGCTGGTCGACGGCGTCATGACGCTGCAATCGCTCGACTACTGGTACCAGCGCGTCAACGGCACGGTCAATGATATCCCCGTTGCGCAGTTCTACGGCAAGTACTTCGATAATGAATACATGGAAAATCGCTTCCAGAGCATGACCATGAGCCCCAAGGACGCCACACGCGTATAGCGCTGGTGCTGCTGCAGGTCGGTTCCAACGGACAAGTAAGCCCGCTGGCAGTTCAATCTAACTGCCAGCGGGCTCTTGCTACAGATGGTCTCGAATCGATCGCAAAGCCCTATGCCTCGCGCTCCACCTCGTTCACGCATTCATTCTTGATGGTGCCGACAAGCGACTGCAGGGCATCGACCACGCGCGGACGAATGTCTCCGCCAATGAGCACGAGCATGATATCGTCGCCCACGGAAAGCTCGCCGCTCGCTAGCCACACGCGCACATAGCCGATGCCTGGCATCGCGCGCGTGGCTTCAATAGCAGACCGCACCTTTTCGGCGTCGTAGTCAAAGACCATGCCTCCCACCCTGTGGCCCGGCGCCACGCCATCGGTCTCGACTCCGCGCACCTCGGCCTTGGGCGTCGCACGCACCACACCGTTATGCGTCAGATACATACCGCACGCAGGCGCCGACGAATCGGCTTTGGCCTCGCGCAGCCAAGCATCAATCGAAGGCATCGTTTTGCCATTCTCGAGCATCATTTCCTCCTTTTACCGTCATCGAGCAGCTCATTTGGGACGGGGCTCTTTTAGCTACTCTTAACAATCTATTCCTCGACCGGCGTGAGCACCATGACGGCGCGCGTATTGCTAAATGACAGCGAGCGACAGGTCACGAGCGTCACGACCTTGGTTGCCGAAGCAGCGCGATCGCCTGCATCACTCGCCACTGCCGAAGCACCGTCGAGCATCTCGGACAGGTAGTTCTTGAGCCCGTCGTCACCCTCAAAATTAGGCGTGCGCGCCTTAGCATACGTATCCTCGACGACCTTGGTCGCCAGCGGTCGCAGCTTATACGTTGCATCGCGCGTGATGTAATACACGTACTCGATGCTATCGAATGTCGCTTGGTCGGTGGTGTCCGAAATCACGTTGAACATCGACCCGTCATTCATGTGGTGGCCGTAGATCGTGGTCTGCTGGTCAACCATTCCCGGCGCGGTGTCATCGCTATCCAGGAAAATGGCCCCGGACGCATTGGCCGTACCGTCGAACAGCGTGTTGAGGTATTTGGAGTTGTTGTTGGTCTGCACCATGGGATAGTTGATGTTGGTTCCCGGCACGTAAATCCAACCCACAATCTCGGGGTTTGTCTGAGCAAGCGCATCGAAGTCGATAATCGGCACGCCGCTGGCGTCCTTATCGCTTACATATTGCTTCTCGATTTTCTGGTATGAATCGCTCGCCTGCTTATAGCCAATCTGAGCATTGATAAAGATGGCGGCGGCGGCGACAATCAGACCGATGCCCACGATGATGAGCAGAATGGGGATGATGGAGCGGCGTTTCTTGCGCGGCGGCTCGGTGTAGCTGGACGGAGCGCCGCTCGGTTGCCTCGTCGTCCGGGTCCGCTTCTTTGCCGTGCCATATGACGAGGGGCGATACGCAGCCGGCGTATCCTGACGGCGATGGGACGTCGGCGTTACGGGGCGCGGCGCACGAGCCTGTTGAGGAGAGGATGCCCGACCCTGCTGCATGGAGCGGGCCGATCCCGCCTTGGATGGATCGGGGATCTGAGAAGCCGAGAAACGTTTTCCCTGATAGTCGGACATGACTCTCCCTATGATTGCAGCGGAATGGCAAGCCGCTTAGGCGTCGGCCATCTCCTGCTTCATTTTCTCGATAACCTTGCGGTACTCGGGGTCGCAAGCACCCAGAATCTGCGTGGCATAGATGGCGGCGTTCTTGGCGCCGTTGATGGCAACGCAGGCCACGGGCACGCCCGAAGGCATCTGCACCATCGACAGCAGCGAGTCCATACCGCCCAGGTCACTTGTCTTCATAGGCACGCCGATAACCGGCAGCGGCGTAAAGGCAGCCACGACACCACCCAGGTGAGCGGCCTTGCCGGCGGCAGCGATAATTACTTTGATACCGCGATCGGCAGCAGTCGAGGCCCACTCGTGGACCTTCGCCGGCGTGCGGTGTGCGCTCGCAATGACGAGCTCATAGGGCACACCCAGCGCCTCGAGCTCGGCGGTGCAGCCTTCCATAACACCCAGATCGGACTTGGAGCCCATGATGATCCCGACAACCGGCTTTTGATCTGCCATAAACAAAGACCTCCTGTTGAGAGCGGTGACGCGGCGGATCCGCGACCCTTAACTACTGAGAGTAGTATAGCTGCTCCCGTCCCTGCGGTCTGTGGGTGCTCTGCGGCGGCCCGGTGTTTTCATCTTCACTCCGGT